>JAILOV010000004.1 GCA_024690605.1 Lachnospiraceae bacterium | reverse complement strand
CTCACGGGCAGCACGGAAAAGGCGCCGACGGTCGAAAAGACACTGACAAAGCATGAGCTTTCCGAGGATCTGAACTATGTTTATCAGGCGGAGCTGGAGTACATCCTGGGCGGACACAATTCCTCCAAGGACAATCTCAATGACACCAGAAACCGGATCCTGGCCTTTGAGGCGGTGCTCAACTACACGGCCTCCTATTCGGTCGGTGAAGTGAATGATGCGATCAATGCGGCAAGGGATGCCGCGGCCGCCATCAATCCGATCGCCGGCATCGCCGTCGGCGCTGCCCTCCGTCTGGGCTTTACCGCTGCGGAAACGGCAGGAGACTGGAAGGTACTAAAGAGCGGCAACAAGGTGAAGATCGGCAAAAGAGCGACCGCGGACTGCACCGGACTGCAGCTCATCGGTTCGCTGATCGGCGTATCCTCCACGGACACCTATCAGCCGACGGACGGTCTGCAGCTGTCCTACCGTGATTTCGTGCAGATCATGATCCTGTTCCTGACTTCCTACGGCAACGTGGTAGGGCGAACGCAGACACTCGTCACGGTCAACATGAATTATCTGGAATTCGCCTCTGCAGGCGGCGATGTACCCGCGGAACCGAACTTCAAACTGGAGGAGGCGCACACCGCAGTGGAAGCGAGCTGCAGCGTGAAATCCCCCTGGTGGATGATGCCACTTGGCTTTGCTGCCAGAACAACGCCGGAGCACGCCGGTGAACTTGCTTCTTTTGCGGACAACACCTATACCTACAGCGTGATCCGCAGTTATTAGGATCTATTGCGCGTTATGAGAGAAATTACAGAGAAAAAAAACAGAGAGACGAAACAGAACCTGTGCCGTGATGAACACGGCATGATGGCGGTGGAAGCGACCCTGACGCTGACGCTTTTCCTGCTGATGGTCGCCTTCATCGTCAATCTGATCAATGTGCTCACCGTACACAACCGCATTCAGTATGCGCTGAATGCCGCTGCGCACGAGCTGTCCGCGGTTTCCTATGCCTCGCTGATTGTGCAGAAGGGGAAACGACAGGTTCACGGGGACTTCGATCCCTATGCGAAGCCTATTGCGGACACCGGCAGTCAGTTTTTTGATGCCGCGGAAAAGATCAGTAATGTTGCCGTTCAGATGCAGGCCTTCGCGGACGATGTGCAGAACTTCGGCTACGACGGTTCGCCCGGCGGTATGTATGGCGATTTTCAGCAGATCGGGAATGACTTCGATTCGCTTTTGGAATCCGGTGAGGAAGCCTATGATTCCTCTGCAACTTTTTTGGAAATGGGTGGGAACCTGATCTCCGACCCGCACTCCACGATGGTCGGCCTGATCGGCATGGCGATCAGCGGCGGCCTGTATGGTTTGGATCAGCTTGCCGGCAAAGGCCTGGCCTATGCGCTTACCGGAAGCTTCCTCGGTCTTGAGTCAACCGGCTTTGAGAAGATCGATAATGCCGATGCCTGGCTCAGACGGTATGGCGTCAAAAACGGCTATAAAGGCATAGATTTCAGCGGCTCCATTGTCTTTCAGGACGGCGGACCGGAGATCGTTTTCTGTGCCACCTATGAGATCGACGTCAAAACCTTTCTGCCGGTCTCGCCGAAGCCGACGATCTGCGTCTCCAACCGGGCGGTGGCTGCCGGATGGCTGGACGGCGATCAGGCCTGCCTTTCGGACTATCGATGAATGGGGGCGTGCGATGCAGTGGCTGATCGGTCTGGCAGGCGGAATTATGGTGGTGATCCTTGCGGAAGCAGGGCTTATCTTTCTCTGCGAGAAGAACAAACTGACGCTTCCCCGCAGAGGTGCTGTCGTATGGTCTGTTCCCGCGGCGATCTTTCTGGTCGCCGGAGCGGTAACAGTCTTCGTTTACACCGGGCTGACCATATCGGAACAACCGATCGCAGCGCTGGCCTACCGGCTGCTTTTGATGACGGGACTCACGATCTTTGCCGTGACGGATCATTATGTTCATCTGATCCCGAACATCCTGCTGATCGTGCTGTTGTGCGCCTGGGTGCTGATCTCGGCACTCGCCATCCTGTTCGATCTGCCGAACGGACTGCAGCTTGCCGCTATCGGAGTCGCCGGCGGTCTGTTCAGCGGCTTCTGCTACCTCATCTGCTATTTTTTGTCAAAGAAGCGGATGGGTGCGGGCGATGTGAAGCTGGCTTTTTTTGCCGGGCTTTGTCTGACGGGAGAGATGATCGTGGGAGCACTTTTGCTCTGCTCCCTGTCCTGTCTGTTGTGGTCACTGGTCCTGATCGTCAGGAAGAAGATGAAATGGAGCGATGAAGTTCCGATGGCGCCCTTTCTGTTTTTCGGATCGGCTGCCATGTTGCTGTTATCGGGAGGTTTGGGATGAAAGGCAAAAAACTGATGTTAGCGCTCATCAGTATCGCGGTTGTCATCGCGTGCTGGATCGCCGCTGTCATGGCATTTTCCGGTGTGAAGGAAAAACAGCAGCAGGCATCGCTCTATGCGGAGGCTGTTTCTTTTGATGAACGCGGACTCTACGCGCGGGCCATTCCGAAGTACAAGGAGGCACTCGCCATCCGCACGGATCTGAACAACGAGATCGAGGATCGTCTGCTGGCCGCTTATCATGCGCACGGTGACAAGGGACTCTATACCGATCTGGTCCTCAAACGCGAAAAGAACGGAAGAGCGACGGAAGAGGAGTATATGCAGGCCGCGGAGTATCTGATCGCCTCCTACAAGCGCGAGGATGCGATGAATCTCGTCAAGCGTGGGATCGAGAAGTTTGATTCCGAGAAGCTTAAGGAATATTACGAGAACACGGCCTATGCCTACCGGGCAAACATCGCGGAATATGCCGAGATCCTGTCGACGAGCAGCAGAAGCGATCTGATGCCCGCCTATAACGGGGAAGGCTGGTTCTATCTCAATGATTACGGCTGGCCTGCCAGGAACAAGGTCTATGAGGCCGCGACTCCCTATAACAAAAAGGGCTATGCGGCCGTTCGTGAGAACGGCGTGTACTATATCATCGACCGGTCCGGGGAACTGTACGCGATCGCGGATCCTTCGATCACCGATGTCTCAGGCCTTACGGCCTCCCGCGTTCTGGCAAAAAAGAACGGGACCTACAGCTATTATGATCTGGATTTTCAGCCGTTGAACGAACAGCTGCAGTTTGAGGAGATCACGCGCAATGCGGACGGTGTCGCTGCGGTAAAGACAAACGGCCGCTGGGGGATCCTGGCCGATGACCTGTCCGTTGTGGTGGAGCCTGACTTCGATGACATTGCCCTGAACGCTCTCGGCTCTGCCTTTGCCGGCGGACACGCCATGGTGAAAAAGGGCGATGCCTGGCACCTGATCGATACCACCGGTGCGGATGTCTGTGAGCAGACCTGGGCAGACGCCAGAGCACCGGAATCCGACGGATGGATCGCCGTCGCCAACGCGGAAGGCAAATGGGGATTCATCGATCCCACCGGTGCGATGAAGATCGATTATCAGTTTGAAGATGCCGCGTCCTTTTCCGACGGACTCGCGGCAGTGGAGAAGATCAACCGCTGGTACTATATCAGCACAAACGGCAGGGTGCAGATCGAGGAGAACATGACGGAGGCAAGAGCCTTTCATGACGGAAGAGCGATCGCCATCACCCCTGCGGGCGCAATGATCCTGACACTCGAATATGTCAGTAAATGAGAGGAGGAGAGCATGAAGGAGTACGGGTTCACCTATCAGACATCCATGGAGGGCAATTACATCGAAGTGCCGATCGATGACGAAAAGGCGCTGGATGAGATCTCCATGAAGATCCTGGAACGGGATCAGCC
>JAILOV010000048.1 GCA_024690605.1 Lachnospiraceae bacterium | reverse complement strand
TGACCTCGGGATCGCTCTGGATCTCCTCCGGCGTTCCCTGCGCCAGCACCATCCCGTAGTTCAGCACGGTGATCCGCTCGCAGATCCCCATGACCAGCTTCATGTCATGCTCGATCAGCAGGATCGAGGTGTTGAAATGATCGCGCACAAGGCGGATCATATCCATCAGTTCCTCTGTTTCCTGCGGGTTCATGCCGGCCGCCGGTTCGTCCAGTAGAAGAAGCTTCGGTCCGGTCGCCAGAGCGCGCGCGATCTCCAGACGCCGCTGTGCACCGTAGGGAAGGTTGGAGGCCAGATTGTCCGCCTCCTCCTCGAGGCCGAAGATCTTCAGCAGCTCTCTGGACTGCTTCTCGATCTCTCTTTCTCTGGCGCGGTATTGGGGAAGACGCAGGATTGCCGTGACAGGCGAATAGGTGATGCGGCCGTGGAAGCCGGTCCGCACATTGTCCAGAACGCTCAGGCCCGCAAACAGCCGGATGTTCTGAAAGGTGCGCGCGATCCCGGCCCGGCTCATCTGCACCACGGTCCGGTCGGTCACATCCGCGCCTCCGAAGAAGATCCTGCCGCGCGTGGGCTGATAGACCTTGGTCAGCATGTTGAAGACCGTCGTCTTGCCGGCACCGTTGGGTCCGATCAGTCCGATGATCTCGTGCTCAAAGATCTCCATGCAGAAATCGTTGACCGCGGTCAGCCCGCCGAAGTCAATGCCGAGGTTTCTGACCTCGAGAACAGGGATCCGCTTCTGCTGCATCATCAGGCGTTCCTCCTGTTCTTCAGACGGCTCTTCAGCTGTTTTTTCATCCGCTCCCCCCAGGTCCGCACGGTCTCATTGTTGGTCAGCAGCATGATGAGGATCAGCACGATCGCATAGATCAGCATGCGGTAATCCTGCATTGACCGGAGAAGCTCGGGCAGGAGCACCAGAACGATCGTCGCGATGATCGTGCCCGTCATGTTGCCCAGGCCGCCCAGCACCACATAGACCAGCAGGAGGATCGAGGTGTTGAAATCAAATTTGGCCGGCACAAGCGTCGAATAGTTCAAACCGTACAGCGCACCCGCGGCACCCGCCAGACACGAGGACACGGTAAACGCCAGCATCTTCGTCCGGAAGATCTCCACGCCGATGGATTCCGCGGCGATCCGGTTGTCACGCGCCGCCATGATCGCCCTTCCGCTTCGGGAATACATCAGGTGATAGACGACGATGAGCGCGATCACGATCAGCACGATCCCCATGGTAAAGGTGGAGATCCGCTCCGTACCGGTCGCCCCCATCGGTCCGTTTAAGAGCATCTTGCCGCCCTGCTTCAGTTCCACTTTGTTGTCCACAAAGCTGAAATGAAAACCCGCGTCGTCAAAGCCCAGATACATGTTCGTGATCAGACTCTTGATGATCTGACCGAAGGCCAGCGTGACGATCGCCAGATAGTCGCCCTCCAGTTTCAGCACGGGGATGCCGATCAGCACGCCGAACAGAGCCGCGAGAAGCGCCCCCGCAACGATGGACAGGAGAAGTCTGGGTAACGGTGCCGGAATGGCTCCCGCGAGACTTCCCGAGAGACAGACGGCCGTGAAGGCACCCACGCTCATAAAGCAGGCCTGTCCCAGATTCAGTTCGCCGGAGATACCGACATTGAGATTCAGGCCGATCGCCGCAACGATATAGCAGCAGACCGGTACCAGAAGACTGCTGAAAAGACTGGAGAGGCTGCCCGAAAAGAGCATGATCTCCAGGATCGCCCAGCCCAGGATCACGATCCCGAAGGAAACCGTCCTTCCGCGGTGCTTTTTATCCGTCATGAGAGCGAACAGATTTTTCTTTTTCTCCATCCGTCTGCCCTCCTTAAACCTTTTCCCGGATCCGCTTCCCGAGAAGCCCGGTGGGCTTGATCAGGAGAACCAGGATCAGCACGGCGAAAACGATCGCGTCCGAAAGCTGCGTGGAAATGTAGGCCTTGGCAAAGATCTCGATCACGCCCAGAAGAAGGCCGCCCAGGAACGCACCGGGGATCGACCCGATGCCGCCGAAAACGGCGGCGGTAAACGCCTTGATACCCGGCATTGCGCCGAGGGTCGGGAAGACCGAGGGATAGGCCGCGCACAGGAGCACGGAAGCGATCGCCGCAAGTCCCGAACCGATGGCAAAGGTGATGGAGATCATGAGATTGACATTGATCCCCATGAGCGTCGAGGCGTCCTTGTCCTCCGAGCAGGCGCGCATCGCCCGGCCGGTCTTCGTGTGATTGATGAACAGTACCAGGCAGATCATCACCAGAATGCAGACACCGATGGTGATGAGGGTGAGCCATGAAACCGTGAGGCCGTTCCAGGAGATCCCGCCGTTGGAGATGACGGAAGGAAAGACCTTGGTCGATGAGGACCAGAGAAGCTGCGCCGCGTTCTGCAGGAAATAACTGACGCCGATCGCCGTGATCAGGACCGACAGTGCCGATGCCGAGCGCAGCGGTTTGTATGCCAGACGCTCGATCACGACACCCAGTACCGTACACACGGCGACCGAGAGCAGAACGGAAGGGATCAGCGGCATTCCCAGATCACTGATCGAAAAGAATGCCACATAGGCCCCCACCATGATGACATCGCCGTGCGCAAAGTTCAGCATCTTGGCAATGCCGTAAACCATTGTATAGCCCAGGGCTATGATAGCGTAAACGCTGCCAAGCCCCAGGCCGTTGATCAGATAAGAAAGAAAATCCATACGCTCTCCCGGTCAGATCCGATCAGTTCTCAACACCCACATACGCGCCGTCCTTGATGACGACCGCCTTGGGGGATTTGGAGACCTCACCGCTCGCCGACCAGGTCACATTCTGTCCGGTCAGTCCGTTAAAGGTCATGGAGGAGAACTGGCCCGTGAGCTTGTCGCAGATATCGGAAGCGCTCATGTCCGCCGTCACACCGGCTGCTTCGCAGGCCTGCGCGATCGCATAGACACAGTCATAGGCGTCCGCCGCGAACTGGTTGGGGATCTCGCCGTTCATCTTTGCCTTGTAGTTGGCCGTGAACTTCGTGGTCAGATCATCCTTGGCATCGGCAGAGAAGGGAGTCAGCAGATAGACACCCTCCGCCAGCGAGGTGTCAAAGCCCTCAAGGGTCAGGATGCCGTCCATGCCGTCCACGCCGAAGAAGGTCGGCGCATAGCCCATCTGGTTCGCCTGCGTCAGGATCAGCGACGCGGGATCATAGTAGATCGGCAGGAAGATCAGGTCCGCGCCGGCGTCCTGTGCCTGCTTGAGCTGCACCGTGAAATCGGATGCGTTGGAATCGTCAAAGGTGCCCGTATAAACGACATCCAGGCTGTTGGCCGAAGCCTGGCTCTTGAACTTCGCGAAAATGCCGCTGGAATAGTTGTCGTCATTCTTGTAGATGACGGCGATCTTCGTGCCGAGATCCGGATGCGCCGCGAGATAATCCGCACTCGCGATCCCCTGGTTCGGGTCGGTAAAGCACATCTGGAAGACATTGCCGTAGGGATCCGCCGCGTTGTCCGGATCGCGATAGATGATCGCGAGCGAGGAGCCCGACGGGGTGATCGCAAAGATCTTGTCGTCACTGTACATCGGTGCGACCGCTGCGCCGGGTGCCGACGTCACGGTTGCGAGAGACACCTGCATGCCCCAGTCCTTGAGCACGCCATAGGCCGTCACCGCTTTTTCCGCATCATGGGTGTCATCCTCAAAATCCAGCGCGAACTGCAGACCGCCCTTCGCGTTGACTTCTTCGACTGCCATCTCGGCCGCCGCTTTGACCGCATTGCCATAGACGGCTGCAGGTCCCGTGAGCGGTCCGGATGCGCCGATCTTGATCGCGCCGGAGCCCTTCCCGCCGGCGGATGCCCCGCCGCAAGCCGCAAGGCTCATGGTCATCGCCGCCGCAAGAGCGACAGACACTGTTTTTCTGTACCATCCTTTCATTTTCATCTTCCTCTCCCCTCCCGTATCCGGCTTTCCGTCCGGACACGAATAAAAAAATGAATAAAGATCAAACATATTATACTGATTGTTACAGAGAATGCAAGTGACGGATTTTTCTTTTTCCTATATTTCTGTTTTCACAGAGGGCGCATCTGTCCGCTCCTACCGGAATAGACGGCATATCCGTCAAATCCGCAGGCGCGCGCCAGCGCCGCCGCGCGGTCAAAGCCGCCCGCCACATTCGCCGCCCGGTGCGCATCGGAGCCGAAGGTGATGATCCTGCCGCCGAGCGCACGGTACCGCAGGAGGATCTGCCGGGAAGGATTCATCTCGGGATAACCCTTCTTCCAGATCGGCTGTGAATTCAGGTCCAGTCCCTGTCCCCGCCGGATGAGGAGCGCAAGGATCTCATCCAGAAGGTCCGAAAAGGGATCCATGTCCATCGTCTGTCTTCCGCTCGGCACATACCGGAGGATATAGTCCAGATGGCCGAGCACGTCAAAATCGTCAAAAACGCGGATGTTCTCGAGGGTCTCTTCCAGGATCTCCCGCATGGCCTCCTCCTCGGTGCGTCCCTCATAAAACGCCGGATAATAGGGATCCCGTCCTCTCGACACATGGATCGACGCGATCACGAGATCATAGGGCTTCGCCTGCACAAACGCCCGGTTCTCCTCCGCCAGATGCGGCTGAAGGCCCAGTTCAACGCCGAAATGCAGGCGGATCCTGTCTGCGTAGCGCTCTCTGACCGATAGGTACTCTTCGTGATAGGCATCCGTATCCAGGTAAAAGGTCGTCTTTTTGATCTCCTCGTCCCCGACATCGGGATAATCGAAATCGTTGTGCTCCGTGAAGCACAGATCCCGCAGGCCGGCGGCGATCGCCTGTTCGGCGATCCTCTCCATCCGTTCCTCGGAATCGGCCGAATGATGACTGTGTACATGCTGATCTGCCGTAATGCTCATATCGTTCCTCCGCACAGGATCGCGCCATCCTCATAAAAAACCGCCGCCTGTCCCGGCGTGATCGCGCGCACCGGTTCGGAAAACGCCGCGTGCAGCGTATCTCTGCCCGTCCGCGTGATCACGCAGGGGGTCCCCGTATGCGCGTAGCGCACTTTGCCGACAGCGGGCCGCGATGCCCCGACCGGCAGTTCATCGTCCGCGATCCCCATAAAGTTCAGATCGTGACAGTCGAGAGCGTCCCCGTAGACATCCTCGTCCGACAGAAACACCTCGTTGCGCTCCGGGCGGATCGCCGACACATAGAGCGGATGCCCGGCCGCTACCCCGAGTCCCTTGCGCTGCCCGATCGTGTAGTGCACATAACCGCGGTGACGCCCCAGCACGCGGCCGTCCGCCGCGGACAGATAGTCGCCCTCACCCGGCATCCGTTCGGGAACCCGTTTATTCAGGAACGCCGCATAGTCATTGCCGGACACAAAGCAGATATCCTGCGAATCCGGCGTATGTGCCGCCGGCAGTCCCGCCTGTTCTGCGATCCGTCTGATCTCCGGCTTTTCATAGTCTCCGACGGGCAGAAGGGTTCTCGACAGTGCTTCCTGCGTCAGCCTGTAGAGCACATAGGACTGGTCCTTTTTTACCGTCGCGGAGCACGCCGCGGCGAAGCGTCCGCCGGGAAGGCGCCGGATCCGCGCGTAATGTCCGGTCGCCACATGTTCCGCGCCGATCTCGTCGGCACATTGCAGAAGTGCCTTCCATTTGATCTCACGATTGCAGACGATGCAGGGGTTCGGTGTCCTTCCCGCCAGATATTCCGTGACAAAGGGTTCCGCCACGGCGCGGTCAAAAGTCTCCCTGCAATCCGTGATCATGTGCCGGATGCCGAGATGATCCGCCAGACGGGCGGCCGCTTCGATCTCCTCCTTTTCCCACACGGCATCCCGGTCGATACAGACCCGCGCGGTCATGCCGATCACCTCATATCCTCTCTGCTTGAGCAGCCATGCGGCCGCGGAGGAATCCACACCGCCGGACAGACCGACAACAACACGTGCCATCAGATTCTCCTTTCCACAATGTATTTATATGTTATAATGGATAAATGAAAAATTGCAACCGGGACAATCGGCGCTGACATGAAGGATGAGGATTACGCCTACATGGCCAGGCTGGTGGAAGCCAGCCAGCACGACGACAGCGATGCCTTTGCCGAGCTGTACGCCCTCACCTACAACAAGGTCTACAACTATTGCCGTCATTATCTGCGCAACGCCTTTGCCGCGCAGGATGCCGTGCAGGAGATCTATGTGACGGCACTGACAAACATCCGCAAGCTGAACGATCCGACACTCTTTGTCGCCTGGCTCAATCAGATCAGCTTCCGCGCCTGCTACGACATGACACGTCGCAAGGATCCGGGCTATGACATGCCCGGGGCCGAGGTCTTCGATTTCCTTGAGGACAACATCCACGAGGAGAGCGATCCCGAAGCGACCGCCGTGCGGCGCATGGAAACGGACCGTCTGCATCGTGCGATCGAGCGCCTTGATTTTCAGGAGCAGCAGATCATCATCATGCGCTACTATAACAATATGAAACTTCCGGAGATCGCGAGCGCGGTCGGCATGTCCCTAAGCACCGTCAAGCGCCATCTTCTCCGCGCGCAGGAAGAATTAAAGAGGATTCTGGACGAAACCCGGCAATGAAGAACAGTCTGTGGGAAAAGTTCATCAATGTCTTCCGTCAGGATGAGGCCTACCGCATGAACCGTGCGGACGCGGAAAAAACGCTCGCCAGCGTCTTTGAGGCAGCGGGCAGAGAGCCGAACCGGAACGGCTTCGGCGGGACGGAAAAAAAAGATCAGCCGAAGCGCCCGCATCCGGCTGTTTTTCTGGTTCTCGGCATCATCGCGCTCATTGTGCTGACAGTGCTTCTCCTCGGCGGCTGCGGCTCCGAAAAGGATGCCGGGAAAGCCAAGGCGGCGGCGCGTTCCAAGGCGCAGGAGGAGGCCGCCGCGGCCATCAAGACGGGTGTGGGCACCAGAGACGCTACCCCGGTGTGCCTCGTGCCGGAAGCCGCCGGCGATGTTGTCTTCGGCAATGATCTCGCCGAGGTCGACGCCTCCCGCTCGGCGGACGGCTATATCATCGTGCGCTACATGGGCGAGTGCCCTAAGGTCAAGCTGCAGATCACCGGCGAAAACGGCGTGACCTACACCTTTAACTGCAAGGGCGGCGGGGAACAGGAGGTCTTCCCTCTCTCTTCCGGCAACGGGGACTATCAGGTCACCGTTTTTGAAAACATCGAGGGCAGCCAGTACGCCGCGGCTTTTTCCACGACGCTGGCCGTCGCGATCACCGATCCCGCCGGGCCCTATCTCTACCCGAACCAGTATGTCACGTTTGACAAGGACAGCGACGCGGTCGCCCTCGCCGAGGAGCTTGCGACCCCCTGTTCCGATGATCTCGAAGTGGTCGCCAACGTCTACAACTGGATGATCGCCAACGTGACCTACGATGAGGAGGAGGCGGCCACCGTACAGAGCGGCTACATCCCCGTGGTTGACGATGTGCTCGCCAGACGGACCGGGATCTGTCTGGATTATGCGGCACTGATGGCCGCCATGCTCCGTTCTCAGCGCATTCCCACACGTCTCGAGGTGGGCTATGCGGGCATCGCCTATCACGCGTGGATCAGCACGTTTATCAATGAGATCGGCTGGGTCAACGGCATCGTCGAATTCGACGGACAGGACTGGCAGCTGATGGATCCGACGTTTGCCGCCAATTCCAGCGAATCGGATCTGGAATCTTTTATCGGATCGGGAGACAGTTACGAGCTGAAATACAGCTATTGAGAACATCCGGAGGGAACTATGAAAGGTCAGAGACTCTTAACCAACTATGAAATCTCCGTCTTCTGCAGGCAGATGGGAATGCTCCTCAAGGCCGGCATCGCGCCGGCGGTGGGGATCGACATCCTGATGCAGGATACCGAGGATCCCAAGGGCAAGGCTCTCCTGGAACAGATCCAGGCGCCGCTCAGAGAAGGTGCCAACTACCATGACGCGGTAGCTTCAACGGGAGCCTTCCCCGACTACATGCTCAACATGATCGCCATCGGCGAGGAATCGGGAACGCTGGACACCGTCATGGAGAGTCTCGCCGCTTATTATGAACACGAGGACAACGTGCGCACGAATCTGAAGAGTGCCATGAGCTATCCGCTCGTCATGATCGGCATGATGTTTGTCGTCATCATCGTGCTGATCACACAGGTGCTCCCGATCTTCTCGCAGGTGTTCGCGCAGCTGGGCACCTCCATGAATTCCTTTTCCCAGAGCCTGTTAAGCCTCGGGAACCATCTGAATGACTATTCCGTCGTGATGATCTCCATCATCGCGCTCATCGCTCTCCTCTTTCTGTGGTTCACCAAGACAGAGAGCGGCAGAAAGCAGTTTGTCCGCATCGCCTCCCGCTTCGGTCCGACCAAAGCACTCTACGATGACATCGCTTCGGGCCGCTTTGCCAACGGCATGGCCCTCGCGCTCTCCTCGGGCATGGACACCTTTAACGGTCTGGACCTGACGCTCAAACTGGTGGAAAACCGGGAGATCGAGGAAAAGATCAAAAAATGCAGGCAGCTCATCATTGACGGCGAAAGCTTCCCCGACGCGCTCGGACAGGCGGAGATCTTCTCCCGGCTTTATTCCCGCATGGTCTCCGTCGGCTTCCGCTCCGGATCCATGGACGTGGTGATGAAGCAGATCGCCGAGCGCTACGAGCGTGAGACCGACCGCCGGATCTACGCGATCATCTCGGTCCTTGAGCCGACGTTAGTCATCATCCTCTCGCTGATCGTCGGCATGATCCTGCTGTCGGTCATCCTGCCGCTCATGGGCATCATGTCGAGCATCGGGTGATCCGCGCAAAACGGTTTCCGCGCACACAGAAAGGTACGGCATGCAGTTTGGACACACAAAACCGAGAAGAAAGTTCCGTCTGAAGGGGGTCATCCTGGTCCTTCTCTTCATTGCCGTCGCCGTGTGTTTTCTCTGGCTCCTCAACGATTTCGGAAAGAGCACGCTGGAGAGACAGCAGGAAAGCCTGGAGAAGGCGATCCACCGGGATCTCATCCAGTGCTATGCCCTGGAGGGGATCTATCCGCCGGATCTGGCCTATCTGCAGGAACACTACGGCCTGACCTGGGACACCGAGACCTTTTATGTTGACTATGAGCCGATCGCATCGAATCTCTATCCCGATGTGACCGTGATGAAGCGGACTGCGAGGCGCTGATCCATGGATTTTAAGAAAAAACATCATGTCGTCGATCTGCTGTTCGTCATCGCGCTGCTGTTCCTGTTCGCGTTTTCGGCGATCATGCTGATCGCGCTCGGCGCCGATGTCTACCAGACCAATGTCGACACGATGCAGGCCAACTATGACCGCCGCACGGCCGGTGCCTATCTGGTCCAGAAGATCCGGCAGGCGGATGAAAACGGGAGCGTCCGCACGGACACGCTCAAGGGAAGCCCCGCGATCGTGCTCACGAAGCATGTCGGCGAGCGAGACTACGCGACATGGCTCTATCTCTATGACAACATGCTCTGCGAACAGCTTTTGCGCGCGGACCTCAATCCCGTTCCCGATGCCGGACAGAAGATCCTGCCGCTTCGGGAGCTCGAAGTGACCGAGGCCGGACCGAAGCTTCTTTCGTTTAAGCTGACACTCGATAACGGGGAAACGGAAGCCTTTTATCTCGGGCTTCGATCGGAGACTGCGGAATGAATCAGAGTTCCAAATCCAATACCGCCCTCTTCCTTATGGAGATGATCGTTGTCATCTGCTTCTTTTCGCTCGTCGCCGTGATCTGCGTACGTCTCTTCGCGGCGGCCGGCATCGCCAGCGATCATTCCGTCGATCTCAACCATGCCGTCCGGGCAGAGGAATCTCTCGCCGAGGTCTGGATCTCCTGCGGGGGCGATCTGGAGAAGACCGCAGCCCTCTTTCCGCAGGCACAGCTGGGGCAGGACAACCGGTCCCCGATGAACGGCACGCTGACGCTCTACTATGACAGTGAATGGCAGATTACCGGCGCGGATTCACCCGCGGCCTACCGGATCACGCTGGCGGGCACCGAAGCGGACGCCGCGCTCATCTATGGCGACGAGGTCACCGGGCAGGCCGTGACAGCCGGGATCACCGCTGTCCTGCTGGAAAAAGATCAGACGCTGTGCTCGCTGGATGTTGACCACTATATCGGAGGGAATCCATGAATCACGAATACCGGTTCGGCGCGCATATCGGCACCTCTTCGCTGCTCCTGATCTTCCTGACCCTGAGCCTGATCTCCTTCGGCGCGCTCTCACTCGCCGGCGCGCGTGCCGACGAACGGCTCTCCGAAAAGCTGCTCGTGCACACCCAGGAATACTATGCGGCCTCACACAAGGCGGAAGCGTTTATCGCGCAGACAGACACCAGGCTGCGCGCCGCTCTCGCGGAAAGCAGCGGTCCGTCCGACTATCAGGCGCGGATCGACGGTCTCACCTCCGATCTTTCCGTTCCGATGAACGACACGCAGACACTGCACGTCTCGCTCTCCTTTGTCTCCCCGTCGGAGACGGACAGCGCCGCGGACACCTGTCTTTATCAGATCACCCGATGGCGCATCGAAAACACCGATAATGCCAGCTATGAGCGTCATCTGCCCGTATCCGGCAGCGGCGGTCTCGATTAAAACCGGCGCAGATCTCCCCATTTCTCCTCATTTCTCAGGTTTTTACCCGGATTGACCCGTTTGGTCATAAAATTCTTTTAAAAATTTTTGTATTTCCTCTAGCATTTCTATACAAGATGATGTATAATAGCAAACGTTATTACAATTATTCTGTCTGAACGGAGGAAAATGCAATGAAAAAAATAAGGATGGCCCTGGTTGCTCTGTTGCTGTTCTTTGCATTGACTGCTATGGTCAAAACGCCTGTGTGCGCCGCAAACACAACAGTGACCGGCACCGTCGGCAAGGAGACCAAGGCAGATCTGCTGTACCTGGGAACCAGCGGCGGCACCATGCAGATCAAGATCGACTCCGGAACGGATCTGAGCGAATGCAAGGTGATCCTGCCCGGCACGGCACTCTCGGTTGAAGTCTATTACGGATCCGATGCCTACATGCACGCGGCCAAGATCAAGGGCGGTGTGGTCGGTCCGCAGGCGACGATCGATACAGCCAACACGACCAACGTGACAGGTACTATCTCCGAAGGCACGACCTCGGATCTGATCTACCTCGCCACCAGCGGCGGCACCATGCAGATCAAGCTTGACACCACCACCGACACGAGCGGCTGCCGCGTCATCATGCTGGGCAAGAGCGTGCAGATCTCCGTCGCGCGTGGTTCCGACGCCTACATGCACGCGCTGACCATCACGGACATCTCCTCGGGCACCAGCTACAGTAGCAGCGCCGTTTCTTCCGGAAACTACGCGGGGCTTCCGACCGCGTCCGGCACGATCAGCAGTGATTCCAGCATGAGTGCGGTCTACCTGGGTTCCACGAAATACGTGATCGATCCCGACACGGATTTCACTTCCTGCAAAGCGTATTTCGTCGGCCGTTCCGCGACGGTCACCTATTACAAGGGGATCGACGGTGTGCTGCACGCCGCGAGGATCGTGGATGTCTCCCCTTCTTCCAACGCGACGGTGAGCAATTCGGTCATGGCCACGGTCACCGGCAAGGTCACCGGAGACAGCAGGGACAGCGTCATCTATCTCTCGACCGACGGCGGCACGATGCAGATCAAGCTCGATACGAGCACCAACACGGACAGCTGCGGTGCGCTCTACGCCGGCAAGACCGTGAAGATCTCGGTCGCACACGGCTCTGACGAGTATCTTCACGCACTCACGGTCACGGACCGCTGAGAATACGGAACAACAGCAAAAAGACCCCGGCGATGCGATATCGCCGGGGTCTTTTGTTATGCTCCGTAAACGCCTTCAGTTCTTCCGTTCCTCCGTCTCCGGCCGGTTCCCGGTATAGAGCTGATAATACCTCCCTTTCATTGCCAGCAGTTCCTCATGGGTGCCGCTCTCGATGATCCTTCCCTGATCCATGACGAGGATGCAGTCGCTGTTGCGGATCGTCGAAAGCCTGTGTGCGATCACAAAGGTCGTCCGGCCCTTCATCAGCTTGTCCATGCCGTCCTGCACGATCTTCTCCGTGCGCGTGTCGATCGAGCTGGTCGCCTCATCGAGGATCAGTGCAGGCGGATCGGCGATCGCCGCCCGCGCAATGGCGAGAAGCTGGCGCTGTCCCTGAGAAAGATTGGCACCGTCACCGTGCAGTTCCGTGTCATAGCCCTGCGGAAGCCTGCGGATGAAACCGTCCGCGTTGGCGAGCTTTGCCGCGGCCACCACCTCTTCGTCCGTCGCGTCGAGCTTGCCGTAGCGGATGTTCTCCCGCACCGTACCGGTGAACAGATGCGTATCCTGCAGCACCATGCCGAAGGAGAGCCTGAGATCCGCCTTTTTGATCTTGTTGATGTTGATATTGTCATAGCGGATCTTTCCGTCCTGGATGTCGTAAAAGCGGTTGATGAGATTGGTGATCGTGGTCTTGCCCGCACCGGTGGAGCCGACCAGAGCGATCTTTTCGCCCGGCTTTGCGTGCAGCCTGATGTCATGCAGCACCATCTTCTCATCCGTGTAGCCGAAATCCACCCCAAGAAAGGTGATATCGCCCTCCTGCGGAACATAGGTGGTCGTGTCATCCGCTTTGTGGTAGTGCTTCCAACCCCACCGTCCCGTGCGTTTTTCGGACTCGACCAGTTCGCCGTCCCGCTCATCGACATTGACGAGCGACACATAGCCGTCATCCGTCTCCGGCGTCTCATCCATCAGAGAAAACACGCGATCCGCACCGGCAAGTGCCATGATGATCGAATTGAACTGCATGCTGACCTGATTGATCGGCATGGAAAAATTCTTGTTAAAGGTCAGAAAGCTCGCGAGAGAGCCCACGGAAAGCCTGCCGAACAGCTGCACGAGAACAAGGAAGAAGGCCGCCGCCGTGCCCGCCGTCATGTCCGATGTGAGCGCGATGGCACCGCCCGCCAGCGCACAGAGCACGTAGCTGACGTTGCCCAGCTGTGCGTTGATCGGTCCCAGAAATCCGGAAAATGTCTGTGCCTTGAACGCGCTCTGGTAGAGCGCCTCATTCAGTTCATCAAACCGCTCCACATTCTCGTCTTCGTGGCAGAAGACCTTGACTACCTTCTGGCCCGAGATCATCTCCTCGATGTAGCCGTTCACCGCGCCGAGGTTTTTCTGCTGTGCGATGAAATTCCTGCCCGACGCTTTCGTGGCCGCCGCGGAGGACAGGAGCATCACGACGACCATCAGGATCGTCAGGATCGTGAGCGGCACGTTGAGAAAGATCATCGAAACCAGCACGCTCACGATCGTGATCGCACTGTTCAAAAGCTGCGGAACAGACTGGGAGATCATCTGACGCAGCGTGTCGATATCATTGGTGTAGATCGACATGATGTCGCCGTGCGCATGGGTGTCGAAATACCTGACCGGCAGACGCTCCATATGAGCGAACAGCATCTGTCGGAGTCTCTTCAGCGTCCCCTGCGAGACATAGACCATCGTGATCGCCTGCACACAGGCGGCTGCCACGCCGATCGCGTAAAAACCCGCCACCCGGGCGATCGCACGGGCAAGCGGGCCGTAATCCACCGCCGCCCCCGACCGGGAAGCATCCATCATCGGCGTGATGTAGCTGTCGATCAGTGTTCTGGTGAACAGGGTGCCCTGAATGTTCGCAAAAACACTCACGATGATGCAGAGTGCGACAACGACCATCTGCAGGGCATAGGACTGAAACAGGAACGCAAAAAGGCGCGACAGGACCCTGCCCGGATCCTTGATCCTGGGTCTCGGCATGCCGCGTCCCCCGTGACGGCCCGGTCCGATCTTGACCTCTTTGACCTGCTCCTGTGCCATCTTTTAGCCTTTCTCGTCGAAATCCCTGTCCCCGCCGGTCTGAGACTCATAGACCTCGCGGTAGATCGTGTTGTTTTCAAGCAGTTCGCTGTGCGTTCCGAAGCCGCACACCTGACCGTCCTCCATGACGATGATGCGGTCGCAGTTCTCGACACTGGCAACGCGCTGCGCGATGATAAGCCGTGTGGTCTCCGGGATCTCCTCCGCGAACGCTCTTCTGATCTTTTCATCCGTCGCCGTGTCCACCGCGCTCGTGGAATCATCGAGGATCAGGATCTTCGGTTTTTTCAGCAGCGCGCGGGCAATGCAGAGGCGCTGCTTCTGGCCTCCGGAGACATTACTGCCGCCCTGTTCGATGCGTGTGTCATACTGCTCTGGCAGTTTTTCGATGAACTCGTCGGCACAGGCCAGACGGCAGGCCCTGCGGCACTCCTCATCCGTGGCATCCGGGTCGCCCCAGCGCAGATTCTCATAGATCGTCCCCGAAAAGAGCACATTTTTCTGGAGCACCACGGCAACCTGGTTGCGCAACACCTCCATGTCATAATCACGGACATCGACGCCGCCGACCAGAACGCGGCCGTCCGTCACATCATAAAGACGGCTGATCAGGTTGACCAGCGAGGATTTGGCGGAACCCGTGCCGCCGATGATGCCGATGCTCTCCCCCGGACGGATGGAGAGACAGATGTCCTTGAGCACCGGTTCTCCGCTCCCCTCGCGATAGGAAAACATCACATGATCAAAAACGATACTGCCGTCCGCCACTTCCATGACCGGATCCGCCGGGTTTCCGATGGTGCTCTTCTCCTCGATCACTTCGACGATCCGTCGGGCAGAAGCCTCCGACATGGTGAGCATGACAAAAATGATCGAGACCATCATCAGGCTCATCAGAATGTTCATGCAATAGGTGAGCAGACTCATGAGTTCCCCCGTCGTCAGCGTTGATCCGCCGCCGACACCGATGATCATGTGCGCACCAATCCAGGAGATCAGCAGGATGCAGGTGTAGACGGTGGCGGACATGAGCGGTGCGATGGTGACCACGCGTTTTTCCGCCGAGATGAACATGCGGCAGATATTCTCCGCCGCCCGGTCAAATTTGGAGATCTCGTGCTCCTCACGGACATAGGACTTGACGACGCGGATCGCGGTCACATTTTCCTGTACCGACTCGTTGAGCGCGTCATATTTCTCGAAGACCTGCTTGAAATACTTTGTTGTTGT
The DNA here is from genome assembly GCA_024690605.1 of Lachnospiraceae bacterium. Taxonomy (GTDB): domain Bacteria; phylum Bacillota; class Clostridia; order Lachnospirales; family Lachnospiraceae; genus Butyrivibrio. The sequence continues at coordinate 37,994 of JAILOV010000048.1, read as the reverse complement.
CTTTGTGATAATGAACAGGACGATCGCCAGAAAGATGACGGCGACCAGATAGATGCCCGCGAGCCTGGCACTCAGGTAAAAGGACATGCACATCGCCACGATCATCGATCCCGGTGCGCGCACCGCCATGGCCAAAAGCATCTGAAAGGCATTCTGGATGTTCGTGACATCGGTCGTCATGCGGGTGATGAGACCCGAGGTCGAAAACCTGTCTATATTGGCAAAGGAAAAGGTCTGCACGTTGTCAAACATCGCCTTGCGCAGATTCCGGCCCAGCCCCGCACTCGCCTTCGCCCGGGTATAGGCGCCGAGCATGCCGCAGCAGAGGCCGCAGAGCGCGACGATCACCATTTTCAGTCCCGTCGTCCCGATAAAGGACAGATCCCGTCCGTAGATCCCTCTGTCCACGATCTGTCCCATGAGCACGGGGATGATCATCTCAAAGATGACCTCACCGATCATGAAAAGCGGTGAGATGATCGCGATCCACTTAAACTCGCCGATCTGTTTTGCCAGCGTCCTGATCATGCGCTATGCCTGTTTTTTGAAGATCGTGCGCACGTTGATGCCGTTCACCTCCACATGATCGTCAACAGCGATGATGAGGCACTCCCTGCCGTCAATGATACGCGGCATCACGAGATCCGCCCGGTCGGGCTTCACACGGATCACCACGTTGGGCGTTTCGATCGAAAGCTTCTTCACATCCGAGACATTGGTCACGAGCAACGGCTCATCGTCGCTCTCCACGGCATTCTCATAGGCTGTGTCAAAGCGCTCCATCTTCTCGGGAGTCACACCCGCGTCCTCGAGAAGCTGCCGCATCTCCTGTTTGCCGATCATGAGAGGCTCCGGGTTGTCGGCGTTGCCGATCACCATCTCGGAGAGCATCTCATGAATGTTCTTCACAACGGAAAGATCGCCGTCTTCCCCGATCGTCTCCGCGACGATCGTCTGAAACGTTTCCTTCTGCTCGGGCGCGGACAGCGGCGCCTGCGCGCCGAAGAGCGCGTCCACGAGTCCCGGCTGCACATCATCCGGTTTTTTGGTGAAATACAGGGTATGATGGATATCATCCGTCCGATCCATGAACGACGGGAACAGGAAGCCCTTGACCGGCGGATCGACCACCCAGTCGCGGATCCGCTGCATGATCATCTTTTCTTCGGCAATGTAAGAAAGACCCGCTTTGGAAAGCTTCACGGGACAGATCGAGCAGAGGATGAAGTCATACACCGCATCCGAGGCATCGTCATTCATGATCCTGTCCTTCGTGATCCCGGGCACATCGTAGACGCCGTGCACGAGCACGATATAGTAGTTCTCGGGTTCAATATAGTTTTCGATCACACGGTCAAAGAACTGCTCGACCAGTTCCTCTTCCTTGAGTGCCGTGTCCCTGAGCGTCAGAAGGAACTCCTGTGCGCCGCCAGTCGCCTCCTGATCCATCGGGAACTCCAGCGGGATCAGGTTGCGTCCGATCGTGCCCGAAAGAGTCGACCGGAAGATCTCAAAATACTTGAAGCTCTCCTCCTCGGGGATCTGGCCGAAAGCCTTCGTGAACTGCACCTTTTTCTTCTTTTCGTAGTCGACATAGCAACCGCAGATGCGGTCGATGGAGAGTCTGTCACCCGTGAGATTCTTTTTGATCTCGTTGATTTCCGCTCTGTTCATGGAATCCTCCCGAAAAAACGCAGACGTGTGTCCGTGCCAAGATCCAGTTGTCATGCATAGTGTATTTTACAGAGAATTCAGAGAGAATGCAAGACGAGCGAACGGTCACAGGTGTTCGATCTCCGTCGCGGAAAGCGCGCGCAGATCACCCGGTTTCATGTCTCCCAGCGTGACACCCGCCTCGCGCACACGGATGAGCCGTGTGACGCGAAGTCCCTCACTCTCGCACATACGGCGGATCTGTCTGTTCTTGCCTTCCGTCAGGATGATGCGGAAGCGGGATCTCCCGTCATCACCGGCGTCCGCCCCGCCCTCTGCGGGCAGGATCCGGCACGGTTTTGTCGTGATCCCGAGATCCGTGAGCGGAACCCCCGCCTCCATGCGCTTTTTCGCCTCCGGTGTGAGCGGCCTGTCGGTCGTCACCAGATATTCCTTTTCCGTCCCGTTCTTTGCCGATTCCAGCAACTGCTTCAGCGCGCCGTCATTGGTCAGGAGCAGGAGGCCCTCGGAATCCCGGTCCAGCCGCCCGATATAGGTCAGCCGTCCCGGCAGACGGCCGGCGAGTTCCGTCATGACCGTCCGTGAAGCGTGTGCGTCCCTTTCGGTACAGACCACACCGCGCGGTTTGTAATAGGCGTATACGACGGTTTCCTGCTGCGGGATTGCCTCCCTGCCGTCGACGAGCACCTGTGCACCGGCAGATACGCGATCTCCCGCCTTTGCAGGCCGTCCGTCGATGAGGACTCGTCCCGCCTCCACGAGACGGTCGGCGTCCCGGCGGGAACAGATGCCGCAGGAGGCCAGAAAGCGATTGATGCGGATCCCGGGCTCCGCGGGATCGTTCACGGTCAGCATATCCGCGGCAGCCCTTCTCCGGTGAGCGGTGTGACCACGCGCTCGCCGCCGATCTTCGTTTCCAGAATGACCGGCACCTCCGCGCGTTCCGTGACTTCGCCGATGATCACCGCTTCCCTGCCGCAGGCGGTGTCTCTGATCAGTTTCAATGCCGTCTCCGCGTCCGCCGCGTCAACAGCCGCGACAAATTTCCCCTCATTTCCCATGGTGAGCGGATCCAGCCCCAGGATCCCGCAGAAATCCCGCACCTCGGGATGAACGGGAAGCGCACTCTCGCGGATACGCATGGTCAGACCCGACCGTTTCGCGAATTCACTCAGGATCGTGGCCAGTCCGCCGCGGGTCACATCGCGCATCGCGTGAACGGCCAGTTTCTCACCGAGCAGAATGCTCACGGGCTCCGTCAGCAGTCCTACATCCGAACGGATATGGTTTTCGATCCGCATTCTCGCGGAAAGGATCGCCGCGTGATGATCCCCCAGACTTCCCGACAGGATCAGGCAGTCTCCCGGGCGGATCCCGGACGGTGTGATCTGCACATCCCGGTGAAGGAATCCCACGCCCGCCGTATTGATGACGATCCCGCCCGCTTCGTGCGCGTTCTCCACCACCTTGGTGTCACCGGCGACGATCAGGACGCCGGCCTCCGCAGCCGCCTGAGCCATGGAGGCCGCGGCCTGTTCCACGACCGCCGCATCCGTACCGGCCTCCAGGATAAATCCGCAGGTCAGGTATTTCGGAACGGCACCGCGCATCAGCAGATCATTGACCGTGCCGCAGACCCCGAGCTTCCCGATATCTCCGCCGGGAAAGACGAGCGGTTCCACCACGAACGAATCCGTTGTCAGTGCGAGGCGCTCCGCTCCCGGCACCGCGGCCGCGTCCTCCATCTCGTCCAGGATCTCGTTTTGAAAATGCGCAGCGAAGATCCGGCTGATCAGTTTTTCGGTTTCCTCACCGCCGCTGCCGTGCGCCATCGTAATCTTCATCTTCAATCCTCCCGTCTGCTTCCCGTGTACCAGGAACAGCAGCTGCCCTCCGCAGACACCATACATGCACCGTGCGGGTGATCCGGCGTGCAGGCCGTCCCGAACATCGGGCACGCACTCGGCGGGATGCTGCCCGTGAGCACCTCGCCGCACCGGCAACCCACGGGAATCCGGTCCTCGACAAGTTCCCTGCCGCCGGCGTCAAATGACTCATATTCCTCGCGCAGATACAGTCCGGATCCCGGGATCGTCCCCATACCGCGCCAGCTCGCGTCTCCCGGTTCGAAAAAACGTGCCACCGCTTCCTGCGCCCGCCTGTTGCCGTCCGTCCGCACGACCGCCGGATAGAGATTGCGCATGAGCGCCTGCCCGCGCATTCTGACCAGCGCGTAGATCGCACACAGCAGTTCCTCTCCGCCAAATCCCGACACGACAAAAGGGATCCTCAGTTCATCCGCCAGCCGCGCGTAGTCCGCGCAGCCCGTGACCGCGCACACGTGCCCGGGCGCGAGAAAACCGTCGATCGGTTCCACGGCGTTCTTGGCGACATAGCGGATCGCCTCCGGCATAGTCTTCAGGGAAGTGACAAGACGCACGTTGTGAATGCCGCGTGCCACGGCATCCGCGAGCAGCATGGCGTAGACAGGTGCCGTCGTCTCAAAGCCGACAGCCGCGAACACGAACTGTTTCTCCGGTGCCTTTTCCGCCAGATCCAGCACATCGGCCGGTGCGTAGACAAAATCGACCGAAGCCCCTTCCGCCTTCGCGGAAGCAAGACTCCCGCCGCTCCCGGGGACTCGCATCAGATCTCCGAAGGTAAGGACCGTCGTGTTCTCCTCACGGGCCAGCGTGATCAGCCGGTCGATCACCGCCGTGACCGTAACGCAGACCGGACACCCCGGCCCGGAGATCAGACGGATCCTGTCCGAAAGCATCGAAGGGATCCCGTTCCTCGTGATCTCGGCCGTATGCGTGCCGCAGACCTCCATCAGACGGATGGACGGCCCGTCATAGTCTCTCAGATATCCGACGATCTCTTCGATCCCGGACATCGCTCTACAGATCGAAATCCCGGGACACCAGGAGGGAGAGTTCCGCGTCAGGCTCTGCCACCAGACGTCTGGACTGGTTCAGGATCGCCTCCTCGACAAGATTGCGAGCCAGACGCCCGTTGCCGGCGTCCGCCGCCCGCGTCGCCTGCACCTCGTTGAAATAGTTACAGAGTGTCTCATCCGCCCCGGTGTCGATCTCATAGCCCTTGGATTTCGCGATCGAACGGGCGATCGCGAGCAGTTCCTCCCCCGTATAGTTGGGGAAATCGATCACATTGGGGAACCGGCTCTTTAAGCCGGAGTTGGCCGTCAGGAATTCCTGCATCTCCTTGGAATAGCCGGCGAGGATCACGATCAGGTTGTCCCGGTTGTCCTCAATCCCCTTCACCAGCGTGTCGATCGCCTCCAGCCCGAAACTGTCATCCTTGCCGCGGTAGAGGCTGTAGGCCTCGTCGATGAACAGCACACCGCCGATCGCGGACTGGATCACCTGATTTGTCAGCGGCGCCGTGTGACCGACATATCGTCCCACCAGATCGGCACGGGAAACCTCAACAAGCTGACCGCCGGTGAGCACACCGATCGCCTTGAGATATCTGCTGATGATGCGGGCGATCGTCGTCTTGCCCGTGCCGGGATTGCCGGTAAAGATCATGTGCTTGCTGACAGCCGCCGTCTTGAGGCCCTCCTCCTCGCGCCTCTTCTGCACCCGATAGAATTCCTCCAGACCGAGGACATAGTTCTTGACCTCGTGGAGACCCACGATCGCATCCAGTTCTTCACGGATCTCCTCGATCTCGCCACGGTAGCTCTCCGGCAGGAGTGCGGTGAGGTCGAACTGTTCCTCCCCGTGCTGCGCGAAGATCCTGCCGTTCTCCGCACGGAGCTTCAGCGCGGCACCCTTCTCATAGCTGCCCTCGAGCCTTGCCTGCGCGAGGGCCTCAAGAACGGAAGCATAGAACGCCCGGACACCCGTCACGCCGGCCTGTCTGCCGGCACGGGAGGCACCGAATGCGGCAAAGTCATCATCAAAGGAAATGTCAAAGAAACACTGCTCACCCGCCCTGGTCCTTAGCGCTTCCTGTTCACAGGCAGCGATCCTGCGGATCGCCTCCTCATCCAGTTCACCGGTCACGCACACATCGCCCTTGAGCGCGTCGACAAAAGCGGCCCCCATGATGCCTGCTGCCTTGTCCAGCGATTTTTCCGACACAAAGACCAGATATTTGCCGGCCGCGTGAAGCATGCTCACCGCGTCCGTCGCCAGCGCATTCTGTACGCTGACCAGCTGTCCCTTCTGGGAGACATAGCGTCCCGGGAGTCGGAACCCCCCATCCGTCACCAGCGCGCTGATCCTGGTCAGGAAAGAGGGATGGCAGTTCTCGAAATTCTCAAACAGGATGATCTCCGCGTCATCCGAAAGTGCCGCGTAGATGTCCTGCAGAAAGACACTCTCCATGGAGGCGTCCGTATAGATGCCCAGATCCACGGTCCGGATCCTGTCATTGCCGATCAGTTTCCGTTCCGCGAGTTCTCCGGCCAGTTCCTTAAGTGCAAAGTGCCTGCCGGTGTCATTGGCGCCCGAAACGAAGACCGTGTTCTTCGCCTGCTCCTCGCCGGCCGGCATCACGTAAGGGCGCTTGAAGGCGATCACCAGTTTTTTGAGAAACGCTTCCTGACCATAGACACGCTCACCGATCTTCTCCGCGATGCCGTCAAAAGCATCCAGAGCCGCCTCTCCCGACAGGACCTGTTCCTTTGTACCCGACGTGTCCGTTCCGGTCTGCTGTCCGGCAGCCAGCTGCTGTCCCGCCTGCGCTGTGCTCCCGGCGGACGCTGCGATGCCGAAATCTCTCGCCAGATTCTCGTTGAGCTCGCGAAGTTCCCTGTCGAGCATCTGGCTGTTCTCTGCCAGCTGCCTGCCTGCAGAGTCAAGAGAGTCGGAAGCGGCCTGGCTCCGCTTTCCGAGCGCATCCGTCATCTCCTGCATCGCCATGACCTGCTTTTTCAGCGCGTCCGCGTTGCCGAAGGGATCCGCGTTCATCCCGCGTCCGGTCACCTTTTCCAGGTTCTCGACCAGCGTGCCGCCGTTTTTCTTCTTCAGTTTCTCCGCCTGACGGATCTCATCCAGCGTATAGTCCGATCCGCCGCCGAGAGATCCCATGGCGTCCATAAAGCTGTCACCCATCGCGTTTTCTCCTCAGATGCCACCAGTAAGTGCTTTATTATACCACAATTACGGTTTTCTTTCCTTTTCCAGATAGTTCTTTCTGCCCTCCCGGTAGAGATTGTTCCCCTCACAGTCGATCACGACCACGACCGGAAGCTCCTCGACAGTCAGACGTCTTAAGGCCTCCGCACCGAGATCCTCGTAGGCGATGAGTTCCGCTTTTTTGATGCATTTTGCGAGCAGTGCGCCCGCGCCGCCCACCGCGCCGAAATATACGCCGTGATACTTCTTCATGGCCTCGACGACCTCAGGCAGACGCTCTCCCTTGCCGATCATTCCTCTGGCACCCACCGACATCATGGTCGGCGCATAGGCATCCATCCGGCCGCTTGTCGTCGGACCTGCCGACCCGATCACCTGCCCGGGCTTCGCCGGTGTGGGTCCGACATAGTAGATCGTCGCGTCTGTCGGATCAAACGGGAGCTCTTCCCCTTTTGCGAGCGCCTCGCACATGCGCTTGTGACCGGCATCCCGTGACGTGTAGATCTCTCCCGTCAGGTATACGGTATCTCCCATATGCAGACTCGCCGCCAGTTCCTCGGTGAGCGGCAGTGTGATATGCTTCTCCATCTCAGATCACCTCCGTTTTGTGCCGTGTCACATGGCAGCTGATATTGACGGCACAGGGCATTCCGGCAATGTGGGTCGGCATCGTCTCGATGTTCAGGCCGATCGCCGTCGTGCGCCCGCCGAACCCCTGCGGGCCGATCCCCAGCGCGTTGATCTCCTGCAGGAGTTCGTCCTCGAGCTGTGCGTAGAACGGATCCGGATGATGGGAATCAACGGGCCGCATCAGTGCCTTTTTGGCCAGAAGCGCCGCCTTGTCAAAGGTGCCGCCGATCCCTACGCCCACCACCATGGGCGGACAGGGATTCGGTCCCGCCTGCTCAACCGTTTCCACCACGAATCTCCGGATCCCCTCCAGCCCCTGGGAAGGCTTGAACATGCGGATCGCGCTCATGTTCTCGCTTCCGAAGCCCTTGGGACCGACGGTGATCCTGATCTCGTCTCCCGGCACGATCTCCGTGTACAGCATCGCCGGCGTGTTGTCTCCCGTGTTCGTTCTACGGATCGGATCCGCGACCACGGATTTTCGCAGATATCCTTTTTCATAACCGCGCCGGACCCCCTCGTCGACGGCTTCACGGAGCGCGCCGCCGGTCAGATGCACCTCCTGCCCGATCTCCAGGAACACGCAGGCCATGCCGGTGTCCTGACAGACAGGCACACCCTCCCTGTCCGCGACCTCGAAGTTCTCGATGATGGTATCAAGGACACCGCAGGCGATCCTGCCGTCCTCTTCGGCGCGGAATCTCCTTAACGCCGTCTTCACATCCTCAGGCAGATGCTCATTTGCCTCGATGCAGAGCCGCTCTACAACATCCGTGATCCGACTGACTTCGATCTCTCTCATCCGCGCTCCTTTCAAAACACCGGCGGACGCGGAAACAGATAAGCAGAAACACATCCCTGTCAGTCCTTTGACTGACCGGGATGCGTTTCATCATCCGCTGTGTTTCCGATCGTCCGCGCTGCGTGCCGATCTCCGGTTCATCAGGTCATGTCAGAATCTGGAGATGACCTGTGTTTTCTCCGTTGCCTTTCCCTGTGCGGCCGGCGCTGCGCGCTTCACACCCTGAACATCAACGCTTGCCTGCACCAGGGATCCGGGAACCTTGTTCGCCACCTTCTGTCCGAATTTGCGGTCCAGTTCTCTGTCAGATCTGCCGCCGGTGACTTCCTCCAGTTCCTCTTCGTCGATCATTTTTTTATCTTCGCTCATGATGGTGCCCTCCTTTTGCTTATATATACAGTTCAGTCCGCAAATATCTACAGGTTTTTATTCGAAATCAAAATCGTCATCATCCCAGAAGGAATCTATCTCTCCGTCGTCACCCACGGTGGAGATCGCCGCGGGATCCGGCTCATCATGATGCTCGACAGCCGTGCTCTTTGTGACGATCATCAGCTGGAGATCATGTGCCGGCATGTTGAAGATCAACTGTCCTCTGCCGTTCGTCGTGATCGCGACCGCAGGGTCATTGCTGCTGTAGCTGTCCCAGGTGACCTCCTCGCCGTTCAGCGCCAGTATGACCTGCTCGCCGGCCTGGAAACGATTCCGGGAAGCACCGCTCCCGTCGACCGGATAGACATTGCCCGGTCCCTGAAGAGAAGCGATCGAAACCGCGTAATCCCGAACCTGCGCCTCAAAGACGATCTTTACGGTGACATCGCCCGCCGGCATATCGAACGCGCCGTCCGTGCCGTTGTAGGGGCTGATCTGCACATTGCCTGCGCTGATCGACTTGATGTCCGCGCTGTTATGTACCGTCTGGATCAGCACCTTGTCTCCCGCCTTAAAGGTGGATTTGCTCTCACCGTTCGCGTTGGTCGCCCAGGCGCTGCCGTCACCGGTGCACTGGAAAGTGATCGTGTAGGTGGGATCCGGCGCTGGTGCCGCGTTCTTGAAGCTCACGCGGATCGTCGCGCCGCCCCTGGGCATATCGAAATAGCCGTCATATTTGTCATTTCCGGGGCCGATCGCCACGTCATTGGAGCGGATCGACTCCAGTTCCGATTCATTGTGCACCGTCTGGATGTAAACGCGCTCTCCCGCCTTGAAACTGGTCTTCGCATTGTTGGAAGCATCCGTCGTCCAGGCACCTCCGTTGCCGCTCACATTGATGCAGGCATCATATTCCGTCTCAACGGTCTTAAAGGCAACATAGACCGTCGCGCCGCCAGCCGGCATGTCGAAGTATGCATCATAGGCGCCCGATGCCTGCTCGATCTTCACGTCGCGGGACTGGATCGACTCCACCTGGGCATTGTGACTCATCGTCTGGATGTAGACCCGCTCACCCTCTTTGAAGTAGCGGACGTTTTCGCCCTTCGCGTTCTGTGTCCAGGCATTGCCGTCGCCGCTCACCACGAGATACGCCTCATGCTCCTTTTCCGCTTCGCGCTCAAACACGGCCGTCAGGGTCACCGACTTGTTCGGCATGTAGAAATAGATCGCTCCGGTGGTCGAATCCTTTGTCAGGTCCACGCCGTCCGCCTTGAGGCTGTTCAGCTTGTATTTGTTCTCCAGCTGTGTCTGCACGACCACCTTTTCGCCGCGCGTAAAACTCGTCTTGGGGGTTCCGTTGGCGGCTGTCGTCCAGAGCTTGCCTCCCTCGCCGCGGATCACTGTGCTCACCGCAAAGCTGCTCTCCGGGATCTTCTCGAACACCGCCGTGAGCGTCACGTTCTTTGCGGGCATCAGGAACTTGGACTGGCCGCCCGGATTGACCTCATTGCTGTCCCAGCGGACGAACCGCCATCCCTCCGCCGGATTGGCGGACAGATTGACCCACACATTGGCCTGGGCCTTGTTATAGGCCGCCGCAGCGCTGCCCTGTCCGTTCACCTTCATGGTGATGGTGTATTCCTGCGCCTTGTCCTCCTCGCAGACCGCCTTGATCAGCACATCGTTATCCGGCATGGTAAAGGTGAGCGGATTCTCGCTCTTCGGATCATAGGAGAGACCCTCCACCTCCCAGCGGACAAAATGATTGCCGGCGACCGGCTTGCACTTTGCCTTGACCTTGGTGCCCTTCGGGGCATTGGTCGCCGAAAGTTCCACCGTGCTGCGCTCCATATAGGCGAGCTTGATCGCATGGGTGTTCGCGTTCTTCTCAAAGATCGCCTTGACCGTGATGTCCTTGTCCGGCATCGTGAACTTGTTGTCGGCGGCAACGCTCACATCGGAGCTCTGCCATCCCTTAAAATGCCATCCATTGTCCGGCGTGGGGGTCATGACGATCACCGTACCGACCGTTGCCGACTGCACCGAAGCCTGCACCTTGCCGTTGCCTTCCGTGTTGAGATTGATCTTGTGCGCCACGGCCTGCGGTGCTGTCTTCTGCTGGGTCTGCTGCTGTGTCTGCTGTTTCTGCTGCTTCTGTGTGGACTGCTTCTGCGTCTGCGCCTGCTGTGCCGCCTGCGGCTTGGTCTGCTGATCCGACTTCTGCGTCTTTGCCTGAACCGCCTCCGTCTTTTCCGCGTTCTGCTTCTCGATCGCCTGCACAGCCTCCTCGCTCACCGCGTTCGCGTCATCGACATGCACCTTGATCGGTGCGAAGTTGCTGGCGTAATCCGTCGCGTGATCATAGTAGTCGGACTTCACATCCTCGGCAAACACATAGAGCGTATAGTCACCGGCCGGTGTGGAGGCCGGCACATTGACGAGCACCTCACCCGTTGCGGCAATGTCACTGAGCATGCCATAGGAAGCCACATTGCCGGTCGCGTCCACGAGCATGCCGGAGATCCGCGAATAATTGACACCCTTTTCCGCGCTGCCGACATCCTGTACATCCACGAGGAAACCATAGCCCGCGGGCACCGCGTTGTCCGCGTTATCCTTGCGCTTTGCGGCGAATCCGTCGCCGCCCTTCATCGTGAGCTTATAGTAGTTGTCGTCCGCGGCTCCCACCGGTGCCAGATAGGCCGGCTTGTCATCCTCCGCGGGATAGGTGAACGCCACATCCTCCGCGTTCATGTTGAGCGCCGGAGAATAATAGATCATATCCGAAGCACCCGCACTGGAAATGCCGCCGGTCGCGTCCACTGTCTGGATCTGGCCGTTTATGGACGAGCGGAGCGCATATTCGGCATCCGTCGCGTTAAACCGCATGTTTTCCTTGGTGAGCGTTCCGTAATCTCCATAGCCATAGTCCTGATTCTGTGCTTCCGCCTGATCCAGGACGAACACATAGTCGCCGTTTAACGAGCTCGCACCGTCGCTGCCGTTCTTGACACTCGGCAGGATCGCGTTGCGCTCCGTCTGCGAGAAATTTCCCATCAGGAACTCGCTGTTGAGATACTTCCTGAGATCGCTGTCCGACCAGTCGACGGAACCGTTCTTGTCAAATGCCGTGCGGCTCAGCGCATAGTTGGCATCCAGCAGGACGGAATCCGAACCGTAGGCCTTGCTGTCCGTGTCCAGCACGCGGAAGCAGATCGGATAATTCCCCTGATTGCCGAAATAAACGAAGCTTCCGTCCCATTCACCGCCGTTACTGACCGGATTGGAAAGCGCGCCGATCCCCAGTTCCACGGCCCTCGCGCTGTTGTCCGGCGCCGATGCCTCCGCGGCGTGTACAACAGGAACAAACGGCGTGACGGCACCCGCCGCCACCGAAGCCGCATACATGGCCGCAAACACCATGCTGCCGATCTTTGTGAATAATCTCCTCTTCATTCTGTCCTTCCTTTCTCCCTCAGACTGCCTCAGGAACCCGTGTACGGAACGACCGCACCGGCATACTTCGTTTCCATGTAGTTTCTGACATCCTCGCTCTGCAGCGCTTTGACAAGAGCCAGCACCCGCGGATCATTCGCGTTTTCCCGGTTCACGGCAATGATGTTGGCATAGCGTCCCGCCACCGAGGACTTCGGATTCTCATAGGCGATGGCATCACTGGTCACCGTATAAAGCGCCTGTCTCGCATAGTTGCCGTTCATGACGACAAAGGCGGAATTCGCGACCGCCGACGGCACCTGCGAGGCGTCCATCAGTTCCAGTCTGAGTCCCTTCGGATTGTCCGTGACATCGTTGATGGACGGATCCTGCACGGAAGTGTCGAGACTGATCAGACCCACATCCGACAGAAGCTTCAACGCCCGTGCCTGGTTGGCGGTATCCCGCGGGATCGTGATCACATCACCGTCCGTGAGATCATCCAGCGACCACTTGACGCCGCGGTAGATCCCCAGCGGTTCGAAGTGGATCTTGCCCACCGACACCAGATCGGTGCCCTGTTCGGCATTAAATGTGGCAAGATACTCCTCGTGCTGGAAATAGTTGCATTCGTAAACCCCGCCGTCCACCAGCAGATTGGGCATCAGATAATCATCGAAATCGGAGTCGATATAGAGCTCGATCCCCTCATCCGCGAGGATCGACTGCGCCATCCGCAGGATATCCGTGTGCACCCCGGGGCTTGCGACGACGGTCAGCGCACCCTCCGGCACTTCCCCCACGCCGCCATCCCAGCTCTGGGCCTGCGTCGTGTCCGTTCCCGTCGCCTGCTGCTCCTGTCCGGCATCCAGCGATGTCGTGGCGACATCCTGACTGTCCTTTTTTCCGCAACCGGCGAGCAGCGCGATCGCTGCCGTAACCGCGACCACACCGGTCAAGCCTCTGTGTAAAACTGTTCTTCTTCCTTCCTCTTTCTTCATGGATCCTTCCTCCCTGCTGACTGTACATTGTCTGAGCTATTGTCAAACAGACGGGTTCATTATACTCTCCGTCAATGTCTCTGTCCAATTCCGGCGGAAATATCAGCCGTAGAGACGGTTGTATGCCTTGCAGCTTCCGCACTGCACCTCATCCTTCGTCAGGTCGGCCTCAATGCTCTTGCCGCACAGTCTGCAGGTAATCCACATCTTCTGGGAATTCCCCGTCGGGTTCCCGCTTTCCGATTTGCCGCCGGTGATCTTCTCCAGCTCACTTTCGGCGATCGGCTCCCTGTTTTTCTCCTGATCCTTCATCCGTCCTCCTTTCTTTCCGTTCGCGTGACGTTCTTCCGGTTGCTCAACCTTATATACACGTGACCGGAGAAAATTCCACACGGTTTTTCCGATTTTTTACTGTATTCGGAGCCGGCCCTCGTTTTCCAGCGGGATCACGCCGGCGCCCGAAAAAAATGCCGTCATGTCCTGGCGGTCATCGACCGAGAGCCGACGGATCCGGATCGTCTCCTCCTCTGCGGCGGTGATGCCGAGAAAGAGTTCCCGGTTCTTGTACGCATAGGCGGTCACCCCCACCGTATATTCCCTGTCCGGCTCCGGATCGGCGCCGGACAGCTTCACGTCCAGCACCTCCCTGTCCCCGGCGCGCACCGTGACCGTCAGATTCTTTGAAAAAAGGAAAAAGATGTTGGTCCCCTCCCAGGCTTCCCTGCGGTACACGTGCCGAATGAGCGCCAGAAAGCGCTCTCCGGTCATTTTCAACTCGTAAACCGCGTTTTCATAGGGGAAGGCGATCATCAGATCTCGCCTTGTCACATCGGGACCCAGCGTTTTGGCCCAGATCACATTGGTGGACAGGAAGAAAACATCCGTATGGAAGATCTCCTGATAGATGTCCGCAAAGAAATCGCCGAGCTGCGTCTCGCGGTGAAATCCGGGATGTGTGTAGGCGCAGGGCATGGAAAACAGCACCTGATCATATTTCCTGTCCGTCTCCGTCTGAAAACGGTCATGATAGAAGCTGACCAGCGGATCTTCCTCGCAGGTCTCTTCATTGACCGTCTGCAGTTCCCACGACCAGTCTGCCAGCCGCTTCTTGTCCGGATCCCAGAAGAGATCCAGCCGTCCGATCTGCCCGCTGCCGAAGCCCGCCTGCACGATCGGAACCCCGCCGACGACCACCGGTTCCTGCAAAAACGTGTGGGAATGACCGCCGATGATGAAATCCACCGGCCATGACGGATCCATCGCGGCCGCCAGAAGCTTGTCCTCCTCGATCCCGATGTGGGTCAGCAGGATCGTGATGTCCGCGGGATCCTCCGCCGTTTCCGCAAAGACCTTGTCCAGCTCCCTGCGGACCGGACGGATGCTGACGGCGCTGTCCACCAGTTCTTCCTGCCGGATGCGGTCGGCGATCGATTCCGTGAGGAGTCCGATGAACCGGATCCGGATCCCCGCGCGCACGACATCCTGAAAGGCGAGAAACAGACGCCGGTTCAGCTCCTTGACATACATGTTGGCGCAGATGATCGGGAAATCCGCGCATTTCTCCAGAAACAGCAGATGGGAGAGGCCGTAATCCACCTCGTGATTGCCGACCTCGAAAACATCCGGTTCCAGTGCGTTTGCCAGCTTGATCGTGGACAGTCCGCGGTATTCGCGGTCGATGATCGACCCCATGAACATGTCACCGGCGATGGCATAGATGACCTCATCCTCCCTGCGCCTCGTCTGATGGACAAAGCCGGAAAGCCGCGCGAGCCCGCCAGTCTTTACACCGTCCCTGTCCGTCTCCGCGAAATCTCCGTGAATATCATTGGAGTGCAGAAGGACCAGATGCTTTGTCTCACTCATTCGGCAGGAGTTTCCTCTGCGCCGCTTCCGCCGTCATCGCTCGAATCCTCCGTCATGGCATCCGCCTGCACGATAGCCGGCGCGTCACCGCCACCGTTGTCCTGCGATTCCTCCACGGTCTGTTCCTGCTGCGGTGCGCTGTCCTGCGCGATGACCGTCTGGCTGCCGTCAACGCTGTCCGGCGCGGTGAATGCCGCATCCTGTCCGTTATCGGCTGCCTGCACATCCGCCAGCGCCTGTCTGTCCTCATCGTCCTGCGAGCCCGCCTGCGCGCCGTCCGCTGCCGCCGCAGAACCGTCAGCGGCATCCTGCACCTCCGGCTGTTCCTCTGCCTGCTGCGCCTCCGCGCCGTCGACGTTGCCCGCCCCATCAGCCGCCTGCGCGGTTTCCTGCGCGATTTCGCTGTCCGCAGCCGTTGTCTGTCCGGCATCCGCCGCCTGTTCGATCACCGTCTCCGGCAGGGCGGATACGGAGAGATCGCCGTCGGCATCCGGGGATTCCGTCCCCGCCGCGCTGCGCGAACCGCTCCGGTTCACAAACGTCTGCGTGTTCCTGGTCTGATCATCGGTGACATAGTTTAGCACCGCGTTCGCTTTCTCCGCGTTGCCGTTCTCGGTCCCTTCAGCGACCATCCGCAGCGTGGTGCCCGCTTCGAGCGTACCGACGTTCATCGTGTCGGCATTCTGCTGCGCCGTTGTCGCCGTGAGATTGTCTCTGGTCAGCTCATAGTCCGTGCCGTAGACATCCACCAGCGTGAAGATGGATTGCAGATCCGTCACCGGTTGCAGCTTGATCCCGAGATTTCCGCTGTTGTCGGTCTTGACCATACCGACGGAGACCACATCCTCATTGAGCCCGTTGCCGCCGAAAATGCTCTCCGCGTTGCCAAGCAGCCCATAGGCTGTGTTCGAATAGAGGGTGTTTCTCCCGCGGGTCGCCCCGTTCTCCGAAAGGTTCTGTACGCCCAGAATCTGGCCGCCTTTGCTGAAATCGTTCGTCTGAGAATCCCAGTCAAACCGCACCTGCACCAGATAGACGCTGATCTTGTCGTCGCTGTAGGCATTCTTCAGCGAGTTATACCGCGTGACATCATTGTTATCGCTCCAGACACAGACGGGGATTACGCCCGTATAGTGCCGGTCACTGCCCTGATCGTCGACCTCCGTAAAGTAGAAGCTCGCCACCTGCCAGTCCATCGTCACGCCGTCGGCGGTATAGTCATTTGCTCCCAGAGAATAACCGACCGTGTACCACTCGTTGTCAAAGGGCTTCGTGGTGATGGAGGGACTGCCCGTATAGTTTTCGTTGGCCTGCTGCGTCTCAAAAGCTGCTTTATCATAGTAAAGCGGCGTCCTGCCGAGCTCGACTTCCCGACCGCTCGCGGTATAGGAGATCTTGACATCCATCCGGTTGATGGTCGCCGGGCTCACGTTATCTCCGAGGCTCACCACGTAGGAATGATCGATCGCCTGATTCTGATCATCCAGCGCCGGTTCGATCGTGATCCCGCTCACTTTGATCCGCTCGCTGATCTGCTGGGTGATGATCGCCTCCAGCTGCGTCGCGCCCTGCTCACTCAAAAGGCCTGCCGCCTCCGTGACCCTTTGCACCTGTCTGTCCCGATACCACTGTGAGTAGCTGTAGTCTCCCTCACCGCGCAGATACCCGAGGACGATGTTCTTCAGTTCCTCATCGCTCGTTGCACTCTTCCATTCCGTTCCGATCATCATGCCCGAGATCTGGCGGAGCGCCAGCGCCGCGGCCGCTTTCACATAGGCTTCCGGATAGGCGCCTCTGTACATGTTCGTGTCCTGATAGACCTTCAGCAGATCCACGATCCGGTAGCGCTCATATTCCTTGGGGTCTCCGCCCGGGTTCTTGCCCTCCCGGAGGCGATACACGCCGTAATAAGGGAAATAGATGCTTAAGCCCGTCGGCTGGAGCGTGTTGTAGCCAAACTCATCCTTCACGTCGGCGGTGTGCTTCTCATAGAGCACCAGACCGCCGGGATTTCCTCTCCAGGAGACCGTCTCCCGATCCTGGGCGTCCGTCTGCACATTAACTCCGAGAAGATTCATGATCCTGTCGATCTGCGTCTGATAGGCCTGCGATGTCTCACGGTTTCCGTTCGCGTAGTTGTTGCGAAGCAGATACATCAGGGTTCCCAGATCCACCAGATCGCTGGAATAATAGCCGCCGGTCGTGCTAAACGCCATCGCGCGCTCGCGGCTGCTCAAAATGTCGATATAATCCCCGCTCGCGGCCTGCACCACATCGGCATAGAGCAGATCGCCCAGACTGTTAAGTGCCTCCTCCAGTTCCCACACACGCGTCAGATCCATCAGGGAAAGGGTCGCGTTGCCGGTCGCGCCGAACTGCGCGATAAACGTATCGACGATCTTTTTCCCGAGATTCTCCGTCCCCATGCCGGGATCGGCGATCAGATCGGAAAGCCATGTGTAATTCCAGCCGACGCCCGGTTCCAGCTCCTCCGAACCGATCAGGTAGTCCGCGTAGGGGGACAGTGCCGTAGTGACCTCGGTATTGCCCATCAGGCAGGCATCGAAACCGATGAAATCGAAATACTTCCCGCTCTGATACCAGGCGCTGTTCTGAAGTCCCCGGCTGATATCCGCCAGCGACATATCCCGCTTCGTCCCGGCATTCGCGCTGTTGTCACTTCCAAATCCATCCGGACCGCTCCCGTGATCCCAGAGGATGATGTCGCAAAGATCCGCGGGCGCGATGGCGGTCGCATAATCGATAAAGGAGGTCAGTGTTGACGCTTCCATCATGGGCGCCGAGAGAAACGCCGCCTCATTTTCGATCAGATACATCCTGCCGTTCACGATCTCCCAGACCTGACTGTGATCCGCGGAGATCTCCGTGGCACCGGCGAGCAGATCCGTATCCGTTAAATGCCACGACGCCGTGCCGCCGGTCATCACGAAGAACCGGACACCGCTGTTGGCGGAATTCGCGGACGCCGTCAGGATCTGCCTGAGATTTCTCGTTCCGAAATGACTGTTGCTCTCCAGATTCGATCCGTTGAGATACAGAAGAATGGTGCGGCTGACGCTCTCCGTGGTCCGGCTGCTGGTCTCTGACGCGGTACGCCTGCTGACATCGGCCTGCCGTTCCCCGCCGGAAGAGGAATTCCCTCCGCTTCCGCTACCGCCGCCGTTATCCGCGGATCCCGAAGGATTCCCGCCCGCAGAACTCTGTTCCTGCCCGTTCTGCGCTCTGTCCGCCTCCTCGGCTTCCCGGATCGCCTGCAGGAACCGCGCGTAGATCTGATCCTGCGTGACCGGACGTCCCTTCGCATCAAACTGTCTGGCCAGCTTCGGCGCAATGCGCGGCCTGTGCACGAGGGGACGTCCTGTCCGCTCCGCCTCCTGCACCTCATCCGCATAGTCCGGCGCGCCCACCACAAACAGCTTCGTTTTCCACACCAGTCCTTTGCGCGGGTTGACGCCAAGTCCGCCGGTAGAGGAAAGCAGACTTCTGTCCGCGCGGTAGGAATTCTGCGGCGAGAAAAGATCGACATTGACCGTGCTCTTTGCGCGATCGGGATCGTTGACCGTGATCACCACATCGATCTCATTGATCCCTTCCGCCACGGACAGACTGTCCTGTCCGTTATAGGTCACCGTGCAACCGTCGAACGCGTCGGCGGTCAGCAGTGCCCCCGCGGGAAGCACGTTATCCAGCGCACTCGTATCAAACGCAGCAGTCGCCGCGAGCGCCGACAGTTCTCCGCGGAAGGCGGCACGTCGTAATTCATCGCGTTCGTTATAGGAATTGGCGAGAAGTGTCTTGATCCAGGTCTGTTCACGCGCATTGCGCTCGGCGATCAGCCCCGACAGTTCCTGACTGTCATAGACCGGCGTGTTCTCCTCCTGCCCGGCAGCCTGCACCGCCTTGACCTGCACACCGCTGGTGGTGGCCGACGCATCCGCCGGCAGATCGCCCGCATGCACCAGCACCAGACTGTCTCCCGCGTTTCCCTTCACATTGGATGCGACCGTATCATAGGAACCGATCTCACGGTAATATGCGGACCGGACGGACAGCCTGCCCGGCAGAATCTCCGTGATCTCCGCCACCGCCGCGCTTTCCACGGCATAGGCTGTGACCGATCCCAGCGTCGTGAACGGTGTCGCACCGATCAGAAAGGTTGCCAGTGCGAGAGAGAGCCAACGTGTTTTCTTCCTGTTTTTTCTGTACATAACGCCTCCCTGCTTATCCTGTCGCTGTTCCGTGCAGTCCCCTCTATTTGTGAAGCATGAAGTATCTGTTCAGATTCTCCAGCAGTTCCTCACGCTCGATGGTCTTCAGGAAATACCCCTCCGGTTTCAGCGCGACCACCGCCATGACGCTCTCCTTGTCGCTCTTGCCGGTGAGGAACATCACCGGGATCGACCGGGTCTCCTCCTCGCTCCTGAGCATCTCCAGCACCTGCGGGCCGCTCGTGACAGGCATCTCATGATCCAGCAGGATCAGATCCGCCTTGTTCTTGCCGAGCCATTTGATCGCCTGCAGTCCGGAATTGGCCATGGCGACCTTATAGGTGCCCTTGAGCCATTCTCTGACAAGTCCCATATAGTTCGGATCATCGTCAACGATCAGTATACACTTCCGCAGCGCGCCTGTCTCCACCTGCTTTAACAGTTCCTGCGCGGCTTCCACATACTGCGCGTTGTCAACGGGGCGCAGAAAGGTGCGGAAGATATGATCGCCGGGAACGCGGTCCACCACATACTGTACATCGGTTTTTTCTCCGATGACGATCAGATGTTTCCCGGTGTCCGCCAGCTTTTCGCCCAGGAAATGCACCACTTCGTTCCCCGGCCGGCTGGCTTCGTCCATAAAGATCGTGACTGCCGCCGTATTCTCCCAGGCACTGTTGATGGCATTGACCGTCCAGGGGACAAACACGCAGTCCATCCCGGTGGCCTTCACCTTCTGGATCAGTACCCGGACAATAAAGTTCTCTTTTTCCGCCGTTATCATGATCTGATTCGCACTCATACGCACTCCATCGGGCCCCTCACCCGCCGATCAGTTCCTCCATTTTATCCCAGTCCAGGGCTTTCAACAGCCTCTCCAGTTCCGCAAAACGCTCCGTCTCCGTATCCGGCAGGCGGTATGTCTTCACCTGATCCAGGACCATCTCCACGGCGTCATAGTCCATCTGCGGGATGAACTCCCGCAGTGCGGAGATCGCACCCGCAAGCTCATCCTCGGGGATCATCTCGCGCGTGTCGGCATCGCCCTGCTCCTTGAGCCGTGAAAACTTCTCTTTGAAACTGCGGTAATCCGCAAGAAGCCGGTCCGTGTTCTCGTTGATGAACGGCAGATTCTCCTTGTTCCCCGCCTCTTCCAGCTTTTCCGCCAATGCCGAGAGTTCACCGGCGCCGATGATTCTGGCCGAGCTCTTGAGCGCATGGACCTTGACCGTGTAGAGGCGGATATCATCATTCTTCCAGGCTTCTTCGATGACGGCCGCGTTGTCGTCGATCGTGTCATGGAAGAGATTCAGCGAGAAGACGTAACTCGATACACCGCCCGCACAGCGGATCCCCTCATCGACGGAGAGTTCTCCGATCTCCCGCACCCACTGCAGATCCGCGGGCAGTTCCCTCTCCTCCTGCACAACATCCTCTCCGGAGGGCTTCATCATGATCTCCTCCGGCAGATGTCTCATGATGGCCTTCTCCAGTGCGGCACTGTCGATGGGTTTGGACAGATAGCCGTTAAAGCCCTTGGACTTATAAAACTCGTCCCCGCCCGCCGTGGCGTTGGCGGTCAGCGCGTAAACCGGCAGATCGGGATAGTCCTCCCGGATCTTCTGCAGTGTCTCGATCCCGTCCATTCCGGGCATCATGTGATCCAGGAGCACCACGTGGAAGCTCTCACAGCGGATCTTCTCCAGGGCCTCCTCCCCGCTGTCCGCGGTGGTGATCAGCATCTGCGTCGCCTTCAGCAGTCCCTTGATGACCGTCAGGTTCATCGGGTTGTCATCCACCACGAGCACCTCGGCATCGGGGGCGACAAACTGCGGCACATAGGGTCCCTTCGCGGCCTCGTCCACATACTCCTTGAACTCGCCCATCGGCGTGTTGTCCACGATCCCCTGGTCCAGCGTCAGGATAAACTCCGATCCCTCGCCATAGGTGCTCTCGCACCAGAGGCTGCCGTTCATGAGTTCGGCGAAGCGTCTGGATATATCCAGACCCAGACCCGTTCCCTGGATCCCGCTGTTCTTCTCCTCATCCAGCCGCTCATAGGCCGTGAACAGTTTTTCCATGTCTTCCGGCTTGACGCCGATCCCCGTATCCCTGACAGAGAAGCGCAGACTGCACTTCTCCCCGGGGCGTCCCGTCACCTTTACCGAGAGGGTAAAGCCTCCCTGCGATGTGTATTTGACCGCGTTTGTCAGCAGGTTCAGCACGATCTGCTTGATCTTGCCGGCATCACCGTAGAGACGCACCGGCAGCTGATCATCGATGTCAACATCAAACGCGAGATCCTTTTCCTTGCTGCGCACACGGATCATGGACACGATCGAGCGCAGAAGCTCCGCGACATCATATTCCTGCTCCACCAGATGCATCTTGCCGGATTCGATCTTGGACATGTCGAGCAGATCATTGATCAGCCCCAGCAGGGATTCGGAGGCGTTCCGGATATCCAGCGCATAATTGACAACGGACATGAAATAGTTCTTGGGCACATCGGTGGAATCCTCGCGGAGGATCATCTCATCCATGCCCATGATGGTGTTGATCGGCGTCCGGATCTCGTGCGACATGTTGGCAAGGAAGCGGGACTTGGCCGAATTGGCGCGTTCCGCCTCATCTTTGGCCTGCCGGATCTCCTCATACTGTCTGCGGATAACGGTTCCCGTCATGATCCTCCACACGATGATGCCCGCGGCCGCGGCAAGAAGCCCCAGCAGCAGAAAGCGGACAATGAACAGTTCCAGGAGCCGCGGTTTCTTGACGATCGGGAAGCTGTCATCCTGAAACACCGCGCCGGTGCTCCCGTCCATCACGCGGATGTGCAGCCGGTAATTCCCGTATCCGAGACCGGTGTATTCCAGCGGCGAGAGGCGGCTCTGCTCGGATGTGATGCCGGGATCCTCCGTTCCCTCAAGGAACATATGCACGGTCGGATTGGTCATGGTGTAATCGAGGATGGCCGGCGTGATCTGTATGCGTCCCTGAACGGCCGGGATCGTGTAGACACCCGAAGCATCCGGCAGAATCTCCTCGTCATTGCAGGTCAGGGACCGGATCCCCGTCTTGATCTTCGCGGTCACTTCAAAGTAGTGATCGATATTGACCTTGCTGACACCGGTCCTGCCGGAGATGTAGAGATTGCCCTCCGGATCCAGCGCACTGTAGGCATTGCTCGTCGGCGCACAGTTCAGACCGTTGGCGATCGTGTAGAGACGGTAATCCGTGATGGCGTCATCCAACACATCCTGCGCCCTGACCGCGAAAACGCCGTACGATGACAGGATCCACAGATTGTCCCCGGAATCATAGTACACATCGAAATTGTTGTTGTAGGGGAAGGTCGATACATTGGTGATCGTGCCGTCCTTCATGTATTCAATGGAATTGGAGGTGACGATCCAGAGAACACCCCTCTTCTCGTCGCGCTTGATCCTGAGGATCACATCGCTGGTCAGACCGTCCTCCCGTCCGATCCGCTCCACTTTGTTTCCGTCAATGATGTAGATGCCGTCCCCGTCCGTCCCGGTATAGATCCTGCCGTCATCGCCCTCCTCCACGGTCAGCATCACCGTGTTGCCGATCCCTTCGTCGGCTCCCACGGTCCTCACGACCCTGCCGTCCCTGATCACGGCCAGACCGCCGTTCGTGCCCGCGAGGATCGAGCCGTCCGACGCTGCCACCGCGCAGCGGACCTGATCGCTCGGCATCCCGTTATCCCGGTTGTAGGAGATGATCTCTCCTTTTTTTGTGTAGCAGACCAATCCGTGACCGTTGGTAAAGGTGGAGACCCAGAGATTGTCCTCCCGATCCACGGACAGGCACCGGATCCTTGTGTCCCCGAGATATTCCGTCAGTTCGTTCTTCGAAGGGCGCTTTCCGGACTCCATGACCCACAGACCGTCGTCCGTTCCGATGTAGAGCTGCCCCATGTGCAGACAGGTCGCGTTGACCGTTTCCTCGGGATACCCCGCCGTCTGCGTCAGAGACTGGTAGTTGTTGGTCACCAGCTTCATGACGCCCTGACGGGAAGAGGCGAACCAGAGATTGCCCTGATAATCCGAGGTCATCATGTCGATCGAATTTCTCATCGGGACATTTTCCAGCACGTGAAACTGCTCATTCACATCCAGATAGCCCGCATAGTTATCCGAGGTCAGCCAGATCCTCCCGCAGGCGGAGGTGATCCAGTGGATATCGCTCATCGGCGCTATGGAGATCCGCTTCATGTGATCCGCACGTGTCCCGAATCTCCCGCTGTAGAGCTTGTCCCCTTCCGCCCCGAGATACACTCTGCCCGGTTCTTCGGGATCGGCATAGATCGTTGTGATGGTTCCCGTTCCCAGCTCCTCACCGGTGTGGTATTCCGTGACCCTGCCGTCATCGATGGCAAAAACTGCACCATCCTTGGTGCAGCCGTAGATCCGACCGGTGCTGTCGGCGGTCAGCCGGATGATCAGCTTCCCGTTCACCTGCTCGTCATCCAGCAGATGGAGTTTCCTGTCCGCGTCCACATAGGAGATGCCGCCGGTGGAACCGATATAGATCCGGCCGTTCTCATCCTCTTCAAAAGCGCGGATCGAAGAGGACGGAAGACCGTCCAGATAGGTGAAATGCAGGCTTTCTCCGTCCTGAAGCAGCACGACACCGTTGTCATTGGTGCCGACCCACAGGCCGCCCCTGCTGTCCTCAAACAGGACCCTGCCGCTCGTGAGACCGCCGGAGGAATCCTGCCTTTCGAAATTCTGTCCGTCATAGCGGATGATGCCGCTGTAGCCGCCGATCCAGATATAGCCGTCGCTTGTTCCGAGGATATAGTTCGCATCCGAAGTCGGCAGGCCATTCGTGGCATCATAGAGCTTTGCGGTGTAGCCGACGCCCGAAAGCTGTCCCGTGACCGCATAGCCTCCGCCGCTCTTCGCCCCTTCCGCCTGGGATTCAGACGGTGTTTCAGGCTCCGACGCGCAGACCGTGGCGGAATTCCCCGCGAGAAAAGCCGCGAGGATGACGGAAGCAAAAGCTGCCACACCTGTTCGTCCGAATGCCCTGGCTGTCTTCATCCGCTCCTCCATAAAAAGCCAAACAGGGTGTGATGCGGCAATGCCGCATCCACCCATAGAGGTCAATGCATGAAACTGATCGTTCCCTTCCCGTCAGGACGGTTCTCTGACATCCTGCACGCCGACACCCGCAGCCGAGAGGAAGACCTTGGCGATCAGCCAGATCGGGCTCGTAGCCACGGGGAAGAAACTCAGATCCACCGGAAAAACGGGGATGAGTTTCAGGAAGATATTGACCATCGCAAAACCGCCGACGACCGCCGTCAGAATAACGATCACCGCGCGGTTCAACTTCATCGCAAGGATCGCGATCAGCACACTGACCGCAAAACACAGGAGCACGGCAAAGGGGCCGTCAAAGAAATCCCGGAAATTCTCTCTCGCAAACTGATAGGCGAGCAGACCGACACCCAGCAGATAGATCTTCCAGGCAAGCACAGCGAGCAACAGACCGACGCCCACTTCGATCATCAAAAGCAGCTCGTCGCTGGGGATCCTCGCCCAGAGCAGATTGCGTGTGTACCGGAAGCCGAAGATAAAAGCGCCCGCATAGAGCACCATCTTATAGATCTTGATCCCCTCCAGACAGACAAACGCCGCCGCGGCCAACATCAGGCACAGGATCGGTGCCCCCCTGAGATCCATATTGGCAAACGTGGCAATAAAACTGTGGATCGCATCATTCATTTCAGCTGGCATGATTCTCTCCTCCCGTAAGGATGATCCTTCGGTATCCGAAATACGCTCCTATATATCATAACGGAATAACTATAAAATAACAACAGAAATTTTTTAATGCCGGGATCAGTTGCTCTCCGCCCGGGCCATCGCCTCGTCAAAATCTCTGGTGCCGACGAACACCTCGTTGGCATAAGGGTTCTTCCCCATGATGATCGAACGTTTGATGATCACAGCCAGGCAAAGCGCATTGATACCGAGAGCCAGCATGGCAACAAAGCCCTGCATCCGGGGATCAGCCGTGATCCCCATGGCCGCGATCGCCTCGCCTGCCGCAGCGGTCTTGCCCTGTCCGGCCGAATAAAGAGCGATCGCCTTTTCATAGAGATCCATGGTCGTGATACCGGCCTGTGTCGCGCCTCCGTAAACAGTGGGAAGAACGGCGGCGAAACGGCCTTTCAGCTGGAACAGCGGCACGGTCTGCGCCCACATGCACCAGATCGCGAGCGTATTGGCACGGTTCTGGATCCAGGCGCCCTTGTTCCAGAGGGCATTTGCGACCGTCGGTGCTAGAAGAAGCGCAAAACCGCAGTACCAGGTGTGCGTCGGCAGATTGAGATACGTGTACTCAAAGTTCCAGACATCGTAGGCCACAATGAACCAGATCGTCATGTCCGGCCAGAGCATGTCCGATCTGTTCGCATCCCGGGATGTGTAGAGATGAACGCATCCCGTCATGCAGAAGATATTGATCATGCCGGCGATGGCATTGAGCACGTTCCACCAGCCGCCGTAGAGGAAAACACCTTCATTGGATGCCCACCAGGCGCCGCTCAGATTTCCGGAGATCGACAGAGCGGCCAGTGCGGATTCCATATCGGAAACGTTGGCGATCATAATGTTGGCGGAAACGATGAACCAGGGGTACCACTTGAACCATTTTTCCTTACCGATGCCCCATTTGTATTTGATCATCATGAAACCGACGCAGCCGATGTCCGCCGCATAGAGCTTGAAATAATGGAACCAGCCGTCCATATAGGCGACCGTCGGGTTGGCGCGGCCGCCGAACATGCCGACATGCGCGAGAATGTAATAGACGGTCAGAATGAGCGGGATGATGACAAAGATGAGCATCCCCCCTGCTTTGGACCGTCGTCCCAGCTCATTCATGAGGATGAGCCCCGCAAACACCAGACACCAACCCAGGATCTGCCAAAGATCGGTTATCTGAAAGATCATCGTTGCCTCCTTCCTTATTCTCCCATGATCTCTTCGATCAGGAATTCGTTGCCCTGTAACAGATAGGTGCGTTCGCTCCCGCAGCGCGGACAGATCCTGCCGTGGGCCACCGTATCATAAGTGTTCTGACAGTCTTCACAAAAGGTGCGCGCCTCAATAGGTTCGATGATCAGCTCCGCTCCTCTGAGCAGACCGGCCGGTGCCTTCCCCGACGCCTTCCCTTCCTCCTGCGTCTCTGTGAGTGTGAGCACTTCCGGCGCATCGTTGTCGGCCCGGTTCACCGCCCATTTCCAGCAGTCCGTCAGAAACTCCGGTACAACGCCGGATACCGTTCCCAGTTTCAGCGTCACGGAACAGATCCGTTTCAGGCCGTTCTCAGCGGCGGTTTCCGACACCGCATCGATCACACGGAAGACGACGCCCAGCTCATGCATGGCACAGCCTCACACCGATGCGCATCCGCCGCGCCTATTCCATATCCGGCTTTGTCTTCGGTGCGATCCTTACCTTGATCGCCTGCTTCAGACCGTTCGGCAGGATGTACTTCAGTTTGTCCTCGCTGCGGCGCATGGTGGAAGCCTCCGGCACATCGCGTTTCAGATGGATGGCGTCGAACGCGCATCTGGTGGTGCACAGGCCGCAGCCGACGCACTGGTTTTGGTCAACGATCGTCGCGCCGCAGCTTAAGCATCTCGCGGTCTCTTTCTTTACCTGTTCCTCGGTAAAGGTGAGTTTCCCGTCGCGGAAGGACTTCTTATCATGTCCCTCCTTAACCCCCGGGATCTGGCGCGAGGAGTTATCATAGCTCTCGACCAGGATGTCGTCCTTGTCAAGTTCCACATAGTGGTTGGGGTTGCGGCCGATCGTGAGCGACGCGTGCGGCTGCACGAAGCGGTGGATCGAAACAGCAGCCTCTTTGCCCGCAGCGATCGCGTCGATGACAAATTTGGGCCCCGTGTAGACATCGCCGCCGACAAAGATGTCCGGCTCATCCGTCTGATAGGTCTTCGGATCCGCGACGGCACCGTTACCGCGGCCGAGCTTCACCTGCGAATCCGCGAGCAGATCACCCCAGACGATGGACTGGCCGACAGCCAGCACCACATGGCGGCAGTCGATCCGCATCGTGTCGTTCTCGTCATACTGCGGATTGAAGCGGCCGTCCGCGTCCTTGACACTGGTGCACTTTTTGAACGTGATGCCGCAGATCTCCCCGTTTTCATCGCGGTGGATCTCTTTAGGCCCCCAGCCGCCGTGAAACACAACGCCGTCCTCTTCCGCTTCCTCGATCTCTATGGCAGCGGCAGGCATGATGTCACGGGTCTCCAGCGACATCTGCGTCACATGCGCGGCACCGACGCGCACCGCGTCGCGTGAGCAGTCGATCGCGACATTGCCGCCGCCGACGACCACCACATCCCCCCGGATATCATATTTCTCGGTTCCGTTGATCTCCTTGAGGAAGTCCACCGCCGTGACGACTCCCGGACCGTCCTCGCCGGGAACGCCGACCTTCCGGCCGCCCTGACAGCCGATCGCGATGTAGAAAGCCTTAAAGCCCTCTTCTCTGAGTTTTTTCAGCGTGATGTCCCTGCCGACCTCGACACCGCAACGGATCTCGACACCCATGATCCGCATGATCTCGATCTCCGCGTCGATGACCTGCTTTTCCAGTTTGTAGGACGGAATGCCGTAGGTGAGCATACCGCCGGGCTTCTCATTCTTCTCGAAGATCACGGGCCGGTAGCCGCGCTCGGCGAGATAGTAGGCGCAGGAAAGACCCGCGGGGCCGGCGCCGATGATGGCGATCTTCTCCTCAAATTCCCCCTGCACCTTGGGGATCACCTTGGGCGGGATGTAGCGCGTCGCCGCATCCATATCCTTCATGGCGATGAATTTCTTGACCTCATCGATCGCCACCGCCTCATCGATCGTGCCTCTGGTGCAGGCATCCTCGCATCGTCTGTTGCAGATGTGACCGCAGACGGCCGGCAGCGGGTTGTTCTTTTTGATGAGCGCGAGCGCCTCGGTATATTTGCCCTGCGACGCGAGCTTGAGATAGCCCTGAATGCCGATGTGGGCAGGGCAGGCCGTCTTGCAGGGAGCCGTGCCGGAATCGTGGGTCTCGATGCGGTTGTTGTCCCGGTAATCCCAGTCCCAGTCGTCCTTGCTCCAGGGCTTGTCGGAGGGAAGCAGATGCTTCGGATACCGGACCTCGCTCCCGTCCTTTTTGCAGAGCTTCTGTCCGAGCGTGAGCGCGCCTGCCGGGCACACCTCCACGCAGCGCCCGCAGGCGACGCATTTTTCCTTTTCTACATGCGCCCGGTAGGCCGATGCCGACATGTTGGGCGTGTTGAACAGCTGCGAAGTGCGCAGCGCATAGCAGACATTGACATTGCAGTTGCAGATGGCGAAGATCTTGTTCTCGCCGTCGATATTGGTGATCTGGTGGACGAATCCGTTTTCCTCGCCCTTTTTGAAAATGGCGAGCGCCTCTTCTTTGCTGATGTAGCGTCCGCCCTTGCCGGTCTCCACCACATAGTCCGCCATGTCCCCGATGGCGATACACCAGTCGTGGAAGTCATCCGCGCAGCCCTCTTCATAGGCCATGCGGGAGCGGCGGCAGGAGCAGGGCGAAGCGGCATATTTGCCCTCATATTTGTCAAGCCAGTAGGAGATCTTCTCGATCGAGACCGATTCGCTGCACATGTCGACTTCCTTTTGCACGGGAATGACATGCATGCCGATCCCGGCGCCGCCCGGAGGGACCATGGGGGTCACCTTTTCCAGCGGGAGTCTCGTCATGTGCTCGAAGAACATGCCAAGCTCCGGGTGCTCGTCGATCAGTTTGAGGTTCATATTGGAAAATTCGCCGGAACCCGGCACGAACATGGGCAGGACCCACTGTTTCTCGTGGGCTTCATTCTCCCAGTTGTATTCCACCAGGCCGGTATAGGAGATCTTCTCCAGCATCTCGGTCAGCGCCTCATCGGACAGATCGGAGGAGGCCTTTAACTGGGCAAAGGTTTTGGGCTTTCGGATCGCGCCGAAATTGTCGATGACGAATTTCGCGATGCTGTCGTCATCATAGCAGAGGATGCGGACTGCCCAGTACTCCGGGTCATCCGCCGTCACTTTGGATAATTTCAGTTTGATGGGGATACGGTCCGTGATCAGCGCTCCGAGCTTCGCGATGTTCTCCTTCATGGGCTCGCTCACGTCGACGTAGTCAGGTCTCAACGGGTAATTGGGATCGGTTCCTGCCATAGGGGCCTCCTTTTGATGCTCATGAATCCATGGTTTTTGTCCGGTTCCGACGGTTCCGATGAATGATCCGAAATCCCTATGATTTTACCAGAAAACCCGCGAAAAATCAATCCGCAGGCTTATCGAACATCACCTGCAGCATGGTGATGTCGTCAAACTGCTCCGCCTTGCCGCGGAAGACCGCCACCCTGCTGCCCACCGCTTCCACCACGGATCCGGGCTTCCTGTCGGAGAGTTCGTTCATGAGCGCAAGAAGCCGCTCTTCTCCGAAGAAGGCATCCTCTTCATTCTTGGCTTCCGTCACACCGTCCGTGTAGAGATAGACCGCGTCGCCGGGATTCAGTGTAATCTCCTCCTGCTCGTACTCAAAGCCCGGGAAGCCCGCCAGCATGAACTGCGGCTCCACGGTCTCCTGCAGATAAAAAGCTTCGCCGTCCGCCCGCAGAAAGACCGGTGCGTTGTGTCCCGCATTGACATAGGTGAGTCTGCCGGTCTTGCAGTCCAGCACGCCCAGCCAACAGGTCACGAATAGATCTCTCGGATTGTTTTCACACAGTCTCTCATTGACCTGCGTCATCGCCTCGGCCGGTGTTCCCGTCAGCAGCACGTGATCCTTGATGAGGGTCTTGGTGACCGCCATGAACAGGGAGGCCGGCACGCCCTTCCCGGAGACATCGCCGATCACAAACCCCAGGTGATCGTCATCCGTCATAAAGAAGTCGTAGAAATCACCGCCCACCTCCTTGGCCGCGTGCATGGAGGCACAGATATCCGCCGGGAGGCGATCCGTGACGGAAGAAAAATCCGTCGGCAGCATTCCCTCCTGAATGGCGGTGGCAATGGCGAGATCTCTGTCCGCCACGGCCCGGCTCCTGCTCTGCGTGATGGTGAGCACGCAGTACATCAGCACGATGACCAGCATGACCGCCGCATAGGTGAGGGACAACCCGTATACGAAAACCGAGAGCATCGCCGCCGCCACCGGCGCCAGAGCATAGAGAAATACCGCGACCAGCTGGTAGAACGCGAGCTTCTTTCTCGCGAGAAACGCCACCAGGAGCGTGATCAGCATCACCAGAGAAGCATAGACCGTAGAGAGTGCGCTGTAGGGTCCGCGCGCATAGACACCGTCCGCATCCACGGTAAAATAGTGACCCGTAAAGAGCGACATGAAAATGAGCAGCAGAGAGACCGCAAGACTGATCTGAAAGACCGTACTGATGATCCTGATGCTCCTCCGCTCCGTCCGGAACCAGGAGACCATGTAGAACCAGAACACCACCGCGCCGATGGAGCCGCACATGTAGTAGAACATGTTGTCCAGCAGGTTCAGGATGCGCAAAGCGGGGATCCCGTCCACCATCCACGCGCAGGCATCGGTAAACAATCCCATAAAGGTCACATTGAGAAGGATGAGAAAGAACCGCTGTTCCACGCCCATCCTTTTCACATCGATCAGGCAGGAGATGTAGAGCACATAGCCGATCGACATGCCGAAGATGTCGCAGGCGACGTTCATGATATAGGCCGGTTTCAGATTATAGAGTCTGCGGTTCCACAGGAACACGATACTCAGCACGATCAGGAATGCATAGGCAGCAACAGCCGCCACGACCCGCCGTCTTTCGATCTTTTTTTCCGTCACGATATCCTGTCCTTTCCGATCGGGTGAAGTGATGATTCTGCCGGATCAGGGCAGATTCCGCAGCACACCGTCATAGTCGTAGTTATTCACCGCATCCGTGATGGCCTTCCACCGTTCGGTGTCCTGCTCCGGGACGCTGTATTCCTCCATTTCCTTCAGGATCGCCTGCAGCCTGTCGCAGTCCATATCATCGGCGGCATCGTGCAGTTCTTTATACACGGTATCCATCAGTTCGGGATCCGCCACGGGTCTTTCCGCGTTCTCCTCTTCCGGGAAGACCGCGGAAAGCGGTTCCTCAAAACTTCGATATTCTTCCATGAACCCGTCATGGTGCCCGTTGATATAAGCCAGATCCTCCCGTTTCCCGGCATCCTCCAGCGCCTGCGCCTCCTCGCCGAATGCCGCCGCTCCGATGATCCTCGCCGAGCTCTTGAGCGCGTGCACCTTGATCGTGTAGTTTTTCAGATCCTTCTCGGCATAAAGTCGTTCCAGTTCCTCTGCCTTTTCCTGCAGGGAGGTGTAGAAGATCCGGAGGATGGGCAGATAGGATTCCGTCGAGCCGCTGTTTTTGACGCCTGTCCGCACGTCGATCCAGCTCTGCTCATCAAGTTCTCTGAGGGGATCCGGCAGATCGGTGACGCTGTCCGCCTCCGTTTCCTCTTCCTCCGAAACGACACGTCTTTCCACTTTGTTCTCCGGCAGATACTGCATCAGCAGTTTCTCCAGCAGATCGGCATTGATCGGCTTCGTCAGATAATCATCAAACCCCGCCGAAAGATAGATCTCCCGGGATCCCGAGATCGCATTTGCGGTCAGGCAGACGACCGGCGTCCGGGCATTCGGACCGTCCGTCCCGGCTTTCAGCTCCTGCAGAGTCTCGATCCCGTCCTTTTCCGGCATCATGTGATCGAGAAAGATCAGATCGTACTTTTTCTTCCTCGCGAGCGCCAGTCCCGCACCACCGCTATCCGCGGTATCCACCTTGATCAGGGTTTTCCCGACAAGGGCCTTGAACACTGTCAGATTCATGAGGTTGTCATCCACGACCAGGACCCGGGCGTCCTCTGCCGTAAACCGCTCCCGGTACTCCCGGCGCTTCATCAGATGCTCCCTGAACGAAGCCCCATAATCTCCGAGAGGTTCCCAGCTGATCACCCTCTGTCTGAGCGAAAAGGAAAAGGTCGATCCCTTTCCGTATTCACTTTCCACCTGCAGGGAGGAGCCCATCATCTCGAGCAGGCTCACTGTGATGCTCATGCCGAGCCCGGTTCCTTCCACATAGCGGTTGCGACCCTCCTCGATCCTCTCAAACTCCGAAAAGAGCTTTTCCATGTCCTCCTGGCGGATCCCGATGCCGGTGTCGCGGACCGCCACCCTGATCTGCACGCTTTCCTCATCGTCAGGCACGCGCTCGAATCCCACCGTAAAAGTGATACCGCCCTTCTCCGTATATTTTACGGCATTGGTCAGGATGTTCGTGACCGCCTGCTTGATGCGCACCTCATCTCCATGGAGCCGCTTCGGCGTATCGCGGTCAAAGTCAAGTTTCAGCGTGAGCCCCTTCTCATCCGCCCGTGACCGCACCATGAGGACCAGATCGTTCAGAACGGAAGACAGGTCATAGTCCACCGGAACGATCTCGAGCTTACCGGCCTCGATCCTGGAAAAATCGAGAATGTCATTGACAAGTCCCAGCAGTGACTGTCCCGCTGTGCGGACACTCTCGGAGTACTCCAGAATATTCTCTTCGCTGCTCTCGCGCAGGATCATCTCATTCATGCCGAGAATGGCATTGATGGGCGTGCGGATCTCATGAGACATGTTCGAAAGGAAGGTGCTCTTTGCCTTATTGGCCGCCTCGGTAGCGCTGATCTCCTGCCGGTATTCGTCCATTTCGTTACCGACCACGAAGATATGGAGCAGACAGGAGCCAAGCATAAATCCGATGGTATACAGCGGCAGGAAGGGATATTTCAGCTGGACGAGCAGAAGACCCGCCACGACCAGTCCGAACAGATAGATCGTCCGGTACCGGTTCCTGGCCGTCCCCTCCGTTCGCCGCATGGACCGGAAGGTGTAGACACTCGTCATCACAAACATCACGATCTGGAACACGAGCTGCGCGTGTCTTGCGGGGCAGACGTGATATACACCGTCCGCATCAAACCAGAACAGAACCGGCGTAAAGCAGTTGATGACTGTGACCACAAAAACCACAGAAAAAAACACATGTCCCACGATGGCCAGCAGGCGGCCGTATGCATTGGTTTCTGCCAGATATGCCACAACATATTCCGTCCACAGCAGCACGCAGACCGCCATCGCGACATAGTAGACCACGGTGACCACGTACAGCAATGCGGTCAGATGCAGATCGTCCAGAATGCCCCACAGGATATCGGTGGCATAATAGGTCATGATGCCGAATAGAAAACGGCGGTAGATCTGTATATCCTTCCGCCTGCCCTTTCCGTGAAAGAGGATATCATGATTCTCCATGACGAGAACCGACATGGCAAGTGCGCCGATCAGAGCATACCAGATCATCCTATCCTTCCCCCTTGCTGTCAGGAATGCTCGAAATACCGGTAAACATATTCCGCCTCGGCGGACGCCGCATGCTCCGTTTTCTCCCATTCGCGCATGATCCTGCTGATGGCGTCCTCCGCCTCCAGCTTCGTGCGCTCCGTCAGCATCACAAAAAAGCTGTATGAACCGCTCTGCATCATGATATCGCTCATCCGGAGCGTCTTCTGCAACATGTCGGAAAAAGCGGCGCAGATTTCCAGAAGTTCCCGATTATCCTCTTGCACGGAGCAGGAGACCGTAAACAGCACCAGTGCGGCCGTCCCTCCGTATCTCTTGTAGAATCTCAGAATGAACCGGTAGATGAGTGCAAAGGCATCGCTCCCCAATATCAGCGCGCCGCCGGTGTCATTTCGTTCTTCCACGATCTTGATGATGCGGTCCAGCCTCGTCTCCGGATCCGCACCGGCCAGGTCGTCGCTGTCGGCAAGCGGGTCGTGCACAAAGCAACCGTGTTTCCCGTTCTGCTTGACCCGGTATAAGGCGCTGTCCGCCAGGGCGAACAGTTTATCATAATCCCTGCCGTGTCTGGGGACCATCACGACACCGACGGAGATCCCCAGCGGGATGCCGTGCCCCTCCCCCATCAGCGCATCTGCTTCCTCCTGCAGCTGCGCATTGAGCCGCAGGGTGATGGATGTCACGGCACTTTCATCGGTCAGATCCTCATAGAACGCCATGAACTCGTCACCGCCGATCCGGCTGATCGTGTCGGTCTCCCGCGTGTTATTCCGGATGATATCGGCAAACGCCACCAGCACCCGGTCTCCCATCTCATGGCCGAACAGATCGTTGACCAGCTTGAAATTGTCCAGATCCAGGATCATGAGGGCGCCGGTCTTGCGACCGCACAGTTTGGAGATCCGCTCCGCCCCGTGGGCTTTGTTCAGAAAGCCTGTCAGCTTGTCGACCATCGCCTCCTCTGTCAGACTCTCGATGGTCTTGTTGTTGGCGATGGTGTTCCCGATCCGCTTGACGATGATCTCTTTGTTGAAAGGCTTTCGGATAAAATCGGATGCGCCGAGCTCCAGTCCCTGCTGTTCGACCGCAGCGTCATTATCCCCCGTGAGGAAGATCACGGGAACATGCGGTCTGCCGAGCTCATCCTCCAGCTTCCGCAGGGCATTAAACGTCTCAAACCCGTCCATGCCCGGCATCATGATATCCAGAAGGATCAGATCCGGCGAGTTTCTCGCTATAAATTTCAGAAGATCGCTTCCCGATCGCAGGCAGCTGACGCGCATCCCCTCTTCGCCGAGCATGTTCCGCGCATTTGTCAGACATATCGCTTCGTCATCGACCACTGCGATCCAGTGTTCCATTCGTATCTCCGTTTGCTGCAACAGGTTGTCTGTTCCCATAAAACGTCAGTATCAATCAGTTTACCACGATTTGGCTTTCTTGTCATCCGTTCTCAACTGGTGGAATGATTTTGCGAAAAACGTTTCCGCCGGTAATTTCCGGGATCTGACGGATGATCTGGATCAGTATCCCGGGTTAAAAGACACGGTTCTCGAATCCGCATGGGCCGGCACGAAGGTGCATGACAGGGTTTACGCTGTCCCGCATATGAAGGATATCGGATTTGAGATCTTCTGGATCCTGGACAGGGATTATTATCTGAAACAGAAAGGATTTGAGCAGGATCTGGACATTTCCTTTGAGGAGATCGAACCGTATCTAAAGGCCTATAAGGACGATCATCCGGATGACTATCCGATCAAGGTCGCCTCGTCGGGTATCACCTCATGGCAGATGGCTCTCGTTGACTGGCTGAACATGGATATTCTGGTCGGATTGGACTGGAACGCACAGGGAACGAGCCATGCTTACGAAGTTAAATGCGCTCTGGAGATCCCGGCATGGAAAGAGCGGCTGCAGACCGTGCACCGGTGGCAGAAACTGGGCTATATCAATCCCGATGCCGCAGAACTGGAAAAGATGCCCCGGGCCGAATCCGGTGTGGTTCAATCCGGCCAGGGCTGGTTTAGCGCCGAATCCATATGGGCAAATACGATCAAGAAACCGGTCTATATCGCCCGGTTCGACGGACCGTACCTCAGCACATCTTCCATTCAGGCAATGACCGCTGTCAGCGCTTTCACGGAGCATCCTGTCGAGGCGATGAAACTGATCGAACTGATGAATACGGATCCGTGGTACAGGGAAACCGCACGCTACGGTATTGAGGGCAAGCATTATAACCGGAATGTGGACGGCACGATCATCCGTACCGCGGAAGGTACCGATCATATGAACGTCCAGGCATATACGCAGGGGCACGTCACATTGGGTGCGCTTGAGGCTTCTCCGTTTCCGGAAGTGCCTACCGATATCCATCAGTGGGAGAAGACGCTGGCGGGCTATGCCGATGCGACGGTATCCGTTGCCATGGGATTTACGCCCGACTTAAGTTCCGTGGAATCCGAATGCAATGAGATCAAGAAGATGATCATGGAATACCGGTCAAAGCTGTATACCGGGATATCCGATCCGGATGAGGTCATTCCCGAAATGTTAAGCCATATGGAAGACGCAGGGCTTCGCAAAGTGATCGCCGAGATACAAAGTCAGCTGGATAAGTTTGTGGCGGAGAATTGAATCTGTTAGACGTTTTCAGTTGGTTATAATTTGTAACCAACTGGCTTCCTTCTTCTTTCATCCTGCTTTTTAAAGCTTTCCAAATGATCTAGTGTTATCAAGCTGATATTTACTTATAAAACTGTTTATAGCTGTATCCATTTTTCATCTGCACAGATTTGTTTCTGCTCCCCGTTTTTGATGCTGTATGCTTCCCCATAAAGTGTTTCTACGCCATTGTCTGCAACAATAAAACTTCCGTTATTCAAAGCAATTATCTCGTGTGCCATACTGTCGGCGTAGGTAATATCCTCTATCAGTCTCATCCCGTCAAGCGTTTCATCCCTCAGTGCCTCGAAATGAGGAAAAATATTGGTTTTTGTTATTCCAAGACCGCTGATCCATCTTTGATAATTCGGATCAACTGCCTCCCCCGGAAGTTCCGGACCTGCATAAACCGTTTCAGCACAGTTCATGGATCCGGCACTCCATGCAATCAGCAAACCATCCCAGACCTGCAGTCGTTCTTTTAACCCTATAGTCTTCATAAAACTGTTTTGTGTCGGCACATGTCCACCTGCCAGGATCAGCACATCTATTTCAGGAAGGCGTTCTATGATCTCTTTGTTTCGTTCGTCACACATCAATACTTCTGAAGCACTGAGATTGCTCAGAGAAAAAGCTCCCTTCAGGCAGAATAATACGCTATCATTTTTGTCATAATATGCAGGTGATCCGCTGATGATCATTACCTTGGAATCATTTTTCCAAACAGCTTGAATATTCTTCAATAATCCGTTGGTTTCAGGCAACTTGGCCGGAAGCCTCTTGCCATTTATTTTTTCTTGCCCACCAAGTGAGCTTGTCAAAATCACTCTCATCCTTTTTAATCCTCCAGCTACCTGATTTGTTGGAGCCTTCATCAAAAAATTTGTCCATATATCAATATACTCATTGTCAATGTTAATTGCATCATTTTCGTAAACATGATGCAATTAACGCTTATGATGAGGCAGTTACCGAAAAACTCCGCACAATTCCGCGGAGTTCAAAACTCCGCTCGATTCCGCTTCGCTCCATCTCGCTGACTGTTGTCGCCAAGGTGATACGAGATCATCAGACGCTTGCTCCGCAAGCTCTCCGGCAAAAAAGCAGACACACCCTTGCAAGCGAGCTTGCGGGTGTGTCTGGCTTTTTGCCGGTCACCTCCGGTGACCGCTGATGATCTCTTCTCTACTTTGGCTCGTTATCACTCCATCTCCATAAGTTCTCGGAAGAACTTTAGCATATATGTTTAGTTTTGGCATAAAATATGGCGTATTCTTATCTCATTTCCACATTTTATTCTGACTATCTGATTTTTTGTTGCCAAAGTGTTGCCAGTGGTTTCTTTTTGAAACACCTCCCAGGATTTTCATTCTCCCCAATAATCTATAGATTCCTGAGTCCGTCCGGATATTCCAAACAGTTTCATCATGAAATCTTCACGCTCATTAAACATCTGGACAACAACCACTTTCTTTGCTTCAATCCTATAGATAAAATAATTGTGATTCGTGAATAAATACCAATAATCAGTATCTATGTCATACATACGGGATATGCTGACACCGCTTTCTTCATGTTGCCCAAGCATGTCAACATGGTCTGCCATAGCCGTCAGGATTTCTTTCGTTTTCTCCTCACCATACTCCCCGGCAAGCTCTTTTTTGAGTTTCAGGAGCTTCCTTTTAACAAGCTGGGAATACTCAACACTCTTCATAAACTATATCCCCAACTCTTTTCTAAGTTCTTTAGAGGATAT
>JAILOV010000029.1 GCA_024690605.1 Lachnospiraceae bacterium | reverse complement strand
ATTGAACCTATCGTGGATTACCTGGAGGGCAAGGGGTGAATGCCATGAAAACAAGAGAAGACGCATTGGCATACGGCCTTTCTTTTCCGGACACCTACCGGGATGCCCCGTTCCATGATCCGAACTGGCAGCTGGTCAGATTCAAGGGGAATAAAAAGGCGTTTCTGTGGACGTATGAAAAGGATGGATCCATCAATCTGAATGTGAAGGTGGTTCCGGAGAAGGCGTTCTTCTGGCGTAAGATCTATAAATCTGTTATACCGGGATATCATCAGAACAAGGATCACTGGAATACGATCATCCTTGACGAAAGCATTCCGGACGAAGATATCAGGCTGATGATCGCCGAGAGCTATGATCTTGTCAGTGACAGTCCTTCAAAGAGGATCTATGAAGCGGTAAAGAAGATACCATATGGCCGCGTTGCCACCTATTCGCAGGTCGCGGAGATCGCGGGTGACAGGAAGATGGCCAGGGCAGTCGGAAACGCGCTTCACAGGAACCCGGATCCCGACAGTATTCCCTGCTTCCGTGTTGTGAACGCAAAGGGAGAACTGGCCGGTGAATTTGCTTTCGGCGGACCGGGCGCGCAGGCCATGCTCCTGGAGGCGGAAGGGATAACCGTCTCTGACGGGAAGGTTGATCTTGCGATATATCAGTGGGATATTTCAAAACGATAAACATCGGCAGACTCGTTTTCGAGAGGGAGATGAATGATCAGACATCCGATACCTCCGTTGTATGATGAAAACTCCGAGATTCTGATACTGGGAAGCTTTCCTTCCGTGAGATCAAGGGAAGAAGGTTTCTTTTACGGGCATCCGCAGAATCGCTTCTGGAGGGTTGTTTCCGCGGTATATGGGGAAGATACGCCGCATGCTGTCCCGGAAAAGAAGGCGTTTCTTCTGCGCAATCACATCGCAGTCTGGGATGTGATCGGATCATGCGATATAGACGGCTCGTCTGATTCCAGCATCAGAAACGTGTCGGCGAATGACCTGCGCGTGATACTGGAGCATGCCGATATCCGGCAGATCTATGTTAACGGTCAGACTGCGTATAAATACTATCGCAGGTATTCGGAGAAAGAGACCGGCAGACCGGCGGTCTGTCTTCCGTCCACCAGTCCCGCAAATGCGGCATGGTCTGCGGATCGTCTGATAACTGCCTGGAGCTGTATAAGGAAAGCTGTTCTATGAAAACAAGATCTTTGTGTATTCCGGCGGAAATGCAAATAACAGGAGACTTTTGATATTATGCATTTTGCAAATGCCAGATCAATCCTGACCGGAAGCGGCGGGCGCTGCGGAATGAATATCTATCGGGGATGCACGCACGGCTGTATCTACTGTGACAGCCGCAGCAGGTGCTATCAGTTCACGCATCCTTTCGAAGATGTAGAGGTAAAGCAGAATGCGCCCGAGCTGCTGGAGGCGGCGCTGCGGTCAAAAAGGAAAAAGTGCATGATCGGTACGGGCGCCATGTCGGATCCGTATATGCACTGCGAAGAAAAACTGCGGCTGACAAGGAGATGTCTGGAGATCATCCGCGATCATGAATTCGGGGTCGCGATACAGACAAAATCCGACCTTATTCTCCGGGATATCGATCTGCTGGATGAGATCAACCGCAGCACAAAATGTGTGGTCCAGATGACCCTTACCACTTATGATGATGACCTGTGCCGGATCCTGGAACCGAATGTCTGCAACACGAAGCGCCGCATCGAAGTGCTGGAAAGGATGCGGGAGAGAGGCATTCCGACGATTGTATGGATCACGCCCATCCTTCCGTTCATCAATGACACGGAAGAAAACATCACGGCGATCCTTCATGCATGTGTCGGGGCGGGCGTAAAGGGCATCATCGATTTCGGTATGGGCCTGACGCTGCGGGACGGTGACCGCGAGTACTATTACGCGGCACTTGACAGGCATTTTCCGGGGATGAAAGAACGGTATATCCGGCGATACGGGAATGCGTATGAATTGCCGAGCCCGAATGCAAAAGAATTATCGGCGGTTTTTCAAAAGATCTGCATGGATAACGGGATCATGTGTACGCCGGATGCGTGCTTCGGTTATATGCAGGAACTGCCGGACAGATATCCGCAGATGAGTCTGTTTGATCTGTGAGCGCGCTTTATCCTGATCGTGAAACGAACAGCACGCCGTTGTCAATTTCCCTGATATCTGATAAACTGAATAGTTACGAAAATGAAAAAACTGTGTCGAAAAAGAATCATCATACCGGCGGTTCTGATCGTCGGACTGATCATCGGCTTTTTCTGCTGGGCGGGCTGTTATTATCATGCCGATGCGACAGCCGTGCAAGCACTTGCGTCGGGCGACGGGGTCAGCGTGTCACAGACGGATTACGACTGGTTTTTTGACGGTCCGTCGACGGATCGCGCACTGCTGTTTTTTCCGGGAGCCAAGGTGGAGGAGACGGCATATGCGCCGTTTGTCAGGCGCCTTGCGCAGGCTGGGATGGATGTCTGCCTTCTGAAGGAGCCGTTTCATCTGGCGGTGTTTGACAACGGCCGTGCGGCTGCCGTGATGGACCGTTATGATTACGCGCACTGGTACGTCGGCGGCCATTCTCTCGGCGGTGCGATCGCCGCGCAGTTCGCGGAGGTACACGGCGACAGGCTGGACGGCGTGATCCTGTGCGCTGCCTACCTGATCAAAAGGGGGGATGAGGACCTGACGGAGATCGTGCTCTGCGGTTCCGAGGACGGCATCATCAACACGAAGAGAATGCGCAGGGGGGACACGCTGGGATCCCGGTTTTATTTCACGCATGTCATCGACGGCGGCAATCACGCGCAGTTCGGCAACTACGGTCTGCAGCGGGGAGACGGCACGGCGACGATCTCCGCGGAGGCTCAGCAGGAGGAGGCGGTGGCTGTCATCATGGACACGCTGCAGGCGGAAGCGGAGGGGATGAAATGATCTATCTGGTCAGCTTCGGGATCGCACTGCTTCTGCTTTTGCTGATCACAGCTTACAGCAGAGCCATAGACATCAACATGATCCTGCTTCTCGTGATCATCGCGGTCAGCAGCGGCGGTTTTTTCGCGATGGCTGCCTCACAGAATCTCGCGGAAGCGCTTCTGGCCAACAAGATCGCCTATGTGGGCGGTGTCTTCGCGCCGATGATCGTTCTGCTCATCATCTGCAGCATCTGCCGGGTGTCTGTGCCGGTGCCCCTGCGCATGGCCATGTATGTGGCCCAGCTCCTCGTCTACGCGAGCGTGTGCACGATGGGAAAGGGAACGCTCTTCTACCGGTCGGCGGCGTTTAAGGCCAATTCCGTCGGTGCCTTTCTGGACAAGGAATACGGTCCGCTGCATACGGTCTATCTCGTCATGCTGCTTGCTTACACGATCGCGGGCATCGGGATTGGCCTGTATTCGCTCAACAGGAAGAATGTGGTCAGCAGGATCAATGTCTACACGCTCCTGTTCGCCGATGTTTTTGCCGTCGGCACCTATCTGGTGGAGCGTATCGTGCATCTGGATGTCGAACTGGTGCCGATGATCTTCACGGTCTGTGCGGTCGTCTATGCGTCTCTTCTGATCCGGCTGAACAACTATTCCATCTTCAACAACCAGAGCATTCTGGAGGAACGGATCAGAAATATCGGGTATATCTATTTTGACCGCAAGCTGCGGTTCATGGGCTGCAACGAGTGCGCGACCGCGCTGTTCCCGGAGCTTGAGGAGTGGGAACTGGAAAAGAGGATCCCCGGGAACGGCGGCAGGTTCAACACCTTTTTACGCCAGCCGCTCCTGTCCTTTGCCGGATCGGCAGATCCCTCGGAGCCGGTGAGGAAGAACTATGAATATAAGGGAAGAGTCTACCGGTTTGAGATCAGCGCCATCCGCACGAACGGACGACGGTTCGGCGGTTTTGTGATCCAGGTAAAGGATGCGACGGACGAAAGTGGACGGGCTGCCGGTGCCGCAGAGGCTGACGGAGGCATGACTTCGTGAAAAAGACGAAGAAGGGCGGTTTATTAAGGATCTGGGATGACGTGCTGCGGATCGGCACGTTTACGGTTTTTGTGTTCGCTGTTTTGATCATGGTGATCGCCGCCGCTGACGGGAACAACGCGGAAGAAGCGCCCATGGGCGATTTCTCCACAGGGAATCTCAATGAGGGCTGGCGGCTCGT
The DNA here is from genome assembly GCA_024690605.1 of Lachnospiraceae bacterium. GTDB lineage: Bacteria > Bacillota > Clostridia > Lachnospirales > Lachnospiraceae > Butyrivibrio. The sequence continues at coordinate 55,058 of JAILOV010000029.1, read as the reverse complement.
GGAGAACGGGACGGAGACGGCGATCGAGCTACCGACCAGCGTGGAAAGAAAACCGGGCGAGGAGATCGTGATCGTGAACCGCCTCCCCGATGACCTGACCGACGGGATGAGCCTGACGTTCCGACCCGCGCTGGAGGATATCATCGTCTCTATTGACGGTGAGGTGCGCGCGGAATATACATCGGACTCTATTGAAGGGATGAGCTTCTACATCCCCAGTGCCTATGTCGTTGTGGAACTGAGCGATGCGGACGCCGGAAAGGAGATCCGGGTCGATCTGCGCGTGAAGACGAAGGGTGTTCTGCACGGCGTGAAATTCGGGTACGGGAACAACGCCTGGTACGCCGTGCTGCAGAACGGCATCCCGGTGCTCGCCATCGCCGCCGTCGTGCTGATCCTGGGCATCCTTCTTCTTGTTACCTCGCTGTTTCTGGGAAGGGCATTCCGGATCGGCGCTTCCCGGCAGCTGGCGATCCTGATGATCGATATCGCGCTGTGGGTGTTCAGTGAATCCACCATCCGGCAGTTCATCTTTTCCAGACCTTCGCTGTCACAGTATTTTGCCTATCTCACGGTGGAACTGATCGGCGCCTTTTCCTGCATGTATTTTGATGAGGTTCAGCACAGGATCTATCATAAACGGTATATGATCGCGGAGAGTCTGGCCTTCGTGCAGATCGTGATCAACATCCTGCTGCACATGACCGGTCTTTGTCCGTTCTACCGGACATTGGTGATGTCGCATATCTGGACCGGCGTCTGCGCCGTGATCGCGATCATCTGCATGGTCGAGGATTTCCGCAGCAAGCGTGTCAGGGAATACCGGATCACCATGGTGGGCATGATCCTGTTCGTGGTTTTTTCCCTTGGGGAACTGGCCGGATTCTATATCAGCAGGTACCACCAGCTGGGGGTGTTCCTCTGCCTGGCGTTGATCATGCTCATGACGGCCACGATCATCCAGATGGTCTATGATGAGGTGACCTCGTATGAAGCGCGGGAGAAGGATCAGACGGCCATGACGATCACGACGATCGAGACGATCGCCGGCGCCATCGACGCGCGCGATGAATACACGGGCGGACATTCCGAGCGTGTGGGATTCTATGCGGGACGGCTTGCGCGGGAGATGGCTGCGGACTATGATCTGTCGGAGGAGGACATCCTGCGCGTGCATTATATCGGCCTGGTGCATGATATCGGCAAGATCGGTGTCGCCGACAATGTGCTGAACAAGGTGGGGTGGCTGACGGAAGAAGAGTTCAGTCTGATGAAGAAGCATACGGAGATCGGCTACGAGATCATGTCCACCATGGGCGGCAGCATCAAAGGACTGCTGGACGGCATCCGCTATCATCACGAGCGTTTCGACGGCAAGGGCTACCCGGACGGGCTTTCCGACACGGACATTCCGCTGATCGCCAGGATCCTGAGCCTGGCGGACAGCTATGACGCGATGACCTCGAACCGTGTGTACAGAAAACGTCTGACGGATGACGAGGTGCGCAACGAGATCCGGCGGTGCTCCGGGACGCAGTTCGACCCGGCGCTGGCGGAGATCTTTCTGAAGCTTCTTGACAAGGGCGAGCTATCGGCCGTGACGGTGGACGGCAAGGCGGCTGATTTGAGCGGCACCGTACGGACATCCTCCAAACTGGAGGGAAGACTGCAAAAGGACATGCTGGCCGGCAAACCGATCGAGAATCCCGCGCATGTCCGCATGCTCTGCTACATCATGAAACTGATGGAGAAAAAGGGCAAGGAGTACCGGATCCTCTATGTCGGCGTTGCCGGCAGGGAGCACGAGGAAGAGGGACGGGAAGCCGGAGAGATCATGCCGATGATCCGGGAAGCACTGCGGGAGAACATCGCCGGACACGATATCAATATCGAGTACACCGCAACACGCAACATTGTCGCCCTTTACGACAGGAGCGAGGAGGAGACGGACGCGTTCATCCGGCGGATCACGGCCCTCTGTCCGATGGCATCCGTGGAAGCACAGGCATGATCCGTCTCTGCGGACTTCAGAAAATGACGCTGCTGGATTATCCGGAGCACGTGGCCTGCACGGTCTTTCTCGGCGGCTGTGATCTGCGCTGCCCCTTCTGCCACAACTTTGAGCTGGCGGACGGCTCCGCTGAACCGGTGATGGATGAGGAGGCCTTTTTTTTATTTTTGGAAAAGCGGAAGGGACTCCTGGACGGTGTCGCGGTCAGCGGCGGGGAACCCTGTCTGTACAGGGAACTGCCGGCTTTTCTGGGACGGATCCGCAGGATGGGATACCTCGTGAAACTGGACACCAACGGCTGCCATCCGCAGATGCTGCGGCAGATCCTCGAAGAGCACCTGGCGGACCGCATCGCGATGGATGTCAAGAACAGCCCGGAGAAATACGCGCAGACGACGGGGATCCCGGGATTTGACACGGCGCCTGTCCTGGAGAGCATCGCGCTCCTTGCGTCGTGCGACGCGGAGGTGGAGTTTCGCACGACTGTCGTGCGGGAATTTCACGACGAGCAGGATTTTCATGCGATCGGCAGAATGCTCGCGGGTGCGGAAAACTACTTCCTGCAGGCTTTCATCCCCCGGGATACCGTACCGGACAAGGATCTGCACGCACCGACATCCGAAGAGATGCATCAATACGAACAGATCGCGAAGCGCTATATCCCCAATGCCCGAATTCGCGGGAGCGAGTGAAGAGCACCTTTTCCAAACGGCGAAAAACTGCCAATTACACCACATCTTGTTTTTTGAAAAATTCCAACACAACATATTGACGTTTACACAACCTTATGTTATTCTATTATCGTTCGCGTCAAACTTGTTTTTCTGTGGGAGGATTTCATGTATCAGGTAGTAAAAAGGGACGGTAAAATCGCGGATTTTGACATCAGCAAGATCAGCGCGGCGATCACCAAGGCTTTCGAAGCGCTCGGAAAGCAGTATCATGCCAGCGTCATCGAACTGATCTCGCTGCATGTTTCGGCAGACTTTGAGAAGAAGATCAAGGACGGCAAGGTCACGGTCGAGGAGATCCAGGACAGCGTCGAGAAGGTGCTCTCCGAGTCCGGCTATGCCGATGTCGCGAAGGCCTATATCCTCTACCGCAGACAGCGCGAAAAGGTGCGCAATATCAATTCCACGCTGCTCAACTACAGAGATCTGGTGGACAGTTATCTGAAGATCAACGACTGGCGCGTCAAGGAAAACTCCACGGTCACCTATTCCGTCGGTGGCCTGATCCTCTCCAATTCCGGTGCGATCACCGCAAATTACTGGCTGAGCGAGGTCTATGACGACGAGATCGCGGAGGCGCACAGGAGCGCGGCAATCCATCTGCATGATCTCTCGATGCTGACCGGATACTGCGCGGGCTGGAGCTTAAAGCAGCTTATCCAGGAGGGTCTGGGCGGTGTTCCGGGCAAGATCACTTCGTCTCCGGCCAATCATCTGTCCACGCTGTGCAACCAGATGGTCAATTTCCTCGGCATCATGCAGAACGAGTGGGCAGGTGCACAGGCGTTCTCGTCGTTTGACACGTATCTCGCGCCCTTCGTCAAGGTGGACAATCTCTCGCAGGAAGAGGTCAAGCAGTGCGTGCAGTCCTTTATCTACGGGGTCAATACGCCGAGCCGCTGGGGCACGCAGGCACCTTTCTCCAACATCACGCTCGACTGGACGGTTCCCAACGATATGAAGAATCTCCCTGCGCTGATCGGCGGTAAAGAGATGGATTTCACCTATGGCGATTGCCAGAAGGAAATGGATATGGTCAACAAGGCCTTCATCGAGATCATGATCGAGGGCGACGCGAACGGACGCGGCTTCCAGTATCCGATCCCGACCTATTCCATCACGCGCGACTTTGACTGGAGCGAGACGGAGAACAACAAGCTCCTGTTTGAAATGACAGCCAAATACGGCACGCCCTATTTCTCCAACTACATCAATTCCGACATGGAGCCCAGCGATGTGCGCTCGATGTGCTGCAGACTGCGTCTGGATCTGCGCGAGCTCAGAAAGAAGTCCGGCGGTTTCTTCGGTTCCGGCGAGTCCACCGGTTCGATCGGCGTTGTGACGATCAATCTGCCGCGGATCGCTTATCTCGCGTCGGATGAGGCGGATTTCTATCACCGGCTCGACAATCTGATGGACATCGCCGCACGCAGTCTCAAGACCAAGCGCACGGTCATCACGAAGCTTCTGGAGCAGGGACTCTATCCTTATACAAAGCGTTATCTCGGAAGCTTCACCAATCATTTCTCGACGATCGGACTGATCGGCATGAACGAGGTCGGACTCAACGCGAAGTGGCTGCAGGCGGACCTCACGGACGCGCGGGTGCAGCGTTTCGCGCGCGATGTCCTGAACCACATGCGCGAGCGGCTCTCCGACTATCAGGAGCAGTACGGCGATCTCTACAATCTCGAGGCGACGCCGGCGGAGTCCACGACCTATCGTTTTGCGAAGCATGACAAGGAGCAGTATCCGGATATCGTGACGGCCAACCGGAACGGCACGCCGTATTACACCAATTCCTCGCATCTGCCGGTCGGCTATACGGAGGATATCTTCTCCGCACTGGATATCCAGGATGATCTGCAGACACTCTATACCTCCGGCACGGTCTTCCACGCGTTCCTGGGTGAGAAGCTGCCCGACTGGAAGGCTGCTGCGGCGCTGGTTCGCAAAATCGCGGAGAACTACAAGCTGCCCTACTACACGATGTCACCGACCTATTCCGTATGCAAAGATCACGGCTATCTGACGGGTGAGCAGCCGGTCTGCCCGATCTGCGGCGAGAAGACCGAGGTCTACAGCCGAATCACCGGCTATTACCGTCCGGTGCAGAACTGGAATGACGGTAAAGCACAGGAATACAAGGATCGCAGGAACTATGAGATCGAGCGTTCGGTGCTCACGCATCAGGGACCCAATCCCGCACCGGTGGATGATGTGATCCCGGAGACGCTGGAGAAGAGTGAGACGGAAGCGCAGAGTGTCGTGGACATTTCCCGTTTCACGGAAGCGATCGACACGATCGACCGGCAGGCGAGTGCGACGCTTTCCGGAGACGGCACGATCCTGCTCTTCAAGACGAAGACCTGCCCGAACTGTGTCACGGCGGAAACACTGCTGGACAAGGCGGGTGTGGATTACAGGGAACTGGATGCCGATGAGGAAGCCGATCTGGTCGCCAAGTACAGTGTCATGCAGGCGCCCACCATGGTGCTGGTGGAGGGTGACAGCTTCCGTCAGTTCCGCGGCGTCTCCGACATCAAGGGATGGCTGATGAAGAAGACGGGGACCTGATCAGGTCTCCCCGAATACCGAAGAAGGAAGAGAGACGGGAACTCCCGTCTCTCTTTTTCTGTGGGATTGCTTTACGACGATAAAGCGTGTATAATACGAAACGTTGATTTCGGAAACAGGGTCAAAAAGCCGTGATCATGGGAGAAAACAATGAAACAGGACAATGAGGCGTTTTTCAGCCGGCCGGTAACCTTAAACGAGCATAACAATCTCCTCCAGATCGAGGAGCACATGTACATCCTTGACGATGTCGCCAAGCCCAATGTGTTCCGTAACATGTTCCCCTATGAGGAGATCCCGAAGATCCCGTTCAACGACCGCATCGTGCCGCATAACATGCCGAAGGAGATCTGGATCACGGACACGACCTTCCGTGACGGGCAGCAGTCCCGCGCGCCCTACACGGCTGATCAGATCCTGCACATCTATGACGAGTTTCACCGGCTGGGCGGTCCGAAGGGTCTGATCCGCCAGAGCGAATTCTTCCTGTACAGCAAGAAGGATCGGGACGCCGTTGACCGCTGCTTAAACCGTGGCTATGAATTCCCGGAGGTCACGAGCTGGATCCGCGCGAGCGAAGAGGACTTCAAACTCGTCAAACAGATCGGCATGAAAGAGACCGGGATCCTGGTCTCCTGCTCGGATTATCACATTTTCATGAAACTCAAGATGACGCGTCGTCAGGCGATGGAGCACTACCTGTCCGTGGTGCGGTCCTGCCTGGAGGAGGGGATCAGCCCGCGCTGCCATCTGGAGGACATCACACGCGCCGATATCTATGGCTTTGTGGTGCCGTTCTGTCTGGAACTGATGAAGCTCAAGGACAGCTATGGCATTCCGGTCAAGGTGCGTGCCTGCGACACGATGGGTTATGGCGTCAATTTCCCCGGCGCGGTCATCCCGCGCAGTGTCCAGGGCATCATCTACGCACTCAACACGAACGGCGGCGTGCCTTCGGAACTGATCGAGTGGCACGGACACAATGATTTTTACAAGGCGGTCACCAATTCGACGACGGCTTGGCTCTATGGCTGTTCTTCGGTCAACACCTCGCTGTTCGGGATCGGTGAGCGGACCGGTAACACGCCGTTGGAGGCGATGGTCTTTGAATATGCGCAGTTAAAGGGAACGCTGGATGGCATGGACACGACGGCGATCACGGATCTCGCGGAGTACTATGAAAAGGAGATCGGCCACAAGATCCCGCCGAACACACCGTTTGTCGGGAAGAATTTCAATGTGACGCGCGCGGGCATCCATGCGGACGGTCTTCTGAAAAATGAGGAGATCTATAACATCTTTGATACGGAGAAATTCCTGAACCGGCCGCCGGTGAGCGCCGTTTCCAACACATCGGGTCTGGCGGGCATCGCTCACTGGATCAATGTACACTACGGATTGAAGGACGCGGACGCGATGCAGAAGAATTCCCCGCTGGTCGCCGAGGTTAAGGCCTGGGTCGATGAGGAATACGCGGGCGGCCGTGTGACGATCATGACGGACGCGGAACTGGAGGACCGGGTCGAGGCCGCGGAGAAGAAGCTGGGGATCGCGGTCACGCATCCGGTTAAGTAAACCCAAGAGCAGATAAAAGGGAAAGGAACGGTTATGGCAAAGATCGAGATGAAAACGCCGCTCGTGGAGATGGACGGCGATGAGATGACAAGGATCCTGTGGGCGCTCATCAAGGAGAAACTTCTTCTGCCCTATGTCGATCTGAAGACGGAATACTATGATCTGGGGCTGAAACACCGTGATGAAACGGACGATCAGGTGACGATCGACTCGGCGGAGGCCACGAAACGTCTCGGTGTCGCGGTCAAATGTGCGACGATCACACCGAATGCCGACCGCGTTAAGGAATACGGACTCAAGGAGATGTGGAAATCCCCCAACGGCACGATCCGGGCGATCCTGGACGGGACGGTGTTCCGGACACCCGTCATCGTGAAATGGATCGAGCCCTGTGTGAAGAACTGGGAGCAGCCGATTACGCTGGCCCGCCATGCTTACGGCGATGTCTATAAAAATGTGGAGTTCCGGGTTCCCGGCGCGGGGAAGGCGGAGCTGGTCTTTACCGGAGAGGACGGGCAGGAGACGAGGAAACTGATCCAGGAGTTCAAAGGGCCGGGTGTCGTGCAGGGTGTGCACAACCTGGACGCGTCGATCGAGAGCTTTGCCAGGGCCTGCTTCCAGTACGCGCTGGATCAGAAAAAGGAGCTCTGGTTCGGGACCAAGGACACGATCAGCAAAACCTATGACGCGCGGTTCCGGGAGATCTTTGACACGATCTATGAAAATGACTACAAGAGTCAATTTGAACAGGCGGGCATTACCTATTTCTATACGCTGATCGATGACGCGGTCGCGCGCATCATGAAATCGAAGGGCGGTATGATCTGGGCCTGCAAGAACTATGACGGCGATGTGATGAGCGATATGGTGAGCTCGGCGTTCGGATCGCTCGCCATGATGACCTCGGTGCTGGTCTCGCCGGCAGGCGTCTATGAATACGAGGCGGCGCACGGCACGGTGCAGCGTCATTATTACAAGCACCTGAAGGGCGAGGAGACCTCTACCAACCCGGTGGCGACGATCTTTGCCTGGACGGGCGGTCTGCGAAAACGCGGAGAACTGGATGGATTGACCGATCTGGTCAAATTTGCCGACAGACTGGAGCGGGCGACGCTGGACACCATCGAGAGCGGGATCATGACCAAAGATCTGGCGCTGATCACGACCCTGCCGCAGGAGCGCGTCACGGTGAAGAACACGGAGGCGTTCATCGACGCCGTCGCGCAGAAGCTGGCATAACGGCTCAGGTGCTCAGGGATTCCCAGGTTTCATAGAGCCGGTCCAGTTTTTCCGTGATATCGGCCTGTTCATCGGAGAGTTTCCGAAGTCTCGCGAGATCGGTGCCGACTTCGGGGAGACTGAGCTCCGCGTCGATCTCTTTATTTCGTTTCTCAAGCGAGGCGATCTCCGCCTCGCATTTTTTCAGTTCATTTTCGCGTTTCCGCTGTTCCTTCTGCTGCTCCTTGTGTGCCTGCCAGTCGGCCCTGCCGTCTGCGGCGGCGAAGGTCGTGACCGGTTGGGTCAATTCATCGCGCGCGCTCTGTCCGCCCAGTCCCGCCATGCGTTCCTCACGGTGCGACGCGTAGTAATCGTAGTCGCCGATGTAGTCGACGAGCTGTCTGTCCGCCAGATCCAGGATCCTCGTTGCCGTGCGGTTGATGAAATACCGGTCGTGGCTGACATAAAGAACGGTGCCCTCGTAGCCGCGGATCGCCTCCTCGAGGATCTCTTTGCTCGTGATGTCCAGATGGTTGGTGGGCTCATCCAGAAGCAGGAAATTCGCTTTGGAGAGCATGAGCTTCAGGAGGGAGAGACGGCCCTTTTCCCCGCCGGAGAGGCTCCCCACCTGCTTGAACACATCATCGCCCGTGAACAGAAAGGCGGCGAGCTTCGTGCGGATCTCCGTGTTGTTCATGTCGGGATGCGCGTCGGAGATCTCGTCAAAAAGGGTGTTGCCGTCATGCAGCACATGGTGCTCCTGATCGTAATAAGCGATCTTCACGCGCACGCCGGTGCGGACGGAGCCGCTGTCCGCGGGGAGCAGATGATTGATGATCTTTAAGAGCGTTGTCTTGCCGGTGCCGTTGTCTCCCACGACGGCGACATGTTCCCCGCGCCGGATCGCAAAGTTCAGATCCGAAAACAGGAGCTGGCTGCCGAAACTCTTTTTCAGTGCCGACACCTGCAGCACATCGTTGCCGCTCTCCACGTAGGGGGTGAAGGTGAGATGCATGTCATCGCGGGTCTGTGTCGGCTTGTCCAGCACCTCGATCTTTGCGAGCATTTTTTCCCTGCTCTCCGCGCGTTTGACGGATTTTTCGCGGTTATAGGATTTGAGCTTCGCGATGACCTCTTCCTGATGGCGGATCTCCCGCTGCTGGTTCATCCATGCGTGGAGCTGTTCCTCTCTGGCCTTGGCTCGTTTTTCCGCATAGGCGCTGTAATTGCCGTTCCAAACGGTGAGCTTTGTCTGATCAAGCTCCGCCACGCGGGTGACGATGCGGTCCATGAAATAGCGGTCATGCGAGACGATGAGCACGGCGCCCGCGAAGCCGCGCAGATAGTTCTCGAGCCATTCGATCGCGTGCATGTCGAGATGGTTCGTCGGCTCATCGAGGACGATCAGATCGTTTTTGCCGAGAAGAATGCGCCCGAGCGCGACACGGGTCTTCTGCCCGCCGGAGAGCGTGGAGATCTTCTTTTCCAGCTCCGCGTCCGAAAAGCCGAGTCCTCTGGCAACGCCTGTTACCTCACCCCGGAGACCGAAGCCGTTCTCGCGGGCGAACAGTTCGTTCAGGCGGTCGTGCTCCTCGATCGCCTGAAGGAGCGCATCACCCTCCAGACTGCTCATTTCCTGCTCGAGCGCGCGAAGGCGAGCCTCCGCGTCAAGCAGATCCTGTTTCACGGACAGGAGCTCTTCATAGATCGTTTTTTCACTGTCGATGTTCTGGTTCTGCGCGAGGTAGCCGATCCGCAGATCCCGGGCGAAGACGGTCTGACCCGCATCCGGCTCCAGCTCGCCAAGAAGCACCTTGAGGAGCGTCGTCTTGCCGGCGCCGTTCGGTCCGACGATGGCGATCTTTTCCTTTGCTTCCACGCGGAAGGAGACGTCCCGGAAGATGGGCACGTCGTTGAATTCCCTGGTCAGATTGTGGCATTCCAGTATCGTCATGACGCCTACCATCATAACGCAAAATGCCGCCGGCGCAAAGCCTCTCGTTGATAAAACCGCGCCGCTTTGGTAGAATATCGGCAGGAGGATACAGGATGAACGCTTCCGCGGAACAGAGGAACGATGCGGCCGAGCGGCCGGTCTTTGTCATCGGACACAAGAATCCGGATACGGATTCCGTCTGCGCGGCACTGGCTTATGCGGCCCTGAAGCACCGGGTGACCGGCGGCAGTTACATCGCCGCGCGCTGCGGGCATCTGAATGAGGAAACGCAGTATGTGCTGCATCGTTTTGATGTGCAGCCGCCGCTCTATATCAAGGATGTGCGGACCCAGGTACGCGACATGGAGATGCGTTTTCTGTCCGGCGATTCGGAGGATCTCTCGCTGAAGAAGGCCGGAGCTGCGATGCGCGAAGCCGGTGTGGTGACGCTCTGTATCACAAAAGAGGGGAAACTGGCCGGTCTGATCACGACGGGCGACATCGTCGAGGCCTACATGGATGTGGAGAACGACCGCGTGCTGTCCGAGGCGCACACGCCCTACCGCAACATCACCGAGACGCTGGACGGCGAGATGGTGGTCGGTGACCCGGCGGGCTGCATGGAATCCGGCAAGGTGGTGATCGCGGCGGGCAATCCGGAGATGCTCGAGGAAGTCATCGAACGGGGGGATCTGGTGATCCTCGGTAACCGCTATGACACGCAGCTCTGCGCCATCGAGATGGAAGCGGGATGCATCGTCGTCTGCGACGGAGCGAAGATCTCCTCCTCCATTCAGAAGAGAGCCGGCGAACACGGTTGTCATGTGATCTCGACGCCGCATGATACCTTTACCGTGGCGCGTCTCATCAATCAAAGCCTGCCTGTGCGTGCGATCATGAAGAGCGACGGTCTGGTGAGCTTTCGCATGGATGATTTCATCGAGGATATCGAGCCCGTGATGACGCAGATGCGTCACCGCTATTTCCCGGTGCTGGATAAAAACGACAATTTCGTGGGCATGATCTCCCGCAGAAACTTCCTCGGAGCGAGGAAGAAACAGCTCATCCTCGTCGATCACAACGAGATGAGCCAGGCCGTGCAGGGTCTCGAGGACGCCGAGATCATGGAGATCATCGATCATCACCGGCTGGGGACGGTGACGACGCTCTCGCCGGTCTTCTTCCGCAATCAGCCGCTGGGCTCCTCGTCCACGATCATCTATCAGATGTACCGGGAGACCGGCACGGAGATCGACGCGAAGACGGCGGGGCTTCTGCTGGCGGCGATCCTTTCGGACACCCTGCTGTACCGCAGTCCGACCTGCACGGCGATCGATAAGGCGGCGGGAGAGGAACTGGCCCGGATCGCCGGGATCGATGCTGAGCAGTTTGCCAGAGAGATGTTCCGCGCCGGTTCCCATATGGAGGAAAAAACGGCGGACGAGATCCTCAGACAGGATTTCAAACGGTTTTCCATCGGAGAGAGCGCCATCGGGATCGGGCAGATCAATTCCATGGACGCGGAGGAACTCGCGGATATCCGCAGCCGCGTGCTGCCCGCGCTCACGAAAAAGCGCACGGAAGAGGGACTGCAGATGATCTTTTTCCTGCTCACGGATATCATCCGGGAGACCTCGGAGGTGCTTTTCGACGGCAAGGACGCCGCCTGGATCGTGGAGCACGCCTTTTCCTGCCCGATCGGCGACGACGGGCAGAGCGCGTTGCTTCCGGGCATCGTGTCGCGCAAGAAGCAGTTTCTGCCTGCGGTCGTCGAGGTGATGCAGAGCTGAGAGGAAGTCAACGGAGGGCTTGGCGGAGGCCGGTGTGATTTTTGCCGGCTGTTCCGTTTATATTTTTGACAGAGCACTTATCACAGTACTGAAAGGGGAATGAACAGATGAATTTTGCCGATGAACTGAGGGAAGCGGGCGTAAACACCTATTCCTTTGATGTGGACAAGATCGACCACGATTACGGGCCGCTTCCGAAGTCGAAGCCGCTGCCGCTGTCGCCGCAGCAGCTGGATCTGCTGGATATCACCGTTCCGGATCTGTTCGCGGGCATGGAAGAGCCGCCCGTAGTGCCGCCGCCCGCACCCGCGCAACCCAAGATCGATCCGCACAGACTGGCGCCGCTCGTCTATGCGCTGGCGGATCCCTCCATGCCGGTCAATGATCCGACGATGAAGACTGCGCTGACGGGACTGAATGAGGAGTACAGCACGGGACACATCGGTTCCGACTGGGCGGTGCGCGCGGCAAAGGCGCTCAAGAAGACCTGGTTCTCCTATTATGAAGCGGGCGCGGATCGTGCGAACCGCGATTATTTCAGAGACCATGTGTCCGATCTGATGGAGGCGGGACGGGATCACTACGCGTCCACGCCGGCGGAGGTCGGCACCCCCTACGATGTTTCCTGCCGCGTCCGTGAGGATATCGAATTCGCGCATACCGTGGAAGAGGTTCAGGTCTCGTCAAAGGCGCTGATGGATGCTATTGAGGAGATGGAAAAGCAGGGCTACATCTTCCCGTACGGCTCCCAGGAAAGAGTGACGATGGGTGAATTCCGGACGCTGACGACAAATCTCCTTGACTATGAGCCGAGGACCCTCGCTGTTACCCTGCAGGACGGCGACAGGCCCGTGACGGGTAATATGCCCTACGGTCTGGATGCCTGGTCGAGCGTGGATCAGGTGCGCGACGACGCGATGGCGCTCTGCACCGCGATGGACAGCCTGCCGGTCGAGCAGAGAAAGGCGCTCGGAGATCTCTATGCGCAGAAAAAGGAGGCTTATCTGCAGAGCCTGCCCGCCAAAAAAAGACCCGATCTGGATGCCTGCAGGGAATTCTCAAGGCTTGAGGAGAAGCAGGAGGATATGATGGATACCATCCGCGGGATCCAGCTCAAAATGAATCAGGAGAAGAAGAGCCTGCTCCGGAGTTCCCCGGAATATGAACGCATGAAGAAGGCGGTGGACGAGGTCTGTAAGATCGCTTCCTCGAGGGATTATCACTCCAGAGACGGTGCGCAGGTAGACCTGCTGGCCAAAGCGATGAAGGAGCTCAGCGATGCTTCCTATGCGTGCGCCAAGGTCGAAGCCACGGGCAACAAGTGGCGGACACGCGGGATCGAGCGCAAGAATTCGGCGCTTCTTCTGCTGCATCTGACGAATCCGGAAAAGGAGCAGGAGATCAGGACACAGGTGAAGGATTTCCGCATGAAGCGGTCGGAGAGCAGAACGCAGCGCAGCTATGAACAGCTGCTCAAGGAGGAAAAGGCCAGCGCAAAGAAGCGGACACTGGATGCCAAACTCGCCAATGCCGGAGATGAGGCCGGGCGTGACAAGGTCAGAGCCGAGGAGGCCGGGAAGAAGGCGCGCAAGGATGCGCGCAAGAAGCAGGAGGCCATCCGGAAGCGCGACGCGAAAGCGAACCAGACACAGAGCGATCAGCCGCAGGCACCGCAGGCATAAACACAGATAACGTCGGCATCGCCGGGCATGTTTCAGAGCAAAGTCTTCAAGCGCATGTTTTTCAGCTACATACTGATCATTGCGGTCAGTATGTGCGCTTATGCGGCATTTCTGATCTATGAGAGCCGCCAGATCGCGCGGACGCAGGCGGAGCGCGAGAATGAGCTCCTCCTGCGCGCGGCGGCCGATGTCGTCGACGACCGGATCGCGGCGGCGCAGGATATCGTCAGGGATCTCCGTTATTCCACCGTGATGCGGGATCTCTACATGTCCGCAAGGCTCGGCAGCGCACTGGACACCTATGCCGATTACACAGTGCAGCAGGAGTTAAGGAGCATCTCTTCCGCGCATGCCGGCCTGCTCTACGGTTTTACGGTCTTTCTGGACGGCAACACGCGCGCCTATTCCGCCGGCGGCGTTGTCTATCTGCCGGAACCGTTTGTGATGCCGGAGGGCGAACTGCCGTTTCTTCGTGTCGGAACGATCACCGACACCTTTCATTTTAAAAATAACAAGCGATATTATTATAACCGGCGCGGCATCCTGTACTGTGACAGCTACACCTGGCAGCGGGGGGCGGATGTCGGTGTCATCTGCGCGTTTATCGACGCGGAGGAGACGGAGCGCGCGGTGGGTCGGCTTCTCGGGGAAGATTACGGGTTGCGGGTGCTCTGTGACGGCGAGGAGCTGTTCACGGTCGGAACGGTCTCCGGAAAAGCCGCGCTCACGCGCGGATCCGCGGCCGGAGACAACCTGCGCTATGAACTGTACGGCAGTGCACCGGTCCTGTTCGGCGCGGATTATTTCCTGTTCGGGATGCTGCTTCTGGTGCTGTTAGTCTCCCTGTTCTTTGTCTGGCTCGCCTACTGGCAGAGCAAGCGCTACTATCAGCCGATCGGCATGCTGGAGAGCATGGTCTCCCAGACGGGGGAGACGGGGAGCGCGGAGAAAGAGGAAGCGGCGCCGGCCGATGAGATGGACGGGATCATCCGCGGGATCGAGGAGCTGATCGGTGAGAAGAACCGCTATCACGAGAAGATGCTCACGATCGGTCCCTATGCGGGCGCGGGCATGCTGCAGGCGATCGTGTCGGACGGTACGGGCGGGGAGAAGCTGAGCATCCTGACGGATGAGGATTTCCTGGATCTGAAACACCTATACTATGTGGTCGCCGTCATCAATTTTGCGTATGAGGGGCGGCGCGCGGCGGATGAGGAGCTGCGCGGAAGGCTCGACCGGGTCTTCCGTGAGGTGACACAGACCTGGTCCTCGGAGGAACGCCACATCGTCTGGTATTTCCGGGATGTGTTCGATGTTTATCTCATCGTCAATGACGATGTCCCTGAGCTTTCCGAGGAACTGTTCTTCAGTCTGCACAGGCAGATCACCGCGGCGGTCTCCGCGGAGCGCCTGATGGTCTCCATGGGCGTGGACCGTCCGCGCGAGGACATCGCGGAGCTCAAAACCGCGTGCGAATCCGCCATGGCCGCGCTGGACGGCGTGTTGCGCGACGGGCGGGGAGAGATCTTCTTCGCGGAGGAACAGGCGGATGCGCGCACGGACTACTATTTCCCCGCGGGTTTCCGCGAGCAGCTGCGCGGCTGTCTGGAGCGGCGCGACCGTGACGGCGTGCACGCGCTGCTGTTCGATATTTACAAGAAAAACCTGGATCTGGACGCGCCTGCGGAGGTCTATCGCGCCCTGCTCGACGAATTCTATCCGCTGATGCTCAAGACCGTCCGGGAGACAGCGGGCCTCGCTGCCGTGCATCTGAACATCCGGCGCACGGAGGGGATCATGTCCCTGCAGGAGATCTTTGATTACTATGACGCGGCGCTGATGTCTGTGATCGACCTGCTGATCGAGGGGGAGAAGAACCGGGATGAGGCGGGGCGCCTTGACGAAGAGATCCTGCGCTATGTGGACGAGCATTTCTGCGATCAGGATATCTCTCTCCAGCTGCTCTCGGATCGCTTCCGCGTCGGGAATAAATATCTACTGTTATTATTTAAGCAGCGCTACAACATGACCTATCTGCAGTATCTCCAGAGCAGGCGGATCGAGCGCGCGGCCGGACTGATCCGCGAGGGGGAACTGACGCTCTCCGCGATCGGGGAGCGCGTGGGGTATCCGAACCAACTCACCTTCCGGAGAAATTTCAAGGCCGTCATGGGGGTCATCCCGTCCGAATATCAGCAGGCAAAAACCCAGTAACGGCAAGGGTTGGCAAGATCTGAACCCTCCGGAATTTTTGATTCTGTACAAAATGATCCGCCCGTGTTTCAATGTCGACAGATGCTGAAATGTCTGCGCGGGAGGATCGCATGGCGAAGAACAAAAACAAAACGGCTTATGTCGAAAAAAAGCTGCCGCTGAAAAAACTGATCTACCGCGATCGGTATCTTCTTTACATGATGATCCCGGTCGTCATCTTTTTTGCCGTGTTCTGCTATTTCCCGATGACCGGCCTCGTGATGGCGTTCAACAGATACCGGATCGGCTCCGGTCTCGCGGGCGTCTACAACAGTCCGTTCGTTGGTCTGCAGTGGTTCAGGCAGTTCTTCCAGTCGGTATATTTTTACCGTCTGGTGCGCAACACCTTCCTGCTGCAGTTCTGGTCCCTGATCGTCGGCTTCCCGATCCCGATCCTGTTCGCGGTGGCGGTCACGCAGATCCGTCGCAAGCCGGTGCAGAAGACCGTTCAGGTGGCCACCTATCTGCCCTATTTCATCTCCACCGTCGTCGTGTGCGGCATGATCAACAATTTCCTGTCCCCCTCGGGCGGGATCATCAACCAGCTCTTAAACCGACTCGGCGTTCAGAGCATCAACTTCATGAACCTGCCGGAGTGGTTCCGACGGATCTATGTCATCTCCGGTTCCTGGCAGAGTTTCGGCTTCAATTCGATCATTTTCGTCGCGGCGATCATGGGCATCTCGCCGGATCTCTATGAGGCGATGCGCGTGGACGGCGCGAACCGCAGACAGATCATCTGGCATCTGGTGCTGCCGTCGATCAAACCGACGATCATCCTGCTCCTGATCATGACGCTCGGCAGCATGATGAGCGTCGGCTTCGAAAAGGTCTATCTGCTCTACAACACGGCGGTCTATGAGACGGCGGACGTCATCCAGACCTATGTGTACCGGCAGGGTATCGGCACCAGCCCGCCGAACTACAGTTTCGCGACCGCGGTCGGCCTGTTCAACTCCGTGATCAACTTCGCGATCGTCTTTGTCGCGAACCGCATCAGCAGACATGTGTCGGATACGGCCATCTGGTAAAGGGGACAGATTGCAATGAAGAAGCTTTACAAAGGGACCATCGGAGATTTCCTGTTCGATCTGCAGATCTGGATCTTCCTCGCGATCGCCGTGCTGGTGTGCGTCTACCCGTTCCTCTACGTGCTGAGCGTCGCCATCAGCTCCGGCGATGCCGTCAACCGCGGCGAGGTGATCCTGTTGCCGGTGGATCTCAATTTCGACGCGATGAAGACGGTGCTGGCCTACAAACAGCTGTGGCGCGCCTACGGCAACACGCTGTTCTATACGATCGTCGGCACGGTCTGCAATGTGGTGTTCACCTGCCTCGCGGCCTATCCGCTATCAAGAAAGCGCTTTTTCCTGCGGAAACAGCTGAATTTCCTGCTGGCGTTCACGATGTATTTTTCCGGCGGTCTGATCCCGATCTATATCGTGGTGACGAACCTGGGGCTCTACAACTCCCGCTGGGCGATGATCCTGCCGGCGCTGATCTCGGCCTACAACGTGATGATCTGCCGTTCGGCCTTTGAGTCGATCTCCGAGGAGCTCTTCGAGGAAGCGGCGATCGAGGGGGCCAACGACTTTTTCATCATGACAAGGATCGCCGTGCCGCTCATCAAGCCGACGCTGGCGGTGCTCACGCTCTACTATGCGGTGGCGCGCTACAACGATTTCTTCAGCGCCATGCTCTACATCACGGATCAGTCCAAGGAGCCGCTGCAGGCGTTTTTGCGCAGGATCCTGCTGCAGGCCTCCACGGAGATCATGCAGACCACATCGCTCTCCATGGGCGCGCTCTCCCAGTCGACGATCCAGGTGCGCTATGTCTGCATCGTGGTGGCGGTGATCCCGATCATGCTGGTCGTGCCGCTCGTGCAGAAATATCTCGTGCAGGGGACCATGCTCGGCGCAGTGAAGGGATGAAGATCGCGGATCCTTGCCGATCCGTGGTATATATAGAAACAATCATTTATTTCTTTCAAGAAAAGGAGGAGAAACATGAAGAAGAGAGTTCTGTCGATGCTTCTTGCATCCGCGATGGTCGTGTCGATGCTCGCGGGATGCGGCGGCGCAGCCGGTGGCGGCGGCAAACACCTGAAGATCCTTGCGGAGACGTCGAACTATGCCAACGTCGACATCAAGGAAGCGGAGATCGTGAAAAAGGTCATCGCGGACTTCGGCGCGGATGTGGAATGGCAGCTTGTTGACTACAACAACTATCAGGACACCGTGACGCCGATGCTCTCCGCCGGCCAGGTGGACGCGGACATCGTGCTGCTTCCCGATCAGGACGCGAACCAGACCTACATCAAGTCCGGTCTGTTCACGCCGCTCAACAAGTATTTTGATTCCATGCCCAACTTCACGAAGTGGCTGGATGCCAACCCGGTCATCAAGGCGGAGATCACCGCCGAGGACGGCAACATCTACTATGTGCCCGGAACCAACGTCGGCAAGGACTATCAACCTTGCCTGATGTACAACCAGGTCTGGCTGGACAAGGCCGGCAAGACGGCTCCCAAGACGCTGGATGAGCTCGTGGATCTGCTCAAGTACTACAAGGACAACGACATGAACGGCAACGGGGACGCGAATGATGAGATCCCCATGAGCATCATGGCGGACTTCCTGCCCTACATGTTCGGACCGGCCTTCGGTCTTGATCTTGTCAGCGGCTTCCAGGCAGATGCGAGCGGCAACGTGACCTATGCCTATGCGGATTCCGCAAACTATAAGAAGTATCTGGAATTCCTGAACGGTCTCTACAAGGATGGCCTGCTGGAGCAGGAGTACACCTCCATCGACCGCGACAAGGTCATCGAGCGCATCAGCAACGATCTGACCGGTGTTGCCTATGACTTCAGCTGGGCGATGTCCATGATGTATTCCAACGTGCTGCCTTACTATGACGGAACGGCTGCCACTGCCTTTGTCGGCGCGGCTC
The DNA here is from genome assembly GCA_024690605.1 of Lachnospiraceae bacterium. GTDB lineage: Bacteria > Bacillota > Clostridia > Lachnospirales > Lachnospiraceae > Butyrivibrio. The sequence continues at coordinate 36,330 of JAILOV010000029.1, read as the reverse complement.
CGCTTTCCGGTGACAAGGAAGGCTTCTATGTCGGCCGTGTGGAACTCGGCAACATGTTCGCGATCAGCGCCAACTCCAAGAACGCGGAGTACGCGGCGAAGTTCCTTGACTATGCCATGAGCGATGCCTGCCAGGAACTCTATCAGTGGGGTATCGAGGGTGAGAGCTATGTGGTGAACGCGGACGGGACGAGATCCTTTACCGAAAAGGGACAGGACAACGACTGGCTGCAGCAGTTCGGCATCAATCCTTCCTTTGTCTTCCCGGCACAGCAGTCCGTGGCGTCCACGGATGTCCTGGTCGCCGACTGGCACGCGAAGAGCAACGCGGAGCTTCGTCAGTATGTGGTCGATCCCTGGCCGTTCATCTATGCGACCTCCGATGAGACCGACACGATCAACACCTATATGACGGATATCGAGACCAAAGTGAATGAGAGCGCAACGGCTTTCATCACCGGCACGCGTCCGATGACCGAGTTTGACGCCTACATCGGCGAGCTGGATTCCCTGCATCTGCCGGATGTGACCGCGATCCGCAAGCAGCAGTATGATCGCTACCTGAAGGCGCTCAACGGCTGATGAACGGGAACTGACGCCCGGTATTGGACGGGCGGAAGATCTATGGTATACTGAAGGGGAACCGCTCCTGCGGTTCCCCTTTACTGTATGCGCACGGAGGTCGCGGACATGAGCGAGGACGGAAACAGAACCCTGCACTATGACGAGTTTTACGGGAGTCTGCCCGCGATGCGCGCACGGTTTGACAAACGCGCCCGCAGGGATGCCTTTGCCGGCACGACGGACGAGGATTTTACCGCCTGGCGTCGTGAGAGCCGGAGGACCCTGACGGAGCTTTTGGGGCTCGACCGCATGGAAAAAGCCCCGACGGACGCCCGGATCGACGGGCGTGTCACGATCCCCGCTTCGGATGGCGCTCCGGAGATCGTGCGGGAGCATGTGGTGATCCAGGTGGAGCCGGGCATTTACATGACGCTCTATCTGCTGATCCCGGAACGATCCGTCGTAAAGAGCGGTTCCGTTAACGCGCCGCAGGTCTATCTCGCACTTCCCGGACACATGGGCGCCGGCAAGGAAAGCATCGCCGGACGGGCGGAGATCCCCGCAGTCGCGGATTCGATCCGGCAGTTCAACTATGATTACGGTCTGCGGCTCGCACGGATGGGGTATATCGTGGCCTGTCCGGACTGCCGCGGTTTTGGTGAGCGTCGTGATGAAGACCGCAGGAGCGACAGCGAGGAGGATTTCCTGAACAGCACCTGCTTCCAGCTCTCCCATATGGCGGAGGGTCTCGGCGAGACCGTCTGCGGCATGTGCACCTGGGATGCCATGCGCCTCATGGACTATCTGGCGGAGCGTGGCCGGGAAGAAGGGTGGCAGACGGATGCGTTCGGCTGTGTCGGCTTTTCCGGCGGCGGCATGCAGACGCTTTGGACAGCGGCGATGGATGACCGCGTGACGATTGCCGTTATCAGCGGTTATCTCTACGGATACCGCGATTCCCTTCTCGTGCTCAACAGCAACTGCAGCTGCAACTATATCCCCCGCCTCTGGGAACACTTTGACATGGGCGATGTGGCTTCGCTGATCGCACCGAGACGCCTCTTCGTGCAGTCCTGCCGGGATGATCATCTGAACGGGCCGCGCGGACTGGACAATGTCCGGGAGCAGCTGGATATCGTGCGCGCCGCCTACCGGCTCTTTGACGCAGAGGACAGGCTCACACACGACATCCGCGAGGGCGGTCATTGTTTCCATCCCGAGATCCTGGATGCACTTTTGTGACCCCTATGAAAAAGATCGCGATCTTTCTTGACAACGCTTCCAATCATGCCATCTATGCCCGGATCTCCGGACTGTTTCAGACGGTCTACGAGGAGAATCTGGATATGGCGCTCTATCTGTTCCGCAGCCGCGGCGCATGGAAATTCGACGAGGAGTATAATTACGGCGAATACAATATCTTCCGTCTGCCGGATCTTTCCATGTTTGACGGCTTTGTCGTGATCTTCAACGATCTGTCCGACGACCGCAGGGATTTTATCGGCTGGAAGGCCTGCTGGGAGACGATCCGCAGGATCCGTGCGACCGGCAAGCCGGCGATCTCCATCGGTGCCGAGATCGAGGGCTTTCATCATGTCGGCATCGACAACATCGCGTCGATGACCGTGATGATGCGGCATCTGGCGGAGGTGCACCGCGCGCGCAGCTTCTGGTTCTTCATGGGGCCGGAGGGCCATCGGGAGAACAGCATGCGTGTGCAGGCGATCCGGGATTATCTCGCCGGCTGGGATGACAGGGATTACAGCGAGTTTTTCTACTATGACAGTTTCAATCCTTCCTGCGGGGAGAACGGCTTCCGCACCTTTTACGAGCGCTACGGGACGCTGCCGGACGCGATCGTGTGCGCCAATGACCACATCGCGATCGGCGCCTGCACGGAAGCGGAGAAGCGCGGATTTCAGTGCCCGCGGGATTTCCTGATCACCGGATTTGACAATATCGACATGGCGTCCTTTCACACGCCGTCGCTGACGACGATCGATCAGAACTGGTCAGCACTGGGCCGCGTCTGCATCGAATATTTCACGGCATACTGGGCGGGCGAGGAATTCCCGCGTTCCACCGTGGTCTGCACACAGATGATCCACAGAACAAGCTGCGGTTGCGGGGAACACCTTTCCGAGGACACCCCGTCGCTCATCAACGCGTTCATTCACAGGAACATGGAACTGGAGAGCTTCAACCGCAGGCTGATCCGTCTGGAAAACGACCTGATGCTGTGCGCGTCCGTGCGTGAGATCGGTGAGATATTTGCACAGATCCTGCCTTATCTGCACTGTGATTCGCTGTATCTGGTGCTGGACAGACGGTTCTCCTCCGAGCGCGAGCAGGCCAGACTCCTCAAGGACAGTATCAACGGTGCGGAGACCGAAGAGAACCTGTTCATGCGTGAAGGTTATCCGCCGGAGATGCAGATCGGCTTCATCTTTGAGAACGGGAAGCTCATCACGAAGGATGAACCGGTGGAACGCATGTATTCGGAGTATATCGACAGACCGGCGCCCAAGGACTGCATGTTCCTGCCGGTGCATTTCGGCGACCGCTCGGCGGGCTATATCGTGATCGGTCACGCGGAGCACATGATCAGAAACAGTTACCTCACCCGTGCGATCCAGATGCTGCTGTCCGCGATCGAGAATCTCTATATCCGCAGCCGCCTGAAGAGCGCCAACAATCTGCTCTCCCGCGCGTCGATCACCGACGCGATGACCGGCTTCTACAACCGGATGGGCTATCAGGAGGTCGCGATCCCGTTCTTCCAGAAGCATCAGCAGGAGGGGAATGGTCTGGCCGTTCTTTTTGCGGACATGAACGGCATGAAACTGATCAATGACCGTTACGGGCATGAATGCGGGGATCAGGCGATCCTGTCGATCACGCAGGCGATCCGGCGGGTGTGTCCGCAGGAAGCGATCATGGCACGCATGGGCGGCGACGAATTCCTGATCATCGTCGAGGAGACGGACAGACGCCGCGTGGAGGAGCTGATCGGGAACATCAGGGACGAGGTGCCCCGGACCGAGGCTGCCCGGCAGCTGCCGTATCCGCCGACGCTCAGTATCGGCTATATCCTCACGGAGGCGGACAGCGGCCGCTCGCTCGATGATTATGTGCGTCTTTCGGATGAGCGGATGTATGAACAGAAGCGGATCATCAAGGAACGGATGGCCTCGCAGACGGCGTGAGAGAAGAAGGGAACGGGCGGTGTTTTTCTTGCGGAGACACCGCTTTTTTGTTAAAATACTGATCGGTGTTCAGCGACGGAAAACGGAGGTGCGCGATGAAATCTTTAAGTCTGAAGGAGAAAATCTCCTATGGCTTGGGCGCGGTCGGCAAGGATATGGTCTATATGCTCTCCGCGAGCTACATCCTCTATTATTATCAGGATCTTCTGGGGGTGCCGGCGACGGTGATGGGAGCGATCCTTCTGGTGGCACGGGTTTTTGACGCGTTCAACGACCCGATCATGGGCGTGCTGGTCGCAAAGACCAGAACCCGCTGGGGGAGATTCCGGCCCTGGCTTTTCATCGGCACGATCACGAATGCCGTGATCCTCTATCTCATGTTTGCCGCTCCGCCGGCATTTGACATGGCAGGCATCACTATCTACGCGGCGGTCACCTATATCCTCTGGGGCGTGACCTACACGATGATGGACATCCCGTACTGGTCAATGATCCCCGCGTTCACGGAAAGCGGCAGGGAACGGGAGGGACTTACCGCTCTGGCCAGAAGCTGCGCGGGCGCAGGCAGCGCCATCATCATGGTCGTCACCATGATGGCCGTGCATGCGATCGGCGGCGCGGACGAGATTGCCGGTTTCAAATGGTTCACACTGATCGTGGCCGTTCTGTTCATCGTGCTGATCACGATCACCTGCGTCAATGTCAAGGAAAAGGCAAACGTCAATATGGAGTCGCCCTCCGTGGGACAGATGTTCAAGGCATTGGTCCAGAATGATCAGGCAATGACGGTGGTGGTCTCCATCGTGCTGATCAACTGTTCGATCTACACGACCTCCAATCTGGTCATCTATTTCTTTAAGTATGATTTCGGCGGCACGGGGTGGTTCAACAGCTACACGCTGTTCAACACCTTCGGCGGCGCGATGCAGATCCTGGCCATGATGCTGTTCTACCCGGTCCTCAGGAAGTTTTTCGGCAATGTCCGCATCTTCAACATCAGTCTCGGTATGGCGATCGCGGGCTACGCCGTGCTTCTGCTCATCGCGTTCACCGCGATGAACAATGTGTTCGTTCTGTTCGTCCCCGCATTCTTCATCTTCTCGGCCAACGGGATCCTGAGCGTCCTGACGACCGTCTTTCTGGCGAACACGGTGGACTATGGGGAGCTGAAGAACAGGCGCCGTGACGAGTCGGTGATCTTTTCGATGCAGACTTTTGTCGTCAAGCTCGCCAGCGGTGTGGCGGTGTTTATCGCATCGCTCGTGCTCCAGATCTTCAGTCTCAGCTCCGCCGAGACGACGGAAGCGGACAAACTGGTCGATTTTTCGGCATCGGTCGCGGAGAGCTCCCGGGTGGGTCTGCGCATGACGATGACGATCCTGCCGATCTTGGGGCTTTTTGTCGCACTTCTTTGGTTTAAGAAAAAGTTCATCCTGACGGAGGAAAAGGTGGCGGAGATCGCGGAGCAGGTCAGAGCTGCGCGCGCGGAATAAACAACGGGGGAGAGGGAAAAGATATGCCGCAGAGGAAAGATATCCACAAGGTAATGATCATCGGTTCCGGTCCGATCGTGATCGGGCAGGCGTGCGAGTTTGACTATTCCGGCACGCAGGCGTGCAAAGCGCTCCGGAGCCTGGGCTATGAGATCGTGCTGGTCAATTCCAATCCGGCGACGATCATGACCGATCCGGAGATGGCGGATCACACCTACATCGAACCGCTGAACGCGGAGCGTGTCGCCGCCGTCATCGAAAAGGAGCGCCCGGACGCGCTGCTTCCGAATCTCGGCGGACAGTCCGGTTTGAATCTTGCGGCCGAGCTCTATAAGAAAGGTATCCTCGACAAATACGGGGTCAAGGTCATCGGCGTGCAGGTGGACGCGATCGAGCGCGGCGAGGACCGCGTGGAATTCAAGAAGACGATGGACGCGCTGGGCATCGGTATGGCGCGGAGCGAGGTCGCCTACAGCGTGGAGGAGGCTCTGGAGATCGCCGACAGGCTGCACTATCCGGTGGTCCTGCGGCCGGCCTATACCATGGGCGGCACGGGCGGCGGTCTGGTCTACAACCGCGACGAGCTCAAAACGGTCTGTGCCCGCGGTCTGCAGGCATCCCTTATCCATCAGGTGCTGGTCGAGGAGTCGATCCTCGGCTGGGAGGAGCTGGAGCTGGAGGTCGTGCGCGACAGCGACAACAACATGATCACCGTCTGCTTCATCGAGAACGTCGATCCGGTCGGCGTTCACACCGGCGACTCCTTCTGCACGGCACCGATGCTCACCATTGACGAAAAACTGCAGCAGGAGCTGCAGAAGCAGGCCTACGCGATCGTCGAGCATATCGGCGTGATCGGCGGCACCAATGTGCAGTTTGCCCATGATCCGCAGTCGGGCCGTGTGATCGTCATCGAGATCAATCCGCGGACTTCCCGCTCCTCGGCCCTGGCTTCCAAAGCGACGGGATTCCCAATCGCGCTGGTCTCCGCCAAGCTGGCGACGGGGCTCACCCTCGCGGAACTCACGGACTCCAAATTCGGGACACTGGACAAATATGTCCCCAACGGGGATTTCGTGGTGGTCAAGTTTGCGCGCTGGGCATTCGAGAAGTTCCACGGTGTGGAGGACAAGCTGGGCACGCAGATGCGTGCGGTCGGCGAGGTCATGAGCATCGGCAAGAACTATAAGGAGGCCTTTCAGAAGGCGATCCGCTCGCTGGAAAAGGACCGTTACGGACTGGGCTTTGTCAAAGACTTTCACGAGAAGAGTGTGGAGGAACTGAAACGTATGCTCGTCGATGTGAGCTCCGAGCGCCATTTCCTGCTCTATGAGGCGCTGCGGAAGGGCATGAGCGTCGACGAGCTCTTTGAGATCACCAAGGTCAAACACTGGTTCCTCGAGCAGATGAAGGAGCTGGTGGATGAGGAGGAGACACTGCTGGCGCATAAGGGCAGCCTCCCGCCGGACGATCTGCTCGCACAGGCCAAGCGCGACGGATTCTCCGACCGGTATCTCGCACAGATCCTCGGCATTTCCGAGGACAGCATCCGGACAAAGCGCGAAGCACTCGGCGTTACCGAGACCTGGGACTATGTGCATGTCTCCGGAACGGAGGACAGCGCCTACTACTACTCCACCTATAAGGAGGGGGCAAAGAACGAGGAGCCCCATGAGGACCGGCCGGCGCCTCTCGGCAAGGTGATGATCCTGGGCGGCGGTCCCAATCGCATCGGTCAGGGCATCGAGTTTGACTACTGCTGCGTGCACGCGGCCAAATCCCTCAAGGAACTCGGATTTGAGACCATCATCGTCAACTGCAATCCCGAGACCGTCTCGACGGATTATGACACCTCCGACAAGCTTTACTTTGAGCCCCTGACGCTGGAGGACGTGCTGGCCATCTACCGGAAGGAGAAGCCGGTCGGCGTGATCGCGCAGTTCGGCGGACAGACGCCGTTAAATCTCTCGGCCAAGCTGGAAAAGGAAGGCGTGAAGATCCTCGGCACGACGCCCGAGGTGATCGATCTCGCGGAGGATCGCGACCGGTTCCGCGCGGTGATGGAGAAGCTCGGCATCCCGATGCCCGAAGCGGGCATGGCGACAACGGTCGAGGAGGCCAAGCAGGTCGCCGCACGGATCGGCTATCCGGTCATGGTGCGCCCCTCCTATGTGCTGGGCGGACGCGGCATGGAGATCGTGCGCAACGAGACGGCGATCGAGGCCTATATGAAAGCGGCGGTCGGCGTGACGCCCGACCGGCCGATCCTGATCGACCGATTCCTGCACAACGCGCTGGAGTGTGAAGCGGACGCGATCTGCGACGGCGAGAACGCCTATGTACCGGCGGTCATGGAGCATATCGAGCTGGCCGGCATCCACAGCGGTGACAGCGCGTGCATCCTGCCCTCGAAGCACATTTCCGATGAACTGCTGCAGACGATCCGGGAGTACACCCGCCGGATCGCGGTAGAGATGCATGTCGTGGGTCTCATGAACATGCAGTACGCGATCGAGGACGGCAGGGTCTTTGTCCTGGAAGCCAATCCGCGTGCGTCCCGCACCGTGCCGCTGGTCTCCAAGGTCTGCGGCATCCGGATGGTCCCGCTGGCGGTGGAGATCATCACCGCGTCCATCACGAAGAAGACATCCCCGCTGCAGGAGCTCGGTGAGCGCAGCATCCCTTATTACGGCGTCAAGGAGGCGGTCTTCCCGTTCAACATGTTCCCCGAGGTCGATCCGGTACTGGGACCGGAGATGCGCTCCACCGGCGAGGTGCTGGGGATCGCCGAGACGACGGGCGAGGCCTTCTTCAAGGCGGAGGAAGCCGCCAAATCCATGCTGCCCACGGAGGGTGCCGTGCTCATCTCGGTCAACGCCGACGACAAGCCGGAGGCGGCGGAACTCGCAAAGAGCTTCCACGAGGACGGTTTCACGATCCTCGCGACGGGCAGGACCTGCGATCTGATCGAGCAGGCGGGAGTTCCGGTCGTGCGTGTGAAGAAGAGCTATGAGGGGCGACCCAATGTCCAGGATATGATCACCAACGGCGAGATCGCTCTGATCGTCAATTCGCCGATCGGCCAGGACGCCGAGCACGATGACAGCTACCTGAGAAAGAGCGCGATCAAGGCGCGGATCCCTTACATGACGACGATCGCCGCGGCCAGGGCCGCCGCCGAGGGCATCAGACAGCTGAAGACAAAGCCCGCTTCGGCGCTCAAATCCCTGCAGGAGTGGCATCGGCTGATCATTTGACAAATCCCCGAAATGGGGTATGATACACATGGTTACAAGCACCACAGTGCAACGAAAAGGAGGGGAGAAAAGAAATGTTGGAAAAATGGTTTAAGCTCAAAGAGCACGGAACCGACGCACGCACGGAGATCGTGGCCGGACTCACCACGTTCCTGTCGATGGCCTATATCCTGGCTGTCAACCCGAACATCTTAAGTGCCGGCGGCATGAACCGCAGCGGTGTGTTTGTGGCAACCGCCATCGCTTCGGCGATCGCCACCTTTGTGATGGCGTTCCTGGCAAACTACCCGATCGCGCTGTCCGCGGGTCTGGGCCTCAATGCCTATTTCGCCTACACGGTCTGCCTTGGCGAGCTCGGCGGCGAGCCGAACGCTTTCAAGGTTGCTCTGACGGCTGTTTTTGTCGAGGGTATCATCTTTATCCTGCTGTCGCTGTTCAAGGTCCGTGAGGAGATCATCAACGGCATCCCTGCGAATCTGAAGAACGGCATCACGGTCGGTATCGGCCTGTTCATCGGCTTCATCGGCCTGCGCGGCGCGAATATCGTCATCCCCGACGGCTCAACGACGGTCGCGCTCGGCAGTTTCCGCGATCCCGGCATGACGCTTGCTCTGATCGGCTTCATCATCATTCTGGTCCTCAGCTACTACAAGGTCAAAGGATCGGTCCTGATCGGCATCATCGCGACGTGGATCCTCGGCATGATCGCGCAGGCGACCGGCTGGTATGTCGTGGATATCGAGGCGGGAGTCTACAGCGTGTTCCCGGATTTCTCGCAGGGTCTCAATCTCGGCGGCATCTCCGAGACGGCGTTCAAACTTGATTTTGCCTGGGTGGGCAGCCACATCATCCAGTTCATCGCGATCGTTTTTGCTTTCCTCTATGTGGATCTGTTTGACACGATCGGCACGGTCGTCGGTGTTGCCGACAAGGCCGGCCTCCTTGACAAGGACGGGAAGCTTCCCCGCGCGGGCAAGGTGCTGATGGCGGACGCGATCGGCACGACCGCGGGCGCACTGCTCGGCACGTCGACCGTCACCTCGTTCGTTGAGTCCAGCGCGGGCGTCGCCGAGGGCGGCAAGACCGGCCTCACGGCGTTCACCACGGGCCTGATGTTCCTGGTCGCTCTGGTCCTGTCCCCGATCTTCCTGGCGATCCCCGGCTTTGCGACGGCACCGGCGCTCATCTATGTGGGCATGCTGATGATCAGCTCCGCGAAGAACATCAAGTTTGACGGAGAGGTCGCGGATGTCGCGGGCGCCTATATGGCGATCATCATGATGCCGCTGTCCTATTCCATCGCTACCGGTATCATGTTCGCGGTGGTGACCTGGGTCATCGTCAAGGTCTGCGAAAAGAAGGCGAAGGATATCAGCCCCGTCATGTGGGTGGTCTTTCTCCTGTTCCTGTTAAGGATCATCACACTGGTCACCAATTTCCAGTAAGACAGGATTGGTGAGCGGACAAAGATTCAAAAACGGGATCATGAAATTCAGGAACGCGGGGTGTCAAAGCCTTGCGTTCCTTTTCTTGTGCGTATTTTTATGTCAGGCGCTCGCGGGCTGCGGCCGTGCGCCCGCACAGCCGCAGCCCGGACCGGGCACCGAGAGCACGGCACAGCTGTCCGCGGAACCGGCGCCGGACGCCACGGAAGCAGCGTCCGCAGACGGGGAGAGTGAGCGCTCACCCGAGGAAAGGCTGTGGGACGATATCAAGGCGGGTCATATCTCCTGGGAAAACGCGCCCCGCATCGGTGACCGCGACACGCTGATGGCCTATATGCGCACCGTGCGCGACTACCGCCTGCAGGAGGCGCCGGTCATCTATACCGGCGGCTATATGGCGGATTATGAGGAGATCCTGAAGGCCGTCAACCTCGCTTATATCGATTTTGAGATCCGCGCCGAGGAGGAGGATTCCTACCGCGTGCTCTACACCCTCACCTATTATCCCGGAGAGCGGGTGGCTGACGCGTACCGGCGGGGTTCCACGGAGGGGCTCAACGACGAGGAACTGACGCTCTATGAATATGCGTCCCTCCTGGTAAAGGAGGCGGAGAAGCTTCCGTCCGATCTGCACAGAGAACTGTTCCTGCATGATCAGGTGATCGGTGTGGCCACCTATCACAATCGCAGGGAACGTGTCGGCGTGCCGCGCTTCTGCACGGCGGTCGGGGCGATGCTCGACGGACAGGCGAACTGCCAGGGCTATGCGGATGCGTTCTATATGCTGGGCACGATGGCGGGTCTCACGGTCGGAAAGCAGTCCGGCTTTGCCAACGATGAGGAGCACATGTGGAACACCGTCTGTTTTGACGGGAAGTGGTATGCGCTCGACTGCACCTGGGATGACGCCTCCTATATCTGGAACGGCACGGAATACACGAGTTACACCTATTTCAACGCGCCGCAGTCGGTGCTCGGGGCGACCCACAGCTGTGAGGCGTATACCGTCGAGCATCCGGTCGTGGAGACGCTGGAGGACGCGCCGGACTATTTCTTCCGGACGAAGGAAGCAACGGACAAATGGTTCGGATTCTGGTATCCCTCGATGGACAAGCTGGTCTCGGAGGCGGCGGCGAGCCTCGACCGCGGGGCGCGGTTTGTCTATGCGATGGCGCCGGCGGACACCGAGAACTACCGGAAATACAGCGCTGTCGCGCGTGGGATCGATAAGCGGCTGAAGAATCCCGTCGATTATGTGGTGATCCTCACGAACAGCGGGGACTACAGTTTTGTGATCGTCGACGCCTCCGGAGGCAGAGAAGCCGGTGACGAGGGGCTGCAGACCGAAAATGCGGATCCCGGTGGAACGGATGCGGAGGAAGGCAGACAGATCGAGGCACCCGCGGGAACACAGAGCGCGAGCGCCGGGGAATCGCCTGCGGTTGAGGAGGACGGCGTCTACACAAAAGCTTCGGATGTGGCGTTGTATCTGCATCTCTACGGCCATCTGCCGGGGAATTTCATCACGAAAAAGGAGGCCCGCGCACTCGGCTGGGAAGGAGGCGGGCTGGAGCCCTACGCACCGGGCAAATGCATCGGCGGCGACCGGTTCGGCAACTACGATGGGAATCTGCCGGAGGACGCGGTCTATCATGAATGCGATATCGACACGCTGGGTGTGGGCTCGCGCGGCGCAAAGCGCATTGTCTACGCGGAGGACGGCAGCATCTATTACACGGAGGACCACTATGAGACCTTCACAAGACTCTATTAGGGAACGGGTCTTTTATATCGATCTGACCGGCGTGACGGATCGGGATGCGCTGCAGGAACGGCTGTGCGCCGCGCTGCCGATGCCGGCGCATTACGGCAGGAATCTGAACGCGCTGTATGATGTGCTCACGGAGAACGGCGCGGGGTGGAATCTGATCCTGTACCGGTCACTGGCTCTGGAACATGCGCAACCAAAACTGTTCGCGACGCTCACGCGGCTTCTTGATGAGGCCGCCGGAGAGACGCCGGGCATGCGGGTGCGCTGGTTTCGGGGATAAGAGGGATTGGTTAAGCCCCGATCCGAAGATGATCGAACCGGGGCTTTGCTTTTGAGCTTCCGCTCGTGCCGAGTACCTGACTTCCGCTCTCAATGATCCTATCATAACGGAAGAATGTGTCCGAAATATGAACACGTCCTAAAAGAAATCTAAAACCTCTTGCGACAGGAAGGCTGTGGTCGTAAACTATAGGAAGAGTGGCAGAAAAGACTGCCGGGAGGAAGAAGAAATGGCTGCAAATAAGAAGATCATCCTGACGGGAGACCGTCCGACGGGCCGGCTTCATGTCGGACACTATGTCGGTTCCCTCAGACGCCGGGTGGAACTGCAGAATTCCGGAAACTATGACGAGATCTATATCATGATCGCCGACGCGCAGGCGCTGACGGACAATGCCCGGAATCCCGAAAAGGTCCGGGAGAACATCATCGAGGTCGCCCTGGACTATCTGTCGGTGGGACTGGATCCGGAAAAATCCACGCTGTTCATCCAGTCACAGGTTCCGGAGCTGACGGAACTGTCCTTTTATTACATGAATCTGGTGACGGTTCCCAGACTCCAGCGCAATCCCACGGTCAAGGCCGAGCTGCAGATGCGGGATTTTTCCAGCGGCGGCGGGATACCGGTCGGCTTTTTCACCTATCCCATCTCGCAGGCGGCGGACATCACGGCCTTTCAGGCGACGGTCGTGCCGGTCGGCGAGGACCAGGAGCCGATGCTGGAGCAGTGCCGCGAGATCGTGCGCAGCTTCAACGGCACCTATGGCGAGACGCTCGTTGAGCCGCAGATCATGCTGCCGGATAATGCGGCGTGCCTGCGTCTTCCCGGGATCGACGGCAGGGCCAAAATGAGCAAGTCGCTGGACAACTGCATCTATCTTGCGGAGAAACCCGAAGATATCAAGAAGAAGATCATGAGCATGTTCACCGATCCCGGTCATCTGCGTGTCGAGGATCCCGGCAAGACCGAGGGCAATCCGGTGTTCATCTATCTGGAAGCATTCTCCAGACCGGAGTATTTTGCGGAATTCTGCCCGGATTATCAGAACCTCGATGAGATGAAGGCACACTACGAGCGGGGCGGTCTGGGCGATGTCAAGGTCAAGAAGTTCCTGAACGCCTGTCTGCAGGCGGAACTGGAGCCGATCCGCAAGCGCAGGGAGGAATTCCAGAAGGATATCGGCTATGTCTACGAGGTTCTGCACAAGGGCAGTATCGTGGCCGAGAAGAAAGCGGCGGAAACCCTGTCCATGGTCAAACGGGCGATGCGGATCGACTATTTCAACGATGAGGAACTGATCCGCGCGCAGAGCGAGAAATACAGTCAGTAAAGGAGAGCATCGATGAAGAATATCCTGTTTGTTGCGTCAGAGGGCGTCCCTTTCATCAAGACCGGCGGACTGGCTGATGTCGTGGGCTCGCTTCCCAAGCTGATCGACAAAAAATACTACGATGTTCGTGTCGTCATCCCGAAATACCGCTGCATGAAGCAGGAGATGACGGACAAGCTGGAATATGTCACGAATTTCTACATGGATTTCCACTGGAAACGTGAGTATGTCGGCATTTTCAAAGCTGTGGTCGAGGGGATCACCTACTATTTCATCGACAACGAATACTATTTCAGCGGTGACCGTCCCTACGGCGACGATGTGGTCTTTGAGATCGAGCGTTACACCTATTTTTCCAAGGCGGCGCTTTCCATCCTGCCGGTCGTCGACTTCCGGCCGGACATCATCCATTGCCATGACTGGCAGACCGGTCTGATCCCCGTCTATCTCAAGGAACGGTTCCAGGGCAATGAATTCTACCGCGGGATCAAGAGCGTGATGACGATCCACAACCTAAAATTCCAGGGCAAGTGGGACATCGATACGGTCAAGGACATCACGGGGCTTCCGGACTATTATTTCACGCCGGACAAGCTCGGCTTCTACAAGGACGGCAACCTCTTAAAGGGCGGGCTCGTCTATGCGGACGCGATCACGACGGTTTCCGACACCTATGCCGAGGAGATCAAGATGCCGTTCTACGGCGAGGGACTGGACGGGCTCCTGCGCGCAAGAGCCGGCGATCTGCGCGGTATCGTGAACGGCATCGACTACGAGGATTTCAATCCCGAAACGGACAAACATCTGGAGCATCCCTACAATCAGGTGAATTTCCGCAAGGAAAAGGGCAAGAACAAGACGGCGCTGCAAAAAGAGCTGGGACTCGCGGTCGATGAGAAGCGCATGATGCTGGGCATTGTTTCGCGCCTCACCGATCAGAAGGGCTTTGACCTGATCGCCTATGTGATGGACGAACTCTGCCACGACGCGGTGCAGATCGTGGTGCTGGGCACCGGCGAGGATCAGTATGAGAACATGTTCCGGCATTTCGCCTGGAAGTATCACGATATGGTGTCCGCGAACATCTACTACTCGGACGGGCTTTCCCACAAGATCTACGCGGCATCGGACGCGTTCCTGATGCCCTCGCTCTTTGAGCCTTGCGGACTGTCCCAGCTGATGGCGCTCCGGTACGGCACGCTGCCGATCGTGCGCCAGACGGGCGGCCTCAAGGACACGGTCGAGCCATACAACCGCTTTGAGTCGAGCGGGACGGGCTTCGGCTTCCTCAACTACAACGCGCATGAGATGCTGGGCACGATCCGTGAGGCCGAAGCGCTCTACTATGACAACCGCCGGGAATGGAACAAGATGGTCGACCGTGCGATGAAGGTTGATTTCTCCTGGAAGGTGAGCGCGCAGAAATATCAGGAAATGTACATGTGGCTGTGCCCGTAAGCGGATCTTTTCGAAGCACAGGCGGTCTCCGCATTGGCGGGGGCCGCTTTTTGTTATAAGATCGCGGGGAATCCGGGTTAAGACAGGATCCGCGCCTTCTTCAAGAGCCTGACCAGTGTCCGCCCCTTCGGCATGCGCAGAAGCTCTTCCTCGGAGACGCCGCCGAAACGGATGAGAAGAAGGCCGTAGATCCACACGGCGACGAGAAGCGCCGGCAGCAGGGAAAGCAGGTTGATCAGGTATTCGCTGCTCATGAAAACGGAGAGCAGAAGAGAGACGAGCTGATAGACGATCCGGGTGACGACGGCCATGACGGCCGCGGCAAGCAGGGGGGCTGCAAGGAGACGGCGCCAGTCCGTCCCGCGTTTCAGATGCTTTCTCACGCTTCGTTCGTTCAGAACACACATGAGGAGGGAATAGAGGATCATGGCGATGACCAGCGCCCCGTTGTCCAGGCCGGTAAACAGGAGCAGGAGCGCGAGCACCGCACCCTGCACAAAAAGCGCAACGGCCGCGTTGACGACGGGGAGGTTCATGCGCCCGATCCCCTGCAGCACCGCGTTGGTGACGGTGGAGATGCTGTAAAAGACGACCGTGACCGCGATGCCCGAAAGAAGCGCTGCGGCCTCGTCGAGCGAACCGCGCTGCGGGAACAGGAGGAACACGATCGGCCGTGACAGGATGAAGAGGCCGGCGGCGCAGGGAACGGAGACCATGAGGGTCGCTTTGAGTGCCCGGTCGACAATGGAGCCGGCTTCTCTGCTGTCTCCGCGGGCAAAACTTCCCGACAGATTGGGCATCATCGCGGAGGAGAGGGCGCTCGCCAGCGCGATGGGGATGTTGGCGATGACGACGGCCTTGGTGGAGAAGATCCCGTAGGCGATCGCGACATCCGCCTCGAGGAATCCCCGCGTGTGGATGAGGATGCGCTGGAAGATCGTCTGATTGAGCATCGTGGAGAAATTATAGATAAAGGTGCTCAGGATAAAGGGGGTTACCGTCAGGACCAGCAGCTTCATGACCGCGCCCCAGGAGTCTCTGTTCTGATTGGCACAGTAGTGGATGCGCTTCAGGATCGTGCCGCGGTTGATGCCGTAGACGATGAGCATGAACAGAAGGGCAGTGAGCACGCCGGCACCGGTGCCGAGTGCGCTCCCGACGGCACCGCGCACGGCGCGGGTCGTCGCGTCCGTGTCGCCCGCTCCGCGGATGAAGAGCCAGGCGGCCAGAAGGGAGACGGCGGCATTGACAAGCTGCTCCAGGATCTGGGAGACCGAGGTCGGCACCATGGTCCGCATGGCCTGAAAATAGCCGCGCAGGACGCCGAGAAAGCCGAAGAGCAGGATTGTCGGGGAGAAGACCCGGAGCACGGTCACCGAATGGCCATAGGTGAGGAGTCCCGCGCCGAAAAAGACAAAGACGGAGAAGGCGCCGCTGACGATCAGCACATAGAGGAGCGCGCCGTGAAAGACGCGCTGGGCGTTCCGGTCCCTGCCGAGGGCGAGCTCGCCGGCGATCACCTTGGAGATCGCGGACGGGATGCTGTAGGCGGAGATCAGCAGGATGATGGCATAGCAGTTGTAGGCATAATTGTAGTAGCCGTTTCCTTCGTCGCCGATGATGCCGGTCAGGGGACTGCGGTAGAGAAGACCGATGATCCGCACGACGATCCCGGCCGCGGCCAGGATCCCCGCCTGTGCGAGCATGTTGTCGCTCTTATTCTCCGTTTTCGGGGTTTTTGTGCTCATATAGAGCATCATAGCAGATTTCGGGCTTTTTTTCTATTCGTCGGCGCAGGGATTTCCGCGGTTCCCCTTCCGGAGAAGGCACGGGCGCCCGAAACGCCGTGCCGACTTGACAGGTTGCCGCAAAATGAATACTATAAAAAAGGCTATGACTATATGAACTGATCGAAGGGAGAATGTCGTGAAGAAGAGGAACCTGAGAAGAGGGATCGCCGCAATTCTCACAGCGGCACTGACAGTACTGCTCGCCGCAGCGCCGCAGAGCGCGCAGAAAGCGCAGGCGGCCGGCCGCCCGGTGACGATCACATCGTGCGTCATTTCGGGAGGCAATGTCGTGGTGACCGCGACGGCGGCTTCCGCACCGGCAAGTTCTGACGGCAACTACTATATCTGCGCCAATGAGGTCTATCAGGACGGCCCCGCGGGCGAGATTGTGGCCAGCGCACCGGCCGGCACGAGCACCCAGTTCACGTTTCCTTTGAATAACGGTGCCGCCAACAGCAACCTGATGCGCAAATTCATCGTGTGCACCAAGCAGGGCGGCGGCTACAGCCAGGTGAGTGATGAGCATTATATCACCAACCCCGAGGCGATCGCCACGCAGACATCAGCGAGGAACGATCACGGCATCAAGGGGATCCTGCCGCAGACGATCGATGTGGCCACCTTTAAGGAGCTCGGCGTTGCGCAGATGGTCTACAACATCTATCTTGGCGATATCGTGGGTCCCAGCTCGGATCCCGCCAAGCCGACGATCCAGTTCCCCTACGGCGGACAGGTCTATGAATTCAACACCGCTGCGCTCGCACAGTATGACGGCTTTGCGACCTGGTGCCAGCAGAACGGCTTCCAGCTGACCATGACAATCCTCAACAACAAGACGGCCGCCGGCGCGGATCTGATCCATCCGCTTTCCAGAGACGGCCACGTGTGCCCGGGCTATGCGATGAACACCAAAGAGCCCGGCGGCACGGCACACCTGAAGGCGATCGCCACCTTCCTTGCCGCGCGCTATTCCGGCACGGACGGACACGGCAAGATCGACAACTGGGTGATCGGCAACGAGGTCAACGCGCGCACGGAGTGGTATCACATGGGTTCCACGAATCTGGAGCTCAATGTCAGCGAATATGTCAAGGCGTTCCGCATCTTCTACAACGGCATCAAGAGCGTCAACGCCAACGCGCGGGTTTACAACTCGATCGATCAGGAGTGGGGACGCAAATCCAATCCGGGATGCTTCCTGAGCAAGGCTTATCTCGACCGCTTCAACTACTATATCAGCAGAGAGGGCAACATCGACTGGGGACTGTCCTTCCATCCCTACAACTCGCCGCTCTATGATCCCTATGCCTGGAATCAGCCTTCGGTCTGGGTCAAGAACGATGTCTCCACGCCCTACATCACCATCGAGAACATCGATATCCTGACGAACTACATGTCGCAGCCGGCGTTTCTGGCGCCCAACGGATCGGTGCGCAGCATCTCGCTCTCGGAGATCGGCTACACATCGAGCTTCGGTGAGGACGCACAGGCTGCCTCCATCGTCTATGCCTACCTGATGGCGGCGACCAATCCGCACATCGACGCGTTCATCCTCTTCCGGGAGACCGATGACGCACACGAGATGGAAAGCCACATCGCGCAGGGACTGAAGAATCTCGACGGCTCGCACAAGAAAGCCTATGACTGCTACAAGTGGATGGGCACGGGCAATCAGGTCAAGGCCGAGGAGATCGCCTCCGGCATCATCGGACAGAGCGTGCAGTATCTGGTGACGAACCGGATCATGCAGACCCGCGGCGGTGACGGCGTTGTCGGCTGACAGCCAGCGGATGGACTTTTTTTGCCCGAAACGGAGTCTTTATCTTTGAGACATTATGACAGGTGTCTGCCGGACGCTCGGCGGACATCTGTCTTTGAGTAAGGAAACGCAACCGGGAACGCTTGCTTTTGGGGGAGCAGAGGAAACGGAATGCAACAGACACCGGAAGAACGCAAGATCATACTGGATGAGATGTTCCAGGCGTTTTCGATCGCCTCGGAGGGTGCCTATGCCTATGTCTGCGATCTGAAGACGGATATCTCCCGCTGGTCCGACGAGGCGGTCGCCTATTTCAATATGCCCGGCACTTATATGAAGCACGCGGGACAGATCTGGGGGGAACATCTCCATCCCGAGGACAGGCAGCGTTTTCATGAGGACATCGAAGCGATCCTGAACGGGCAGGTCACCAGTCACGACATGCAGTACCGTGCGATGAACGCGGACGGTGACTATGTGGTCTGCACCTGCAAGGGGGTCGCGCTCAAGGATCCGGAGGGCAATCCCAATTTCTTCGGCGGTGTCATCCGCAATCACGGCTCCCACAGCCACATCGATCCGGTGACGGGTCTGCGTAACCAGTACGGCTTTTTCGAGGAACTGCGCTCGCTCACGCGCGTACGCAAGCCCTGTAACGTGCTGATGATCGGTATCAGCCGGTTTTCCGAGATCAACAATGTCTACGGCTATGCCGTCGGCAACCGCGTACTGCAGACACTTGCGCGCTCCCTTGAGAAGTGCATGGGCGATGACGGCAAGGTCTACCGCATGGACGGGGCGCGGTTCGCACTGCTTTCCACCGTGCTCTCCGAAGAGGAGTTCGCGGTCCGCTACCGTGAGCGCAAGGCGGATCTGGTGAGCGGCTATATCGTCGATGACAATCGCTATTGCCTGGTGACAAACGGCGGCATGCTGAGGATCGACTGTTTTGATGTCGGCGAGCAGGCGATCTACGCCTGCCTGAACTACGCCTATGACGAATCCAAGGACAGGCAGCGGGGCGAACTGGTCATCTTCCACAACACGATAAACCGCGAGAGCAGGAAGAAGCTGGAGATGGTGCATGTCATCCGGGACTGCATCGTGGACAACTGTCGGGGCTTTTATCTCTGTTATCAGCCCATCATGGATACCGAAACGGAACGGCTTTCCGGCATGGAAGCCCTGATCCGCTGGAGGGATGAGAAATACGGCGAAGTGCCGCCAAACGATTTCATCCCCATCGTCGAAAAGGACATACTGTTCCCGAAGCTGGGGGACTGGATCCTGCGTCAGGCGATGCTGGACGGAAAGAAATTCCTCACGCGTTATCCCGAATTCGTGATGAATGTCAATCTATCCTATGCACAGATGGAAAAGGCGGATTTTGCCAGAACCGTGCTCGATATCATCGAGGAGACCGGGTTTCCCGCATCCAATCTCTGTCTGGAGATCACGGAGCGCTGCCGTCTGCTCGATCTGGACATGCTGCGCGGGATCATCACGACGCTTCGCAGTCACGGGATCCGGTTTGCGCTTGACGATTTCGGTACCGGCTATTCCTCGATCAGCATCCTGCGGGAGCTGCCGCTGGATGTGGTCAAGATCGACCGCGAATTCGTCAAGGATATCGAAAAGGACAAACACAGCATGGACACGGTGGAGCACATTTCCGGTCTGGCTTCCGTCTATGGCTCCCATGTCTGCGCCGAAGGGATCGAATCTGCGGCCATGCGCGATCATCTGCGGAAATTCTCCGTCAACAGCCTGCAGGGCTTTTACTATTCCAAACCGGTCCCGTTCGACCGGTTTCTGGAAGCGAATATTTCCTGAAGATCCGGTCTGCGAACAGGCAGACAGAGGGCGAAAGCACACGATGACACGGCGGCTGACATTGACACAGCCGCTGTTTGCGTCTAAAATGAAACGGATTGCCCCGGATAAACGGGCAGACAACGAATCAGGATAAGGAGATGGATCATGGCGGACAACAGAAAAGCTGAGCCTTATAACCACGCGGAGATCGAGGCGAAATGGCGGGAGAACTGGAAGAAAAACCCCATTAACACGCCTGCGAAGGACAAGAAGAAGTATTACTGTCTGGATATGTTCCCCTACCCTTCGGGCGCGGGTCTGCATGTCGGTCACTGGCGCGGCTACGTGATCTCCGATGTCTGGAGCCGTTTCCAGATGATGAACGGCGATCACTATATCATCCACCCGATGGGCTGGGATGCCTTCGGTCTGCCGGCCGAGAACTATGCGATCAAGACGGGACAGCATCCGTCGATCTCGACCGCGGCCAACGTGGCGAGCATCAGGGAGCAGGTCAAGCAGATCGGCGCGATCTATGACTGGGATATGGAGCTCAACACCACAGATCCCGCGTTTTACAAGTGGACGCAGTGGATCTTCGTACAGATGTTCAAAAAGGGTCTGGCCTATGAAAAGGAGATGCCGCTGAACTGGTGCCCGTCCTGCAAGGCGGTGCTTGCCAACGAAGAGGTCGTGGACGGCAAGTGCGAACGCTGCCACGCGGAGGTCACGAAAAAGAACCTGCGCCAGTGGATGTTAAAGATCACAGCCTATGCGGATCGTCTGCTGGAGGGCCTGGAGGGCCTTGACTGGCCGGAAAAGGTCAAGAAGATGCAGACCGAGTGGATCGGCCGCTCCTATGGCGCCGAGGTCAATTTCCCGGTGGACGGCTCGGATGAGGTGATCACGGTCTACACGACAAGACCGGACACGCTCTACGGCGCGACATTCATGGTCCTGTCCCCCGAGCATCCGCTCGTCGCAAAGATCACGACAGCGGAGAAACGGGACGAGGTGGAGGCCTATTGCAAAGAGGCCGCCAACAAATCCAACGTCGACCGCGTGCAGAACAAGGAGAAGACCGGTGTGTTCACCGGCGCCTACGCGATCGATCCGCTGAACAAAGCCAAGGTGCCCGTCTGGATCTCCGACTATGTCCTGGCGGATTACGGCACGGGCGCGATCATGTGCGTGCCGGCACACGATGACCGCGACTGGGAATTCGCGAAGAAATTCGATCTGCCGATCATTCCGGTCATCAGCCCGGACGGCGGGGACGTTGATGTGAGCGAAGGCGCCTACACCGCGGCGGTCGGCACGATGATCAATTCCGGCGACTGGAACGGGATGAAGAGCGAGGATCTGAAGCGCGAAGCACCCGCCATGATCGAGAAGGCCGGTTACGGAAAGAAGACGACGAACTACAAGCTGCGTGACTGGGTGTTCTCCAGACAGCGCTACTGGGGCGAGCCGATCCCGATCGTGCACTGCGAGAAATGCGGCGCGGTGGCGGTCCCCGAGGAAGAGCTGCCAGTCGTGCTGCCCGATGTGAAGAGCTATCAGCCGACGGACACGGGCGAGTCCCCGCTTGCCGCGATCGACGAGTGGGTGAACACGACCTGTCCGCAGTGCGGCGGTCCGGCGAAGCGTGAGACGAACACGATGCCGCAGTGGGCGGGTTCCTCGTGGTATTTCCTGCGCTATATCGATGTAAACAATGATCAGGCGCTGGTGGACCGTGCCAAAGCGGACGCGTTCCTGCCGGTGGACATGTATATCGGCGGTGTGGAGCACGCGGTCCTTCATCTGCTCTACGCCCGTTTCTACACCAAATTCCTCTATGATATCGGTGTGGTCGGCTTCGAGGAACCCTTCCGGAAGCTCTTCAATCAGGGCATGATCCTCGGCCCCAAGGGCGTGAAGATGTCCAAATCCCTGGGCAATGTGGTGTCGCCGGATGACATGATCCGCGACTACGGCTGCGATGCCCTTCGCATGTATGAGCTCTTCATCGGACCGCCGCAGCAGGATTCCGCCTGGGATGAGCGTGGCATTGACGGCGTGTTCCGTTTCCTCGCGCGTTTCTGGAAGATGGTCAACGAGAACATCGGGCGCGAGGTGCCCGAGAGCGAGGAACTGGTGCGTCTGCGCCATCAGCTGATCCACACGATCTCCTCGAGACTTTCGTCCTTCCAGTTAAATACCGTGGTCTCCGGTTTTATGGAGTTCAACAACAAATTTGTGGAGTTGACGCAGAAGACCGGTGTGGACAGGGAAACTCTCAAGGTCTTTGTCCAGCTCATGGCACCTTTTGTCCCGCATCTGGCCGAAGAACTCTGGGAACGCCTCGGCGAGAGCGACAGCGTGTTCCATTCCGTCTGGCCGGTGGCCGATGAGGCGGCGATGCAGGAGAACACCAAAGAGATCGCCGTACAGGTGAACGGCAAGGCAAAGGCCGTCATCAATATCGCCGTGGACGCGGACAAGGATACGGTCATCGCGCAGGCCAGGGAAGCGCTGGGCGCGAAGCTGACCGGAACGGTCGTCAAGGAGATCTACGTGCCGGGCAAGATCGTGAACATTGTGGTGAAGCCCTGACGCGGACGCTGCAGGTATGGGCTTTTTTATCACACAGGCGTACGGAACGGATGAACGGGTGCGCTACCATCGGGAGACGAGGAACGGCAGCTACGTCGTGAAGGACTCAACGATGGGTGGTGAGCGGGTCAGACTTCTTCTGGTGAACGGGGTGCAGGAATCAGCGACGCATCTCGACCCGGGGCGGAAGTATGAGCCGCTCTTCCGTTATCTCACCTTTTTTCAGGAGATCGTGGAATCCCATCCGCACCCGGAGCGCGTGCTGCTGATCGGCGGCGCGGGCTTTGCCTATCCGAAGCTTTTCTTTTCCTCCGGACAGCGGGGGAGTCTTGCGGTCGTCGAAATGGATCCGCGGATGATCCGCCTCGCGCGGCGGTTCTTTTTTCTGGACGATCTCGAGCGCGAATATGATCTTCGCGACTCTGAGCGACTGAAGATCCATGTGAACGAGGGTCTCGATTTTCTTGAGCACACCGAAGAGAAATGGGATGTGATCCTCAATGACGCCTATCTCGGCAACACCCCGGACGCGGGATTGCTGTCGGATCGCGGGATCGCTGCCTGCCGGGCGCATCTTGAGGAGGATGGCATTCTCGCGTTAAATATCATCACGCCGCTCGCAGGGGAGGACGCGATGCGCGGGATCATGGCTAGAAAGCGGTTTGAGGAATACTTTTCCCGGGTCGATCTCTACCCCTGCGATCCCACCCACGCACCGACCATGCGGCAGAACTGCATGCTGACGGGAAGATGAGAGCGGCGACGGTTCTGTTCGCGGCTGTGTGGGGCCTGCTGTTCGGCTCCTTCTTAAACTGCACGGCCATGCGGATCGTCCGCGGAGAGGACTGGGTGCGTGCGCGCAGCAGATGTCCGAAATGCGGGCATACGCTCGGCGCGGAAGAGCTGATCCCTGTTATCAGTTTTCTGTTTTTGCGCGGGAAATGCAGATCCTGCGGGGAAAAGATCAGTCTGCGCTATCCGGTGACGGAGATCGTGTTCGGCGTGCTCTGTGCGCTCATGATGCTGCGATTCGGCATCAGCGTCATGCTCCTGCGCTCTTTTGTTTTCGCCTGCTGTCTGTTTGTGCTGACGCTGACGGATATCGAGGCGCGGCTCATTCCGAACGGATGTCTGCTCATCGCGCTGGTCACGTGGTTCGTGACGCTTCCGTGGCTGTTTGCGGGGTGGCGGGACTTCGGCACGCATATCGTGGCGATGATCGGATTCTCCGTCGCGATCCTGTGCCTGTCGCTGATCATGGATCTGATCCTGAAAAAAGACAGTCTCGGCGGCGGCGATGTGAAGCTGATCGCCGTGATCGCACTGTATCTGGGCGTGATCGGCACGATGTTCATGCTGATCATCGCGTCGCTCCTGGGGATCGGGTTCGCTGTCGTGAACGGAAAGTTCCGGCGCGGCACGGCGATCGCGTTCGGACCGTTCCTGTCCGCGGCGGGGCTCCTGATGGCGCTTTACGGGGAACCGCTCGTCGCGTGGTATGTCTCGTTCCTGTAAAACTCCTCCAGCCGCGGTCTGGCGTTTCTGTACACCTCTGCCAGCCCCGGATCGAACTGCGTTCCCATGCCTTCCGTGATGATCGCGTCCGCCTTCTCAAATCCGAAGGCTTCCTTGTAGACACGTTTGCTCACCAGGGCATCATAAACATCCGCGATCGCCATGATCCTGGCTTCGATCGGGATCTGTTCCCCGGAGAGGCCCTCGGGATAGCCTGAGCCGTCCCACCGCTCATGGTGGTAGTGGGCGACATTTTCCGCGACTGTCTTAAAGGAATTGTCGTCCGTGTGGAGAAGGATCTCGTGAATGACGCGGGCTCCCTCCGCTGCGTGCTTCTTCATCTTTCCGTATTCCTCATCCGTGAATCTTCCGGGCTTGCGGAGCACCGCGTCGTCCACCGCGATCTTGCCGAGATCGTGCATGGGAGCCGCTTTGATCACATCGCGGCAGAATTCATCGGAGAGGTTGAGGATGCCGGCTTTTGTGATCTCCTCGATGAGGATCCGGACGCCCTCACTGGTCCGTTTGATGTGCCCGCCGGTGGAATTGTCCCTGCTCTCCACCATCATCGCGAGGCTCATGATCAGATTGTCGTGCATCTCGACGATGTGCTGCGTCTTGTCCTGCACATCCTGCTGCAGCTTTTCGTTGTAGTTGTCCAGCAGGCGGATGTATTTCTGTTTTTCCGTGTCGTCCGTAAAGGTGACGAGATAGCCGCGCTTGCGGTGACCGTCGTAGAGGTAGTTCACGACGACCTGATAGATCCGGTCCTCCGCTTCATTGCCTTCCGCGGTTTTCTTCGTGTAGATAAAGCTGTTCTCTGTATCATTTTCCTCGAAATGCGTCAGATAGTGGCGGATCCTGCGCTGGGAGGGCTTGTAGCCGAACGGTTCGTCCACTGCCGTGTCGGCAAGCTCCGGGATCAGCTGTCTGGCCACTTCGTTGCTTCCGAGATAGCGGTGCTTGAAATCAAAGGAAATGTAGGCGACGGAACGCTCCATGTCCATGGAATCGATCACGGTGTCCGAGACATCGTAGAGGTTCACGCGGTAGGCGATCATAAGATAGACGACCTCGGCCAGGAGATATGCTAACGGCACAAGATCCATGCCCTCCACGATCCGGCGGCCGATAAAAAAGGCCAGCATGCAGATCACATCCGGCATGACGAGCATGGAGAGGATGGTCCGCGGGATCTGCTTTTTGCGCAGCAGGGAGTAGATGATCGCGGAGATCCCGGCGATGAAGAACAGCACCACGATCACATAGAAAAAGGTGTGCATGGGGCCGTATTCGCGGTTGAAAACACCGGTCCCGCCGACGACATGGAAACGGAGATTTTTGTAGAAGATATCCAGATGCCCGATGGTCAGAACGCTGAGATAGGTGCAGGCACAGGCGGCGTACAGAATGGCCCGGAGCCACGCGCGCTCACCGATGTCGCAGAGGTTCAGGATGCTGAGCAGGATGAAGAGCTGCAGGAAGCAGCCGCCGATGTAGATGACCTGTGTCCCGAAAACAGCGCCCTCCAGACATTTCGCCGTGAACCGCAATACATAGCCCAGACAGGCGACAGGGATCAGCGTGAAGATCAGCGTGAAGTTCACGTCAAAATGCTTGTGCCAGATGAGGACATAGAGCAGCGCAAAGAGGAGGGACAGGATGAATGCGCTGTAATAAAACGCGATGATCAAGGGATCGGACTCCTTTCCGTGATGATGCTGATGATGGTCAGTTCCCGCGGACGGCGATCTCGATATCGCCCGTCGTCGTTGTGATCTCGCAGCTGCCGCCCGTGCCGGATAAGGGAACTTCGACGTCCCCCGTTACCGAGAGGGCAGTAAAGCTTTTGTCCGAGAGCAGGGTGCCGGAGACATCACCGGTACTGGTCTCGATCGAGATGGATGCCGCGTCGGAGTCATCAAACTCCACATCGCCGGTATTGCGCGTGATCCTGCATGCGCCGGAGATCAGCACGCGCTCCAGAAAGACCTCGCCCGTATTGCCGTCGGAGTTAAGATCCGCGCAGGTCACGTCACGCATGTGCAGATCGCCGGTGGAGGTGTTGTATGTGATGCTGCCGTCGAAATCAAGGGAAGAGAGCGCGGCGTCACCGGTGGAATTCTCGATCAGCAGGCTTTCGTAGCGGCTCTCGGGAAGAAAGACCATGATCTGCGGCGACCGCGTGAAAACGCCGACAAAATCGGTCCAGTTGCGCGCGTCCGTGGTCTCGATCACGAGCGTGTCGTCCTCCGTGCGGACGGAATGATCCACTTTTTCATGGTCCAGGATGTCCACGCGGCATTTTCCGTCTTCGGAAGCCGCGAAACAGATCTTTTCCATGCCGGTGCGGATCCGGATGTCCCGGAAGGCGTCCGTAACAGGGAAGCTGTTTTCTTTATATTCCGCGGTGCTCAGTCTGTTCATGTCAAAATGCATGGCGGAGAGAGAAAATCCGCAGATCACAGCGCCGGCTGCGATCAAAACGACCGATACGATCACCGGTATCACGTGCTTTTTCATGTTCTTATGCCTCCTTTCCGATGAAGGACCGCTTGATCCCGAAAAGCGCTCTGCCCGTGAGCTTCACGATCCCTCCGGCCATGGCGTTGCACCCGATGAAGAAGAGGATCGCGAGACCGGCAAGGATCAGCCCGGCACCGACGGAAAAAAGGCTCCCGGCTGGATTGCCCGACGACAGGTAAATACCGGCGGCCGGCAGGGTCACGACGGCACCGACGGCCAGCGCGAGGACCACGGCGTAAAAGGCGATCATGACGGACCACAGCGCGATGTAGAGAGCAAAGACCACGGCAAACGCGGCGATGAGGAGCGGCAGCCACAGGGGCGCGCCGAGAATGACCAGTGCGATCCATCCGGCACCGTGCTTCTTTGCGGGCTTTGCCTTCTCCCGCACGAGCTTTGTCAGCGGAACCTCCGACATGATGTGCTCCACGATGGAATCCACCGTGCCGATCCCCTCGACCGCGTCCTCCTCGCTCAGACCGTCTTCCATGCGGTCATCGATCATCTCACTGTAATAGGAGACCCGCTCCTCGATATCGCCGGGCGGCATGCCGGTGAGTCTGTTCCGCAGCTCCTGTGTGAATTCCTGTTTGGTCATGTCAGGCTTCCTCCTCTTTTGTGATGAAGCGGTAAATGGAGAGGATCTCCTCCCAGTCGGCCTTAAACTCTGCGATGCGGCTAAGGCCGAGGGGCGTGATGTGATAGTATTTCCGAAGCCGGCCCTCGTGCTCGATGCTGCGGACCGTCAGCATGTTCGCCGCCTCGAGCCGCTTCAGGATCGTGTACAGGGTGGATTCGGACAGTTCCAGATACGGTTTCATGTCCTTGATGATCCTGTATCCGTAGGAATCCTCATTTTTGATCGCGGCCAGGACACATACATCCAGAAGCCCGCGTTTCAACTGATTATCCATTACTGCCTCCTTAGATGACATATATCGTAACACGAGGTATAGCATCTGTCAACAGGCGAATATACCGATCTGATTTTTCTGTAGAAATCAACCTGTTCGCTGGTATATAATAATATGACAGGTTGCGAAGCAACGGAGCGATCCGTGGGCATCATAAAAGAAACTTGCATTCACCGAATAAGGAGGATCCGAACATGCAGCTCAATGATGAAGAGATGGGAAAGATCGCAGGCGGAACATCGGCAGGCAACGGCGACCTGAACCCGCCGCCCCTCTGTACATGCAATGTCCGCATGAAGTACCGGAGACAGGCGCATATCGAAGGATGCAATGTCGAGGTCTATCGCTGTGAGAACAAGAAATGCACGGAGTATGGCATCGATAAGGACCGGTTCGGCAATCGGATCCTGTAAGAGGGGGAGCTGTTTCCGGGTGACAGGATGGTAAAGATCATCGGTCTGGAAGCGATGCTCCATATTTCATACGGAATGGCGGCACTCGTGTTTGCCGTCGTTCTGTATGTTCTGGTTTGTGCGCTCGGAACCGGACAGGTCCATCACAGTCTGACCTTCCGGACACTGACCGTCACGGTCGTGATCGGTGATCTGTTGAGCATTCTGGACAATATCTTCCGGGATGCCGGCGTGTTTCCCACACCCGTGCCCGTCAAACTGCTCCTGCTTCTGCTGGTGTTCTATGCCAATGTGCTTCTGACCTATTATATGGCGCTCTATATGGAAGGCTTTTTCGGTGATTTCCGCTACCGGCAGGCCTTCTTTTTCGTCAATACGCTTCTGGTCGTTTCCGCGGGTGTGTTCACGGCGACAATCTATTTTTATCAGCTGGTCCATTACCGCGGTGAAGCGATGCTGACCACGGTTCCCATCTGGGTCAATGTGCTCATCGGTTATGCGTTTGAGCTTTATTTCCTGATCTACGCGGTCACGCTGTTCATCAGACTGAACGGCACACTGACCAGGCGCGCCCGTATCACCTCTGTGGCCGCGTTTGCCGTCACCATCGGAAGTGTCCTGTTTGAACTGTTGAACACCTTTGGTATCGGCAGCGGGATCATGTACAACTATTTCGGTGCGGTGATCGGTCTTTACATCTTCTATATCGGTGTGGAGACGCCGGACTATCGGAATCTCCTGCGCACCGTGACGGATCTGGATGAGGCAAAGAAAGTCGCGGACGAAACCAGCCGGGCACAGGCCGACTTTATCGCCGACATGTCCCGGGAGACGAGAGAGCCCGTCCGGGCGATGCTTGCCGTGAATGACAAGATCCTGAACAGGACCGGGGACGAGGTGATCCGTTCCTTTACCGGCACGATCCGGCGGACGGGGACGGAACTCCTCGAACGGATCGGTAACATGACGACCTTTTCGGAGATCGAAGCGGGAACATTGCAGATCGTTCCGACGGAATATGATCCGACGATCGTCATTCGCGATCTCGTCGATATTTTCCGGCCGCAGGCCGAGGAGAAGGGACTTGTACTGAAATCGGAAGTCGACGCGGATCTCCCCCGGAGGCTGTGCGGCGATGAAGAGCATCTGAGGCAGGTGATCGCCAATCTGCTGGCCAATGCCGTCCGCTATACGGAGAGAGGAAGCGTGACGCTGCATGTCGGTTTTGAGAAGCCGGCGAACACGCCGGACGCCGTCATCCTGCAGGTGGCGGTCAGGGATACCGGGATCGGCATCCGTTCCGATGATCTGCCGAAGCTGTTTTCGGATTTTGATCAGCCTGTCAGAGAGGGAGAACAGGGCTTTGAGGAAAAAGGGTTCGGGCTGAGCGTCGCGCGCAGACTTCTTCAGCTCATGGGATCCGTGCTCCGGGTGGAAAGCACCTATGGGATCGGATCGACTTTTTCCTTTGATATCAAACAGCAGACGGTAAGCGGCGAATCCGCCGGAGATCCCGCTTTCTTCGGGATAGTGTGATTTTCGTATCGGAAACGTGTATTGAGACAGAAGGGGGAATCTGCCATGAACATTACGCAACTGGATCCGGTGGTACTGAAGAATTTTAAATCCGTTCTCGATCCTGCACGGTTTCCGCAGCTTGCCGCGTACAGAGACCGGATCGACGCACTGAATTATGACGCGATCAAAAGCGCGCTCGATCATGACAGGGACTGGAACGTTTTCCACAGCAGCAGCGATCTCAGGATCATCGTTGCGGGAGAAGAGGCGGCAAAAGCCGCGGGGCCGCATATGCAGGCCTATCTCGATGTGATCCGCACCATAAGGGAACAGGAAAAGGATCTTCTGCGCAGGGAACCGTTCCTCGACAGTTATCTGTCTGCCATGCAGGATCATATGGAGCGCGCGCTTTCCGACCGGGATGACGCACTGGATCCGTATCGAACGGAGCTCGGCACGGTGACCCAGAAGCTACTCGGCGCGATCGATACGATCCCCGATGATGCGGCGCTGAGACAGCATCCGGACGCGGGCACCGCTTTTGACCTGTTATGTTATTCCGCAGGCCTGTTTGGCTATGACACGGAAGTTCTGGAAACGATCCGGCAAGCACCCGGCACCATCGACCAGCAGACCTATGACGCGGGCATGAAGACCAGACTGACGGGGGCGATCGCAGCGGCAGAGCGGTTCAATACCGCACTGGTGCCTGACAGCGAGGGATATCCGGATATCTTCCGGACATTCTGCACAAAGATGTCGGACGAGGAACTGGCCGGGATGATCGGTGAGATCTGGGACTATCCGGGTATGGATGACAGAAACAAGCGGCCGCACGGCATCGGCAGGGCCGCGGCGAATCTGCGGGAAATGCAGCAGGGTCTCGACAAGGGCATTACCGTCGGAGACAGTATGATGATGCAGGAGACCCGCGGTGTTCTGCGCGGGATCCGGAGCGATGTCGCCATGGATCCGTCCGATGTCGAGGGCAAGGAAGCACAGGATATCGTTGAGAAGATCCAGGGCGCGGAGCGTCTCTGCGAATCCGCGATGGATGAGGGATTCCTTTATGACACCTCCCGGCGGGCCATTTTCACCGGGCTGCAGAGGAGGTTGTCGGAGATCAGTGATCTGGCTTCGGCCTATCATCCTTTTTCCGGAGATAAGCCCCTGACCGTTAAGGAGTCAGACAGCAATATCCTCGCCGGCAGGGTTGGCGGCCTGGATGAGCCGCATGGTCTGAAGGCGAGGCTTCAGAAACACAACGACGCGATCCTCGGGCCGCAGAAGCAGGTGGATGCCGGGCTGAAAGACCGCATCGCGCCCTTCTATGAGATGATGCAGAAAACGAAGGGCGGATGGTTCGGACACAGTAACAGCAAAGAATATGAGCAGATGATGCACTCGATCGAAAGTGTCATGAAGATCCTTGATAAGGGCGGAAAGGGAGCCAACCTGGGGGATGAACTGACGGAGATCGAGCGTAAGGAACTGGCTGTCCATCTGAAGGAAGTGGAACGCACCTGCGGGATCTATCTGCAGGACAAGGCCAAGGAGCGGTGGACCGATACCGGAAAAGACCGCTATGCCGGCGCTCTCGGGATCCTGGAAGCACTCAATCCCGCCGAGGCGGACAAGGTGATGAAGCGCGCGAATGAAGTGCGCAAAAAACATGTCACGCTTCAGGAACTTGATGACCGGGCAGTCGCGAAGACCGGCAGGAGACCGAGACGTGACGGCCACAGGATGGATGACACGCTGACGATGTGATGACAGACAGCGTTGCGGCGGATCGCTCCGGTCAGGTGCGATCCGCCGCGATATCCGAAGAATCGGGCATTACGCCATGAATTTATGAAGACACACGCGTGCGATGCCGCGTGAACCGGAATAGATATCAACGGTCCGCATCTTCTGACAGATCGGGCACATCATATCAACCGTTGCGATCGGCTCGTTCGCTGTCGGCTCCTTCGTTTCCCCTTTGTTGCGTCCGCCCGCGCCGCCGTTTACCTGCACGAGATCCTGATCGCCCAGCCGGTGTTCGTTGCGGTCCTGTCCGTTTTCCATGTCTGTGTACCTCCCATCGATTTGCATATCGGTCCCTGTTCGGACACCTTTATCATATTATACCAGTCGGATCCGGGAAATCGCCATCTTTTTTCACTGTGTGTTATAATCATTTTCGTGTACAGGCACGAAGCGACTTTGCCCTAAAGATATGACGGGCAAACATGCCGGGCCGGGGACCGGCAGAAGGATCCACAGGGGACAGCAAAGATATGCCCATACTCAGATCACATCAACTGAAGAAGGATTTTCAGGTGGGGGAGACCGTCACAAAGGTTTTAAAAGGTGTCGATCTCACCATTGAGGAAGGCGAATTCGTGGTGATCCTCGGACCGTCCGGCTCCGGCAAGAGCACGATGCTCAACATCATCGGCGGGATCGAGACCATCACCTCCGGGGAACTGTACTATCGCGACGAACCGATCCATGAGATGAAAACGAAGGATCTCATCGAGTACCGGAGAAAGCACATCGGATTTGTCTTTCAGTTCTACAATCTGCTCCCCAACCTGTCCGCACTGGAGAATGTGCAGGTGGCCGCCGAGCTCTCCGACCATCCGCTGGATGCCGGGGAAATGCTTGAACGCGTGGGGCTGGCGGATCGAAAGGAACACTACCCGTCGGGCATGTCCGGCGGCCAGCAGCAGCGTGTCGCCATCGCTCGCGCCCTCTGCAAGAATCCGGAGCTGCTTTTGTGCGACGAACCGACGGGAGCGCTGGATATCAAGACCGGTGAGGAGGTGCTGACGCTTCTGACGGAATACAATAAGGAGCACGGCACGACGATCATCATGGTGACACACAACGTTCTGATCGCGCAGATCGCGGACCGGGTGATCCATTTCCGCGACGGCGTGATCGGGGAGGTGGAGCACAACGAGCATCCGCTTCATCCCGGCGAGGTGAAGTGGTAATGCGCCAGTATGCAAAAAATGTCCTGCGCGGGGCCGGAAAAAACTGGATCCAATACGGCGGTACGGTGCTGATCATCGCGCTGGCCGTCACGGTATTCATCGGCCTCTATGATTACGCGAAGAACCTCAGGGAGAACGCGATCCCGTATTTCCACGCGTATGACTACGCCGATCTCTTCGCGGACGTCGACGGGATCACGGAGAGCGAGCTCGAGAGCCTCATGGACATCGAAGGCGTGAGCGCCGTTTTCGGCAGACAGACCGCGGATGTGCGGCTCGAGACGGACGAGGATCGCATCGTGATGCTTCACCTCCTGGCCTATACACCGGAGGATACGCTGAACAGGATCGGGCTCTCTACCGATGACGGAACGATCGGGAGCACGGAGATCTGCTGCAGCCAGGCCATGCAGAATAAACGGCAGTTTTCGCAGGGAGAAGCGCTTTCCGTTGTCTATCACGGTGTCCGCACGGAGCTGACCTACGCCGGGACAGCGATCTGCCCGCAGTATATCTACTATGTCCCCAGCAGTGATATCCAGGCACCTATCGACGATCTTTACGCGTTCGCTGCGGTGGACAAGGACCGGCTCGCACAGATCACGGGGCAGTCCGGTGTCGTGAATGAGGTCGGGATCCGGCTGGACGCGGGGGCGGACCCTCGGATCATGAAAAACCTCGTGGAAGAACGGCTGAAGGAGATGGGGGATGTCATCTACATCACCACCGGTGAAAAGCAGGATGCGTATGACACGATGATATCGGAGATCGAAACCTTTGAGATCGTCAGCTACATCATCCCGGTGCTGTTCCTTGCCGGTGCCGCCTTCATGGTCTATATCATCCTGAAAAAGGCGATCGATAATGAACGCACCGTCATCGGCACCCTCAAGGCAATGGGCGCCACGAATACCGAGATCCTGAAGATCTATCTGCAGTTCTCCGCCGTGATCGGCCTGGCGGGGAGCGTGATCGCGATGTTCTGCGCTTATCCGATCGGCAGCTACCTGCTGATAGACTCCGCCACTTATTATTCCCTGCCGAACGTGACCTATCACTTCTTTCTGACGCCGCGCCTGATCGGTCTGCTGTTCGGCGTTGGAACCGGGATGCTCTCCGCGTGGCTGGGCGTCCGTGATGCCGTCTCGATCCAGCCGTCCGAGAGCATGCGGCCGGCGGCGCCCAAAGTGGGAAGAACGCTCAACCTGCCGGAATGGCTTCAGAAATGCTTAAACAGCAGGCAGAGTATCGCGGTCAGGGCGATCTTCCGGAATCCCTTCCGCACGGCGGTGATCGCTTTCTCCATCAGTTTTCCGATCGCTCTGATCACCTGTGCCTTTGCGCTCGGAACCTACGTGAGCGACAGTTCCGACAAAACGGTGCAGCTGCAGGAGGCGGGAGACTGCAAACTGGTGCTTTCCGGAAACGCTTCCCCGGAATCTGTCCGGCGGGAGGTTCTGTCGCTGGATCACGTGGTTGACGCCGAACCCGCCGCGAGTTTCTTTGTGAACCTGAGAGCCGGCAACCATACCGCCTTATGTAACATGGTGGCCTATGATCCGGCGGGGGGGCTTCTCAATGTGATCGATAACAGAAACCGCGTTCTCACACCGCCGGAGGATGCCATCCTGCTGGACCTTCAGACGGCGAGAAAGCTGGGCGTGCAGGAGGGGGATCTGATCACGCTGCAGGAGTCGGCCTTCGGACGGGAGGAGATCCGGCTGCCGGTGGGGGCGGTTTTTGACACCTATAACGGGTTTCACGCCTGGATGACGATGGATACTTTCTGCAGGGTCTTTGACCAGGAGCCGACGGCAAATATCGTTCTGTGCAGTGTGGAGCGGGATCACAAAGCGGATTTTCTGCATATACTGCGGGACGCTTCGAATATCGCCTATATCGTGGACAATGAGCGCGCGCTGGAGGAATATCGTGTCATGAACGCACCGGTCATCGTGATCTCCTATCTTGTCGCTGCCTTTGCGATCCTGTCGGGGGGCGTGATGATCTATGGGATCATCAGCATGAACCTGCGCGAGCGCAAGACGGAATTCGGCACACTGATGGTGCTCGGGATGCGCCGCGGGGAGATCCTGGAGATGATCGTGCTCGAGCAGGTGTTTGCCATGATCGCGGGGGTGGCGATGACAGCCGGCCTGATGCCTGTGATGAAAGCGCTGTTTGATATGGCGATGGAAGATGAAAAATACGTATGCGATCTGGCGATACGCCCGGCGGATTATCTGCTGGCGCTCATGGGGTGTGTTCTTGTGACACTGTTCTCCATGTTTTCCGGATATCGTGAAATGACCGGCATGGATCTGACAGATGTACTGAAAGAGAGGAGCTGAAGATGGCACA
Source organism: Lachnospiraceae bacterium (assembly GCA_024690605.1). Taxonomy (GTDB): domain Bacteria; phylum Bacillota; class Clostridia; order Lachnospirales; family Lachnospiraceae; genus Butyrivibrio. The sequence continues at coordinate 1,334 of JAILOV010000029.1, read as the reverse complement.
GAAGAAAAAGCTGATCGGCAGGATCCTGATCATCGCGGCGCTCGTCGTTGCGGTCGGAGCGGCCGTCTGGGTGATGACCGCACCGGATGAGGTGGAGGCGGCGCATGCGGAGAGTTCTTCCTATCGGGATACGGCAAAGGAGGCCGGGATCGTCAGGCGCTACGACGAGCATGTGATCACGTCCGAGATCGCCGGGGAGGTGACCCAGACACCCGTGCGCAGGAACGATACCGTGAAGAAGGGGCAGATCATCGCCAGGGTTTCGCCCCGCGAGTATGAGATCTCGCGCAATCAGGTGCTGAGCGAGATAGACAGCATGAATGCGCAGAAGGAACAGGTCAGAGCGGAAGCCAAACAGGTCAGACGGGAGCTCTCGGGTCAGGTAAAGGAGATCGAGGCGCAGATCGCGAAGCTGAAGACCGATACGGAGCTGGATCAGCTGAACGGGATCAAGGAGATCACACCCGGCAAGTATCTAGATCTGATGCGGGCACAGTACAATGTGGCCGGGGCGGAAGTGGTCTTTGCGGAGAGCGAATACGGACGGGCCAAGAAGGACAAGGATGAAGGGATTATCGACGAGTATGCCTTCCGGGAGATCGAGCAGCGGTATTACGACAAACAGGCCGCGTGGGCGGAAGCCAAGGAAAAGGCAGGAGCCGCCTCCGATCAGGCGTGGGACTACACGGGAACGGGAGAAAACCCGCAGGCCAAGGATCTGGACAGAAAGTACCGTCAGTACACGCTGGAGAGCGCCAGGCAGGCGATCGGTGTTCTGGAGACACAGGTCAGCAGCTTAAAGAGCCGGATGGGGAAGGAAGCGGAGACTGCGGCGATTGCCTCTCTGGACGCGCAGATCGCCGCCAAGGAGGAGGAACTCTCCGGCATCGATCACAGGATCGAGGCATGTGAGATCAAGGCTCCCTGTGACGGCATTCTTGCGGAACTGCCGGTGAAAACGCTCGACAGGGTATCGGAGGGAGAGACGCTCGCCGTGCTGAAGACCGGACGGGAAAACTGCCTCGTGGAATGCAGTGTCAGAACGGATCTGGAATACTTTCTGCATGAGGGGGACCCCGTGGAGGTGATATGGAACACGCGACAGGGAGAACAGATCATCGAGGGGACGATCGCTGAGATCTATGATTACGCGCAGGAGTCGGTCTCTTCCCTGGGTCTGAAGGAATACCGCACGACAGTCATGGTCTCGTGCGAGCCGGGGGAGGAATACAAGGACGGTTATCAGGTGACGGTGCGCTTTACGCTTCATGAGAGCGACGGCGCGATCCTGGTGCCGGTCACGGCTCTGTACCGGGAGGACGGCCAGTACTGTG
>JAILOV010000022.1 GCA_024690605.1 Lachnospiraceae bacterium | reverse complement strand
AATCGATGACAGTCTGAATCTACTCGATGCGGATGTCGGCTTTCTGAACTATATCGGAGACAGCAGGGCGTCCAACCTGAAAGAACTGGTCCACCCCGATGATCTGGAGATCCTGCGCTATGCACTGGAGGAGCTGAACAGGCATGGGGAGACCATGGCTTCGCTGCGCTGCCACCGGAACGAAACCGGTGATTACAGCTGGGTGACGGCCATGTTTGAGTGGGCCGAGGAACGCACGGAGGCCGACAGCCGGATCCTGGTCAGCATTCAGGATGTTCAAAGCCTGGAAAAGAACGCATTTCAAAACGATATCGATGCCGGCACGGGCCTGCTGAACAAGGCGGCGATCACGAAACTTGCCAAACAAAAGACGCAGAACAGTGACAACGGTGTGGTGATGCTATGCATTGTGGACCTGGATCATTTTAAGGAAGTCAATGATACCAAAGGGCATCAGCGCGGCGACGAGGTGCTCAAGGAAGTGGCGGATATCCTCCAGGATGTGGTGGGAAGCTACGGGAAAGTGGGCAGGATCGGCGGAGACGAGATGATGCTTGTGATCTCTCATGCCCAGGTGCAGGATGCCGAGACTTTGCGCCCCATTCTCAAGGCGATCAGAGAACGCATCGAAACAGCATTCCGGGAGCCGACCGGAGAAACGACCGTGACCGCATCCATCGGTTCCGCCGCGTTCCCCGCAGATGCGGATAATTATTCCGACCTGTTTAAGATCGCGGACAAGATGCTCTACCGGGCAAAAGGAAAAGGCCGCAACCGCTATATCATGTATGTCCGCGAGATCCACGGGGATGTTCTGCATGAGGATCCCACGGGAACGGGTGTGAGAAAGACGGCTTCGTCGGAGAACAAAACCGCGTTTATCATGCAGTTTATGGATACATTCGATAAGCCGCAGGGAGTGCAGGTCGGCGCGGAGATCTTCCGGATCGCCGCAACTTACGATCTGGATGAAGTCTATGTTTTCTACGGAGATATGACGCGGAGCCTGCACGGGTTTTCCAGATCGCAGGACCAGACCTTGCGGGAGAGCACGGAGGGAAAGGTCACCCTCGAGGGAAAGGAAAGCGTCTCTTCCATGCCGTTTGCCTCGGAGGAAGGATTTCAGAGAGTGTTCAATGAGATCGGCTTTCTCTCCCTGGATGTGCAGGGCCATGAGGACCGTGCGAGACAGTGTCCCCGCACGTGGAATTTCCTAAAAGAAAACGGAATTCGCTATGCGATTTTTTACAAAATGCAGAATGCGAAAAAGGACGGGTATGTAGTATACTACAACAAGCGGGAAGTATCGAGGCGGTTTTCCGAGAGCGATGAAACGGATCTGACCTATCTGGCGAAGATGATCGAGATCGCGTTGCGGAGATCCTGAATAAAGAATGAAGATCCCACGTGGGATGACGGAGAGGAGCTTAAGAAGTTTATGGGCGGTTTTTTCGGAGCGGCATTGAAAACGGATTGCGTGTTTGACCTGTTCTTCGGAACGGACTATCATTCCCACCTCGGCACCAGACGGGCAGGTCTTACCTGCTATGGGAAGGGCGTGGGGTACAGTCGTGCGATCCACAGTATCGAAGGGTCCCCTTTCCGGACCAAATTCGAAAAGGAGATCAAGGATATGGCCGGCAATCTCGGCATCGGCTGTATTTCGGATTATGAGGCTCAGCCGCTGATCGTCCGCTCCCACCACGGGACATACGCGATCACGACTGTCGGAAAGATCAACAATATCGATGAACTCACGGAGGAAGTGATCGGAGACAGCGCCGTGCACTTCCAGGAGATGAGCAGCGGCGCGATCAACGCCACGGAACTGGTGGCGGCGCTGATCAACCGTAAGGACAATCTGATCGAAGGCATCAAATATGCGCAGGAGAGGATCGACGGATCCATGACGATGATGCTCCTGACGCCGGACGGAGTGTACTGCGCAAGGGACCGTCTTGGCAGAACGCCTCTCGTCATCGGACAGAAGGAGGAAGGATTCTGCGCTTCCTTTGAGTCCTTTGCCTATCTGAACCTCGGATACCATGATTACCGCGAACTGGGACCGGGCGAGATCGCGATCATGACCCCCGAAGCGGTCACCACCCTGGTAAATCCCGGAAAGAAAATGCGGATCTGCACCTTCCTCTGGGTGTAT
>JAILOV010000013.1 GCA_024690605.1 Lachnospiraceae bacterium | reverse complement strand
GCGGAGCTTTCCGGAAATCACAACGGTGATTACGGCCGCGCGGTGGAGCTGCTGCACGCTGCCAAGGAAGCAGGCGCGGACGCGGTGAAGCTGCAGACCTATACGGCGGACACGATCACGATCGACTGCGACAAGGAGTATTTCCGCCTGAACCGCGGAACGCTCTGGGACGGGACGACGCTCTACCGGCTCTACCAGGAGGCTTACACGCCCTGGGACTGGCAGCCGAAGCTTATGGAAGAGGCCGCGAAGCTCGGCCTGATCTGTTTTTCCTCTCCGTTTGACAAAACGGCAGTTGATGCCATGGTGGAATGGGGAATGCCTGCCATCAAGATCGCATCCTTCGAGATCGGTGACATTCCGCTCATCCGCTATGCTGCGTCAAAGAAGAAGCCGATGATCCTGGCGACGGGGATCGCGCACGCGGAGGAGATCCGGGCGGCGGTGGACGCGTGCCGCACGGCAGGTAATGACGAGGTCATGCTGCTCAAATGTGTGTCGGCATATCCCACGCCCTATGAGGATGTGAATCTCCGGATGATGCCGGGACTGGGCGCGGATCATGGCACACTGTTCGGCCTGTCCGATCACACGCCGGGCGGAACGGTGGCGGTTGCGGCCACGGCGCTGGGGGCGCGGATGATCGAGAAGCATCTGACACTCCGCCGCGCGGATGGCGGACCGGATGCTGCGTTTTCGATGGAACCCGAGGAATTCGCGCAGATGGTGCGCGAGGTGCGCATTGTAGAAAAAGCTTTGGGCGATCGTGCCTATCGGCTGACAGAAAAGCAGGAGACGGAGCGGGCGCTCGGGCGATCTCTCTTTGTCGTGCGGGATATCGCGGCCGGAGAGATCCTGACGGAGGACAATATCCGTTCCATCCGTCCGGGCTATGGCCTGCCTCCGGTCCGACTGGATGAGGTGCTCGGGAAAAAGGCGGCGCATGACTTGGAACGCGGCGAACCGCTCAGGGATGGGGATTTTTCATGAATAAAACTCCGATCGTCTGGATCCGTGCCGACGGAAATTCGGAGATCGCCAGCGGACATCTCCGCCGCTGTCTGTCGATCGCCGACGCGCTCAGCGAACGCGGTGCGCGAGTGATCTTTCTCGTGGCGGATGAGATGAGTGCCGAGCTCCTGAGGAAGATGGCCGGAAGATATTTTACGGGATCGTCGAAATTGGAGAATCAGTCGGATGCAGCCGATCCGGGAGATTCGGGGGGGACGAATGATGTAGATTCCTCAGGATCGAGTCGGATGGAGATGATTGTTCTTCATACGGATTATCACAAACCGAAAACGGACGGAGATGCGCTTACGGTTTTTTATAGGAAATGTCCGCCTGATTTCCTGCTGATCGACTCCTACTTCATGAAAGCGGAGGATTTCACGCGGCTGAACGCGATCCTGCCGGATGTGCCGATCGGCTATATTGACGATCTGGCCGCTTGCGACCCTGCCGTCGACCTGCTCATCAACTACGGCGCGAACCCGCCGGAATCGTTTTATCGCGCGGCAAAGAAGTGTCTGTTCGGACCCATGTTTGCCCCGCTTCGGGATCAGTTCGCGAAAGCGGGCAGTGCCTACGCCGTGAGAGATCGTGTGGAACGCATCCTGCTCACGACCGGCGGGACCGATCCCTATGGCATGGCAGAGAGGATCATCCGCGGCATCGCCGGGGAAAAGGTGCTCGCCAGTGTGCGGATCGCGTGGGTGCAGCCGTCGGTGTCCGGAGGGAACGACGGCCGAAGTATGCTTGAATCGGGCGAGATGATTGACCGAGATCCGCGCGTGGAAATACACCGGCAGGTCACGCAGATGGCGGACCTCATGGCTTTCTGCGATCTCGCGGTATCGGCCGGCGGGACGACGCTCTATGAGCTGTGCGCCGTGGGGGTGCCGACAGTGGCCTTCTCCATGGCGGATAATCAGCAGAGTTTTGCCGGTCGTCTTGCTGAAACCGGAGCGATCACCTGCGTCGGGGATGTCCGGCCGATGGGGGATCAGAAGCAGTTCGACAGTGCAGAAGAAACAGCGGTACAGATCGTTTCCTGGCTTGCTGCACAGGCAAACGATACCGCAGGCAGACGGCAGATCTCGGAAAAGATGCGCGCGCTGACGGACGGCCGGGGGGCCGGGCGGATAGCGGAGGAGATCCTGTCGATCAAAAAAGTGCAGGGGTAATATGGACATGAGAGTTCTCTGGCTTGTCAACTTGATACTTCCGGCCTATGCCGAAGCGAAAGGCCTCCCGCATTCCGAGCGGGAGGGATGGCTTTCGGGCCTGTACCGCGCGGTCCGGAATGAAGCACCGGAGAATATCGAACTGGCTGTGGCTTTCCCTTTACCCGCAGATGCCTCCCTTCCTGCGTGTGACGAATGGGACGGCACGCGCTGGTACGGCTTTCATGAGGATCTGACGCATCCGGAGCGCTATGACGCGCACATGGAAGAGGAATTTGCCGGGATCCTCGCGGATTTCCGCCCGGATATCGTGCATGTCTTCGGTACGGAATTCCCGCATACGCTGGCATGCCTGAAAGCGCTGAAGGACCCCGCACGCGCGCTCATCGGCATACAGGGCCTTTGCCGTGGGATCGCGGAGAACTACATGGCGGGCATTCCCGCAAAGGTGCAGAAGGAAGTGACCTTCCGAGATCTGGTCCGCGGGGATTCTCTGGCGAAGCAGCAGGAGAAATTCCGCAAACGCGCCGCACGGGAGACAGGGGCACTGCTGATGGCCGGACACCTGACGGGGCGCACGGACTATGACAGAAAATGCACGACGGCGATCAATCCGGCGGCTGTCTATCACCCGATGAACGAGACACTGCGGGCGGAATTCTATGAGGGACAATGGAACCGCGCGGAAGCACAGCCGCACCGCATCTTCCTCTCGCAGGGCGACTATCCGCTGAAAGGCTTCCACTACGTGTTGCAGGCGATGCCGGCCCTTTTGAAAGACTACCCGGACACGCGCCTCATCGTGGCGGGGCAGTCGGTGATCGGCGGCGACGGGCGCAGGATCCCACTCTTCCTGCGGATCGGCGCGTATGGGAAATATCTGCGAAAACTGATCACGGAGCTGAACTTGTGGGAGCATGTGGAAATGGCGGGACGCCTCGATGCCGCCCGCATGAAGGAGGAATACCTGCGTGCGTCTGTGTTTGTCTGCCCCTCGGAGATCGAGAATTCGCCGAATTCGCTTGGTGAGGCGATGCTTCTTGGCACGCCGGTGGTGGCTTCCCGGACGGGCGGGATCCCGAGTCTACTTGCCGACGGCAGAGAGGGCATCCTGACGGAGCCCGGTGATATCGAGGCGCTTGCGCACGCGATCCGCCAGACCTGGGAGGAACCGGTGATCACGGATGTCTATTGCGAAAATGCACGGAAACGCGCGCGCGTGACGCATGATCCGGCGACGAATCTGAACACGCTGCTTGCGATCTACGGAGAGATGACATGACCCTGACCTTCATCTCCAACTATATCAACCATCATCAGATGCCGTTCTGTGACGCGTGCTTTGCGGCCCTCGGCGAAGATTTTCACTTTGTGCAGACCGAGCCGATGGAGGCGGAGCGCCGGGCCATGGGCTGGGACGGGGAAAATGTGCCCGCCTACGTGGTCAATGCCTGGGAGGATGAGGCGCGGGCCCGGGAGTTGGTGATCTCCGCCGATGTGGCGCTGATCGGATGGGCGCAGAGAGAGGATCTGGTCGCGGAGCGCATGAACAGGAATCTGCCGACCGTACGCGTCTCGGAGCGTCTGTACCGGGAGGGACAGTGGAAAGCCGTCTCTCCGCGCGGTCTGGTGCACAAGTACAGGGAGCACATCCGTTACCGGCAAAGCCCTTTTTATCTGCTCGCGATCGGGGCCTACACGGCCTCGGATTTCCGCCTGATCCATGCCTATCCGGGAAAGATCTACCGGTGGGGCTATTTTCCGCCCTTCGACGCGGCGAAAACGTTGCTTACGGGGTTTGATACAGCGCGGAGAAAGGATCGGGACCCCGTGCAGCTCTTGTGGGCGGGGCGCTTTCTTCCCCTGAAACACCCGGAAGCCGCAATGAACGCCGCGGAGACCCTTCACGCGGCCGGGATCCCTTTTCATCTGACGATGATCGGTGACGGAGAACTGCGCGCGGCGTTGGAGAAACGGGCGGCGGAGAGCGGCATTTCGGATGCCGTGACCTTTACCGGTTTTCTTTCACCGGAGGAGACGCGCGCACGGATGCGGGAGAATCATATCTTCCTGTTCAACAGCGATCACCTCGAGGGTTGGGGTGCCGTCGTCAGCGAAGCAATGGGCGCCGGCTGCGCCGTGATCGCGGGGACGGGGGCGGGCGCGCCGCCGGTGTTGATCCGCCACGGGGAGAACGGCCTGCTGTACCGGAACGGCGATACGGAAGAACTGTGCCGGCAGGTCCGGACGCTCGCGGAGGAGTGGGCGACAAGAAACAAACGGCTTTTCTATGTAACGCCGCAGATCGAGCGGCTCGGTGACGCTGCCTTTCGGACCATCGCGGATCTTTGGAACGCGGAGCACGCCGCGTCGGAATTTCTGCGCTTCTGCGACTGCATCCTCGCGGGCAAAGAATTCGTTCCTCCCGAGGAAGGTCCCATGAGCGTGGATCCGGGATGGAAGCCGTTCGTGAATGTTTAAGAAAGCATAATGGAATGATCATGGGAAACGAGGATAAGAAGATTCTTGATACGCATGGGGAAAACCCTTCGTCAGAGGCGGCAGTGGGATCTAGTGACATTGATATAACTGTCATCATCCCTACATATAATACCAAGCGTTATCTTTCCTGGTGCCTGGATTCTCTGCTCGCACAGACTTATCCTGCAGAGCACCTGGAGATCATCGTCGTGGATGACGGTTCGACCGACGGGAGCGGTGAGCTGGCGGATGAATATGCCGCGAAGCACGAAAATCTCCGCGTGATCCATC
>JAILOV010000077.1 GCA_024690605.1 Lachnospiraceae bacterium | reverse complement strand
CAGGCAGTGCGGCGGCGGGCAGTGCAAGCGGCGCGGCGGGAAGTGCAGCCGGCACTTCGGGAGGCGCAGCAGGCGGCGCGTCAGGCACCGCAAGCGGCGGAGCGTCAGGCGGCACGACGGCCACCGGCGGAGGAACCGGGCATCAGTTCACCGGTAAGGATATTAAAAAGATCACGGACCGCGCAGGCGGCGACAGCGGTGGTGGCGGGAAAAAAGACGAGCAGCAGCGTTTCGGCGCAGCTCCCGCAGGCGCCGGGAGAGATCCCGGTCAGAAGTTCGGCGGACCGGGCGGGCCGGGTTCGAGCGCCATGGATGGCATGGATGACATGGATGATCTGGGACTCAGCGACATGTTCGGGGACACGGATATCGGCGGATTCATTGACGGCGCCGGGGATTTCTATGATGATTTCAGTGATCTGTTCGGCGGGGATGATTCCGGAGCGGACATGATGAGCGGCATGGACATGGCGATGATCGGCAGTGACAGCGGTCAGCAGTTCCATGGATAACTGGAAAAAGTCGGAAGGGAGAAATGCATGAGAGTCATACCGAAGAAAACTAATGTCAGAATGGAGCTGTTCCACGGCGTCGAGATGATGGATGTCGCCGTGGGCGCCGTGGGCCTGGCCCTCACCGTGTCCCTCCTGGTCGCCAACGTGCCGGGGCACCTCTTCATGGCGATCGCGGTCGTGGTCCTGACCGTGGGTCTGGTGATCCCCATTGATGACGACAAGGGGTATATGCTCCTGTTCTTCTTCCTGAAATACATGGCGAGGCCGCGGGTCTTCCGGAAGCGGGGCGAATCCCCCATCGAAAAGCCGGAGGAAGAGGGGGATAACAAGGACAAAAAGAAACCGAAGAAACCGCCGCTCCCGGGACTGTCCGTGGAGGACATCACCCCCTTTACCGGAGTGAACGGCGAATTCATTGAATATAACGGAAAATACTGGGCAACGGTGGTGGAAATCCCCTCCGTTGAATTTCGTTTTTATACGGTCTATCGCCAGGACGCCCTGATCGAGCGCGTCTTTGGCGGTATTTTGCGCACGGCGGCACCCGAGGAGGTCATCAACCTGGTGAAGCTGGACCGTCCGGTGATCTATGACGAATACATCACGTCGGAAAACGAGAAGATGAAGGAACTCAAGGAGGCCTTCCTGAACGGCATGATCACCGAGGAGGAACTGACGGTGCGCGTCGGCATCATCCAGAACCGCATCGAACAGCTCAAGGTCTTTAATTTCAAGGACAAGATCTACATGCCGTTCCACTACCTGATGTTCATCGACCGCGACCGGGATCTGATCCGCTCGCAGGCGCAGGACACGATCACCCAGTTCGGCACGAACAACATCGAGTGCAGACAGCTCAAGGACAAGGAACTGGCGGTCTTCCTCAAGTACAACTACTCCATGAACTTCGACGAGCGCGAGGTGATGAACCTGACGCCCGATCAGTACATGGACTGGATCCTGCCGGAGAAGATCAAGTTCACCACGAGGCAGGTGCAGTTTGACGATCTGATCACGCACTCGCTGCGTCTGAGAGACTACCCGGTGGTGGTCGGCAACAGCTGGGCCGCCAAGATGTACAACGATGTGGGCACCAAGGTGATCATGAAGATGACACCGATCGAGCGAACCAAGGCGGTGCGCCAGATCGACCGCTCCCTGGAGGAACTGCGCGAGCAGCGCAGCAACACCGGCAAGGCGAGCCGCATGATCGACTTAAACACCCAGCTGCAGGCACTCGCCAATGTGCTTCGTCTCCTGCAGGGTGAAAACGAGATCCTGTTCAATGTCAACACCTTTATCCAGATCAATGACTACAAGCTCTCGGACGAGGTCCGCAAGGGCGTGAAGCAGACCGGCTCGATCCAGTCCCTCAAGAAGGAGGTGCGCCGTTCACTCTCCGAGGAGGGCTTCAAGACCTCGGACATGTTTATGCAGCAGTTCGAGGCCTATTCCTCGATGCAGCTCTCCGCGTTCGATGCCTTTGAAAAGTACAAGAGAGGCATTCATTCCACATCGGTCGCGGCGGCGTTCCCGTTTGTCTACAAGAGCTTACAGGATCAGAACGGTCTGTTCATCGGCGAATCCGGCGGTGTGCCGGTGTTCATCGATTTCTTCCGGCGGGATAGCGAGCGCGTCAACTCCAACACGGTCATCATCGGTAAATCCGGTTCCGGTAAATCCTATGCCACGAAGTCGATCCTGGCGCAGCTGGCGGCGGAGAACTCCAAGATCTTCATCCTGGATCCGGAAAACGAATACACGAAGATGGCGGAGGGCCTGAACGGCAAGATCATCGATGTCGGAAGCGCCACGCAGGGACGCCTCAATCCGTTCCACGTGATCACCTCGCTCACCGACGACGAAGAGGATGATGAGAGTGCCGAGGAGCAGGCGGCGTCCACGAGCTTCTCGACGCACCTGCAGTTCCTGGAGGAATTCTACCGGCAGATCCTGCCCGGCATCACGCAGGAGGCACTGGATTTCCTGAACAATCTGACCACCACGGCCTATCTGAAGAAGGGGATCGATCAGGATACCGATTTCTCAACGCTCACGGCCGAGGACTACCCGACCTTCCAGGATGTGTTTGACGAGGTGCTGGGTGCCTTTCAGACCGCGGACAGTGACTACACCAAGGGGATCCTGCGTATCCTCATGAGTTCCGTGGCCAAGTTTGCCGAGGGCGGCCGCGATTCCCTCCTGTGGAACGGCCCGGCGACGATCTCCACCGAGGAGAACTTCGTGGTGTTCAACTTCCAGTCGCTTCTTGCCAACAAGAACGGAACGGTCGCCAACGCGCAGATGCTTTTAGTCCTCAAGTGGCTGGACAACGAGGTCATCAAGAACCGTGAGTACAACATGATGTACAACGCGCACAGAAAGATCGTCATCGTCATCGACGAGGCGCACGTGTTCATTGACGCGAAGTATCCCATCGCGCTGGATTTCATGTTCCAGCTGGCCAAGCGTATCCGTAAGTACAACGGTATGCAGATCGTCATCACGCAGAACATCAAGGACTTTGTGGGCACAGAAGAACTGGCGCGCAAGTCCACCGCCATCATCAACGCGAGCCAGTACAGCTTCATCTTCCCGCTGGCGCCCAATGACATGACGGATCTGATCAAGCTCTATGAGAACGCGGGAGCGATCAACGAGAGCGAGCAGGATGACATCATCAACAACGGCCGCGGCCGCGCCTTCGTCATCACGTCGCCGAATGAGCGCACCAACGTGAACATCGTGGCGGCGGAAGGGATAGAGGAATTGTTTACGATGACCTGAATCCGTTTTAAAACTGTTCATTAAAACGTGTATAAAAAGGAGGAAGAAAAACATGTCCGGGATAGTTGAGAAGGTCAAGGAGTTTGTAGCGAACCACAAGCTGCCGGTGGCGATCGGCGGCGGCGGTCTCGTGTTTCTGATCCTGATCCTGATCATCGTGGGAAACGTCTCGAAGAACAGCCGGAACAACCCGGTTGACAGCGGTGTGGCCGGTGTCCTGCGTGTCGGGATCGTCACCGGCAAGGACCAGTATTCGTCCAGAGACGGCGAAGCCTATGTCGGGATCGAGCCGAAGATCGCGCAGATCGCCGCGGATCTCGAGGAGGTCGCGCTGGAGATCACTCCCTACGGTTCCGTGGAGATCGGTGTCTCGGCGATGCAGTCCGGCACGATCGACATCCTCATGGGACGGATCTCCAACACGGATCCCGCTGTGAAGGAGCTGGCCAAGTCAAGCGCCTACGGATGGAGTGGCCTCTATTTCCTCGCACCGCGCAACGATTTCACGGACTCCCTGTCGCAGATGGGCGGCAAGCAGCTCGGGATCCTCACGCCGGTGTCCGTGAGCGCCGCGCTCATCCCTTATGTGGAGGGGATGATCACCGTTCCCTATACCGATCTGTCGCTGATGGCGCAGGATCTGCTGCAGGGCAAGATCAGTCTCGGCGTTGTGGGCGAGCGTGACGCGCTGAACATGGTTTCCGAGAGCCTGCAGGCGCAGGAGATCCTGGACGGGCCGCTCGATCAGTATGTGGCGGTGGCGCCGGACAGCACGATCCATCTGGCAGCCGTGAACATGGCGATCGGACAGTATTTTGACGAACTGGCCGCGCAGGAGTAACCGACAACAGGAAAACAACGATCATTCAGGCAGACAATGCCGGCAGGAAGAGGAACGTCATGAACTATTTCGACAGTGCAAAGAACAAGGCCTTGTGGGAAAAGGAGCTCACCTCTCTGCGCGACGAGCGTGACCGCAGAAAGGTCGAGGGCTACAAGCCCCTGCAGGAAAAAAAGGCGGAGACCGGTGAGAAGAACCCTTACCGCCGGCGGATCACGCTGGAGGAACTGATCGAGATCGAGCGCAGGGAGGCCGGCAGGCAGAAGGAAGCCAATACGGCAAAGCCGCGCAGGGAGCGCAATATGGAAAAGGGCGCTCCCGAACTGGAGGCGCCGAACACGGGCGCGAGGACCGCGCGGGGATGAAATACCGGCGCGGACTGACCGCAGTCATTGCGGCGGCGCTTCTCTTTCTGTGCTTCGGCCCGGGACTGCACGTCCAGGCCAGGATCGTGTTGGAAAACGAGGAGCCGGAGCTGGATTTCACCGATGTGTCGGGGGATGAGGACCTGCCCGAGGAACTGAAGGGCAAGGTGCTCACCGACGAGCTCAAGCAGGCGCTGCAGGATGCCATGGCGGCTGACAATACGGATCCGGAAGCGATCCTGGATGCCCGGGGGCAAGACGGGCGTGCGACGTCGGGAGACACCGCGGCAGAGGGGGACACCGATGAACAGGGGAATCCCACGGCCATCGTGATCGATCCCACGGACGGATCTCCCCTTGTGCTGATCGGGGATTCCGAGGTGATCACGATGGACAAGCTGACCCTGGTGGAGCACCCGAAGCTCTCGGTCTCCCGCAGTGAGAACGGGAAGAGTTTTATCTACACCCTGCCCAACGGGTCGGATTTTTCCATGACCGCTCCGCTCGGCGGGATCGCCAACGATCCGGTGACCATCACGGCCGGCGAGGGCATGGAATTCAAGGGCATGTGGAAGGAGAACCAGTCGCTGCTTGCGGAGGCGGACGCGGACGACGAGACGGAGCCCGCGGATCTCGGCGTGCAGATCGACGGCGACTCGATCACGGTGAACTACAGCGGCGATTATCAGTTCATCCTCATCTCGGACGGCATCAGCAACGGGCAGGTGGATGACAGCTTCATGCTGCGCGGCGCCTTCCGGATCCTCAACGTGGATGAAAGGGTCCGGACCGGCTACATCGGCACACCGCCCGGCCTGACGCTCTCGCTCGTCACCGTCAACGGGCAGAAGCAGGAGATCACGGACCGCTATGGCCTGCAGCTCATGAAGGACGGGAACTACCATCTCCAGTACACGCTGGGCAAGTCGACCTGGGACGTGTCCTTTGTGCGCGACACGACGCCGCCGATGTTGCTCTTCTCCGTGCCCATCGAGGAGGTGCTCTTCGACGGACCGGTGTCCTGGCAGATCTACCGGCCGGACACGGAGGTCACGGTCTACTGGAACAACATGCCGCTGGACGCGCCCGACAATACGGTCGCCGGCGACGGGAGATACCGGATCGTCGCGAAGGACAGCGTCGGCAACAGCAGGACCTATCAGTTCATCATCTCCCGCGGCATGAAGCTGCACCCGGAGCTGTTTCTGGCGGCCCTGGGCATCCTGCTCGTTGTGAGCTTCGTTGTGATCCTGCTTTACCGCAGGCGGCTGGATGTCCGGTAGGCGTGGGATATCCTCCGGTGACACGTGTATAACAGTATGAGACAGGGGTTTGGCAAAAACTTCAAAAGAAGGGCGCTGGCGGTGCTTCTGGCACTTGTCCAGTGTTTTTCTGTTGCCGGTTGCGTCCTGGACGGCGGCCGTGCCGATCTGCCCATGGCACCCTCCGTGGCGGTGCCGCTCGTCAACACGAACAAGACCCTCGATTCGAACATGAAGAAATACAACATCGCGGGCACGAACGCCTTTTATCTGCTCCCCGGCATCGAGTCGGATCCCGAGCGGATGGTGGATTTCGTGTGTCTCGACTACACCACCGAGGGCGAATTCCTCTACATGTACAGCGCGCCTGCCTACATTGAGGGCTCGCAGGTCGCGGCCTACAAGGGAACGAAGGGAACGGCTCCCCTGGAGGGCAGCGCGCTTCCCGACCGGTCGGGCGGGATCCTGTGCGACGCGCTGATCGTCATGGCTTACAATCCCTATTCCAGAGCCTATCGCGTGCTGGACGCCCAGGCCTATTCCCGGGGGGATGACACGACCCGCCTGACCGGGGTCGAATTCTTCATGGCGGACGGCTATTACATGCTCTCCAATGCTTACGGCGGCAAGCTCGGCGAGGAGGAGCGCTACTATGTGCTCGACCGCGCGGGAACGGCCACCGTCTACAACGCCAAGGGCGAAGTGGTCTATGTGTCCGCGCTTTCCTCGGTCCTCAAGGTGGAGATCGACAAGCTGATCGACTATCACTATCTCAAGACCTCGAAGGAGGGCGGTGACGCGGATGACATCTCCGAAGAGGAACGGGAAGAGCGTCAGGAGGCCATGGACGAGGTGGAGGAGGAAAAGAAGCAGGGCAACATCGATCCCAGCGGGGAAGAGGTCACGAATCCCGAGGGCTTCGGCATCTCCCGACGCGCCGTCGCGGCCGGTATCAACGTCATCTTAAAGAGTGCCGTGATGGATGCCAACAACATGACCTATGCGTCGGTCATGCTCTATGACCGGCCGTCTCCGTGGGATCCGGACGCCAAGATCTGCGAGGAGGTCATCAGCTGCTACTCGGTGAAGCTCGACAGCGAATATGTGAAGTACACCTCCTACAATCGCAACTGGCCGAAGCAGAAGGCGGAGTGGTTAAAGCTTGACAACCAGACGGTCAGCGTGCATGTCGGCGATGAAAACTCCCTGTCGGGGGCCCTGAACAACATCCAGAAGGCCGGTCTCGGCAGGGGCATCACGATGAACGATCTGATCGGCAATGACATCAAGAAGCTGCAGCAGATCCTCGGAATGGACATGATCAAGACGGGGAATTCCAACAACTGGAGCAACGTCTCCTTTGTGAAGCAGTTCCTCGGGATCGAGATGCAGCATGTCCCCGATCATTACAGTCCGTTCATGCTGGGCAAGGAATCCGGCTTTCCGTCCTTTATCGCCGGGTGGTCGGACATCAGTAACGACATCTCGAAGATCGACAAGATGCTGGACTATCAGGACACGGGCTATGAACTCACGGAGCAGGAGCAGATCCTGAAGAACTGGTTTGCCGAGGATATGCAGCGATTTAATGAAAACTATGAGAGACTCAAATGGGTGTGGGGCGACGAAAGCGGAGACAAGAGTCTGTCCGGGCTGTGGAAGATCATGGGCGACTGGAGAATGCTCTACTACATGACCGACAAGGAACGTGTGAAGGCCGAGAAGGGGAGAAGGAGCGGTCTCTTTGACAATATCGGCGCGATGCAGATCCAGTTAAGCAAGATCTCCCGGACCAGTTCCCTCACATCGGATGTGAACGATGCCTTCCGCAGTCTCTGGAACGGAACGACCGGAAGGATCTGGAACACGCAGTTCAAGGAAAAGAAATTCTGGTTCATCAAGCTGGGCTACAAAAAGGTCGGCACCACGTCCATCACGCTGACGAACGGATTTTCCAACAACTGGAAGCGGAGCATCTACACGGGATCCTATTATTATTTCCGCAATTTCCTGTACTATCTGCCGCCGGGCGACTATTCCAATTTCGAAAAACCCGCCACGGGCACCGGCTATGACAACCTGGCGGACGGCAGGCTCTACGTGCAGATGGCCTCCCTTGAGAGCATGGGACTGACACCCGAGCCGGGTCAGTGGGATTCTTCGTCGCAGAGAAATGCCTCGCCGTTTAAGACCGGCAATGTGGAGACGCTCTTCGCCTATCATGAATCCCAGTTCAAGGGGAGAATGGAAGAAACGAGTGCCGTCATCTGCGAGGTGCCCGCGGACGAGGATCCGCTCGCCGCGAAGGGCTATCAGAGCTCCACCATGGAGGTCGAGAGCTGGAACGAGGAGCTCAGGCGCACGATCCATATCGATTTCTCCGAAAAGCGAAGCACCAGATTATGGTACTGTGTGACCCTGCCTTATATCACGGATTGGGATGGCCAGGACACCGGCACCGTACGGGAAGGCACGCATTACATGTCGGATGTCGACAGTCACTGGCGGGACGCGCTGACCGTCTACCTCCGTGACCGCCTGAACAACGGCGACCGGAGACTCTATGATGATGTGACGAACGGGATGAAGACCAGGCATGTCTCGCATACCCAGTTGTTAGCCAAAGCTCTGGATGAGGCGCTTGCGCCGAGAAAATCATCTTATTACGATACTTATCTGGGAAAGTGGGTTGATTACGAATACACTACCTATTTCACCGACTACTATCACGATATCTGTGAAGCGATGTTGAAGGTTTCGAAGAACGTGAAAAACGTGGAAAGTGCCAGGATCACCGCGGAAAAGGCATTGGCGAAATATTATTCGAAAAGAAGTTATGATTATTATTGTGACTATGTCGAAGCATATAATAACTTTGTAGTTCTTGCGAACACCTGTTATAACCCGATCAACCAGCTCTCTGCCCCTGCGAAGATGGGCTACCGGGAATTCCGGAACGCGTGCAACAAATACGGTGTCACCGGTTTTGTGACGATGGTGGCCCCCGCGGGGGCGGATAATAACTACGTTACCCGCTCCAAACCCTGGTATGATCCGGTGAAAAAACAAGACGTGCAGGCAACCTATAGTTTCTATTTCAATGAGGACGCCTGGTGGGATGACGCCAACAGCAAAAGCTGGGAGCAGTTCGTGGACAACGACCTGGTCCCCTCCGGACGCTATTCCAGCGACGAGATCAGCGCGATCCGGGACATCTACAAGGGACTGCTGCATGTGACGGAGGTCATCCCCGCCGGCAAGATCCCGACTGCCTATCGGATGAAGCTTCCGCCCGGCACCACGGCGAGCTTTGCCACCGTCGCCGAGCAGATGGGCAGTGCCACAACGGCACCCGAGGAGGGGGCGATCCTGTTCCACGACACGGCAACCATCGACCAGTCCGGGGATCATCACTTTACCGCAAACATCGACTATGTCTATCCGCAGGCGAGGACCGGCAGCACCATCTGGGATCTGATCAATCTGCTGTTGGGACTCACGAACTCGAGCAACGCCGCCAAGGGGCTGTCGGATTCCGGGATCCCGGGGGCCGCCATCGACGCCGGCTACATCGGCTATGACGACGGCGCCGGCGACCGGTCGCAGATCATCGTGCTGGCGACGGATGAGGGCGTGAAATTCTACAACGGCGTCAAGGTGAACACGACGAACGGAAGAGACTGGTTTGTCTACAGCTCGACCCGGTCCACCTATATCACCAACAAGGATCTGCTGACCTCCACCGGCTACACGCCGAGCGTGCAGGAGCAGACCGCGACGGCCATGGAGAAGCTGAAAAAGGAGGAGAGCCCCGATGCGAACGACGGCAGCGGGCTGGATGCGAACGGCCAGTTCGTCGACAGGGGCAGCACGGCAGGCTCCGCGTCAACCGGCAGTTCCGCATCTTCCGGAACCGGGAGCACCGCCAACGCGGGCAACAGCTCCACACAGGGGGACGTCAAGGATCAGAAGGCGGGGGAGAACCTGATGACCAAGGAGCACGTGCAGGAGGTGCTCAACTCCGCGCGCGTGGGAACCCTGAAGGCGGTCACCAGCTTCACCATGTCAGGCAAGAACGAGATCCTCATCTCTGCCTATGACACGGGCCTGTCCCTGTTCAACAGCGAGACCGGCGCGGTGGTGCCGCTGGCCAACGGCTCCTATTATCAGAGCTTCCATGTGAAGAGCACCAAGAATAAGGGCGCGGAGACGGATGCCGTCCTGGAGGAGCAGAAGGATACCAAGGAGCAGAGCTACAAGGTTCTCGGTTTCAACACGATGGACTATGAATACGGCAACCTCGATCTCGCCCGGTGCAAGGTCTATGATCTGGATCTGGCCGGCGGCAAGGCGGCCGCCTATGAGCTGGCGGTGAAGCAGGAGCTGCAGCAGCGCGCCGTCGACTACATCCGCATGCCGCTGCGCACCAGGGTGAACGAGGAGAACAAACTGGAGTCGATCGTGATGACCGACGAGGAGAAGGCGGCCTATGAAGAGTATACCAAGCTCTTCGCCGGCGACGAAGCCACCTGGACGAGTGCGCTGGACAAGCTGGCCGTGAGCATCGGCCTCCTGAAGGCGAGCGACGAGCTCCAGACCTATGCGCTGAACCTGCGGAAACGCGTGGCGGATCAGAAGGCGGCCATGAACGCGATCTACGCCATGCTGGGCTGCGGCAGGCTGACCACCCAGCAGGTCGCGGACAACAAGCCCTATTGGGACAATCTGGCGCTCCGGCTCTCCACCGTGGTGGAGCGGGACGCGATGGAATCGATCATGATCGAGATCCGGATGCGGGAGGATGTCGCCGGCTATCTGGATGAGGAAACGCAGGCGCGCTACGCGGAATACCGCAAGGTCTTTGACATGTCCACCGAACAGGGCGAGGTGAAGTTAAGCAGCACGCAGACGCTCATCGACGAGGCGGAGAATCTCGGCCAGAACCCGACGACCAACGCGAATGTGCTGATGCAGGGGATCCAGGAGAACGGGGACGCGCACGATTATCTGACCGACGCGCTGGGAAGCCCGACGGACAACGAGATGAACAAGCGCGGCGAGTATTTCAACGCGGTCCTCACGGACATCCGCGCGCTGGTCGTGAAGCTCTACGAAAACCAGCGGCTCGAGGATGAGACCGATGACGCGCTCTATCAGCGGATCGCGGAGAAGTGGCTCTCCGAGCTCAATCCGGACAACTTCCGCGAGCTGGATGACGAGGTGCTGATGGACTTCTTAAAGGTGCTCAACATGGTCGACGACCGGATCCCGGAGGGCGAGACAACGCTTCTGCAGGCCCGCGAGGAACGGATCCGCAAGGCCATTCCGGATGTGTCGTCGCTTGTGGACATCGAGGCGCTCATCATCTCCGAGATGCTG
The DNA here is from genome assembly GCA_024690605.1 of Lachnospiraceae bacterium. Taxonomy (GTDB): domain Bacteria; phylum Bacillota; class Clostridia; order Lachnospirales; family Lachnospiraceae; genus Butyrivibrio. Next base: position 49,278 of record JAILOV010000077.1, on the reverse strand, counting down.
CAGATGACCAAATATGCGGGCTATGTCAATGACTTCACGGCATGGCAGGAGCGAGATTTCGACAAGCCTGCCCAGCGGGCCGCGATGCTGCGCCAGATGGAATGCTACCAGACGATCATCACGATGTTCAAGGAGAACAAGTCGGTGAAGGAATATCTGTTCCAGCTGGGTCTTTCCTGGGAGGATTATCTCCGCATGATCATCCGCCAGATCGGCAAGGGCGTGGTCTACACGGATGACGGCAAGGTCGAGGGCGCAGTCTCCGATGTCGATGAGGCGGTCGACTACTACAACACCTACGGTACGCTGAATGACTATTCCGTCACCGCGGATATCGGAGAGGGCGACGCCGGCACCGGGTTCATGGGAGGAAACGGCAGCAGCTCCTCGGCACCGACCATCGGGAACACGGTGAGGGGGCCTCTCATAAAGAGATAATTTCTGTGGGAATTTTTTTCGTCCATCGTGTATAATAACAGAAGCCGGTAAAGGATCCGGCCCAACGCGGAAAGGGGTATAAAAATGGGATTTACAGAAGATATGAAGGCTATCGGATACAATCCGGAATCGCATTTATGGCTGCGGCAGCCAAAACCTGCCGACCTCGCGCCGATCCTGTGGGCGGTGGAATACTACGGCGGCACTACCGATCCCGATAACCCGGAATACAAGCAGATGCGGGAACTGCTTCAGGAATATGGGCAGAAGGACATCACTCTCGGCTGGACCGAGGAAGCGATGAGGCTGCTGGGGAAATTCGAAAAGGATCTGCAGCCGGCGCTGAAGAATACGGCATTCGGGACCCTTTATGACGGCTACAAGCTGGATGCCCAGAAAGAACTGCCGAAACCGGAGGAGGTCAGCCAAACAAGGCCCGAACCCGGCACCACACTGCTTCGTTCGGATATCGAGCACGCCCATACCATCGAGGAACTGGATCTGGCGATCAACGGACTGGTGAACGGCCGGAAGGCGGCAGAAGATGCCGGCAGGCCCCTCAAGATCCCGTTGGGTTTAGAGAGCACGTACAGGCAGCTTGCGATGGGCAAAGACGTCTTCCGGGAATATCTGGAACAGGACGACACCTATCGGACTTCCCTCACCCTGGGATCCGGGGACAACGCGGTGACTGTCGAGGGACACATGATGATGGACCGGAACTATCCCGTCGAGCTTCCGGAACTGAAACGCAAGCAGCTGCTGGAAATCTGCGCGGATCTGGAACAGAGCGTGGGGAACCGTGGTTTTGACGAGTTTTATATAGCGGGCAAAAAGGAGCATCTGGAGGACAATATGGGCACGCCCGATAACCCGGGCACCTCGCGTCTCCGGGTGTCCGAGGAGACGAGCCATCTGTTCTCAGAGGCCGTCGAGGAACAGAAACGCCACGTCAAGGAAGTCACGGGCATCTATGAGATGATGAAAAAGGAGAAGAGCGGTCTCCACATCAATTCCTCGGAGTACAAGGAAATGCGCGAGGCGGCCCGGGCGGTCGCGGAGGCGAGCTACAATCCCGACGACCTGCAGTCCGTGGAGGATATGAAAAAGAAAATGGACGTGCTGGAGGCGAAGACCGCTGCCTATGCAAGGAAGACGGTCTGGGGCAAGACCAAGAGCACGGATCTCGGTCTTGAGCGCAAGAACTGGACCCTCGGCCTGATGAGTGCCACGAATCCCTCGGCGCTCAGAGCAAGGGAACTGCAGGGCGATGTCAAGGACACCCGTCTTTCCCGGAGTGAAAAGGGCAAGACCCCGCGCACCCTCTCGGATCTGATCGACGAGGAGAAGAAGGCCGCCAAGGGGGCCAGAAAGGCGGCCTCGATCGAAGCCAGATCGAAGATGGCGCAGGGTGTCAAGGACATGAAGGAGGCGCGCAAAATACAGAATGCCGGCAGTGCGCCGCAGGCATCCGAAAGGACCGCCGGGAACTGAGAAGAGCGTGACGCAGGAAGGCATGGCCATGTCGTGTGACATGGCCGTGTTTTTTGGGTGTTCCTGCGCCGGAAATCTTGTCTTATTGACAGACATGTAGTAGAATAGCAAACATGGGCTTGATGTTTGAAGAGATCTACCGGGAGAATTTCCGGTACATTTACAACATGGTCTACATGCGCGTCCTGCATCGCGAGACGGCCGAGGATATCACCAGCCAGGTGTTCATCAATGCGCTGGCGGCCTTTGACCGCTTCGATCAGGAGAAAGGCACGGCATCGCCCAAAACATGGCTTGCCACCATCGCGCGCAACGCCATCATCGACCACGCGAGGCTCGCCAGTGTCCGCCACGAGCAGGCCACGGAAGAGATGCCGGAGATCCCCGTCTTCGACGAGACCGACGGCACGCAGCTCGCCCTCATGCGCGAGGTGCAGCACATCATGTCCAAGCTTTCCGATGCGGAGCGGGAAATCCTGACGCTCCGTGATCTGATGGAGCTTTCCTATCGTGAGATATCCGGGATCCTGGGGATCAGCGAGGCGGCCGCCACGGAGCGCCACCGCCGCACCATTGCCAAATGCCGCAAGCTGGAAGCCGGCAAGGAACTCGCCGATTTTGTCTGAGAACGGAAGCGGCGAAAACGGTATGGGAATCATCGTGTCTCATCCGTGTATATGATCAGGAACGGATCGTGTGCCTGCGGTCCCGGGGAGCGGATCGGCAGGAAAGCAATCACTTGAGGAAGAAAACCCATGTTAAACGATGATCTGCAAAAATTCGGCATCAAAATGGACGATTCCGGCGTGCCGTCTGCCGGGAGCAGCAGACCGCAGGATCTTGCGCCGATCCTGTATTCGGTGACGGAGATCTTTCATCAGCTCTTCCCGAACGGAGGCGGACCTTTCGCTGCGGTGATCAGGGACTTGACGGGTCTCCGCACGGCCTTTGAGAGCGGGAATCCGGACGATGCGGATGTCTGGCGTCAGGACGTGGCCGGGCATCTGCTGGATGTCCAGCAGATCGTTGACAAGGAGTTCACTCCCGAACAGAGAAACGCCTTTGTCGATGACTACCAGCGCCTGGTCCGGGAGGGATCGGCGGCCTATGACAAGTCCCCCGTGAAGGCCTACACGCAGGGCACGGGGCTGCTCGATCAGCTGAACGACGAGCGCGTGAAGCGGCCGGTGCTGGATGCCCTGTCGCAGACGGAGATCGCACAGTTCAATGCCAAGGCAAGAGCAAATCTCAGCCGGAACGGACTCCGCATCGACCTCGACCGTACCTCGGGGCCTTCGCTGTTCTATACCTGGCTCGTGGCGGAACAGGGGATGTCCATCGATCAGGTCTATGATCTTTCCTCTCTGGGCAAGGACAGGATCCACGATCTTTTTGTTGATTTCAACAAGTATATGGACACACATTTCACCTCGATCAATCCCGATGCGGCCGCGACCATGGGCCGGCTGCAGAGCAGATTTCTGGATGCCGTCGCCGACGCGCATATGCCGGACATCGATCCCCGCAATCCGGATCAGGTGCGCGCCGCGATGGACAAGGCACAGTTTCTCAACGAGATCATGCTCGACTGGCAACAGGACTATCCGACGCTGACGGGGATCTCCGCGGCGTACGGACGTCAAGATTTTGATCCCGCGCAGTCGGCGGCGTTTTACAAGGGAGCCGGCGGCAAGGAGAGCTATGAAAGCCGCCTCACGGCCATGCACGGCAAGGTGAACGGTCTGACTACTTTGTTCAGTTCGCACTTTCCGAAAGCCGATGAACCCGGCGAAATGGCCACACGCATTGACTGGTTCCGAAAGGACTACCAGAAATTCCGTGGTAAGAGGCTCGGTGATGTCAGGACGCCCGGATTAAAGATGCAGGAAAAGGTCTCAGAATCCCTCAGCCGGGACTATTTATCACATCAGGCGTACGGCACGCCGCAACCGACCGATCAGGCGATCGCGTATCTTTCCGGGAACATCGATTCCCTTCCGTGGCACTTAGACGCGGATCTTCGTATCGCGGAGATCCAAAGGGATGCCAGGATGCACCAGAACAATGAGGTCAGTGTGGCCGGCTACAATCTGTCGGTCCGGTCTTTCGATCCGCAGCAGATCAACAGTTTCCTGCCGCCTGCCGGCACGGACATCACAAAGCTTTCGGACGAACAGCGCAGTGCGGCGCTCGATAAGGCCAGCCTCGGGTTCCTGACCGCTTTCGGCAAGTCGTTTGATCCGAAGGCACTGCAGCCTCTGTTCAGCGCGGGCAAGGACAGCTTTGACGCGATCAGGATCGACGGCAGGACCGTGCGTGAGCTTGCCGATCAGGAGCTCGCCGGACAGGCCTGGGCACAGCCGTCCGTCCCGGGAGGATCCGCGGCCAGGGAACAGTACATGCAGATGATGGTCTTAAAGGGCATGACCGATCCGGATCGCCGCGTGACGCTCACACTGGGACAGCTGGATGAGCAAGACCGGCTGCGGGATATGCCGCCCTATGAACTCAGCGCGCCTGTCAAAGAGCTGCGCATCGGGCCGGCGGATCAGGCTTACCGGCAGGTCGATCTGGGGGAGGCATCCAGGAACCTGTTGGTGGAAGGCCCCGTGACGGGACTCAATGAAGAGATCCGTGCCCTTGCCAGCGCCTTTGCACCGGTCTGGGAGAGTGGGATCCCGCAGAGCCAGAAGGACGCGCTGAAGCGCTGGAACAAGGATATCTATGACACGGTCTTCATCAACGGCAAGTCGGTCAATGATCTTTTCCGGGAAACCTACGGCAACTCATTCGATCAGCGTCCCCAAGCGGCGGTGGTCCTCAAGGACGCGCTCATCACGGCACACCGGATGTCCCCGGATGCGCAGATCGACATGTGGCGCGTGGATGAGAATGCGGACACTTTTACCCTCTCCGATGAGGCGGTTGCTATCGGCGTGCGCGACGATGTGATCGGCCTTGACGGACGGGAGAAACAGCGCATCGCGGCACTCAACAGGGAACTGGTACAGAAGGATCCGGCAGAGCGCAGGCTCGCGGCCGACAAACAGCCATCTGCAGGGGATATTCCGCTTGACAGGCTCAGGCAGATCGACGAGGTCTACGCCAAGATGGAGAGCGAAAAGCAGGGGAGACACCGCAATTCCAAAGAGTATCAGGACATGAAGAACGCGGTTTATGCCGTGCATCTGGCGATGGCCGAATACCATCCCGACGATCCGCAGAGCCGTGCTGACATGAGCAGACTGGTGGATCGTGTGAAAGAAACCTCCTCGGAATACGCGCGTCTCAAGGCCTACGGCAAGACCAAGATGACCGAGATGGGCGTGCAGCGCAAGAACACGGCGCTGGCCCTCATGGACATCACCGGCGCCCAGATCCAGGAGGACAGGGTGATCGACCGGAGGCAGACGAAGGCGGAATCGAAAAAGACGAGGAAATCCCTCCGTGATCTGCTGCGGGACGAGCATGAGACCACCAGAACAACGCACGGCGCCGAAGCCACACAGAGACGCAAACAGAGAAGGCACGCGGAAGCGGAGAAGAGAAAGCATATGGGTCAGTCGGGTCCCACGGCACCCACCGGAAACTGATCTGTGTGATTTCGCGGGCAGCTTCCGTGTATAATCATGAGGGCCGATGAAACGGCCGGACCGCTCCCGGGAGGGAGACTGAAAGGAGACAGGAACCATGGCGGAAACAGAAAAGAACAGACTGAAGCGCTGGATCTACGAGACCAATGATCCCGATCTGCTGGCCAATTACTATGACCAGACCTATACGGAGCTGACGGAATCGGAGCAGAGCCGGCTGATGAAGAGACTGAATTCCGCCTTTGCGCTGGACACGATGGTTTCCCGTATCGAAGCACAGCGCGACGAGCTGCTCATCGATGTGCCGGTGTTCGGCGTGAAGCGAAACGGCAGCCGGACGGAGCTTGTGGGCGTGGTGCCCGATGAGGAAGAGGACTACACGGATGATCTGCTGGCGGCCGGCTGGCATCAGCTGTTCCGCAGCCGCGGCGTGGATTTCACCACGGAGGAGCTCGCCCAGTTCTCGGAGGAATACTATCCGAAGTGTGTGATGAGTGAGCTGGTGCACCGCGTGATCCCGCGCACCCATGTGGAGTCGGTGAAGCTTCCGCCCTATGACGCGGCCTCTCAGGAGGAGCGCGGGGAGCTTGACCGCACGGAATATGAAGAGCATCGCGCGGAAAAAGTGCGGGAGACGGTGCTGGAGGCCGTGCAGAAGTGGCGTTCGCCGGTGATCCTCACGCTCGGCAACGAGACGATGACCGTGATCGGCGTGGAGGACACCGATGTGCTGTGCATGGAGGAGGCCTTCGCCGGGATCGAGAGCACGACGGTCAACGTGGATCTCGAAGCGCGGATGAGCGACGGGACAGGCTTCATGGACAGCGTGTCCATGCTTTACATGACAGAGAGAGCAGCGGCCGGTTGACGGCGCATAACGTAACAGGGAACACAGCGTTCGATCAGGGAGGAAACGATCATGGCCGGTGGGAAGAAAAAGAAAACGCAGAAGGAGCAGAAGAGCGTCATGGATATTTTATCCGAATCCGTAGTGCCCGGCATGCCCACGGATGAAGACATCGCGGATGATATGGAAATGATCGTAGAAGAGCAGAAGGCAATAGACGAAGAGATCTATCAGGCTTTTTCGGACCGGATGATGGAGCTTCTGTCCGGAACCGACAAGGCTATTGATGAGCCCCAAATGAGGGCTCTCTACGGGGAGTACGTGGAATTCTATGGTCAGGTCAGCCAGGATCCGGAGTTGATGAAGGATGCGGGCGGTCACGCGCTGAATCCGGATTCTCAGGAGGCTAACAATAAGATCAGCGCGCTTTGGGTGGAGCATCTGCAGGAGAAGGGCTTTCTGCCTCCGCCGCCTCTTCAGGAAGAGAAAAAGGTGACCCCGCTGCAACCACAGGTGGTCGATTCGCAGGTTCCGTCGCTCGAACAGGAGGCGTATCAGAATTTCGCGGATTGGATGAAGGGGCTGGATCTGCGGGATCACGGTTTCCCCACGATCAAGGATTCGGATCAGGAAAAGAAGCTCATCGGAGAACTCTGGCCGGAGTATCAGGAATTCCAGAAAAAGACCATGCAGGACAAGAGTCTCATGGTGGACGATCATGGCACAGCTCTGGAGCCGGATTCCCCGGCGGCAGCCGAGAAGATCGGCGATCTCTGGGAGAAGCATCTGCAGGAGAAGGGTGTGGTCGCTCCGAAACAGACGGCGGAAGAAAAAAAGCAGGTCGATGAGGTGGACCCGGATTTTGCGAAATGGATGCGGAGCCTGAATCCTCATGATGAGATCGGTATGCCTTATGTACCGAATTCACCGGAGCAAAAAGAGGTGATCCAGGGACTCTGGCAGGAATATCAGGAGTTCTACGAGAAGGCCCGCCAGGATAAGACCCTTCTGGTGGATTCGGAAGGCAAGGCGCTGGAGCCGGATTCTTTGGAGGGTTCTAAGAAGATCAGCGATCAATGGGAGAAGCATCTGCAGGAGAAAGGCGTGATCGATCCTCCGTCGCCGGCAAAGGAGAAGACGCAGACCAAAGATGCGCCTCCGCCGCCGGCACAGGGGGGAGGTCAGGATGCACCGCCTCCGCCGCCGGCACAGGGTGACAAGAAGGATACCCCGGCCAAGGATCCCTTCGCGGCATTCAAGGCCATGGATCCGGAGGCCAAGAAGAATACCGCGTATGCCATGCGCAGTCTGGGCGATGCCGTTTATCATTCGGGCGCTGCCTATGGCGGACTGGGGCCTGCCCATCGGGTGGCTGATCCGGACGGAAAAGCCGGGCTCTATGCCGCTGCCTTTATGAAGAGCGTCGCGGCTGCCGGTGACGATCCGAACAAGCTTGCTGTCACGACCAAGGCCGCCAAGGGATATTTTGATTATCTCGACAGGTTCAGCAAGGTCTGCGATCAGCAGCTCAAGGACATCCAGCTGGTGCAGGACGGAGCCATGTCCCAGGAGGACTATCGCAAGAAATATCGCAACAGGGCGAACTGGAACCGTCCGATCGAGCAAGACCGCGCGCTGGTGCAGCAGATGAAGACGGTTGCTGTCCAGATGAAGGGAAACATGATCGGCACATGCATTCCGACCGAGATGACCGGACAGGAGCTGCAGGATCATCTGGCCGCGAATGCCAAGCGCAACGAACCCTTCCGCAAGATACGGGAGCAGGAGGAAAAGGAGCGCAAGGCGGCCGTCGGCCGGTTCCAGGAGGGTGTCACCAAACCCTTCGCCAGGAATTATCTGCTCGCGGATCAGCGGGCCGCGCAGGCGAACCTGCAGGCGCTGGACGCGACGAGGAGGATGCTGGCGACCCGATCCGTCGCGCGCGAAAAGCTCGGGAAATCCGGTCTCGGAAAGCATGAGGCCGCCGTCAATGCCGAGTACCAAAAGGGTCTGAAGGACATGCTGACGGCAGCCAATAAATACCGGGAGCTTGCCACGATGGACACGTCCAAGATGAACGACAAGCAGCTGGCGGCCTATCAGAAGGCGATGCGGCAGGCCAATCTGGACATGCGCAAGTCCGCCGAGAAATTCATGAAGATGAAGGAGGCACACCGCGGGCGCGATACGATCTATGATTCCCGCGCCGCCATCGGCAGCCATCCGATGTTCCACCGGGAGCAGGGGGATCCCGAGTATCAGTTTGCCAAATCGATGCTTGCGGTGGCCCGGCAGAATGACCGGACGGCAGACAGAGAACGCACAACGTTAAAGGCCGGCTTCAATCAGGATCGCGCCCGGTTCCAGCAGGTACAGGATCAGCGCATGTATGAAATGCGCAGGGAATATCTGATCCAGGCAGGTGTCATCAAGGAGACGCCGTACCAGAAACAGCAGCGGGAGCTGCAGCAGAGGCAGGCACAGCAGATCCAGCAGCAGCGCATGACACGGCCCGGACAGGTCGTGCAGCAGGGACAGGTGATCCAGCCCGGCCAGCCGCTCAGGCCCGGCATGGTGATCGCACCGCCGCCGCAGACGATGACGCCGCAGGCACAGGCGATGCAGGCGCAGACGGTCTACCGTCAGACCACGATGCAGTATCAGACGGCGCAGGCCACGGTGCAGCAGTTGCAGGTGCAGATGCTGCAGGCGCAGCAGCAGCTGGCGATCGCCGAGGCCGCGAGACAGCAGGCGAGAGCCAACTTTCTGTCGGCGCAGATCCAGCTCGTGCAGATGGGCATGCAGCCGATCCAGCCGGGTATGCAGATGCAGGCAGGCATGCAGCCGATGCAGCCCGGTATGCAGATGATGCAGCCCGGCATGCCGCAGATGCAGGCGGGCCCGCGTCCGGTACAGGCAGGACCGCAGACACCGGCAGCACCGCAGCAGTCCATTCCGAAGCCGCCGCCGGCACCCACAGCGCCGCAGCCGCCTAAGAAGCCGGTGGGCGCGGAACCGATCGATGCCCAGGCACTGAACGATCAGTACCGCAAGTTAAAGAGAGTGGAACCGCCGAAGCCGAAGAAGCCGATGAGCGCCGAGGAGTGGCGCAAGATCCAGCAGGAGAAGAAAGCGGCGCAGGCTCAGTCACCGAGCAAGCAGCAGGGCATGGGGCCCAAGTAATGACCGCAGGGCGTGTTCCGGCACGGAGGACCAGCGAGGTAACAGCGATGCAGCACATCGAGGACATGATCAAACAGGTGGATTATTCCCGGGGATCGGATCTTGAGATCCGGCTGGGTGAGCAGCTTGCTGCCATGCAGGCCGGGATGGCGATCACCGCCAGAGGTGACAAACGCAAGGTGAATCTCCGGGATCTGGAGACGCAGGAAGCCTCTGCGAGCGGGGCACGCCCCGCGCGGGATCCGGCCGGGATGCACCGGAGAGCGCATCACAGCGAGATGGATCCTCCGGCAAAGAACGGACCCAGGGTGTAACGAACAGAGTGAACGGTAACGCCGGTACGAAGGTACCGGCGTTCTGTAAAGAAGGAGGAAACCATGCCCAATCAGACAGCAGGCTACAAGATCCCGCAGAACAACGAATTTGCCAACATGATCTGGAAAAACATCCCCGAGAGCGCCCGCCCCGGATTTTGCGACCGGATCAGGCAGATCCAGGACGATTCCGGTGTGAAGATCAACGGCAGGAATTCTCCGACCAACGCGTTTTTCATGTATCTGCTCGGTACGAAGGAGAATTTCACGGTGGATGATCTCCTGCATCTCGAGGAGCGGCACAAGGATGAGATCCCCGCTCTGTTCGAAGAGTTTCTGACCTCCTATGAGCAGCTTTCCAAGGCACCTCAGGCGCTGCCGCCGAAGAAGAATGTGATGGAATCCGCCGAATACATGGGGGGCATTCAGCGCAAGGCCATGGACAAGATCATGGCGTATCAGATGCCGGACATCGCCTTAGACCGCGTGCTCGACATGAAGAACGACGACTTCCGGCGGCCGTTAGCCATGCTTGGCGGCATGTGTATCGATACCTCGCAGGATCTTTCGCTTTACACCAGAGCCTCGAACACGGTGCTCAATGCCAAGACCCGGGCCGCCTTTTATCAGGGCTTCGGCGGTGAAAGCAGTTTTCAGCAGATGCAGGAACGCTTCTCCTGTCTAGGACAGTCGTTTGACGAGGCATGCAAGACCGTTGACAAGGCCAAGAACGATGTGCAGCGCGCGGACGCTTTTTATGTCACAAAGACCATGTGGGACGATTATTTCCGGGGCAGGACGATCGGGGAGAGCGCGGCACCAAGTCTGACCGGCATTCTCGGCTTCAACTGGATCGGCCTGCAATTGCATATGGGCGATTCGAATCCGGAAATGGGAGCGGAGGCCAGAAACTATCTGCTCGGTGAGCAGCAGGGCGATCTGTCGTGGAAACCCTCCCTGGACGGACGGATGCAGGGCATCTTCTCGGATCAGACGGTGTCCACGCTGAACGTGCGACAGAACGCGGCGGCGCGGCTTGATCATGTGGATTTTGAAAGCTTCAACACGGATCACATCGACATGGCGGCCATCAGCAGCAAGGCCGACAAGGGGACGCTGACCCCGCAGGAGAACGCGGGACTGGATGCCATCTGGGGCAACACGTTCGGGGCGGTGTTTCAATCCAATTACACGCCCTATCTCGTGAGCGGAAAGACTCCCTATGATGCGATCTACATTGACGGGCAGTCCGCGACGGAGCGCTTCGGGGAGAAATACCGCACGCTCTCCGGCCGCGCATGGGAGCACGCGATGCAGGCGGAGATCCTCGCTGCCTGTGCGGATGAAGCACATCACGTGGAGCTGGCCGAGGTCACGTTCGGTCCGGATATGAAGAGCGTCACCTTTACCGGCAAGCGGACAGCGGTCCGCTATCAGCCGTCGGAATATGTGCTCCCCGCGAAGAACGGAGCGGATCTGGACATGATCGGCCTCGGGGAGAAGTTCTTCCGGGATCCCGTGGGCACCTTCAAGGATACGCAGACCGCGCAGACTTTCCGGAAGTGGTATGACGACCTGCGGACCGCGACGGGACCGGACGATCCGGAGTTCAGGACGGCCGGGAAGAACATGTACGACGCCTTCCGTATCAACGGCGAGACGGTGAATGATTTCTATGAGCGGGAGCTGGCGCCCAAATTCCCGAATGCCCAGCCGGTGGAGAAGAACATGCTCAAGGCGGCCGCGATCTATGCGGCACGCGCGGTCCCTGGCTACAAGGTCACCTATTCCGCACCCAGACGGGCACCGGAAACAGGGGCAACCGGGGAACTGCAATTCTGCGATCCGGTCACTGTGGGCTATGACAGCGGCTTTACCATGGTGAGTGAGGCGAAGAGAAAGGAACTCCGCGAGCTGGACGGCCTCATGGACAAGCATCCCTATGACATGACGAAGGCCGAGCGGGAACTGTTCTGCGAGCGCTATGACACCTATGCCGCGGCGCTCCCGGAGGCGGAAAAGAAGCGCCTGGAATCCCGGATGACGCTGCTTGACGAACTGGAGCATCCGGCGCCGAGGAAATGGGATGCATCCAGCCTGTCGGAGACGAAAAAGCTCAGACCACAGGTGCTACAGCGTCTGCAGGAGATCCATGATGATATGGACCTTATTGTCAAACAGGTAGGTATCGTTTCCAACGGGAATTCAAAGGAGGTTTTCGGCGGCGATGCCCGGGATTTTTGCCGGATGATCGAGTTTCCGCCCTCCGTCACCACGGAGGATGCAAAAAAGGCATATGCCCGAGAATGGCTCACCCGCTATCTGGATGTTCCCGAGGGGCGAAAGCAGTGCCTGGATGAGTACTTTGACCGTCTGGATGCGCGGGATCACAAAACCTATGATCTTCGCTGCGTCTGTGAGGGAAAGGATACTTCGAAGATGCAGAAGGACGGACTCACGGCCAGCGAACATGATTTCATCGAGGCGCTGATCCATGTCGGAAGTGCACAAACGAGAGATAAAAAGACTCTTGAGGAGAATCACGGGTATCTGGAGTCGCGCTACAAAACGGAGCGCGGACGGGACATGTTCCGTGCGGGCACGGATCTGACTTATTTCGGTATGAACCGTTTTTTTAGCAATATAATGGCTGCAAATGGCCGGCATGGTTCAACCTACGAAGAAACTGCAAAAGATATACATACGCAGTTCATGCCGGGAGCGGACACCGTGATCGATCAGGCTTTCGCAGGCCATGACCGGCGCGTGGATGCCCTGATGGGCCGTCCGGTCTCCTCGGAGATCTCGGTCAGACTCAATGAGACTTATCATCAGGCGGATCCGCAGGAGCGGAAAAACTGGATCGCGGCGCTGGACGTCGCCCTGGCGGAAAGGCAGGAGGACAGGGGACTCGAGCAGGACAAGATCCGGCTTTTCGGGCGGCTGTTTGATGAGAATACGGGGACGGTCGCGGGAATCAAAGATCCGACCTCGGACAGTCATGACAAGCAGTTCGGACTGGTCGACGTGGATCGCCTGTTTGTCGACGGCGAGCCGTTAGCCAAGTTCGTCGGACCGGATAAATACGGTGACTACGAAAAGGCGGAGGGACCGGCCAAGAAGCGGATCGCAAATGCCCTGAAGGCGGAATTCATGGCGGCCGCGATGAGCGGAAAGCACCGCACGGAGATCGCGGAGATCCATGTCGGGCCGGATGACAGCTTCCAGGTGGAAGTGGTCGGCTACCGGTTCAATTCCCACGCCCTGGATGACGCGGAGAAGAAGAGAACAAAATCCGGCGCCCGCCGTGCCTTTGATTTCGGCGCGACGAAGATCGAGACCCGGGCGGACAGGCAGGACAAGCTCTGGAAGAAAGATCCCGAAAAGGATGCACGCCGGGAAAAGATCCGGGCGCGCATGGGCGAGAGGATGCTCCTCAATGTTGCCAGGGAAAAGAAGATGGAAGCGCTCATGAAGCGGAGCCTGCAGGTGAACGCCGAACATCTCTCCAGGGATGATTCCGAGCTGGGCATGGAGTCGGAGGCCAAGAAGGCATCCAGGACGGCGACGGCGGCACCGAAGAAGAAAACGGCGGCGACGGAGACGAAGTCGGTCGAGGAACCGAAGCCCGAGACGAAGCCGGCGGAAGAGCCGAAGAAGAAGGAAACGAAGGAAGCAAAGCCCGTCGAGGATCCGAAGAAGAAGGAATCGAAGACCGTCGAGGACCCGAAACCCGTTGAGGAGCCGAAGAAGAAGGATCCGAAGAAGGAGGCGAAGGACACGACAGACGCCGTCGAGGATCCGGAAAAGGGAGCGGAGAAGGAAACACCGAAGAAGAAGGGAACGAAGCGCAGCTGGCAGGAGATCGATGCCGAGATCAAGGCGGAGACGGCGCAGGAGACGGAGGCAAAGAAAGCGACCAGAAAGCGCCGGGCATCCGTCTCGGTCACCAGGGCGGAGAGAAGGCAGCAGGATGAGCAGATGAAGAGCGCCAAGCCCCTGACGCCGCAGTAAAGGCGGAAAATTAGAAGCAGCTGATCATTTCCGAAGCGAAAACAGCCGATCCTTCATGGACCGGCTGTTTTTATATATCAAAGAGGGCTGCCATCCGGCAGCCCCCTTTCTGTTTCGCTTTTTATGAACCGCTTTACTTCAGCGTGGACTGATAGGTGCCCATCCATGTGGAAAGCGGTCCAATGGTCATGCGCAGGACCACGATCAGGATGAAGATGAGCAGGTAGCCGACGATCGCGTTCTTTAATGCCATCTTGGCCTTCTCTCTTTCCTGCGGCTCATCGGCCTTGGCGAGCTTGACGCCCAGAAGCACGCACCAGATCGCACCCAGAGCACCGACGACAGCGATGAGCGGCGAAAGGATCGAGTTGATCAGATCGACGATCGGCTTGCTGGCTCCGGTGAAGTCGACTGCACCGGAAGCAGTGGTAGCGGCAGTGTTTGCTGCGGCCATAATGATGTTCTGTAACTGTAACATGGTCTCTCCCTCCTTTTTACATGACTGCTTCCGGTTCCTGTACCCGGTTGGCAGCTGATGTACCAGAACAGCGGTTTCTATACATATATACGTTTATCTTACAAAAAATCAACGGATTTTTCAAACATTTTTTGTTTTATCCGGTTTTTTTTTCACGAAGGCCGTATAGGTCTCCCGGATCGCCCGGCGTCTGTCCCTGCGGATCAGATATTCGGTATCATCCGTCAGGGTGAGCTCCGTGGAGTTGAACCGGACGATATGGTGCATGTTGACGCAGACGCCCCGCTTGATCTGAATGAAATCCTCATCGAGGAGTTCTGCGATCTCGTGAAAGGTCCTGCGCACGGAGCAGACCGCACCGTCGACCGTGTGCACCATCGTGTGATGACCGCTGCTCTCCACTTTGACGATGTCCCGCTGGGGGAGTGTGCGGATGTCCCGGCCGATGGGAAGCGTCAGCATGTGCAGCTGCTCTTCGGGTCTCCGGAGACGGCGGAGAACCTCGGCCACATCCTCGGCGGTGCAGGGCTTGAGGAGATAATGCAGCGCCCGGAGGCGGAAGGCCTCCACGGCATGGGTTTCATCCCCCGTGACAAACGCGATCCCTGCCTGCGGCTGCCGCACCAGGAACTTCCCGGCGACGGCGATGCCGTCCTCCTTACCGGGCGCGGTGTCCAGAAAGACGAGGTCAAAGCGCTGCTGTTCCGAACCGGCCAGCAGATCCGTGCCGCTTAAAAAACGGGTGATCATCATGTTCTCATCGATCGACAGCAGGATGGCGCAGAGCTGATCGACATCCTGCCGGTTATCGTCGCAGACGGCAATGTTCATAAGAAGTATTATACATGAATATTTCGTTCGAAAACGGATCAAATACGGTTTTCTCAAAAAATATGAAATGGCGCTCGGATTATGCTATAATATAGGCGTTGTTTTTTCAGACTTACCAAATGGAGGATGAAAGTCATGTTAAACATTACCAACAGCGTCAAGGAAGAAGAACTCACCGTTGCCCTGGAAGGACGTCTGGACACGACGACGGCCCCGCAGCTGGAGGATTCGCTTCATGCATCCCTCGAGGGGACGGAGAAACTCGTGTTTGATCTTGAGAAGCTGCAGTATATTTCCAGTGCGGGTCTGCGCGTTCTGCTGTCCGCCCAGAAGATGATGAACAAGAAGAGCGGCATGGTGATCCGCAACGCTTCCGATGAGGTCCGGGAGATCTTTGAAGTGACCGGCTTCTCCGATATCCTGACGATCGAGGACTGAACGGATCCCCTTCGGGGGTGTTCGGAGCGTTTCGCTTGAAAACGGCTTACATCGGTATCGATATCCTCTATCCGGCGCTTCCGGCACTTTTCCACACAGGGGTGGAGATCCTGAAGATCTTCACCTGCCGGACCGACAACGTCACGGAGTTCAATCTCCGTGTGTGCCATTTTGCGCGGGTTCACGGGATCCCGCTGCAGCAGGACCGTGTGCGGCGCGAGGATCTGGAGGCGCTCAGGGATCAGGGATGCGAGCTGGTGGTCTGTGCCGGATATTATCACATCATTCCCTGCATTGACGGCCTGAAGATGGTGAATGTCCATCCGGCGCTTTTGCCGCTCGGACGGGGCGCATGGCCGATGCCGCTCACGATCCTGAAGGGGCTCACCGAGAGCGGGATGACGATCCACAGGCTGACGCCGGAGCTGGATGCCGGGGACATCCTGCTGCAGGAGCGCATCGAGGTCTTTCCCGACCGGGACGACCTGCAGACGCTGACGCAGAGGCAGAACGCGCTGCTTTCGGGCATGATCGAGCAGCTGGTCCTCCATCTGGATGATCTGTGGGACCATGCAAGACCGCAGGGACCCGACTTTGCATACTGGGACAATCCCGATGAGGCCGACTGGACGGTGCGTTCGTCAATGACCTTTCCCGAGGCGGACCGCATCCTGCGTGCCTTTTACACCTATGCCTGTGTTTTTGAGAACGGAAAGAAACGTTATGAGCTGACAGGCGGCAGAGCGTTCCCCGATGCCTCTTCCGTGCCGGAGGGAACGGAGGGAAGGCGTTTCCCGCTGGCAGACGGCGCCGTGATCGTTGCGCCACAGGTGAGAGAACTGAAGGCGGCCGCGGATCACCGCGATCCGGCGAGCGAACCTGTCTCCATGGAACAGAAGGCAGAGATCGACCGGATCTACGGCAGCTACGGCCACGGAGACAGTGCGCACAGTTTTCCGTCCCTTCTCATGTGGAAGGATGACATGGATCTTACCGTACATCTGGAGGAGGATCTGTACGCTGTCCGCTGCGGCTGGAAGGGAGCCAACAGCTGGTTCTTTCCGTGCGGCTCGCCGGAGGCAAAGCGTGCGTTCATCGGGGCGCTGCTCCGGACGGAGGACCCTTCCTTCTGCTACATGACGGAGGAAGACAGAGATTTCCTTTCGGAAGAGTTTCCGGAAGCGTTTGCGATGGAGGAAACACCCGAGGACAGCGAATATCTCTACGACCGCCGGGAGATGACCGAGATGAAGGGCGGCCTGTATGCCAAGAGCCGCAGCTTCATCCACAAATTGGAGAGAGAGCACACGCTTCACAGTGAAGCGATCTCGGAAGCCAATTTCCGGGAAGCGATGGAGATCAGCAGCGAGTGGGTGCGGCACTCCGAAGAGGTTTCCCGGGTGATGGACGATCACGCTTCGAACAATCTGTTTGCGCACTGGGATGCCTGTCACGCGGGGGGCGTGATCGCCTATGTCGACGGGGAACCGATGGCTGTCGCGGGCGGCTATCCGCTGACAGAGGACAGCTTTGACTGCTGTATCCAGAAGGCAAAGATCAATCTGCGCGGTCTGGCGGACTATCTGCGAGCCGCGTTTGCAAATAACGCACCGGAGGGGGTGCGCATCCTGAACTGGGAGGAAGATCTCGGACTGCAGGGGCTTCGGGAGATGAAGCAGTTGATGCGTCCTTGCGGGATGATCACGATGTACAGGGGGATCCGGAAAACATGAGCGAGCAGCTGGAAAACCGGTCGGTGAATGAGGAGAACTACTTTACCCGACAGATGTTCATCAGGCAGTATACGCCTGCGCTGATCTCGGCACTGGCTCTGGCACTGGGAGATATGGCGGATGCGCTGGTGATCGGCAACCGGATGGGGGCTGTCGGTCTTGCGGCGATCGCGTTTGCTCTGCCGATCTACATGGTCTACAACGTGATCATGCATTCCTTCGGTCTGGGCGGCTCCATCCGCTTTGCCAAGCAGATGACCCGGGGGGATGAACAGGCTGCGGTCGGCGGCTTTCAGGGCGTTATGGTCACACTTCTCCTCATCGGCGCGGGCATCGTGATCCTGGGCAACGTGCTGATCCATCCGCTGATGGCTGTTCTTGGTGTCGGACTGGCAAACGAGGCGGTTTACAACGCGACCTGCACGTATCTCAGGTTTCTGCTCTGCAGCGCGCCGCTGTTCTTTACCGCCTATGGTCTTGGTTATTTCCTGCGCAACGACGATCTGGAAAAGTATGCGAGCCTGTCCGCCACGATCGGGAACCTCAGCGATCTGTTCCTCAATATCGTGCTGGTGCTGTTCTGCCGGATGGGTGTCGTGGGCGCGGGGATCTCGACGGCGTGCGGCGTGGGACTGACCAGCGCGATCAGTATCGGCGTGATCATCCGGAAGGGCTCCCATCTTCGAGTGTTCCCGTTTTGCCCCAGCTGGAAGGGTTTGTTCTCCTGCTTCCGCACCGGACTCTCCTCCTGTGTCTCTTATCTGTATTCCATGTTCTTCCTCCTGATCGGCAACAATGCGATGATGCGGCTCGCGGGAGAGGTCGGTGTCGCGGTCTTTGATGTGATCCAGAACATCACCTATTTTTTCACCTATCTTTTCGGGGCGATCTCGCAGGCATCCCAGCCGATCTTCAGCACCTACGCCGGTGAGCACAACTATGAAGGCTGCAGAGGACTGTTGAAGATCGATGCGCTCGTGGGACTGGTGACGGGCGGCGGCGGTGCGATCCTTGTGGCCTGTTTCGCTCCGCAGATGTGCCGGCTCTTCGGATTGAGCGGTGTGGCCGAGGTGTCACTCGGGACGTTCGCACTCATCGTCTACTGTATCAGCGCGGTTTTCGTCGGGAGCAATCTGCTGCTCGGCAACTATTACCTCTCCCGCGCGCAGGAGCTGCCGGCCTTCCTCATTTCGACACTCAGGGGAGCGGCCGTGCTGTTCCCGATGACGATCCTTTTCATGAACACCGACGAACGGATCTTCTGGTTCCTGTATCCGGCGACGGAGATCCTGTCCCTGTTCATCTTTACTGTTTATCGCAGCGTGAGCAGGAAAAAGGTGCAGGGTGTTGACGAGGAACGGATCTTCCGTGCGACGCTCCACAACCGGGTGGAGGAGGTCGGTGAGACGACGGTGCGGATCGAGGCGTTCTGTGAGAAATGGGGGGCGAAATTCGAGCAGCAGTATTTTGTGCAGATGACTGTGGAGGAGACCTGTACGGCGATCATCACCGGCGGCTTCGGCGGCACGGGTGAACGCGGCATGATCGAGCTGACGCTCATCGCGGAGGAGGACGGTTCGTTCACCCTTCATGTCCGTGACAGCGCGGCGTCCTTCAATCCCTTCTCGCTCCGTCGCGAGGAGGTCGCGGGAGGAGATACGGAGGATCTCTTCTTCAGCGCCGTGGGCATGGACGTGATCCGTCAGAAGGCCAAGGACTTTTTCTACAGAAGATATCAGGGCTTTAACACCATGGTGGTGCGGATTTAGGAGAGGATAGCAGATGGACGTGAAGAAGATGCGGTTTTCGCTCGGAAAGAAGACGGTGTTCATCATCGTGCTGATGGCGGTGCTTCTGTGCGCCACGGCCGTTCTGATCAGCCGTTATGTGTTTTCCCGGACGAACGATGAAACCTTCCGCAAGGACGCGGTCAACCTGGCGACGACCGTCAGCGTCGTGATCGACTCGGAACGGGCCTATCACCTGCAGCAGAAGGTCAAGACGATCTATGACACCATCGACACCAAGGTGGGCAGTGAGTATACGGGGACGCCGGAGCATGATGCCTACCTCGCCAATTTCAGCGAGATCCTCGAGGATGAGGATTTCCTCTATCTGAAGGCGCGGATGACGGACATTTTTCAGGCCAACGATGTAGAATCCATCTATGTGAGCTTTGTCGATCCCGAGGGACTCAAGACGGTCTACATCGCGGACGCCTCCGAGGATGCCTGTCCTCCCGGTACCTGCGATCTGCTCTTTCCGCAGAACCGCGGGGTGATCGACGATCCGGAGCTCGGGTTCCCGCCGTATATCACCAACACGGAGGAATACGGCTGGCTGGTCTCGGCGGCGGTGCCGCTGCACGCCCCGGACGGGCAGGTGTTCGCCTATGCCTTTGTGGACATCTCCATGAACGATGTCCGAAAAGTCGAGCATGATTTCGTGCTGATGCTGCTGGCGCTTCTGGCGATCCTGACCCTCGTGATCATCCTGGTCTACTCTCTGATCGTCAACCGGATCCTTGTCGGTCCGATCAACCGCCTGTCCAAAGCGGCAGCGGACTACTACAAGGATCGTGAGACGCCGGAGGAGAACAGCTTTGCGGATCTGGACATCAGGACCGGCGACGAGATCGAGAATCTGTCGGAAGCCATGAAGCAGATGGAACGCGATCTCAAGGAATATATCCGGAATCTGACGGCCGTGACGGCTGAAAAGGAACGCATCGGCGCGGAGCTCAACGTCGCGACGCAGATCCAGGCGGACATGCTGCCGAGCATCTTCCCGCCGTTCCCGGACCGTCATGAATTCGAGATCTTCGCAACCATGGATCCGGCCAAGGAAGTCGGCGGCGATTTCTATGACTTCTTCCTGGTCGATGACGATCATCTGGCCATGGTCATGGCCGATGTCTCCGGAAAGGGTGTCCCGGCGGCGCTGTTCATGGTCATCGCCAAGACCCTCATCAAGAACCGCGCACAGCTCGGCGAATCACCCGCACAGGTGCTCGCCGAGGTGAACAACCAGCTCTGCGAGGGCAATGAGGCAGAACTGTTCGTGACGGTCTGGCTGGGGATTCTCGAGATCTCCACCGGCAAGGGGCTTGCCGCCAATGCGGGCCATGAGCATCCGACGATCCGGCGCGCCGGCGGAAACTATGAACTGGTCGTTTACAAGCACTCCGCGGCTGTCGCGACCATGGAGGGTCTGCCGTTTAAGGAGCACGAATTCGAACTGCATCCGGGGGACAGCCTGTTTGTCTACACGGACGGTGTCGCGGAGGCGACGGACAAAAACGATGAACTGTTCGGGACGGACCGGATGCTGGATGCCCTGAACAAAAATCCGGACGCAGCACCGGAGGAGTCACTGTCGGCGGTCCGTGCGGCGATCGACGATTTCGTCGGGGAAGCGCCGCAGTTTGACGATATAACCATGCTCGGCTTCCGGTATCTGGGGAAGAACGGGAAAGGAGGCATCTGATGCGGGAGTTAAGAAATGTGGCAAAACTGGACAATCTCGACGAGGTGATCGCGTTCGTCGAGGAGCAGCTGGAGGAGCATGACTGTCCGCCGAAGCTGGTCATCCAGATCAACATCGCGGTGGAGGAGATCTATGTCAACATCGCGCACTACGCCTACACGCCGGAGATCGGAGAGGCGGTGGTGCAGACGGAGTTTTCCGAGGATCCTTCGGGCATCACGATCACCTTTATCGACAGCGGCAAGCCCTTTGATCCGCTCGCCAAGCCCGATCCGGACGTGACGCTGCCCGCGGAGGAACGGCAGATCGGCGGCCTGGGGATCTATATGGTCAAGAAGAGCATGGATGACGTGCAATATGAGCGTAAAGACGGGAAGAACATCCTGACGATCACGAAGCGGTGGTGAACGATCTCCGTCTTGACCGAAAAGGTGCCTTGTGCTAAAATACTGCAATGTATGCGCACCGGGGAGATCCGGTGCGGTTTATCATGTTTAACGAGGAGGCTTTTATGAAGAAGCACATCAAGACCCTGAACACCAGGAACCTGCAGGAATCCCTGAAGAAGGGCGGCTGCGGCGAGTGCCAGACATCCTGCCAGTCGGCCTGCAAGACCAGTTGCACGGTCGGCAACCAGAGCTGCGAGCAGTTAAAGAAATAAGAGACGGCATCCTTCCTCATGATCCACGCCTATCGGAACAACGGCTATCACATCGTGCTGGATGTCAACAGCGGCGCGGTTCATGTGGTCGATGAATTAAGCTTCACACTGATCCCGCGGATCGAGACGTTCCTTGAGGAGCGCTTCGGAACGGCCGCCCGGAAAGAGGGAGAGACCGGTCCCGAGGATCTTGCGGCCGCCATTGTTCCGGCGCTCTATCCGGATCTTAAGGAAGAAGCACGGAGGGCAGCACAGGCAGAGGGGGAATCCGATCCGCAGGCTTTCTTTGCGGAGGCGGTGCGGGAGATCCTGACGCTTCGCGAGAACGGGGAACTCTACACGGACGATCCTTACCGGGAATATGCGACGGCCTTCAAGAAGCGTCAGACGGTGGTGAAGGCGCTGTGTCTCAATGTGGCGCATGCGTGCAATCTTGCCTGCCGCTATTGTTTTGCGGGTGAGGGAGAGTATCACGGCGATCGCGCGCTCATGAGCGCCGAGACCGGGAAGGCTGCGCTGGATTTCCTTATAGAGAATTCCGGAAAGCGCAGGAATCTCGAGGTCGATTTCTTCGGCGGAGAGCCGCTCTTGAACTTCGATGTCGTCAAGGAGATCGTCCGCTACGGACGGTCGCTCGAGGAGGCGCACGACAAGCATTTCCGGTTCACGATCACGACGAACGGAACGCTGTTGAACGATGAGATCCTCGATTTTGTCAATCGGGAGATGGACAATATCGTCCTGTCGATCGACGGCAGAAAAGAGATCAACGACCGGATGCGGCCGAGGCGCGCCGGGGACGCGAGTGTCTATGATGAGATCGTGCCGAAGTATCTTCAGGTGGCGGCATCGAGAGGCGGCGAGAAATATTTCGTGCGGGGGACCTTTACCCGCGAGAACCTTGATTTTTGCGAGGATGTGAAGCATTTGGCAGATCTCGGCTTCACGCAGATCTCCGTCGAGCCGGTGGTGGCAGAGCCCGAAGACCCCTGGGCGATCCGGGAGGAGGACATCCCGGCGCTCTGCGCGGAGTATGACAAGCTCGCAAAGCTGTATCTGGATTACCGGAAGAAAGGGAAGGGATTTCATTTCTTCCATTTCAACATCGATCTCGAGGGCGGCCCCTGCGTCGCCAAGCGCCTGTCCGGATGCGGAACGGGCTGCGAATATCTCGGCGTGACGCCCTGGGGGGATCTCTATCCCTGCCATCAGTTTGTCGGCAACGAGAAGTTTATCATGGGCAACGTCCGGGACGGGATCACGAGACAGGATATCCGCGAGGAATTCCTCGCAAGCAATGTCTACACCCGCGACGCCTGCCGGCAGTGCTTTGCCAGATACTACTGCAGCGGCGGCTGTGCGGCAAATGCCTGGAATTTTAACGGCGATATCAATACGGTCTACAGGGAAGGCTGCGACCTGCAGAGAAAGCGCATCGAATGCGCGATCATGATCCGGGCCGCCCTTGCGGAACAGGAAACAGAAGAAGAGGAATAAAAAATGAAGAAATCAAGAGCTGTCATTGGTCTGATCGTCACCGTCCTGCTGCTTGCGGGCATGGGTTACACGGCGATCTTCGGTCTCGGGAGCGACCAGTCGGGATCCCTTTCCAGCATCGATCTGGGTCTGGATCTGGCGGGCGGCGTGTCCATTACCTATGAGGTGGGCGGCGGCGAGACGCCGGATGCCGCCGATATGGCGGACACGATCTACAAGCTGCAGCAGCGTGTCGATCAGTACAGCACGGAGGCGCAGGTCTATCAGGAGGGGCTCAACCGCATCAACATCGAGATCCCCGGCGTCACCGACGCGAACGCGATCCTCGAGGATCTGGGACAGCCCGGTAACCTCTATTTCATCGCGCAGACCGACAAAGACGGCAATGAGAACTACAGCTTCGGCATGGTGCCGGTGGGAGAGAGCTATTCCTATAACTATGTGCTGAACAAGACGATCGAGGAACTGCAGGCGGAGGGTTCGATCGTGCTCTCCGGCGAGGATGTGTCCAACGCGCAGGCCGGCTACCAGAATTCCGGTACGGCAGGCAATCAGGAGCCGGTGGTCGAGCTGGAGTTCACCCCGGAAGGGACCAAGGCCTTCGCGGACGCGACGACCAAGGCCTATGCGGCCGGCGAGTCGATCGGTATCTACTATGACGGACAGTTCATCAGCGTGCCGACCGTGCAGACGGCGATCACGGACGGCCGTGCGGTCATCACCGGCCATTCGGACTATCAGGAGGCGGAGAATCTCGCTGCCCTCATCCGTATCGGCGGACTCAAACTCGCCCTCACGGAGCTGCGTTCCAACGTGGTCGGCGCTCAGCTGGGTTCCAACGCGATCCAGTCCGGCCTGATCGCAGCAGCAGTCGGCTTTGTGCTGATCGTGATCTTCCTGCTCGTTGTCTACAGAATTCTGGGTCTTGCCGCGAGCATCGCGCTCGCGTTCTACGTGGAGCTCATGATCATCCTGCTGGATGCCTTTGAGATCACGCTGACCCTTCCCGGTATCGCCGGTATCATCTTAACGATCGGTATGGCGGTCGACGCCAACGTGATCGTGTTCTCCCGTATCCGCGAGGAGATCGCCAAGGGCAAGGTCGTGGGCGAAGCGATGAAGATGGGCTATCAGAAGGCGCTGTCCGCCATCCTGGACGGCAACATCACGACGATCATCGCCGCGGTCGTCCTCATGATCGGCGGCTCGGGCACGATCAAGGGCTTTGCCCAGACGCTGGTCCTCGGTATCATCGTGTCAATGTTCACGGCACTGCTGGTCACCCGTGCGGTGTCGGCGGTGTTCTACGGACTGGGGGTCCGCTCGGAGAAATTCTACGGCAAGGCAAAAACGCCCAAAACCTTTGATTTTGTCGGCAAGAGAAAGCTCTTCTACCTGATCTCGGTCGGGATCGTGGCCGTGGGCCTCATCGTGATGATCGTGAACGGCTCGCGCGGTGCGGGCGCTCTCAACTGGAGTCTTGATTTCGTCGGCGGCACCTCGACGAGCGTGACCTTTAACGAACAGTGGGAGACGGCGGATCTGGACGCACAGGTCGTGCCGAAGATCAAGACGGCGACGGGCGTCGATTCCGTGCAGGTGCAGACGGTTTCCGGCACCAATCAGGTCATCTTCAAGACCGCTTCGCTTGATCTTAAGAGCAGAGAAGCACTCGCTTCGATGCTGGAGAGCGATTACGGCGTGGCGTCCGACAATATCGCGGCGGAGACCATCAGCTCCACGATCAGCGGCGAGATGCTGCGTGCGGCGATCATCTCGGTCATCGTCGCTCTGGTGCTGATGCTCATCTACATCGCGATCCGCTTCCACAATTTCACCTTCGGTACCGCGGCTATCGTGGCACTGGCGCACGACGCGATGATGGTGGTGGTCTGCTATGCCCTGTCGCGGATCTCCGCGGGCGGCACCTTCATCGCCTGCATCCTCACGATCATCGGCTATTCGATCAATGACACGATCGTCACCTTTGACCGCATTCGTGAGAACCTGACGGCGGGTGTGCGCAACAGCGATGTGGCGGGGATCGTCAACCGAAGCGTTGCGCAGACGATCTCACGAAGCCTGTTCACCTCCCTCACCACCTTCTTCATGGTGCTGTGTCTGGTGATCTTCGGCGTCGCGGATATCAAACTGTTCGCGATCCCTCTCATGGTGGGTGTGATCGCGGGAACCTATTCCTCGATCTTCATCGCATCGCCGCTGTGGACCGATCTCCGGACGATGCGGGCGAACAGACAGAAGAAAGGCTGAGGCCGGACATGATGAGCGTGAGGCCGTGTCGGATGGGCAGAGACCATTTGACACGGCCTTTTGCGCGATGGTGGGTGGGATGTCCCGCTGGATGATCGCCGCCAAACGGGCGGATTTTCAGGATATCGCCGTCCGGTTCGGTATCGATCAGGTGACGGCAAGGCTCCTGCGAAACCGGGGCGTGCTCGGGGATGAGATGATCCGCGTGTGGCTCTCCGGCGGTCTTTCCGATCTGCATGATCCGCATGTTCTGACGGACATGGACCGCGCGGCAAAGATCATCGGGGAGAGCATCCGCTTGGGGAAGCGGATCCGGATCATCGGCGACTATGATGTCGACGGGATCTGCTCCACCTATATCCTCTACCGCGGGCTGACGGCGGCCGGCGCGGAGAAGCTGGATTATGTGCTGCCGGACCGCGTGCGGGACGGCTATGGTCTCAATGAGAATCTGATCCGGCAGGCGGCCGAGGACGGCGTAGAGGTGATCCTCACCTGTGACAACGGCGTGCGGGCGATCGCGGAGATCGCACTGGCAAAGAGCCTTAACATGACAGTCGTGGTCACGGACCACCATGAGACGAAGCGCGATGAGGAGGGGAGGGAGATCCTGCCCGAAGCGGATGCTCTCGTCGATCCTGGCCGCGAGGGGGATGTCAGCCCGTTCCGTGCGATCTGCGGCGCGGTGGTGGCGTTCAAGTTCCTGCAGGTGCTTTTTGAGACAGACAAGCCTGCGGACGAGGCGGCGCTGATGAACGAACTGGTCGTGTTCGCGGCGTTCGCGACCAACTGTGATGTGATGCCGCTCGTCGACGAGAACCGGGTCATCATGCGCGAGGGTCTGCGTCATCTGTCAGACCATGCCAACTGCGGTCTGGACCGGCTGATCAGTGCCTGCGGCCTGGAGGCGTCCGAGGTCCGTGCGATGGATTTCGGCTTCACGCTGGGACCGTGTCTCAACGCGACGGGGCGTTTGGACTCCGCACATCGCGCCATGGATCTGCTCACCTGCCAGGATCCGGAGCGCGCGAGCGTGCTCGCCGGAGACCTGCTGGCGCTCAACGAGGAAAGGAAGGCGCTGACGGCGGAGAGTGTGCGGCGCGCCTGTGAACTCTGCGAACAGGAGCCCCATGTGCACGACCGCGTGCTGGTGCTCTTTCTGCCGGAATGTCATGAATCCATCGCCGGCATCGTCGCCGGACGGGTGCGGGAGCGCTATGACAAGCCGGCCATCATCCTGACGGATGCCGCGGAACCGGGACTCATCAAGGGGAGCGGGCGTTCGATCCCGCAGTATGACATGTACCGGGGACTGTCCGCGTGGGAGCATCTCTTTGTCCGCTTCGGCGGGCATGAGCAGGCGGCGGGGCTCACATTGAAAAAGGATGATCTGGAAGCGCTGCGGCAGGGACTGAATGAGGCCTGCACGCTGACGGACGGGGATCTGACCAGGGTCCTGCACATCGACATGGAGATGCCGCTTTCCTATGCGACGCCGGAGCTCGTGAAACAGTTTTCCGTGCTGGAACCCTTCGGCAAAGGCAATCCGGAGCCTCTGTTCGCCGCACGGGATGTGCGGATCGTGAGCGGCAGGATCATCGGCAAGAATAAGAACGTGGGGAAATACCGCATCGCCGACGCGGAAGGCCGGGAATATGAGATGATCTGGTTCGGCGGACTGGACCGCTTCCACGCATTTCTGACGGAACGGTTCGGTGCGGACGGGCTGAATGATATCTATGACGGCTTCAGAGCCCGCGGGGTTTACACCTTTCACATGGCGTACCACGCGCAGATCAACAGCTGGCAGGGCAAGGAACGCCTGCAGTTTCAGATGGAAGATTTTCTGTGACACACAGGACGATGGAAGAGGGTGACGACATGAGACTGAGTGAGATTCTGGAAAAGGAAAAGTTTAAGCTGACGGCGGGAAATTCCGACAGAGAGCTTCTGGCGGGCGATATCGAGATCGCGGCGCTGTGCAATGACACACGCAAGATCACGCCGGGAAGCCTGTTCATCTGTATTCAGGGCGCCAACCGGGACTCCCATGATCTGGCGGCGGAGGCCGTGGAAAAAGGAGCGGCCGCGCTGGCTGTCTGCCGGGAGATCTCGCTGCCGGATGACTGCGAGGTGCCGGTGGTGCGCGTGACGGACACGCGGGCATCGATGGCGCGCATGGCGGCCGCCTTTTACGGACACCCCGCGGAGAAGCTTAGGACGATCGGGATCACCGGCACGAAGGGCAAGACCACGACGACCTATCTGATCCGGCAGATGCTCATGAACGCGGGCTACAAGACGGGACTGATCGGCACGATCGAGACGATCATCGGTGACGAGCACACGCCGGCGAACAACACGACACCGGAGTCGATCCTGCTGCAGGAGACCCTGAAGAAGATGGTGGACGCCGACTGCTCCGCGGTCGTGATGGAGGTGTCCTCGCAGGCGCTGATGCTTCACCGGACGGACGGCTTTGTGTTCGATGTCGGCGTGTTCACCAACCTGGAGGAGGATCATATCGGGCCCAACGAGCACAAGGATTTTGATGACTATCTGCACTGCAAATCCCTTCTGTTCAGACAGTGCCGTCTGGGCATCGGCAACATCGACGACGAGCATTTCAAACAGGTGATGGAGGGGCACACCTGCGAGCTCATCACCTATGGCTTCAAAAAGGAAGCGGACTACCGCGCGGCGGATCCGATGCTCATCAAGAAGCCGGGCGAGCTGGGCGTCCTGTTTTCCGTCTCCGGAAAGACCCAGATGCGCGCGGAGTTCACGATGCCGGGGCGCTTTTCTGTCTACAACGCGCTCTGTGCCATCGCGGTCGCCAAGCATTTCGACTGTGACGATCTGCAGATCGAGGACGCGCTGAAGCGGGTGAGCGTCAGGGGACGTGTAGAAATGATCCCGGTGCGTGATGATTTCACACTGCTCATCGACTACGCCCACAACGCCATGGCGCTGGAGAGCCTGCTCGTCACGCTCAAGGAATACCGGCCGAACCGGCTGATCACGCTCTTCGGCTGCGGCGGCAACCGCTCCAAGGTCAGACGCTTCCAGATGGGGGAGGTCAGCGGAAAGCTCTCCGATCTCACGGTCATCACCTCGGACAATCCGCGGTTTGAGGATCCGATGGATATCATCCACGACATCGAGGAGGGGATCGGCAAGACAACCGGCTCCTATGTGGAGATCCCCGACCGGAA
Organism: Lachnospiraceae bacterium; assembly: GCA_024690605.1. Classification (GTDB taxonomy): domain Bacteria; phylum Bacillota; class Clostridia; order Lachnospirales; family Lachnospiraceae; genus Butyrivibrio. Next base: position 20,785 of record JAILOV010000077.1, on the reverse strand, counting down.
GGAAGCGATCCGGTACTGTATCGAAAACGGCGAGGCGGGAGATATCATCGTGCTCGCGGGAAAGGGACATGAGGATTATCAGGAGATCCGCGGCGAGAAGCATCCGATGGATGAGCGCGTGCTGATCCGTGAGATACTGGAGGAGCTCGCGGCCCAATGAGTCGCTATGCCGATGTGATCGTCGATATCTCGCATGAGCGGGTCGACCGGCCGTTTACCTACCGGATCCCCGATGCGCTGCGGGAGGAGATCACGCTCGGGCAGGCGGTGCTCGTGCCCTTCGGCAGGGGTGACAAAAGCCGAAAGGCGTGGGTGATCGGCATCACGGACACGACAGCGATCGATCCGGAGAAGATCAAGGATATCCTTGCTGTAGAAAAAAAGGATCTGCCGGCGGAAGCCATGCTCATGCAGCTCGCCGCCTGGATGAAAGAGACCTGCGGCTCGACGATGGTCACGGCGTTAAAAACGGTCCTGCCCGCGAGTGTCAGAGTCCGCTCCCGGACCGTCGAGACACCGGTACAGGCGGAGGAGCCTCCGGGGGAGATCCGTCTGAGCGGGGAGCAGCAGGAGGCCGTGGAGGAGATCCTCGCGGATCTGCAGGCGGGCACGCACAGGACCTGGCTCTTGTGCGGCATCACGGGAAGCGGCAAGACCGAGGTCTACATCCGGCTCATTGAGGAGATGATCGCCCGGGGAAAGCAGGCGATCATGCTGATCCCGGAGATCGCGCTGACCTGGCAGACACTTTCGCGCTTTGTCGCCCGTTTCGGGAACCGGGTCTCGGTCATGCATTCGATGCTCTCGAAGGGGGAGAAGTTCGATCATTTCGAACGGGCACGCCGCGGTGAGATCGATGTGATCATCGGGCCGCGGAGTGCGCTGTTCACACCTTTTCCCCGCCTGGGGCTCATCGTCATCGACGAGGAACATGAGGGAAGCTACAAGAGCGAGACGATGCCCAAGTATCACGCCAGAGAGACGGCGGAGAAACTGGCGGAGCTGGCGGGAGCGACCGTGGTGCTGGGAAGCGCGACGCCGTCCATGGAGGCACTGGATCGCGCGAAAAAGGGGATCTACGGTTTCCGCCGCCTGACAAAGCGTCTGACCGGCGGAACACTGCCGGAGGTGGAGATCGCCGATCTCAGGGAGGAGCTGCGAAAGGGGAACCGGACGCCCTTTTCCGACGCACTGCGCGGACATATCGAGCAGAGCCTGGAAAAGCACGAACAGGTGATGCTGTTCATCAACCGCCGCGGCATGGCGGGATTTGTCTCCTGCAGATCCTGCGGCAGGGTGTTCAAATGTCCGCACTGCGATGTGTCCCTGTCCGCGCACAGCGGCAGACGCCTCGTCTGTCACTACTGCGGACACACGGAGGATATACCGGCCGTCTGCCCGGACTGCGGATCACGCTATGTGTCCTCGTTCCGTGCGGGGACGGAGGCCATCGAGCTGCAGGCAAAGAGATCCTGGCCGGATGCCAGGGTGCTGCGGATGGACGCGGACACCACGCGGACAAAGGGCAGTTATGAGAGGATCCTCAAGACCTTTGCCGACGGGGGCGCCGACATCCTGATCGGCACGCAGATGATCGTGAAGGGACATGATTTCCCGGCGGTCACGACCGTGGGGATCCTGGCCGCGGACCTGTCCCTGAACACCGGGGATTACCGGGCCGCGGAACGGACTTTTCAGCTGCTGGTGCAGGCAGCCGGCCGCGCAGGCCGCGGAGAGCGTCCGGGGCATGTGGTGATCCAGACCTATCAGCCGGAACACTACGCGGTGCGGCTCGCCGTGTCACAGGACATTGACGCCTTCTATGAGGAGGAGATGCGCTACCGGACACTCCTGCAGTATCCGCCGGCAGGTCATCTTCTGGCGGTGCAGGTGTATGCCAAAGACGAGAACGAAGGGGAGGCCTGTGCGCGGCAGCTCCGGGAACTGTTCGAAAAAGAACACCGGCTCACGATCATCGGCCCCGCGCCGGCGATGATCGCGCGGATCGCCGATGTTTACCGCTTTGGCCTCTATCTGAAGAGCGCCGACAGGGAACTGCTGGTGCACCTCAAGGACCTCGCGGAGTCGGTTCTCAACGCAAAGCATGCGCAGGGCGAGCTGCAGAAGATTACGGTACAGTTTGATTTTGACCCCGTACGGGGCTTCTGATGAAAAAGGGAGGACAACATGGCACTCAGAACGATCAGGGAATACGGGGATGAGATCCTGGAAAAGCCTTGCAAGGAGGTGAAGCACCTCACGCCGGGGCTTGCGCTTCTCATCGGTGATATGCTCGACACGATGTATGACGCCGGCGGTGTCGGTCTGGCCGCGCCGCAGGTGGGTGTGCTCAAGCGCGTCTGCGTGATCGATGTGGCGGGCGGTGACGAGGAGCCCTGCCCCTACGTCTTCATCAATCCGGAGATCATCGAAGAGGACGGAGAGCAGGAGGGTTATGAAGGCTGCCTGTCACTTCCGGGCAAGAGCGGTATCGTGAAGCGGCCGAACCATGTGAAGGTGCGTGCGCTCGATAAGAAAATGCAGCCGTTCGAACTGGAAGCGGAGGAGCTTCTGGCCCGCGCGATCTGCCACGAGGTGGATCACCTGAACGGGCATATGTATGTGGAACTGGTCGAGGGTGAGCTCGTGAACAACGAGGATATCGAGCTTGAAGAGGAAACGGAATCATGAGGATCATCTTTATGGGCACGCCGGACTATGCGGCGGCGGCACTGAAAGCGATCCATGAAGCGGGGCACGAGATCGCGCTGGTCGTGACCAAGCCGGACAAACCGGTGGGGCGCGGCGGCAAGGTCGTGTTTTCCGCGGTGAAGACGCTGGCGCTGGAGCTTGAGCTGCCGGTTTTCCAGCCGAAGAGGATCCGGGATCCGGAGGCGGTGGAGAGGCTGCGTGAAGCGGATGCGGACATCGGTGTCGTCGCCGCTTTCGGGCAGATCCTGTCGGAAGAGGATCTTAACGTGCCGCGTCTCGGCTGCGTGAACATCCACGCGTCGCTCCTGCCGCGCTATCGCGGTTCCTCGCCGATCCAGCAGGCAATCCTCGACGGGATGACGGTGACCGGTGTCACGATCATGCGGATGGATGCCGGCGTCGATACCGGTGATATCCTGCTGCAGGAGGAATGCCCCATTGCAAAGGATGAGACAGCCGGCGGGCTCTTTGACAAATTGAGCGCGCTCGGCGCTTCGCTGATCGTGAAAGCGCTCCCGATGATCGAGGCCGGGGAACTCACGCCGGTGAAGCAGGATGAGACGCAGGTGACGCTGACGCATCCGATCGGCAAGGAAATGGGATTGATCCGCTGGCATCAGAGCGCGGAATCCATTGAACGGCAGATCCGGGCGGCGAGTCCCTGGCCCTCCGCTTTTACCAGACTCCCCGACGGGCGGCTCATCAAGATCTGGCAGGCGGAAGCATGGAAACTGACCGTGTCCGGTGAAGCGGACGGGGGGCGGATCGATCCGGCGGACAGGTGTGTAGAATGGCCCGACAACGGCGAAGCGGTTCCCGGCCGCGTGCTGACTGTGGAGAACGGCAAATCCTTTTTTGTCGCCTGCGGAAGCGGATGCCTGCGGGTGTTGGCGGTGCAGCTGGAGGGCAAGAAACGCATGTCCGTTCATGATTTCCTTCTGGGATTTCAGGCGGAAGCGGGACTGCTGTTTGTGTAGAAAGAAGGTGGAGAGATGTACGGAATGACAGGATACTATATGGATCCGACCTATATCCTGGTGGCGATCGGCGCGGTCCTGTGCCTGGTCGCGAGCGCCAGAGTCAAGAGTGCCTTTCATAAATACAGCCGCGTGCGCGCGGCTTCCGGCATGACGGGCGCCGAGGTGGCTCACCGCATCCTCATGCAGAACGGGATCAGCGACGTGCAGGTCAGGCAGGTCCCGGGAGAACTGTCGGATCACTATGATCCGTCCAAACAGGTGGTCAATCTCTCCCAGGAGGTCTACGCCGGCACGAGCATCGCCGCGGTCAGTGTCGCAGCGCATGAGTGCGGGCATGTGATGCAGCATCAGACGGGATACCTGCCGTTAAACATCCGCTCGGCGCTTGTGCCGGTCGCCAACATCGGATCGAAGCTCGGCTTCCCGATGATCTTCATCGGTCTGCTTCTCGCCGGCATGCTGCGCGGCGGCGGGGAGATCGGCATGTTCGTCGCGCGGATCGGTGTCATTGCCTTTGCGGCGGGTGTGCTCTTCCAGATCGTGACGCTGCCGGTGGAATTCGACGCTTCGCGACGCGCGCTCGTGATGCTCGGCGACTACGGGATCCTCGGTACCGAAGAGGGCGGCATGGCGAAAAGCATGTTGGATGCGGCGGCCATGACCTATGTGGCGGCTGCGGCATCCTCAATCCTGCAGCTGTTGCGGCTGCTGCTCATCGTGCGGGGGAATTCCCGGAGCAGGGACTAAGGGCGAGTGATCAATACCATTTGGTGGCCGTCGGCAGAACTTCCATTATCAGAGGCATTCAGTGGATTTATGGTAGAACACAGTCAGGAAAGAAAAACTGTTGAAGCAGGAGAAAAGAATCCCCGGGAAGTTGCGCTGCAGCTTCTTGAAGAACGGGAGCTCCACGGCAGTGACATTTCCATGCTGCTGAAGGACGCGCTCGCGAAGGCGGGGGCGTCCTTGTCTGTACGGGACCGCGCTTTCGTCAAGGAACTGGCGGTCGGCACGGTGGAGCGGCAGATCACGCTGGATGCCGTGATCGACCGGATCGCCTCCGTCAGAACAAGGCGGATGAAGCCTGTCGTGCGCTGCGCCATCCGCATGGGCGCCTATCAGATCCTGTGGCTTGACGGTGTGCCGGCATCCGCGGCGGTGGATGAATCGGTGAAGCTCGTAAAGGAGAGGATGCCGTTGAAGATCGCGGGCTTTGTCAACGCGGTGTTACGGCGGATCACCCGGGAGAGGGAGTCGATCCTCGCCCGGCTTGACAATCCCGAAACGCCTGTCGGCGAACGTTTTTCCGTTCCGCAATATCTGTGCCGGCTTTTCAAAAAGGAGAGAGGCAGGGAGCAGACGGCACGGATCTGTGCGGCTTTTCTGCAGAAGCGGCCGGTCTGTCTGCGGCCGGATCCGCGGCTGTTTGCTGATGAGGCGCGGTACGCGGAATGGGAACGGGCACTCACGGAAGCGGTCGGGAGTGTCCGGCATCATCCGGCGATGCCCGCGCTGCTGTTGGTCGGGGAACCCGGCGATGTCCGCATGCTTCCCGGATTTGCGGACGGACTTTTCACTGTGCAGGATGCGGCCAGTGCCCTGACGGTCGCGGCGGCGGGATTAAAACCGGCTGACCGGGTGCTCGATATCTGCGCGGCTCCGGGCGGAAAGGCGATGTATGCGGCTGCGCTGCTCCGTGACGCGTCGCAGCTGACCGCGCGGGACGTGTCGGAGGAGAAATGTGCGCTCCTTAAGGAAAACGCGGAGCGGATGCGGCTCTCCGGCATGCGGATCGAGGTCCGTGACGCGACGGTCTTTGACCCGGCGTCGGAGGAACAGTTTGACACGGTGTTCTGCGACCTGCCCTGTTCCGGTTTCGGCGTGATCGGGCGCAAGCCAGAGATCAAGTACAGAGCCTGTTCTACGCAGACCGACGCGCTTGTCGCGCTGCAGCGGTCGATCCTTGAAAACGCGGCGCGCTATGTGCGGCCGGGCGGCGTGCTCATCTACAGCACCTGCACGATCAGCCGCGCGGAAAACGAGGACAATGTCCGGTGGTTCACCGGCGCGCACCCGTTTGCGACCGAGCCCTGGCTGGATGCCGGGATCGCCGGTGCCGTCCGCTCCCAGGTGCGCGACGGATGCCTGCAGCTTCTGCCGGGTGTGAACGAAACGGACGGCTTCTTTATCGCAAGGATGCGGAAAAAAGCCGCTGATGATCCGGCATGAATGATGTGATGGACAAAAAGAAGAACACGGAGACTGCCGATCTCCGTTCGATGACAGGGTCTGAACTCTCCGACTTTTTTGCGGATCTCGGGGAGCCTGCCTTTCGCGCGAAGCAGGTCTTCTCCTGGATCCATGAGAAGGGCGCGTTCTCCTGGGAGGAGATGACGAATCTGTCGAAGAACCTCCGGGAGAAGCTGAAGCGGGAAGCTCCGCTGAACGATGTGCGGGTGGAGCGCATGCAGGAATCCAGGATCGACGGGACGCGGAAATACCTCTTCGCTCTTTCCGACGGGAATCTCATCGAGAGCGTGCTCATGCGCTACCGGTTCGGCAACAGCGTCTGCGTCTCCTCGCAGGCGGGTTGCCGCATGGGATGCAGATTCTGCGCATCGACGGTGAACGGGGTGGCCCGTGATCTCACCGCCGGGGAGATGCTGGCGCAGGTCTACGCAATCGAACGGGAACTGGGAAAAGGCGAGCGCGTTTCCCACGTGGTCGTCATGGGAAGCGGTGAGCCGATGGAAAACTACGACGCGGTCATCCGCTTTTTCCGGCTTCTCGCCGACGAAAAGGGCAAACACCTTTCCTTCCGGAACATGACGGTCTCGACCTGCGGGATCGTGCCGGGGATCCGGCGGCTCGCCGGGGAGGGGATCCCCGTGAACCTCGCGTTATCCCTCCATGCACCGAACGATGAGATCCGGAAGACCCTGATGCCGATCGCACGGAAATATGGGATGGACGAGGTGCTCGCGGCCTGCGGGGACTATTTCGCCGCGACCGGGAGGCGGCTCACCTGGGAATATGCGCTGGTCCGCGGGATCAATGACAGCCCCGAACATGCCAGGGAGCTGGCGGAGCGCATTCGGGCATATAACGGTGTCGTCAATCTGATCCCGGTCAATCCGGTGACGGAAAGCGGTCTGAAGGAACCGTCCGGCGAGAGTGTGCGGCGTTTTCAGGAGGCCCTTAAGGAAAACGGTGCGGAGGCGACGATCCGGCGCACGCTCGGCCGCGATATCGACGGTGCCTGCGGGCAGCTCAGAAAACGGGTGATGCAGGGTGAAAAACCCATTGGAGATCTGTAAAGAAAGGAGTGACTATGGCTATTCTGGTCTGCGGCGGTGCGGGATACATCGGCTCGCACATCAACAAGGAACTGAACAGGCAGGGCTATGAGACGATCGTTTTTGACAACCTGGTCTACGGACACAGGGAGGCCGTGAAGTGGGGGACCTTTGTGCAGGGCGATCTGAAGAACGAGGAGGAGATCGATGCGGTCTTTCGGGAGCACAAGATCGATGCGGTCTTTCATTTCGCGGCTTACGCCTATGTCGGGGAGAGCGTGGAGGAACCGGAGAAGTACTACTACAACAACGTGGTCAACACGCTGCATCTTCTCAGCGTCATGCGCAGACACGGATGTAAGCGGATCATCTTTTCCTCGACCTGCGCGACCTATGGGGAGCCGGAGCGCGTGCCGATCACGGAGGACATGCCGCAGCATCCGATCAATCCCTACGGGGCGACCAAGCTGATGATGGAGCGGATCTTCCGGGATTATCACACCGCCTACGGACTGGAGTTCGTTGTGCTGCGATATTTCAATGCCGCGGGGGCGGATCCGGACGGCGAGATCGGTGAGAGCCACGATCCGGAGACGCACATCATCCCGCTGGTGCTGGATGCGGCAAGCGGAAAACGGCCGGAGATCCGGGTCTTCGGAACGGACTATGACACGCCGGACGGCAGCTGCATCCGGGATTATATCCATGTGACCGATCTGGCATCGGCGCATCTTCTGGCGCTGCATCATCTGGAGCAGGGCGGGGAGAGCGATTTCTTCAATCTCGGCAATGAGGCGGGCACTTCGGTGCTCGAGGTGATCAATTCCGTAAAGCGCGTGACCGGCAGAGATTTTCAGGTGACGCTTGCGGACAGGCGCCCCGGCGATCCGGCAAAGCTGGTCGGGAGCAGAGAGAAGGCCGCGAAGCGGCTCGGCTGGCAGCCGGTGTACGGTGATATCGACACGATCGTGCGGCATGCCTGGAACTGGCACGAGCACGCTACGTATTGACAGGGGGACGGCCGGATGATGATCGGCCACGGGGGTTGAGATGCTGATCCTGACTTTTATCGGCAATAACGCGGCAGGCGAAGACTTTTCCCTGCAGACGGACAGGGTGTATACGGACCCCTCCGCCGGGGCGGTCGAGGCTGCCGGAAAGCTCTTTCCGGAAAAGAATCCGGTGATCATCCCGGATTTTGCGGAGGAAAGTGCGGCGGATGCGGAGGAGAGCAGAAGAAAAACCGCCAGGATCCTGGCGGCTTTTGATGCGCTCCTCGGTAATTTCCGCGTGCTGTATCAGGACGAGGAAAGAGAGGTGCGGATCATCTTTCTCCTGCCCGCGCAGACGATCCGCACGATCCTGTCGGAAAGACTCACGGATGCCGCGGCACTGAACGGGGCAGAGGAAAGAGATCCGGTATTCATCGTGACGCATGCCGAGGGCGGGCGTCTGGTCCCCGAAAAACCGCCGACCCTGTAGAAAAGGGACCGGTTACGCGGCTGTGATCGGGCTTATTCCCGCACCTTGAAGAAACGCACGTTTTCTTCGAGTTCCGAAGCGATCTGTTGCAGGCTCTCCGCCTGTTCGACCACCGATTCCATATTGCTGTCCAGCTGTGTGAGGCTCGCGCTCGTTTCCTGCGTGGAGGCCGCGTTCTCCTCGGAAACGGAGGAGAGCGACTCGACCGAGCTCATGATGCTGTTCTTGTCTGTGGTGAGTGATTCGACGAGCGAGACGATCTGCCGGTTGCCCTCCTCGGTCTCGAGCAGGAGCGACTGCATGCGCGAGAAGGCGGACACCATCTCCTGCAGCGCCGCTGTTTCGTTGCCGGTCGCTTCCTTGATGCTGGCCGTCAGATCCTTGTTCTTGTCGGAAAGCTCGGTGATGGTGCTGAGCATGGAGGTGATCTGCTCAGCCGCATGGTTGGAATCGGCGGCGAGATCCTTGATGTTGTTGGCGACGACGACAAAGCCCTTGCCGGCCTCTCCCGCACGGGCCGCTTCGATGGAGGCGTTCAGGGCGAGCATGTTGGTCTGCGAGGCGATGGAGATGATCGCACGCGCCGCCTTGGTGATGCTCTGCACAACCTCTGAGGTCTGGTTCACGGATTCCGCGACCTCGCCGGCCATGCGATCCGTTTCCTCATCTGTGCGCCGAAGCTCCTCGAGCTGATCGGACACCTGCGTGGAATTCTCATAGACCGTGCGCCCTTTTTCCAGATTGCTGTTGGCGGCTTCCAGCACCTGATCGACCGACGAACCGATGTTGACGGTGATCTCCGTGGTGGACTGGACATCCTGCGCCATCATGGTGGCGCCCTGCGCCAGCTCGCCGACGGCGTTGGTGATATCGTTGGTGGTCCGCTGCGAATCGGAGATCCGCGCCTTGGTGTTTTCCGCACGGACATTGACATTGTCCGCATGACCGATGACACGGATCAGGGCGTCACGCAGACGCTCGCGCATGTCATTGAGGGACAGTGCGATCTCATTGAAATCCCGGATAAAGGTCTTTACATTGACCGGTGTGACAAAGTCGCCGCCGGAGAGAACGGTGATGGAATCGGAGACTGTGCGGATGCTCTTCGATATCATGCCGGAGACGAGGATCGAGAGCACAAAGAGCACAACGGCGATGATGGCAAAGGTGACACCGGTCACCAGGATCGTGCGGTTCAGTTCCGCCGATTTTTTCTGCACCTGTGCGTCGGCCCAGGCTTCCGTGATGTCCGTCATGTCGCTTAAATAGGCACGCGTGGATTCAAAGCAGGCGATAAAGGTGCTGAAGCTGCCGGAGTGATTTTCCATATCATATGCCCCCTGCCAGTTTTTGAAGGATGCATTGAATCTGCCGGCGAGTTCCTCGTAGGTGAGGCCGGAGGGCGCGGGCGTGCCGGTAAAGAGCGCGGGATTGGCCTGCGCGATCTGGGAAGCCCGGTTGACATTGTCGATGGCCTGCTGACTGTTGCTCTTGTAGTCCGCGAGCATGCCGGACAGGGAATTCTGATCATATTTCGATCCGGTGTACATGGTGAATTCCGTCGCTGCCAGCATCGCCTGGTAAAGATCACGATCCGCGTTGATCAGCGTGGTGCTCACCTGATAGAGCGTTTCCATATAGAGCGCCTCATCCTCTTCCTCGATGCGCTTGAGTCTCCCGGAAAAGAAGACGATGGAAACGACGAGAGCGGCAATGAGAGAGAGGATCAGAAGGAGAAGAACTGTCCTCATCTGCAGACCGCCCGCCTGAGCATGCTTTTTTTTCATGGCAACTGACCTCCGTTGAATCGGGAATCCCCCCCCCACGATGAATGAGACAAATACGCGTCCATTATAGCATGCGTGGCAGGAAAAAACAATTGTTATCGGCACTACTCTGTGGTATAATCTGAATCTGTATGGAGACAGTGCCCGTCAAGGACAGGATCCGGTCGCGGGGCACCCGGTCGTTCATGGAGGAAAGCACAATGAAGAATCTCAGCGTAAAACTCAAACTTCTTATCCTGACGGTGCCGCTCATCATCTGCATTGTCGTGCTCGTGATCTTCGCGGGGAGCGAGATTCGCAAGACGGCCGATGAGGTGAGCGAGGTCTACTACGACACCCTGTTCCAGACATCCAGTCTGCTGATCAACGCGGACCGCGATCTCTATCAGGCGGATGTGGTCGTCGTGCAGGTCCTGCTCGCGAGGGACTATATCCCGGAGGGAGATTTTGATTCGCTGGTCGCCGATTACGAAGAGAACGTGCAGCAGGTGCGCGACAGAGTGAGTCAGGCGGACGCGATCGCCAAACAGGTGCCGAGTCTCTACAACGAGGCGCTTGCCGGATCGAGCAGCAGCTTCGGCGCACTGATGCAGGAGACGGAGAGTGCGCTGGATAAATGGTACGCCATGGTCGATCTCAAGACCAGCGGCGGCGAGGATTTCGAAGCTGTGAGCGAGCAGTACTCCAAGGTTCGCGAACCGCTCGGAGATATGGGCGATATCGTCGAGCAGTGGGCCAAGGAAGAGCATGCCACACTGGAAAAGGAAAACACCAGGACCATCGTGACGAGCGCGATCATCTTCGGCATCATCAGCCTTGTGCTGCTGGCGCTGGCGATCTATATCATGCAGCTCATTTCGAAGGGTCTCGAGGAGACGACGGACAAGATCAACCAGCTCGCAGACGGCGATCTGCGTGTCGAGTTTGACGAGAGCAGAATGGGCAACGATGAGGTCGGTGTGATCTACAAGAGCGCGGCGAGACTTGCCGACAAGCTCGGTTCCATCATTTCCCAGACAAAGCAGATGTCCGGTAACCTCAAGGTGAGCGGCAACGATCTGGCGGATTCCTCCGGCCAGGCGTCGGCGGCCTCCAGCCAGGTTTCCGAGGCGGTGGGCGAGGTCTCCAAGGGCGCGGTCTCCCAGGCGGAGAGCGTGCAGACGGCAGCAGCCGACACGGACGGCATCGGACGTGACATCGAGACGATCACCGACAACGTCGGACAGCTTGACAGCTACGCGCAGGAGATGAAGCTTTCCTGCGACCGCACGATGGAAGCCATGGATCAGCTCATCGCACAGAGCAGAGAGGTCACGGATTCCGTGCATGAGATCGACAAGACGATCCAGTCCACCAATGAGAGTGCACGCGGCATTGCCAAGTTCTCCGAGGCGATCATGGACATCGCGTCGCAGACGAACCTCCTGTCCCTGAACGCTTCGATCGAGGCGGCCAGAGCGGGCGAGGCCGGCAAGGGCTTCGCGGTTGTCGCGGATGAGATCAGACAGCTCGCCGATCAGTCCCGCAAGAGCGCGGATGAGATCAAGGCGATCGTGGAAACCCTGCTCGCGGACGCGGACGCTTCCATCGACGTCATGAAGCGCCTGAACGAGAACTTCGAACAGCAGGGCGCGATGCTCGATTCCACACAGCAGGAAGTCGCGGGCATGGCCGGCAACGTCAACAATGTTTCGAGCAGTGCGATCCAGATCTCCGAGCGTGTGCAGACGCTGAACACCGCGAAGGGAAATCTGGTCGAGATCATCCAGGATCTGTCCGCGATCTCCGAAGAGAATGCGGCATCGACCGAAGAGACCAACGCCTCCATGCAGGAACTCAACGCGACCTTCAATGTGATCAGCGATTCCGCTTCGCAGCTGCAGTCGCTGGCCGACCAGCTGGAGGAGACGATCTCCTATTTCAAAGACTGAGGCTTTTCCGGGGCCCGGTCTTGACGAAAGCCAAAACCTGTGTTTTAATTATATGCGCCGCGTGTTTGCACGCGGCGCATATTCATGCCCGATCAGTCGTGATACTGATATGAATGGGACTGAAGGGGGGGAAAAAGATGTCTACCGTGATCGTAAAAGAGAATGAATCGCTGGACAGCGCACTGCGCCGGTTCAAGAGAAGTTGCGCCAAGGCGGGGATCCAGCAGGAGATCCGCAAGCGTGAGCACTACGAGAAGCCGAGTGTCAAGCGCAAGAAGAAGAGCGAAGCGGCAAGGAAGAGGAAGTACAACTGACGAACCGTTTTGAGACGAGCAAAAAGTCCCTGAGGCAGAACGCGCAAGCTTGCTTGCCGCGGACTGACGAAGGGGCTTTTTATTCGGCGAAATCGCTCGACCCGGGATCGCGCAGCGATCTCGGGTCGAGCGAGTCTCAAAACGGATATAAAAGGTATAACCATGAACAACGATCATCTCCTTCCGGCGCTTGCCGGGACAGCAGCAGCGGGCTTTACGGCCCTGGGATGCACCATCTGGCGGGACACGCACCGTTTTGTCGTGCGCCGCTATACCGTGCGTTCCGACAGGATCCGTCAGGACACGCGTCTGGTGCTGCTGGCCGATCTTCACGATCAGGTGTACGGCAGGCACAATCAGGCACTTCTGTCTGCGATCGATAAAGAGAAGCCGGACCTGGTGATCTCCGCGGGCGATCTGATCACGGCCCATCATGATCCGGCCCATCAGCGCGGTGAGGAAGCGACGGCGCTCCTCATGACGCTGGCGCGGCGCTATCCGACGCTCGCGATCAACGGCAATCATGAGACGAAGCTTGATCTCCGCCGGGAAGCATGCGGCTACGGTTCGCAGTATGATGATTATGAAGCAATGGTCGCCGCAGCCGGCGGTGTCCTGTTGCGCAATGAGAAAGCACTTTTTGCCGACCGCGGCATCGAGATAACGGGGCTGGAACTTCCGCTTCCCTATTTCCGTCATTTTACCCGCCGGCCTCTTCCGCAGAAGAGCCTTAGGGAGTGGATCGGCACACCCGATCCGTCGCGGTTCAACATCCTGATCGCGCATCATCCCGACTATTTCCCGGAATACCGGGAATGGGGCGCCGATCTGGTGCTCTCGGGACATATCCACGGAGGGATCATCCGACTGCCGCTTCTGGGCGGCGTCGCGTCACCCACCTGCAGGCTGTTCCCGAAGTATGACGGCGGCAGGTTCGACGAGGAGGGCGGGACGCTGATCCTGTCCCGCGGAATGGGCACACACACGATCCCGGTGCGGCTGTTCAACCCCGGGGAACTCGTGGTGGTTGACTGCAGGAGAGACTGAGCGTATGGCACTGGAGGTCAAACTGGAGGTCTTTGAAGGACCGCTCGATCTGCTGCTTCATCTGATCGACAAGAATAAGATCGATATCTATGATATCCCGATCGCCTCGATCACCGAGCAGTACATGGCGTATATCCGTGCGATGGACCGTGCCGATATGGAGGTCACGAGCGAGTTTCTGGTCATGGCTGCGACGCTCATGGAGATCAAGTGCAAGATGCTCCTGCCCAGAGAGAAGAACGAGGAGGGCGAGGAGGAGGATCCACGGGCGGAACTGGTCCAGAAGCTTCTGGAATACAAGATGTACAAATATATGGCGGTGGAGTTGCGCGACCGTCAGGTGGATGCGGATCTCACGCTCTTTCGAAGCCGCAAGATCCCCGAGGAAGTCGCCTCCTATGAGCCGCCGATCGACTATGAAACGCTGGTCGCGGACACGACGCTCGCCAAACTCAACGACATCTTCCAGGCGCTGCTCAAGCGCATGGATGACCGTGTGGACCCGATCCGTTCGACCTTCGGCAAGATCGAAAAAGAAGACGTCGATCTGGACGAGCGGATGAACTACATCCGTTCCTATGTGCGGCAGAACGCGCGGTTTTCCTTCCGTGAGCTGCTTTCCGCGCAGCGCACGAAGAGCGAGGTCATCGTTGCGTTCCTGGTGGTGCTTGAGGAGATCAAACGCGGGGAGATCACGGTGGAGCAGGAGGAGACCTGCGGAGAGATCTATATCGTGTCCAACTGTGTGGGGGAAGAAATGACTGATATCGAAACGGAGATCAACTGACATGACGACGAAGGAAGGTGCGGCGGCCATCGAGGCGATCCTGTTTGCCATGGGGGATTCCGTGGAAACAGCGGTTCTCGGCAAGGCCCTGAACGAGACGGAGATCGAGCTGCGCACGCAGCTGGAGTATCTCAAGGAAAAATATGCCGCGGAGGACAGCGGGATCGCGCTCATGGAGCTGGAGAATTCCGTGCAGCTCTGCACGAAAAAGGAGCAGTACGAGGTGCTGATCCGTGTCGCCAAGACGCCCAAAAAGGTGAGTCTCACGGACTCGCTGCTGGAGGTTCTGTCCATCATCGCCTACAAGCAGCCGATCACCCGGATGGAGGTGGAGAGGATCCGCGGGGTCAATTCCGATCATGCCGTCAACCGGCTGGTGGAACTGGGTTTTATCCAGGAGATCGGACGGATGGATGCCCCCGGCAAGCCGCTGCTGTTCGGCACGACGGAGCAGTTTCTCCGGAGCTTCGGCGTGCGTTCCCTGGAGGAACTGCCGCAGATGGATGCCGTGCAGGTCGAGGAATTCAAGGTGGAGGCCGAGCAGGAGATCAGTGTCAAACTGGATATTTAATTTTCTTTTCCTGCGGCAAGATTTGTGGTATCATGTACAATGTGTTAGATTTTGGCTTTAATATCAAAAAGGATCAGGAGGGAAAGCAATGAGCACAACGTCACAAGCGAGAGGGAGGATCGATGCCCTTCTCGACGAGAACAGCTTCATTGAGATCGGCGCCCGCGTCAAAGCGCGGAGCACGGATTTCAATCTGGCACAGACCGATACACCGTCTGACGGCGTGATCACGGGCTATGGCGTGATCGACGGCAATCTCGTCTATGTCTATGCGCAGGACGCGTCAGTCCTGGGCGGCAGCATCGGCGAGATGCACGCGAAGAAGATCGTGCGTCTCTATGAGCTTGCGGTGAAGACCGGCGCGCCGGTGATCGCACTCATCGATTCGGCCGGCATGCGTCTGCAGGAGGGCGCGGATGCGCTGCAGGCATTCGGTGAGATCTATCTGCAGCAGGTGAACGCCTCCGGTGTTGTGCCGCAGATCGCCGGTATCTTCGGAAACTGCGGCGGCGGGCTTTCCGTTCTGTCATCGCTCTGCGATTTCACGCTGATGGAGGAGAAGAACGCGAAGCTCTTCCTCAATTCTCCCAACGCGCTTGACGGCAACTACACGGAGAAGTGCGATACGGCGGCTGCCGCGTTCCAGGCCGAAGAGGCGGGGAGCGTTGATTTTGTCGGCGGCGAGGCCGAGGTTCTGGCGGAGATCCGTCATCTGGTGACGCTGCTTCCCAGCAACAACGAGGCGGACGACGCGTTCGAGGAGTGCGCGGATGATCTCAACCGCGCCTGCGAGGGTCTTGACGGCGCAGCAGCGGATCCGGCGCTCTTCTTTACGATGATCTCCGACGGCGGCGAGTTCTTTGAGACGAAGCGCGCCTATGCCAGGGATATGGTGACGGGCTTCATCCGCTTAAACGGCGCGACTGTGGGTGCCATCGGCAACCGCACGGCGCTTTTTGACGAGAACGGCAAGGAGACCGAGAAGTTTGACGCGGTGCTTTCCTTCCGCGGTGCCGAGAAGGCTGCAGATTTTGTGAAATTCTGTGATGCTTTCGACATCCCGGTCCTGTCCGTGACCAATGTGAAGGGCTTCAAGTCCTGCATGTGCAACGAGAAGCGCCTGCCGCGCGCACTGGCTTCCCTTACGGCGGCCTTTGCGGGTGCGACGGTGCCGAAGATCAATGTGGTCACCGACAAGGCCTATGGCAGTGCGGCGGTCATCATGAATTCCCAGGCACTCGGCGCGGATCTTGTGATCGCGTGGCCGGATGCCGAGATCGGCACGATGGACGCCAATACGGCTGCGAAGATCCTCTGCGCGGGAGATGCCGGTGCGCAGGCAGACTGTGCCAAGGCCTATGCCGCGAAGCAGACGAGCGTGCAGGGAGCCGCGGAGCGCGGCTATGTCGACGAGATCGTCGAGCCTGCCGACACCCGGAAGTACATCATCGGCGCGCTGGAGATGCTCTATACCAAGAGAGACGACCGTCCGGCCAGAAAGCACAGCGCGGTCTGAGGGGAGGCAGAGTATGAACATGTTAATCCTGGCGGCCGCACAGACGGCTGACTTTGGTGAAAGAATGGAGAAGGCCGGCCTGAACACGCTTTTGGGCATGGGCATGGCGTTCTTCGTGCTGATCATCATCATGTTCGTGATCATGCTCTTTCCGCTTCTGTTCGGTGAGAGGAAACCCAAGGAAACCAGAGCAGAGCTGGCGGAGAAGTCCATCGACAACACGATCAGTCAGATCGAGGAGCATGAGACGCAGAATGATGATGAGCTGATCGCGGTGATCGCGGCAGCGATCGCGGCATCCGAGGGGACGAGCGCGGACGGCGTGGTCGTCCGGTCGATCCGGCGCCGCGGAAGCAGAAAAATGTGGCAGAGAGCCTGAACAAGCATTGGAAAGGGGATAAGAAAATGAAAAACTATACCATTACAGTCAACGGCAATGTTTATGATGTTACGGTGGAGGAGGGTGCTTCTACCGGTGCGGCTCCTGTTGCGGCAGCCCCCAAGGCGGCTCCCAAGGCTCCCGCTGCGGCTCCGAAGAAGGCGGCCGCCGGTGCAGGCTCCATTCAGGTCAAGGCCGGTGCGGCCGGCAAGGTCGTGAAGCTTGACACGAAGCCCGGTGACACGGTCAAGGCCGGCGAAGCGGTCGTCACGATCGAGTCGATGAAGATGGAGATCCCCGTGGCGGCTCCGCAGGACGGAACGGTCGCATCGATCGACTGTGCGGTCGGCGACGCCTGCGAGGCAGGTCAGCTCCTTGCTACGCTGAACTAAAGGGTGCTCACTCTTCCACGGAGGTTATAACAAATGGACTATATTTCAAATACGCTGTCCAATCTGTGGCAGCAGACGGCTTTCACCACGATGGACTGGAAGAGCCTCGTCATGATCGGTGTGGCGCTCTTCTTCCTCTATCTGGCGATCCGCTGGGATTTTGAGCCGCTCCTTCTGGTGCCGATCTCCTTCGGCATGCTGCTCGTCAACATCTATCCGCAGATCATGGCGGAGCCGGTTGGCGATCAGGCAGGCGGACTGCTCTACTATTTCTTCCAGCTCGACGAATGGGCACTCCTGCCGTCCCTTATCTTCATGGGTGTCGGTGCGATGACGGATTTCGGTCCCCTCATCGCCAATCCCAAGAGCTTCCTTCTGGGCGCGGCAGCACAGTTCGGCATCTTCGCCGCCTATTTCATGGCGATCGCCATGGGCTTCAACGACGAAGCGGCGGCAGCGATCTCCATCATCGGCGGTGCCGACGGCCCGACCTCGATCTTCCTTGCCAGTAAATTAAAGCAGACGGAGCTGCTTGGTCCCATCGCCGTGGCGGCCTATTCCTACATGTCGCTCGTGCCGATCATCCAGCCCCCGATCATGAAGCTGTTGACGACGAAAAAGGAGAAGACCATCAAGATGGAGCAGCTGCGTCCCGTGAGCAAGCTCGAAAAGATCTGCTTCCCGGTCGTTGTCACGATCGTGGTCTGCATGATCCTGCCCACGACGGCTCCCCTGGTCGGTATGCTGATGCTGGGCAATCTCTTCCGCGAGTGCGGTGTCGTGAAGCAGCTGCAGGAGACGGCCAGCAATGCGCTGATGTATATCGTCGTCATCATGCTGGGAACTTCTGTCGGCGCGACGACGAGCGCGGAGCGCTTCCTGGTCCCCACGACCTTAAAGATCGTGGTGCTGGGTCTCGTTGCTTTCGCGGTGGGTACCGCGGCAGGTGTCCTGTTCGGCAAGCTCATGTGCGTGCTGACGCACGGCAAGGTGAACCCGCTCATCGGTTCCGCGGGCGTTTCCGCCGTCCCGATGGCTGCCCGCGTTTCCCAGAAGGTCGGTGCGCAGTATGATCCGACCAATTTCCTGCTGATGCATGCGATGGGTCCCAACGTCGCCGGTGTTGTCGGCACGGCGGTCGCGGCGGGTACCTTTATGGCTGTTTTCGGTGTGTTCTAAACTAGAGGAGGAATAATCAAATGGCAGAGCAAGTGGCGAAAAAGCCTATCAAGATCACAGAAACCATTCTGCGTGACGCGCATCAATCCCTGATCGCGACGCGCATGCCGATCGAGCAGATGCTGCCGATCGCGGCGACCATGGACAAGGTCGGCTACAATGCCGTGGAGTGCTGGGGCGGCGCGACCTTTGACGCATGCCTGCGCTTCCTGAAGGAAGATCCGTGGGAGCGCCTGCGCAAATTAAAGAAGGAGTTCAAGAACACGAAACTCCAGATGCTCCTGCGCGGACAGAACATCCTGGGCTACAAGCACTATCCCGACGATGTGGTCGAATATTTCGTGAAGAAGTCCATCGACAACGGCATGGACATCATCCGCATCTTTGACTGCTTAAATGACCTGCGCAACCTGGAGACCTCTGTCAAGGCCTGTAAGGAAGGCGGCGGCCACGCACAGGTAACCCTGGTCTACACGCTGGGCGATGCCTACACGATGGACTACTGGATGAACATCTCCAAGGAGATCGAGTCCATGGGTGCGGATTCCATCTGCATCAAGGACATGTCCGGTCTGCTCCTGCCGGTGGCGGCAGAGGAACTCATCCGCTCCATGAAGAGCGCGACGAAGCTGCCGATCGAGCTGCACACGCACTACACCTCCGGTGTGGCGAGCATGACCTATATGAAGGCCGCCGAGGCGGGCGTCGACATCATTGACTGCGCCATCTCGCCGTTCGCGCTGGGAACCAGCCAGCCCGCTACCGAGGTCATGGTCGAGGCGTTCAAGGGCACACCCTATGACACCGGCCTGGATCAGAACCTGCTCGCGGAGATCGCCGATCACTTCCGTCCGTATCGCGAGGAATGCTTGAAGAGCGGCCTCATGGATCCCAAGGTGCTGGGCGTCAACATCAAGACGCTGCTCTATCAGGTGCCGGGCGGCATGCTCTCCAACATGGTGAGCCAGTTAAAGGAGCAGAACGCCAGCGACAAGTATCAGGAGGTGCTGGAGGAGATCCCGCGCGTCCGCAAGGACTTCGGCGAGCCCCCGCTGGTCACACCTTCTTCGCAGATCGTCGGCACGCAGGCCGTCATGAATGTGCTCATGGGCCGTTACAAGGTCGCGACCGAGCAGACCAAGGACCTGCTTTCCGGCCACTACGGCAAGACCGTCAAGCCCTTCAATCCCGAGGTGCAGAAGCAGATCCTCGGCGACCGCGAGGTCATCACCTGCCGTCCCGCGGATCTTTTAGAGCCCGGACTTGCCAAGTTCGAGGAAGAGGTCAAGGAGTGGAAGCAGCAGGATGAGGATGTGCTGTCTTATGCGCTGTTCCCGCAGGTCGCGGTGGATTTCTTCAAGTACCGCATGGCCCAGCAGGAAAAGGTCGATCTCGGACAGGCCGACACCAAGAACGGTGCTTACCCGGCATAAACACTGAGAAAAACGCGGAATGCAAAGCGCCTCCATGATCTTTCATGGAGGCGCTTTTGTGATCATTCCATGCAGGTCACATGTTGACGACTGATAGAGTCGCAGTCTGCTCCACTGTCTCACCGATCTCTCCCCGGATCGTCAGTGTGACTTTACCCGCCTCGAAGCCCGCGCGGAGGATCGCCATGGCGCTTCCCCGGTAGCTGACGGTCTCCGTGTCGGTATAATCCTCATCGGTGACGGGATTGCCCGTGCCGAAGCCGGCAAGCCGCCCGCAGCCGGAAACGGATGCCTGCAGGGGGACGGCGGCATCGGGCACGATCCGGCCCGCTTCATCGACAATCTCAATCCGGATGCAGACAAGGTCATGTCCGTCCGCTGACAGTTCCGTTTTCTCCGGCGTGAGACGGATCCCCGCTGGAGCCCCCGCGGTCTCGAGCATCGCGCGGCTGATCACCTTGCCGCCCGAGATGCTTTCCGCTTCCAGCAGTCCCGGCTGATAGTTCACTTCAAACCGGACACTCCCCGGCAGAGGCTTTTCCGTGTCCACCGGCTTTCTGCCGATGACTGTGCCGTTCAGCTTCAGTTCCACCTCCTGTGCGCGGGAGAAGACGATCACATCGACGGGTTTCCCTTCGAAGCCCGTGTGGTTCCAGTCCGGCCGGACGCCCGGGAAGCCCCAGGGGCTTAACAGCTCCGTCTTTCCGTGGGATCCTGCCGGAAAAACAAAGAGAAAGGTGCCCGGATCCCCCCAGACGACCCGCCGGTAAGCACCCTGCGGGAGGAGCTGTCCGGTGATATCGAAATCCGCGTCGTTGGCCGTCCGCCAGGGATAGGGGGAGGCGTTCTGCGGCATCAGCCCCCACGGTCCCTTTGCGAGGAGCGGATCACCCTCGTCCAGATAGACCGCTTTGCCGATGCCGGCTTCTCCGAGATAGTCCCAGGCGGTCCAGGTAAAATCACCGATCACATAGGGCAG
>JAILOV010000075.1 GCA_024690605.1 Lachnospiraceae bacterium | reverse complement strand
CGCGGCATGAACGGCTCGCCCTTCTCATTCACGAACGGGATCGGCTTCGGATCAAAGTTCCAGTGGATGCCGTCATCGCTGCGTCCGAGATAGACGAACGGAATGCCGTCGGTCTGCTCCGCGCGGAACACGCCGATGAACTTCCCCTCGTAGGGCATGACCGCGCTGTTAAAGATCCTGGCCACGCCGGGGATCGGGTTGCGGCCTATGACCGGATTGTCCTGATACCGCCAGATCGGGATCGCCGAGGAAAAATCCGCGGGTTTCTCCTGCCACGGCACGTTGGGGACTGCGGGGCTGTTCAGGATCTGATATTTCATGTTCTACCTCCTGTGATTTCTGTTTTTCAGTAACTGTTTTTAGTTTTTCCGATACGCCCGGTTCTTTTCGATCAGCTTCATGCGCTGCTCCACGCAGAGACAGCTTCTGCCGGCGTCCGGCGGCGTATTGAAGACATAGTCGGTGAGGCGCTCCATCGTGGTGGTCGCGACATACATCCGCGTGTCACTTCCCGCGTAGTAGAGATAGACCGATCCGTCCTCGCGGACGATGCAGCCGTTGGAGAACACCACATTGGAGACATCGCCGACGCGTTCGCCGCCCCGCGGCCCCAGGAGCAGTCCGCCCGGTTCCGCGATCACACGGGACGGATCCCGTAGATCCGTAGCGAAAGCGTAGAGCACATAGCGCAGGCCGGCCGCCGTGTTGCGGACACCGTGCGCGATGTGGATCCAGCCGCGGTCGGTTTTGATCGGCACCGCGCCCTCGCCGTTCTTGGCCTCCGTGATCTGGTGATACTTCCGGAGGCTCGTCATCTTCTCCTCGTCGATCACCGCATGCGTGATGTCCTCGCAGAGGCCGAAACCGATGCCGGAACCGGAGCCTGTCTCGATGAAGTCATCCATCGGACGCGTGTAGAACGCGTATTTTCCGTCGACGAATTCCGGATGCAGCACGACGTTGCGCTGCTGCGGCGAGCGCTTTGTCACCAGGTTCGGCAGCCGCTCCCAGGTTTTCAGATCCTTTGTCCGCACGATCCCTGCTGCCGCCACCGCCGCTGAGAGATCATTCGTCGTCTCGTCCTTGGACTCCGAGCAGAAGACGCCGTAGATCCAGCCGTCCTCATGCTGTGTCAGACGCATGTCATAGACATTGGTCTCTCTGCCCTCTTCTCCCGGCGCGTCGCCGATCACACACGGCTCATCCCAAAATCGGAAGCCGTCGATCCCGTTATCGCTCTCCGCGACACCGAAGAAGGATTTGCGGTCATTGCCCTCGATCCGCGCCACCAGCAGATATTTGCCGTTCAGGAAGATCGCGCCGGCATTCAGCACCGCGTTGATGCCGAGCCGCTCCATAAAGAGCGGATTGGTCGCCGGATCCATGTCATAGCGCCACTCCAGCGGCACATGCTCTCTCGTGAGCACGGGATGCGCATAGCGCGTGAGGACGCCGTTATACTCCTCCACCGGCGCATTCTTCCGCGCAAGGAGTTTATCCAGCTTCCCCTGTTCCGTTTTGACTCTCTCCGAAAAGTCCATCTTTACTCCTTTCCGTCCCCGTGAAGGCGACGCATGACCTCCATGCACATGCGTCCGTTGTGATAGGGACATTTCCACGGATCGACCACGGGCTTGTCGTGATCGTGCCCGCCGTCTGCGGCAAACCAGAACCATTCACCTTCCGGACGCGGATCGATCACCCTGTCGCAGATATATTTCCAGATCTTATCGGCCGCTTCGGCATAGCGTCCTGCGGCGGACGGGTCGCCGCGCGCCGTCGCCGCCTGCATGCCGTTCAGGAAGCCGTTGACCGCCTCCGCCTGGATCCACCAGACACGCGCCTCCAGATCGACACCGCGCTCACATTCCGTGAGAAGCGAGGCATACGTGCCCTCCTCGCGATAAGCGGACCGGTAGACCGCTTCCGTGAGCGTCGCCGTCATCTCCCGCGCCGCAGGCTCGCGGACATAATCACCTACTGCATCCAGTGCGCGGTCGATCAGCCACGCCGCCTCGATGTCATGCCCATAGGAATAGAGGTCGATCAGCGAATGATAGTCCTTGTCAAAAAACACACCCAGTCGGTGCTCATCGCGCAGGTAGATCCTGTCCAGAAACAGATCCAGGAGTCCCATCAGGCTCTGCTTCACCTCTGGATCCCCGTTGGCCATATACAGTTCCGTGTAGGCCTCCAGCACATGAAGCGCCGTGTTCATCGTGCGCGCCGCCTCCACGCCGTTCTCCGAAAGCTTCTCATTGGACGCCGGTCGCAGGTCGCGCGTGAACGCCTCCCCATAGCCGCCCGCGTCACGCATCTTCGTCTCGATCAGACGATAAAGATCCTCCGCCAGCTTCCGGGCCGCCGTCGCGTCGCTGCCGTTTTCCGCCTGTGCAAAGGATGCGAGCGCATAGATCGCGAACGCCTGACAGTAGCAGTGCTTGCTGTCATCCAGGGGCCTGCCGTCCGCCGTCACGGACCAGTAGACACCGCCCGGCCCTTTGTCCAGAAATGCGTCCGTGAGGAACCGGTACGCGTGACGCGCCTCCTCCAGCGCCGCCTCATCGCCCAATGCACGATAGCATTCCGAAAAGAACCAGAGAATGCGGCTGTTTAAGATGCAGCCTTTCTCCGCGTCCCTGTGCACGACCAGATCATCCGTCACAAGGCCGTAGTATCCCCCGTTCTCCTCATCACGCAGACGCGACCAGAACGGCAGGAGTCTTTCCCGCAGATGTGCTCTGCACGCGCGATATAACTCTTCCAGATCAGCCATCCGATCCCTCTCCCTGTTCATCTTATTTTAGCACATCCCCTATCCTTTTACAGCACCCGCGGTAAGCCCGGAGTAGATCTGCTTCTGGAAGAGGATGAACACGATCAGTGCCGGCAGAAGTGCGATGATCACGCCCGCACAGATCAGATTGTATTTGCTTCCCAGCGGTCCGACAAAGGTGTAGAGCGAGGTCGCGACCGTCGCGTATTTCTTTTTATCCTGCAGATACAGGTTGGCCATGTAGTATTCGTTAAAGGTCCCCACGCCCTTTAAGATGCAGCTCGTCACGATGGCCGGCTTCAGGAGCGGGAACAGGATCCGGTAGAAGATCGTGAAATAATTGGCGCCGTCCACGATCGCACTCTCATCCAGCGACTCGCTGATGTTCTCGAAGAACTGGATGTAGATGTAGATCGAGATGACATCCGTCCCGCACATCACGATGATATAGCCCGCCAGCGAATTGATAAAATGCAGTTTGTACATGATCTCATAGACCGCGATCTGCATCGCGACGCCCGGGAGAAGCGACGCGAACAGGAACAGGCTGCGGATCAGGGCGTTGCCCGGAAACTTGAAGCGGTTCAGCACATAGGCCAGCTGCGTGCCGATCATCGTGGAGCAGAACAGGACGAAGAGCAGGATGATCGTCGAATTCAGGAATGCTCTCGCCATGCCCGCCTTCGTGAAGGCCTGCACGAAATTGTCGAAGTTGAGCCAGCTTTCCGGCATGACCATGACATTGGTCGTCTGGTATTCCCTGTCCGTCTTGAACGCGGTGATCACACAGGACACCACCGGCAATACCGCAGCAAACGAGAAGAAGACCAGCGAGAAATACTTGATGATGATCCACGGGATCATCTTCGGATTGAACACCTTGGATTCCATTCTCCCGTCTCCTTTCTACGCCCGTGCGCCCTGTCTGGCCGCGAGTCTGGCAAGCTTCTTATCCCGCTTCGCCGTCGCGTTGAGATCCTCATCCTCCGCCGACCGGAAGATGTACTTGAAGAACAGTTTCTGCAGAAGCGTCGCCAGCATGATGATGATGAGCAGCACGATCGCCATCGCCGATGCGAGTCCCACCTTTTGCTGTGTGTGCGCGATCTCATGCATGATGACGAAATAGGTGCCCGTGCCGTTCGCGCCGTCCGTGATGACATAGGGCGGTTCGAAGGCTGAGAGCGATCCCGTGATCGACAGGATCACATTGAGCGTGATGATCGTCTTGATGCTCGGCAGGATGATGTACTTGAACAGCTGCCCGTCATTGGCGCCGTCCAGTTTGGCCGCCTCATAAAGTTCTCTGTCCACGGACATGATCGCGCCGATGAACAGCACCATGTTCTGTCCGAAGTAGCGCCACACCGAGGTTCCCACCAGGGACCAGTTGTTGATCTTCTGATCCCTGAGCCAGTAGGGAAGATTGTCCAACTGGAAACCGCACCACTGCAGCACCGTGTCAAACACAAATCCTCTGGTGAAGAAAAACTTGAAGATGAAACCGACCGCGATCCCGTTGATGAGGAAGGGGAAGAACATCAGTCCCTTGAAGAGACCGCCGCCCTTCACGCGGAAGCTCAAGACCGTGGCGAGATAGAGCGCCAGCGCCAGCTGCACCACGGAGCCGACCATGTAGTAAAGAGAGAGCTTCAACGCCTTGAAGCAGTCGTCCCGCTGGAACACCTTGACATAATTCTTCAGGCCGACAAACTTGCGCACGCCGGTATACTTCATGTTGTAGAAGCTGTAGCCGAACATCTCCCCAAACGGCAGATAGGTGAAGACAAACAAGAGCAGCAGGGGAATGACCATGAAAGCGATCATCACGAACACCTTCTGCCCATCCCGGGATCGTGCCCATTCCCCCGGCGTTCTTCTTTTTTTCATATGTCCTCCTTTGCCAGCTGATCATCAGGAAAGATGAGCCGGGGAGCGTTACCATTCCCCGGCTCACCGTTGTGCGTCATTTCCTCTGTTCCGCTTTCAGCGGCAGATCAATACTTCACCTCGACGCCCAGCTCGCTCTGCGCATCCTGCCACTTCTTGTTCCAATCGGCCATGATATCCTCAAACTTCTTGGAGCCGGTGGCACCCGCCTCGACGATCGCCTGCACCTTGTCGTTGCCGCCCGCGTTGACCGAAAGCTCGGACTCCGCGTTCATGTCGTTGAGGAGGGTCTCCTCGCCGGGAAGCGCATCCTGATCGGACAGAACCTCGCAGCCGTCGAACGCCGCGTACATGTCGGGATTCTTGCCGCCCTTGACGACCGTGTAGCCGCCCTCGTTGTAGCACCAGCCGGACTTCTCGGTCATCCACTTCACG
Organism: Lachnospiraceae bacterium; assembly: GCA_024690605.1. Taxonomy (GTDB): domain Bacteria; phylum Bacillota; class Clostridia; order Lachnospirales; family Lachnospiraceae; genus Butyrivibrio. The sequence goes on along the minus strand of JAILOV010000075.1, from coordinate 4,820 downwards.
AAGACGAGCGCTGCCGCCTTGTTCTCATCAGAGGCATTGGCGTTGATACCGTAGTTGTAGTCGCCGCCGGCCGCCACATACTGCTTGCCGTTCACAGACATCGGGAAAGGCATGTAGCCGACATCCTCGGGATGATCGCCCGCTTCCTGCATCTGTGCGAATGCCCAGGAGCCCAGGACCATCGTGCCGATCTCGCCGCGGTTGAGCATGCCCTTGCAGCCTTCCCAGTCGGTCGTGGTGTAGTCATCCTCGATCAGCTTGTCCGCGCATGCCTGATACAGGATCCTGTAGAGATTGTATGCGCCCGCGCCGTTGCCGGGATCCTTGAAGGGCTCCGCGGTGTGCACGAACTTCTGGTTCATGTAGGTGTCATCGCCTTCGGACACGATGCCGACGTAGGCATCCCAAGCACCCATGGTCCAGCCGGCCGCGTAGTTGGTGTAGAGCGGGATCGCATCGGTCTTGTCCTTGATGAGCTTCAGATCCTCAAGGAACTCGTCGGGCGTCTTCGGAAGCGTCGTGATGCCGGCATCCGCAAACACCTTTTTGTTGTAGAGCACGCCCTGTGCGTTGGCCATGTAAGGAATGCCGTAGCACTTGCCGTCATAGGACCAGGAGCTCACAAAGTTCAGCTCTTTGGAAAGATTGTCCAGCGTATCAAGCGGCATGAAATAGGTTGCCAGATCGCTCTTGTCGACTGCCGGGATGTGCATGATGTCGCCCCAGTCGCCGGTCGTCAGACGAAGCAGGGAATCCTCGGCGTAGTCCGTCACCGCCTCAGTCGTGACCGTGATGTTCGGGAACTCCTTGTTGAACTCCGCGATCATGTTCGCCATGGTGCCGTCCGCCTCGCGGTCGGTCTTGTGGTGGATGTACTTGATGCTCGCCGTAAGATCCTTGTAGTCATCGAGATTGAGCGTCGTGTAGGCGAGATCCCCGGCCGCGGGTGCCTCTGCTGCCGGCTCCTCCGCCGCAGGCGCCTCTTCCGCGGGCTTCTCCGCCGGTGCTTCCGCCGCAGGCGTCTCTTCCGCGGGCTTCTCCGCCGGTGCTTCCGCCGCAGGCGCAGACGAGCCGCCGCAGGCCGCCAGTGAGAGAACCATGGCCGATGCCAGAATCAGTGAACATGCTTTCTTCTTCATTTTTTTCTCCTTCCTGTGAAGATTAAATTACTTAAACAAAAATGAAAATTTAATTTAAGTAATCGTTGCTTAATTTAATTATAGGGGCGGGTGGTTAAAATGCAAGAGTTTTTTCGAAATCGCATCAGATTTGTCAGTTTGCACAAAAATTCGCTTCATTTTTTGTGCAAACTGCATAATTAAATTGGTTAAATCACTGATTAATTTAATCGTTTTAGTTCTTCGGATTTTTTAATCAGAGACAGAAAAAGCGTCATCAACGCGTGATGACGCTCTCCTTTTTGATCAGTCGTCCGCCGACGACAACAATACCGCGGCGGTAGTTCTCACCACGCAGCTTGTGAAGAAGATTGTGGACCGCGCGCTTCGCCATTTCCCGCGTGTCCACCTCCCAGGTCGTGATGCCGATATCACAGACACCCGGGTAGATGAAATTATCGTATCCCACGACGGAGATGTCGTCCGGCACGGAAACGCCCCGTGCGCGCAGTTTTTTGATCAGCAGCGCGGCCGTCATGTCGTTGTTGCAGACAAAGGCGGTCGGGAGCTTTTTCGGCAGCGGAAAGAACCGCTCGATGTCCCGCTCGCCCGTCTCGCGGTCGCGATCGGGGATCACCCATTCCTTACGAACTTCGGTGTCGTGCTCCATCAGGGAACGCACGTAGCCGAGATAGCGGTCCGTGATCGAGCTGGTCGCGAGCAGTGTCCCGACAAAGCCGATCTCCCGGTGGCCGCAGGAAAACAGATAATTGGTGAGGGAATAGGCGCCGTAGAAGCCGTCCGAGATCACCGCATCCTCATAGCGTGTCCGGTCCGTAAAATCCAGATAGATCGTCGGGATGTTCAATCCGGAAAGCATGTCCAGATAAGGGGTGAACACGCGGCCGATCAGGATCACGCCGTCGCAGAGACCGTCCCGGATGATGTCCGGCTGCACCGCGCCGGTCTCCTTTTCATAGGAGATGCCCTCCAGCAGCGTGGAACAGTCCTTGGCCGCGGCCTCCGCCGCCACCAGCTGCTGCAGGTGCGCGTAGAAGGAGACATATTTATCCAGATAGCGCTCCGCCACCAGGAGGCCTATCCTGAGACTCTGCTTTTCCGTGCTGCCGCGGCGTGAGGCGTTGGGAACATAACCCATCTCCTGCGCCGTTTCTTTGATCTTCCGACGCAGTTCCTCACTCATGCCCTTCTGCCCGGCAAGGGCTTTGGACACCGTCACCGTGCTGACGCCGAGTTTCTCTCCGATATCCGAAAGACGGACCGCCTTGGTCCGTGCCATTACCAGTTCACCCCCATGGCGCGCAGCTCGTCTTCCACCTGTGCGCGGTCATGCCAGACGATGCCCTTCCAGCCGCGCGCGACAGCCGCCTCGATGTTCGCCGGCGTGTCGTCGATGAAGACCGTCTCCGCGGGCGTCAGATCATAGCGCTCCTCCATGAGCTGATAGATCTCCGCGTCCGGTTTGATCACATGATCGCGGAAGGACAGGATCCCGCCGTCCACATCGTCCAGAAAATCATTGGCCTCCGGACAGCCGTCCAGTGCACGCTGGGAGTAGTTGGACAGCACCAGCACCTGATAGCCGCGCGCCTTCAGTGCACGGATCCAGGGAATGCTCTCCTCCCTGCGCGTGAGCATCCCGTGGATATTTGCGAAGGTCCGCCGGATGTCGTCCGCGATCTCCGGATCTCCCTCACAGAATTTGTCCATGATCTCGTCATCCGTCATGAATCCGCGGTCATATTCCTTCCACCAGATACTGTGCACGGTGTCTTTGATGATCCGCTCCGTCATGGCCTCATCGTGGCCCTTGCCCATGATGAACTCTTTGAAATCAAATCCCACCAGCACGCCGCCGATGTCAAAGACCACGGTGCGGATCGCGCTGCCGGATGTTCTGTCGTCTCTCTTTTCCATTTTTCCCTGCTCCCCTGTTTCCTGTTTTTTCGCTGCTCCTACGCGCGGTGCCTTGCCGATCGCCCAGATGAAGAGCCAGAGCAGGATCGGCACGAAAACCGCCGCCGCAAGCAGCCGCATAACCAGCGAGGTCCGCTCCGCGCCGCCGAAAAGGGCAACAAACAGCGCTGATGCGGCGAGACCGAACAGTCCGATCACACCGATCAGCGCAAGCGCCCGCTGTGCGGGAGAATATCTTTTATTTCCTTCTTCCATCGCGGTGAATGATATCCTCACGGGCCGGGCCGTTGGACACCATGGTGATAGGATAGCCGATCTGCTCCTCGATGAAATTCACATAGTCCTGCGCTTCCTGCGGCAGGTCCTCGAACCGGCGGATCCCGCGGATGTCACATTTCCATCCCTTAAAGGTCTTCAGCACCGGCTTGCAGCGCGCAAGATCCTTGGTCAGCGGGAACTCCGTGATCTGCTTCCCGTCCAGCTCATAGGCATAGCACACGGGGATCTCGTCGAGATAGCCCAGCGCGTCCAGTACGGAAAGCGCCACATCGGTGCAGCCCTGCAGACGGCAGCCGTATTTCGACGCCACGCAGTCATACCAGCCGACACGCCGCGGTCTGCCCGTCGTCGCACCGTACTCACCGCCGTCACCGCCGTGATTGCGCAGAAGCTCCGCCTCCTCATCAAAGATCTCCGAGACGAACTCACCGGCACCGACCGCCGAGGAATAGGCTTTGGACACCACCACGATCTGTTTGATCTCATAGGGCGGGATCCCGGCGCCGATCGCGCCGTAGGCCGCCAGCGGCGAAGAAGAGGTGACCATCGGATAGATGCCGTGATCGGGATCCTTCATCGTGCCCAGCTGTCCCTCCAGCAGGATCGTCTTGTTGTCTCTGATCGCCTCGTCCAGGTAAAGGGATACATTGCCCAGCCACGGCTTCACGCGCTCTCTCTGCGTCTTGATCCAGGAAAGCAGTGCCTCCTGATCGATCGGTTCCGCGTGATAGAGATTGACCAGGAGCGCGTCCTTGATCGCCGCGATCCGCGCGATCTTCTCCCGCAGCACCTCGTCGTCCTGGAAGAATTCGTTGATCTGCCAGCCGATCTTGGCAAACTTGTCGGAATAGAACGGCGCAATACCGGACTTGGTCGAGCCGAAGGACTTGCGCGCCAGGCGCGCCTCCTCCAGCGTGTCAAACAGCACATGATAGGGCATCATGACCTGCACGCGGTCGGAGACCATGAGCTGCGGCGCGGGCACCCCCTTGCCCGTGATATCGTCCAGCTCCTTCATGAATTTCTCGATATCAAACGCGACACCGTTGCCGATGATGTTCATGATCTTCTGATGGAAGACCCCGGACGGCATCGTGTGCAGCGCAAATTTACCGTAGTTGTTGACGATCGTGTGACCGGCGTTCGCGCCGCCCTGAAAACGGATGACGATATCCGCCTCCTCCGCGAGCATGTCCGTGAATTTCCCCTTGCCCTCGTCGCCCCAGTTTGCGCCGACTACCGCTTTGACCATGTCTGTTCTCCTTTACCTTTTATCCGAGATCCGCGCCTCCCGAAAGGAAAGCCATAGGGATTATAGCGTGTTCAGGCATTTTCCGCAACCACTAATCGTGAAACCGCGATAAAACAGCGGCAACAGATCTCTCTGCTGCCGCTGGCGATGTCCTTATGTCGGGTAGGGGAATCCTTCTATCTGCTCACCACCCTCTGCTTCTTCCTGCTGATGTAGAGGAGATCCGCGACCAG
>JAILOV010000071.1 GCA_024690605.1 Lachnospiraceae bacterium | reverse complement strand
ACCGGAGCCCATGTAGTTGCGCATGAATCCGTAATCATCGAACGGCGGTTCCCCGTTTTTCCCGTCGATATCGTAGAACAGACGCTCCATGATGGTGCGCGGGACCATGTCCAGATGCTTTCCGCCCGTGTGTAAGCTTTCACCGCGGATTGTCTCTTTCAGGTGCTCATCCGGCTGCATCCCGATGACATCCCTGCCGGGATCACAGGCGAGGACCGCGGTCATGTTCACACTGTACTGATCCATCGCCGGGTAGTATTTCGCGGCCTCATCATCCGGAAGCGCCGTCGGGATCGACAAGGTTACTCTCGTCGACGGAATGATGAGCGCCGTGGCCGGTGTGATCCGGATGGGCGCCGCTTCGACCGGCACACCGTTCTTCCCAAGCACCAGAGGGACAAAGGTCACCTCCAGATTCGGATCGGCCAGTGCCGTGAGGATCACCGCCTTCTGCGCCGTCTCCGCGGCCTTGGGATCAAGATCCTGCATCAGCTGCGGGTAGCCGTGAGACGCCATATATTCCGACGCCTTCTGCCCGCCGATACGGAAGCTGTCAATGGTGTGCCTGCCCAGCTGGGAGGCATAGAAAGGCTGCATGCCGTAATTCCGGAACCCGGTCAGATGTCCCAGTGTCTGGTCAAAGACCATGTCTGTCTCATGCTTCACCTCCGGTGTCATCGCATAGAGATCCGGCAGCGATTGCGGAGCATCCACCATCTGTCCCTGCGCGTTCGGCACCTTGTGCGGCATCTGTACATAAGGCAGGTTGTAGATCATGCGGGTATCGATATCCTCCTTCACGAGGGATTCGTGATTTCCGATCTCCGCCTGCGCATCCGTGACGCGCTTTTCCAGAAGCCCCTTCCGGACCTCACCGATATACGCTTCGGAAAAGGGTGAGGCACCCTCCCCGTTGAGGTAGGCGCGGAGCTGTTCGTCCGTAGGCGCTCCGGCATCGGGAAGGTTAAGGCCCGGCGTGAAGAAATAAGCGAAGGCGGCCGTGGCTTCAAGTCCGCTCCCCTGCCGGTACATCTCTACACCGAACCGGTTCACCTCCTGCAGAACACTGTTGTAGTGTTCGATGAAAGCCTTGGCCAGTGCCCGCTGTCTGAAGGAGAGGCCGAGATCCTGCGGTGCCGTGATAACAGTCGTGAGATTCTTCATTCCCTGCGCCAGATCCTGAAGATCCTTGCGTTTTGCGTATTCCTCGGCGCCGCCGAACTCATCAAGATAGGCCATCCGCACGCGGTTGGGCCTCTTCTTTTCGTCTCTGGCGTGAGAATGGACCAGATTTTCGTTGTTCTGGGAGAAATCAACGGCATAGATTGCCCGGACGCCGAGAGGCGATCTCCCGCCTGCCAGATCCTCGATCGCTCCGGGCGCGTTCAGATCGGCCGCCGGCCAGGGGGACTGACCGTTACGCTCCATGGCCGCCTTGTGGATCCTCGCGAAGTAGCGGGCATTTGCCTCGGCCGTCGCCTCATCGACGCTGTTCCCGATGGGATGCGCCTCCAGATCGGAGAGATAATGATCCACGATCTGCCGACGGGCGTCCATGGGCAGGTTGTTTAAATCCATCATCTCATCAAAGGTCGTGACCGGGATCGTGTGCTCGACCTCCTCTGTCACCCGTTCCCCGTTATCATCAAAGACCGGTTTTCCGTCCGGTCCCGTGACAGGCTCTCTGGTCGTATAGGTGCACGAACCCTTGCCCAGATAGTAGGTGCGCAGGTCATCCATCAGACGGGCGCCGGCCTGTGCCTTTAACATGCCCGGGATCATCACCTGCTCATCGATCCGCTCCACACGGGCAAGGACCTCATCGTTATCGAAGAAGCCCGGGATATACGACTGATCGCGCCTCTCGGCCCGCCGTACATCGTCGGCATACGCGATTTCCGCGTCCGTGCGCGTATCCTGCGCGTAGAAGGCCTCGTCCTCGGTAAAGAGTTCCGAGGGATTCAGCCGCTCTTCATTTGCGTTGTTCCCAGCCATATTGGGCATGACGCGCTCCTTCCTTTAAAAAAACAGTTGGTAACATAAGGATATATGCACCGGACGGGAAAAACCCACGCCCGGTCAAAAAGTGTCCGGATCAGCCCTGCAGCTTCCCGCGGATCTGATCGATGAGTTCCCGATATTCCCCGTCCGAAAGGAACTTTTCCTTGGGATTCATGGCAAAAACGCCGCCCCACTCAAAGCCGTCCCGATATTTCGGGACGAGATGGAAATGCAGGTGGTGCATCGTGTCGCCGTAGGCGCCGAAATTGATCTTGTCGGGTTTGAACAGCTCGTGCAGCACCTCGGCCACCCGGTTCACATCCTCGAGAAAAGCGGTCCGCTCCTCTTTGGACAGATCCGTGATGTCATCCACGTGCCGCTTACAGGCGACGATCACACGCCCTTTGTGGCTCTGCTCCTTAAACAGGATCACCTTGGACATCGGCAGCTCGCAGATCTTGATGCCGAACGCGTCCAGTAAAGCTCCCTCCGCGCAGTAAGAACAGTTCTGGTCCATGATCTCTCCTTTCCCGTTATCGTGTTGTTCCGTTATATCTGATCCCCATCAGGGTGATGTCATCAAAAGCCTCGGCGTCGCCGACAAAAGCGTCGATCGTGCCCTTCACCTCCGGGATCAGTTCCCCGGGTGACAGTTCCGGACAGCGGTTCAGCGCCGCCAGGAGCCGATCTTCGCCGAACATCTTCTCTTCGGCATCCACAGCCTCCGTCGCACCGTCCGTGTAGACAAACAGCGTGTCCCCGGGCAGGAGGCGGAAACTGTGCGCTTTGTACCGAACCCCCTCCACCACGGCAAGCGGAGGAAAATGATGATATTTGACAAATTCGAACTGTCCGTCCGCGTGACGAAGCGCCGGGTTCTCGTGACCGGCGTTGACCGCCTGTCCCTCCCCGGTGGAGAGCTCGATGATCGCCAGCCAGACGGTCACGAAAAGACCCATCGGATTCTTCTCTCTGAGCGTCCCGCTGACATCCGTGAGCATGTCGCCCAGATCACCGCCCGAGCGGGCGCGCAGCTTGATCAGGAGTTTGGCGATCATCATGAACAGCGCCGCCGGCACGCCCTTTCCGGCCACATCCGCGATCACGAGGCCCAGATGATCCTCATCGATCAGGTAGAAATCATAGAAATCTCCACCCACCTCCTTGGCCGGTGTCATGGAAGCAAAGATGTCGAAATCATGCCTCCCCGGAAACGGCGGGAACTCATTGGGCAGGATCGATGTCTGGATCTTGTGCGCGATGGTCAGCTCCGCCCCGATCCGCTTCCTGTCCTCCGTCATCCTGGTGATCCGGTCGATATGCAGGAGCGTTTCCTGTTCCATCCGATCCAGGGATTCCGCCAGCACCTCGATCTCGCTGATCGTGCTGATGTTGCTCAACACCTCATCCCCGACCCTGCTGTTCTCCCTGGCGAACCGCTGCGCCTCGCCGGTCACGACACGCATGGGACGCACGAAATGCCTGCGCAGGAAGAAATAGGTGAACAGGGAGGAAAGCACCGCCAGGAGCAGGGTCATGATCCCCACCCGCCACAGGAAAAAACGCCTGCCGGAGGAAAGCTCCGACATCGGCCGCTGCACGCAGAGGATCGCGGCCACCCCGCCCGAGGAATCCGTCACGGGGATCAGGGAAGTGATGTGCGGCTCTTTGCCGCGAAGCTGCGTGGTGCGCATGACCGTGCCGCGCTTTAAGCCGTTCTCACAGATGTCCCGATAGATCGCGCGGTACTCGTCATTGGTGGTCTCCCGCCGGTAACCGATCGGCCAGGGATCATAACTGCTCTTTTCATTCTGCACGCTGATCACGATGGTGAACATCCCGTAATCATCGCGGTCCGGCGCCAGCACATAGATCAGGGTCACATCCTGCTTCTGGCAGAGGATGTTCAGGTTCTCCGCCATCCGGGCATATTCCTCGCCGGCGCCCCCGGAGGCCAGAAAATCAGGGATGTGATCACCGTTCACCAGCGTCGCGGCCGTCTCCGCCGTGCGGAAGGCCGATTCGTTGTATTCCCTTGTCAGCGACCGGGTGAACTGTGTATAGCCGATCAGTCCCTGGATGATCCCGAAAAGAAGGAGCAGCAGGATCGTGCCGCTGATGATCCGGAAGGAAAGCCCCGTGAGATGTATTCTGATTTTTGACAGTTCCGGTTTCTTCATTCTCATCGACATCTGCCGCGTTGTGCCTACCTTGCTATTATAACAGAAAAGGTGTATTTTTTTATCCTGAGGAACCGGAAAATGTACTTCAGTCCAAAAAAACACATCCTGTCGGATGTCATCATGATGGTGGCACTGGTGCGCTTTGCGGGTGCGAGTCTCTATGGTCTGCTGCGGCTTCTCCTGCGCCAAAGCGGCGTTGTTCCGGACATGACGGACCGCTCGCTCTGGACGCTGCAGATGACTTTTTCCGTGGCTACCCTGCTGGTGTCCGCCGTGATCTTCCTGTGCGCGCTTTACCGCATTTCGCGGGGACTGCGGGCCGTCCCGGTCGAGGACAGGCAGGAAATGGCGCGCCTGCAGGAAGAGGTCTTCGGCGACAACAACGCGGATCTGCCCGCCGAGACGATCCGAAGGCTCTTAAGGATCTGGTTCACGATCCTGGTGGGCGCCCAGAGCATGTATGATTTTTCCTCGATCATCTTCCGGCGCTTCATCACCCGCCTGACGCAGTTTTTTGTCGACACGACCGGCGGCACCGGCGAAGTCTATGTGTCGATCTACAACCTCACCCACGGCTTTAAGTATCAGGGCATGCTGATCGCACTTCTCCTGGGCGCCATGATGACCGGCATCTTTCTGGATGACAGAGAACTGAAGATCGCAGCGATCCTGATCGCCGCTCTCTTCATGCTCTCCGCTGCCGGTATGCAGATGTTCACACTCTCCCTTCTCGGCAAAAGCTACGGGATCGTGTGGTCCTCCGTGATCTTCCACCTGATGGAAACGGTGGGTCTCTTCGCCCTGGCCTGGTATCTGCGCGGGCGCTATCGCGGGATCTGACTTTACGGGCTTCCCTTTCTCTTACTTTCCCAGTCCGCCGCCCTGCAGCGGTTTGCCGTCAACCTGCCTCTCATCTGCCGGCTGTCCGTTTTCCGGATTGATGTTCCCGGCCTGAAGCTGATGCGGGATGCCGGCGACGGAGTTCCTGCGGGGACGATCCGCCTGGGGCTTTTTGTCGAACTGCTTCGCCAGATCCGCAAAGCTCGTATCCTGCACCTTGGGCTGCTCATTCCTGAGCTGCTCATTCTGCGGCTGTCCGTTCCCCTGCGGGGCCTCCCGGCGCGGTTCCTCTCCGCCTGCCCGGGGCCCTTCCTCCTGCATCTCGTTCTCGTCCATATCATCGTCTTCAAGCAGCGCATCGAGCTGCGCCTCCCGTCCGACGGGGATCGCCTGTGCGCCGCCGGTTCCGAGGATCGCCCGCTGTTCCTGGATGATCTCCAGTGCCCACGGTTCCGAAAGCGTGTGGAGGGAATCCCGCATGGCCGCGGGGATCTCTGTCTGCTCCGGCCGCATCCTGAAGCCGCGGCTCTCCATAAGATTCTCCGTGAGGAATCTCTCGCGGTCCTTAAGCCGCCTGCTCTCCGCCTGCGGATCCGCCTGCGCGGTCCCGAAGAGCGGCGGTGCCTCTGTCGGCTCACCTCCCCGGATCATCTCGGCAAGCTGCGCGATCCTTGCGGAAGCATAGCCCTCGGGAAGCCTGCCCGAGCGGAAATCATCCTTGATCACCTGCGCGCGTGCACTGAGCATCCGCTCCTTCTCATCACGCGCTTTGTTGTAGGCCGCCTCCTCGGCATCGATCTCCTCTACGGATGCCCACTGCTCCAGCAGATCGTTCATGCGGTCCAGATGGTGCTTCATCTCCCTGTTCTTATCGGCGATGGCCCGCATAAAGGCCTTCTCTTTTGCCGTCTCCGCCGTGCGGATGCGCTTCTCCTCCGCATCCATGAGCTTTGTCCTGTCGTTCGTGAGACGGTCGAATTCTTTGGCGCCCGCCTTGAGCGCGTCCTTCTGTCCCTTCGTGAGTGCGGGAAGGTTCAACCCCGGCTCCGCGTTCCGCAGCCGCTCATAGCGTTCCGGCAGCTCCTTCAGTTCCTGCACCAGTGCCTGATAGCCCGGTTCACCCTTCTCATGAGCACGCAGCACCAGAAGTTCCGTCAGTGCCTCCTGTCTGGCCTTGAGCATCTGATACGGCGAGAAAGCGCCGCTGTTGAAATCGTTGAAGGTCACATCGATATCCGTCTTCTTTGCAGCCTCGGCCGCGGCTGTCTTCAGGCGTGCCACCTCCGTCGCGGCATCCTTGAGCATCGTCTCCATCCGGCCCGCCTGCGCCGCATAATCCATGGGTGCCTTATCCCTCAGATAGCCGGCGAGGGAGAAGGGCTCCATCCGGGTGCCGTCTGCCGCGACAGCCGGATCGGTGAACATCCGGTCGGCATCGATGTCCTGCGGATCCACCACCATGAGCGCCCGGAACGCCTCGCGTCCCGCTGCCGATGTCTCCCGTGCACCGTTTTTCAGGGTATCCAGGCTCTTCATCTGCCGGTAATTCGCGTTTTCCGTGTTCAGTTCGTTGATCCTGCTGTTGATGAGGAGATTTCGCGCGCGCCTGCGCTCATCCGTCTGCGGCTCAGCCAGGATCAGTCCCTCCACGGTCCGCCAGTAAAGAGTGCCGTAAGCCATTGCGCTGCCGGAGACCGCGTTCGCGATGATGTCCGTCGCGGCATCCGCCGCCAGTGCTCCCGGCGTCTTGTTCACCGCAAATCCCTGCAGGGTGCTGTACTTCTCCTGCATCTGTCGTTCCATCCGCCGGACCGCTTCGGCAGGATCCGCCGCGAATTCATCAATCGAGATGCCGTTCGCCTTCAGCGCATTGCCCAGAAGATACATGGCGTTGATCTGAGAACTCGCCACCGCGTTTCTCGCGTAATCCCACGGGATCCGGGAATTGCGCATGACATCGAGATTCCCCATGTATTCCGCGGGATGGAAGTGTTCCTCCGCGATCTTCATGAGCTCGTCCATGTCCCGGCGCGCCGCCTTGAGTTTCTCCATGGCAGCCAGTGTCCGCTCCTTATCCTTCGACCGTATGGCTTCCTTCAGCTCCTTCTGTGCCTGATCGACATTCCGGAAGGCGTAGAGCTTGGTTTTCTCCTCGCCCGCCGTATCACCGGTGAGGAGCTGCATCGCCTCCATCTTCTTGAGCATTCCGGTGACCTGCGCGATATAATCCGGGTCAAAGGAGAGCTTCTCCGCCTTGAGTTTCCTGATATCCTCCGTTTTCTCCGCGCCGGAGATTCTAAGATTTCCTCTCTTCTCCAGAAGCCCCTGCATGTAGTAATGGTCCGGTGCCTGTCCGCTGCGCCCGATGAGCCGCTTCTGCTCACTCTCGGTATAATTCTCGTTGATCCTGCGCACCTGATCCACGGTGCTCTTGATCGTGGGATCCACCGGCTTCAGCAGTCTGTTCGCCTCATCGAGCACCGCCATGAACTGCATGCGCTCTTTGTGGGTCTCCTTGCCGTTGTTGTAGATATCCGCCTTGAAATCGCGGACCAGACGGCTCGCATCTCCCTCGGTCAGCTGCCTGTCAAACGCCTGCCGGATGCGGTTTCTCCGCACCGGATCCATCTGATCGTCGTAAGGGGCCCCCGTAAGTTCCATGCTGTAGACAGAAACAAACCGGTCATCCAGTGCAATACATTCCTTCCTCTGCTCCTCGGTAAGCGTGCCCGCCAGGGTGGCGAACACCTCGGCGCGCTCCTTGGGCTTTAGGTTTTTCAGATCATCCATGTTGCGAATGCTTCCGGGAAGCTTCGCCGAAAGGACGGCCGCTCTGGTCTCCCCCAGCTCCTGCGTGAGAAGTTCCGTCACCCTTGCCTTCGGCAGATAGGACAGTCCGTCTCCCGCGCAGGCACCGAGAACGCCCTTCAGCAGGGCATTCATCCGCCGGTCCGCATCCAGTGCCGTGAGTTTCGCGTCCCGTGCCGCCTTCTGCTGGCTCGTCTGTCCGGCCAGTTCTCCGACCTCCTGATCCGCCCAGATCTTCTGAAGCCCCCGGAGCACGAGCCGTTCCGTCAGCGGCAGTGTCTGATGCTCTACGCGACGCCTTTCGGCCTCGTCACTGCGCTGCTGATCGATAATGCGCTGCACCTGCTCCGCGCGGAATCGTTCCCTGGCCTGCCGTCTTTCTTCCTCTTCGAGTCTTGCGCTCTCCGCCCGGCGTCTCGCGCTCTCCTCCTGCAGGCGCGCTCTCTCCTCCTCGCGGTTGCGACGTGCCTCTCTCTGCGTGACAGCCGTGCGCACCCGCGCACCGATATTACCGAGATTTCTCCTGCGTCTCGCGATGGCACTGCGCCTCTGCGCGGAGAACATCTGGTGGATCCTCTTCCTGTCGGCCTCATACCGCCTCGCCGTTTCATCCATGCTCTGTCTTTGCGCGTCGGTCAGCGCCGGCAGATTCCTCTGCGGATTGGCCGCCCGGATCATATCATAGATCTGTGCCGCGTGCGTGAGCTCATATTCCAGCATGTCAAAGCCGAGTGTTCCGGCGTCCGTCGCCCTGGCCTTGAGGAGCGTGGCCAGTGTCTTCTGGTGCTCCACCATGAAGATTGCAGCATCGAATCGCGTTCCGTCCACCGCGGAAGCTTCGCGGATGATGTCCGCACTGCGGTCCGTAAGCTTCAGATAATCAATGTTCTGTGCCTTAGCGATGTACTCTTCGGCCGTGATCGTGGGGATCCGGTGTCCCTGTGCGTCATAGCATCCGCCGGACAGGAAACGGTCCGTGTTCGCGGCGAGGTCCTCCGCGCTCACCACGGAGAGCAGGTGCAGCACCTGTGCCTCCCGCGCCGGATCCTCCATAAGGAACGGATTCCTCGATTCCTCGCGGACCTTGTTGACAGCACCCTGATAGTTTGAGATCAGGTAATGCGAGACACGCTTTTTCTCCCGCGCTGCGACGTTGGGATCGTTCTCCGTGAACGCCTCGATGCCGCAGTTCACCATCATGGTCGCCCAGTGGACGTCCGCCTTTCTCGTCGTCGCCTGGAAATCGTTCTCCGCCAGCAGTTCCCCGAGGATGCGCCCCGCACTCTTCCCCTCCATCCGTTTCTTCAGGCTGTGCTCCTCATTGATCCTCTCATACATTTTCCGGCGGGCAGCCTCCGGGTCGCTTAAGAATTCCTGCGCGCTCATGCCGTGTGCCTTCAATGCCGAGTAGAGCTGGAAAACACCGTTCACCTGAGAACTCACGAAATAGTCGCCGGCGAATTCCCACGGCACACTGCTGTTCCTGGTGGAATCCACGTTGGTCGGCGAGGACACTTTGGAAAAGTGCTCCTTCGCGTAATCCATAAGCTCCCGCATGTTGGCGCGCTTCTTCTCGTAGTCGCGGCCCGTCTCCAGGATCGCGTCCGGATCGCCCTCCTCGATGGCAGTCCTGAGAGCGGCTTTGGACTTCACCAGATCGGCAAAAGCGAGCGCCTTGGCACCCTGCTCGGTCGTCTTCGTCGGCTCTATCCCCATCTCCTCCATGCGTAAGAGCATGTGCGCGATCGCGTCCTGATAGGACGGATCCGATGACAGCACGGGATGGAGCAGCTTGTTAAACGCCTCTTCATGGACCGGCAGCACGCCGTCCCTGACCAGCCGTTCATCTCCCTTCCTCATCTGATTGCCAACGGACCGGGTGCTCTCATCGCTGTTCGCCAGGAAAGCATCGATCTGATGATCCCGCGTGAACTTATGGGCATACTCATAGTCACTGACCCGCCCCTTGCCGTATTCGAGGACATCGTCACGGACCTCATCCAGCGATTCCTTTGCGTCATTCAGGATCTTCCGATACGCTTCGATGTCTCCGGTCTCCGGCTTCGGATCCGCCAGGAGTTCGTCGATCCGTCCCGCGAGCGGCTTCGTCACCTGCTCGTGATAGGGCCGGTTCATCGGAACGGCGGCGGTCACGAGCTTGACGCGAAGCTCCTCGCGCATCGAAACCGGCAGTGCGTCCGCCAGTGCCTGCAGCAGAGAGTGCCTGTCTTTCAGCGGGATCTCGTCCAAGAGCACCCGGTTGATGATCCCCAGCCGCGCATCGGGCTGCTTGCGGTACATGGGAAGCAGATCGCCGATCCCCTGCTCCACCAGAGGCAGGAGGGTCTGCTCGTACCACTCGGGTCTGAGCTCCCGGATCTTGTCCTCGAGCAGCGAAGAGGGGAAAGCCGCGATCACCGCAGCCGTCATCTGACCATAGACCTTTTTCGCGTCCCGCACGGAGATCTCCGCGTCCGTGATCTGCTCCTGTAACGCCGCGGGATCATGGATGATCCTGTCCTCGGCATTCTGAAGATCCTCGGACCGGTCATAGGCCTCCTGCAGGATGTGCGAGAAGCTCCACTTATAGCGTTCGTTGCCGGTCGCGGTCGCGAGTTCCCGCCTGCGTTTTGCCTCCTCCGTGCGCTCCCTGTGTCTGCGCGTTACCTCGGCTGCGGAATAGTCCTGGTCCGCCATGGCGAAAAGATCCGCGGCTCCCTCATCGTAGGGGGAGATACCGACCAGTGCCAGTGCCTCCCGATCCGCTCTGCGGTTTCTGCGGGCAAATCTCTTAATGGCCTCCGGTGTCCGCTCTCTGGCCTCCGCTTCCCGTCTCGCCTGTTCGGCCGCTTCCGCCGCTGCCGCGGCCTCCGCCTCTCTGCGCGCCTGCCGGTCCGCCTCGATGAACACCTCGGGAACGAGGTTTCCTTCACTGTCGTAATCCATCCGGATCCGTTCCGGCAGCTCTCTGGGCTGCGCCGGGATCTCCTGTCCCGTCTCGAAATCGAAGTGCTCCGTCCCCGGGATGGGAGCGGTCAGGAGCCGGATCAGTCTCTCCTGATCCTCCTGTGAGAGTCCCGCCATCGCGTAGTCCAGTTCCACCGTGTAGCGCTCATTCCGGTATGCCCTCTCGGCTTCGATCCGCGCATTCTCAGCCTCGATCCGTGCTTTCTCGGCCTCAGCGCGCTCCATTGCCAGCAGATCCTCCCTGCGCCGCTGTTCATACTCCACCTGTGCGATGTATTTCCGCCGCATCTCGTCGATGGCGAACTTCGCCTGCCGGAATTCCCTGAGCGTCTTCTCCTCGGCCTTCGTGAACTTCGTCTTCGTGCCGTTCTTCGTGAGCTTATCCTCGGCATCATCCAGCGCGGTCACGAGCTTTGTGGAGCGCTGCATCAGATCCTCAAAAGCATTCCTTCTGTCCTCAGCCCTGTCCGGATCCAGGAACTCACTCTTTTTGTAGAAATTCTCCACATGCGCACAGTAGATCTGCACCTCGTGTCTTGCCTGACTGAGCGCAGGATCATTTTCCACCGCGGGGTCCGCCTCAAGCTGTCCTGCAGCCTCATACAGGCGGGAGAGATGCTCGGCGTTTAAGAATGCCCGCTCCTCGTCCGTCTGCGGCGCGTTCATCGTGGGTTTCAGCTCCTCCTGTCCGGCCTGTGCCTGATAGGCGGCAAAGCTCTCTTTGTATTCATTCCGTTCCTGCCCGGTCAGGAACTGCTCCTCGAGCATCCTCCTTGCGCGGGTCTCCGCGATCTTTTTCTGCATCGCATCGCGGACCTCGTTGTCACCGAACACCGTGTCATTGAACAGGAGTGTCCCGTAGCCGATGATGTGATCCAGCGCCTGATCCCGGTCGGCGGCATTCGTAATCTCCTTCCGGTCCAGATAGCCGCAGACCTCATCCAGGACCTTCAGCGCGCGCCGCTTTTCCAGGAGCTTTTCGGGCGTGAGCTTTTTCTCGTTCGCCGGATTGTCCAGATATTTGCGGAGCGCGTCCCGATCGATGTAGAGATTTGTCAGCCCGTTTAAGTCCTCGATAGGCCATCCCTGCGCCAGGAGACGTCTCCTTGCATCGAGATCCACATGGACCAGTCTGGTTCCCCGGGGATGATAGGAGGACGACTCGAACACCGGATTCTCCAGGAACCGGTTCAGATGGGCGACATGCGCCAGTCCGGGCTTTGTGGGATCCGGCTTCCCGTTTTCGTCCACGGAGGACAGATAGAGAGCGTCCAGGCGCCGCAGCTGCTTCTCGATCTCCTCGATCTCCGTCAGCATGAGCCGTCTGTTCATCCGATCCTGCTGCCTCGTCAGGGTTCCCTCTCTCCGGGCGCGGATCTGTGCCGCCTCCGCCTGTACCATTCGCCCGGTGGCGGTGATGGCCTGCGGCAGCGGATATTTCAGCGCGCCCGTGGGATAGCCCTGGATCGCCCGCATGGCCTGCGTCTGGTCGTAAGGGATCCCGGTACTGGGAGGGGCGATGTGCAGCTTGGCAGTCTGCGAGCCCATATTCATGAACGTATAATTTTCCTTCAGATCCGTCCAGGGGAGTCCTCTCTCCTCGGTCGTGACGCTGTTCTTCTTAAGGCGGAACATCTCAGCCAGCATCGGTTCCCTGGCATCCCACTCGGCGGCAGCCTCCTCGATCCGGTCATACAGCGCGTTCATCTGCTCCGTGAGCTTCTTAAGATTCCGCTCGCCCTCCGCGGTCAGTGTGCCGTCCTCCTGCATCCCGTGCAGCATCTTGTAACCGATGACATCCCCCTGCGAATAACTGATGCCCCGGTAGTTACCCGCGCCGAATCTCATCTCCCCGTCTTCCTCACCGTCGGATCTATAGAACATGGGATCTTCCAGTTTCTCGGCATGCTTAAACGGATCAAGCAGCGGATCGCCGTCGTAGAGGCCCTGGTAGTCTGAGAGATCCGTCGTGACCTTATTGTAGCCCATGGTATACTTCATGATCCTGCGGGTTTCTTCGCTTCCGGCCACGGCCGGATCGAGATCAGCCTCCTCGACCGGGAAGGCTGCCGGCGCGGGATCCGGGATCGTCACCGGCGGCCGCTCGACGACCTGCTGATGCTCATCAATCGCCAGTCCGACATAGGTGACCTTCCGCGCGGGATCTCCGAGCGCGCGCAGGATCTCGGCCTCACAGATGATCTGGAAATCCTCCGGGGTCCTGTTTTCTCTGGCAGCCTGCAGCGCCGGCAGCTCCGAAACCCGCTGTCCGTCGATCCTGAACCGGTCCGTCAGCGTCTCTCCCCGCATCGCGGAGAGACGGATCTGCGCGTTCGTCTGGGAGTCCAGCGCTTCGCCGAAGATCCGGTCAAAGATCACATCCGTATCCCTGAGCACACCGTCGGACATGGTCACATAATCCGGCTGCGGACGCTCCGCGGCGGGGCCGATCGGGATATAGGGCAGGTTGTAGATATCCCCCGCGTTCTCGAGCGGCTTGCTTGCTCCCGACAGAACATTCTCGACCGATCCCCGGGACTGACCCGCGACATGGTCGGCGATCTGCCTGTCCAGCGGAGGGGTCACAGCGTTCAGATAAGCCTCCGTAAAGGGCGACGGGATCTTCCCGTCCAGATAATCCTGAAGTGCCTGCTCCGAGGGCGCGCCCTCCGCGGGAAGAGGCATGCTCGTGATCCGTACCTCGAGCTGTGCCAGGTATTCCCCCAGACCGAGAGGCGCATCGGAGAGTTTCTTCCCCCGCATCAGGGTGTTCACACGCTCCAGCTGCAGCTTCAGGAACGCCTTGTTGCGGAGCGGGTAATACTCATGGGTGGGCGTATCGACGATATCCGCAACGAGCCCGCCGAGTACCTGCGGAAGGGAGATCTTTGCGTGGGCACAGGTACAGGCTTCCCTGCCGCCCATCCCTCTTAAGTAGGCGCTGCGCACCACCGGATCCGAGCTCATGAAGAGTTCCTTGGTGTCCTGATTGATATCGACCGCGAACTGGCTCATGGCACGGATCCGCTGACGGAACCCGCGATCGGAGAGATCGATCTCCGGGAAGTCCGTCTCCAGGAACCGGTTCAGAGCCGTACTGTGAATATAGGCATAGTAAGTGGCGGACAGCTCCCGCTCGCTCTCCGTCATGTTCCTGTTGAGCGGGTGTGCCTCCAGATCGTCGAGAAATTCGGCTGCAAGCTGTCTGCGCTCCCGCAGATTCGCGGTATTGATCTCACAGGCCTCATCGAAGGAGAGTCCCTTCGTCACCATGGCCCAGGCACGCATATCGTTGGTAAGGGAGTTCAGACGGTCGGTCTTGAGCAACAGACCCTGACAGGGACCGGAACTCAGCGTCGAGAGGCGCTGCTTCATGTCCTTCCACTCGAAGAAGCCGAAGATCAGTCCGTTGCCGTAGAGATCATTGGTCGCCTCCTCCTGAAACTCCTGATCAAAGAGTCCGCCGAAGAAGTTCTCGTCCTCGCTTAACATCCTGAGATATTCATCGCTGACGAAAAATCCGCTGACCTCGCGCTCGTCCGCACCGGCGAAGGTCTCGTCAAAGGTCTGGTCGTAGAAATCATTCGGATCGTAGTCCTGGTCACGATCGGCGCGCTGCTGTTCCCGGCGTTCCCTCACTTCCACGCCATTGAAAAGGTCAGCCGCCCAGGTCGCCCGTTTATCGGCGCTCGCACTCCGGTTCACCCGCGGCTCCGGATTTTTCTGTCCCTGCTGATCCTGCCCCTTTCCCTTTGCCTTACGCACCTCGGCGGCACGGGCACGGCGGGCCTCCTCATTCTCCTGCGCCTTTTTGCGGGTCTCCTTCCAGTGCGCCTGTGCCTGCTCGGTGATCGCCGTGCACTCCTCGCTCGAGCGGAAGGCAGACGCGGGGATCTGCGCCTGCATGGCCTTCGTCACCGCGTTCTGAAGCGCCAGAGTCTGCCCCTGCTCCGGGGCCCCGGCGCGGCTTGCGATATCATTGTAGATCGCGGGGCCGTAACTGTTGATGTTCTCCAACAGTCTCGTTCTTGTCTCACTGTCCTCGACGGTCGTGGTACCGATCCGGTCGCAGATCTCCTCCAGTGCCCGCGCCGCCCGCTCATAGGCGAGCCGGTTTTCCGAACCCTCGGGGAGATCCCTGACTGCCTGCCACAATACCTCGCGCTTCGCGTAGAAGCCGGCGATGAGATCCGCGTCCTCCACGGGCCAGCCGTTCATCAGCGCCGTGCGACGGCCGTTCAATTCCGCGCGCATGGCGGCAAGGCCGGGGTTTCCGTTCATGAAGCGGTTCACCGCCTGCGGGTCGTCAAAGGCCTCGCCGAGCGCGGGTCCGCGCCGCTTCAGTCCCGCGACGCGTTCCATCTCGTCCAGATGTCCCTCGAGGATCGTAATCTCCTTCAGGATCTCGAGACGGGCGTTCTTATCCTCTTCCGCGGTGGCGGGCGCTCCCGCATCGCGAAGCTTCGCCGTGTGGGCAGCGGTCAGGTTCATGAGCCGCTCGGCGCTCTGCGCCGCCTCCAGCACCGGGAACGGGTTGAGGCCGTCGGGCTCATCCGCGATCACCCGGAACACCGGCCCCGGCTTCCGCTCGTCGAGCACATCGGGTAACGGCAGGTGGATCTGATCCACCAGATTCATGAGCGTGTTGTAGGGATAGGAATCCGCGGGCATCGGCGTTGCGATCGAGCGCTTCGCGATGTTCGCCTGCAGTCGCAGATAGACCGCCATCTGCGGGCGCACCTCCGCCACCGCATCGGCGAGTACCTCCGCCGACTGTGCGTAATCCTCCATGAAGTTCTTCTTGATATCCTTTATCTGCTCCGGGGCCTGCGCCTGCACGAGCTGCCCGACGAGGCGGTTTTTGCCGAAGGCGGCATAGGCACCCGGCAGGAAACTGTCCAGCTTCTGCGCGTGCTGCTCCGCCCTGGCGACACCGTGCTCAAAACGGATCTCATCATCCGCCGGCTGAATGGGTTTCTCCGCCACCCGCTGCGGAACGGGACGCGGGATCGTGACCGGCTGCTGCTCGACGATGCTGCCGTCCGGACCATAGTTTAACGGTGTGTATACGATGGTGTGCGACGGGTCGGCGATGGCCTGCAGGAGGATCGCCTCCATGGCGGTCTGCCGGTCCGCGGGGCTCATGAGCGCCATGCGGTCCCTGCCGTAGAGATCCTCCATCAGGGCCGACATCTTCACACCGTTCACGGAGAAGCGGTCCAGCGTGCTCTCCCCCCGGACGGCGGCCAGCATCGGCTGCTGTCCGTTCACCAGCACGAGAACGCCCAGCGTCTGGTCAAAGATCCGATGAGTCTTTGCCTTCTCCCCGTCGCTCATGGAGACCAGCTGATTGAGGTCCAGCCGCTTCTGCGGACCTTCCCTTAAGTCGATGTAATCCAGGTTGTAGATGCGCGCCATGTCCGCCGCGCCGGTCAGCACCTTCTTCACCTGGTCGGCGCTCTCCTGCGCCGGCGTCAGCTTTTTATACTCCGTAATGAGCGTATCAAGCTTCGCGATGTATTCCGGAGTGAAGGGCGACGGGCCGCCCGCGAGGAACGCGGCAAGCGCCTCCTGCGAGGGCGCTCCCTCCGCGGGAAGGTATTGCGGCTCAGACAGGGTCTTCCAGATGGCGCTGCCGACCGCATTGATCTCCATCCACTTGTCGGCGGGAACCTCCGTCAGCTTCTTTCCCTTCAGCTCGCCGCCGTATTTCTGCAGGAAATGCAGTGCGACGGCCTTGTGCATGGGATCCAAACCATCAGTGTTCACAACATTCGCAAGGCTCACGATCGCCGAACTGACGGAGAGCTGTCCGTAGAGACGCGCGTATTCCTCCCTGGTGCCGAAGGCGCCCTCGTAGGCTGCGCGCAGCGGGCTCGACGGATTGCTGTTCTGCCGCAGATTCTGGTCATTCTGGAAGAAATCGGTGACAAAGGTCGCGAGGGCTCCGAGCTCGCTTCGTGCGATGTTCTTCACCTGCGCGGGATCCGCGGGGTCGAAGGCCGGCAGTTCTTCCGCGGCGATGTTGCGCGCCGCCCGGGCATCCAGTTCGCCGAAGTAGCGGGCGTTCGCTATCGCCTCCGACTCGGGAACATTCTGGAAAGGGTGTGCGATCAGATCGTCATAGTATTCCTCCGCGATCTTCCTGCGCTCCTCCGCCGACTCGAGCTTTAAGTTCAGGGCATCGGTAAAGTCGCGGTCGGACTTGCCCATGTAGTGGCGCAACAGATCATTCTGATCCGAAGACGGCCGGTTGCCCTTGTTGATGGGGGTGTTCCTGCGGGCCTCGGCGCGCTTTTCTCTGAGGGCGGAGTAGAACCAGACATCTCCCCCCACGTTGTTGTCCAGACGTCTCTCCTCCAGTTCCTCCCGCGTGGGGATCGCATTTCTGCGCTCCCAGGCCTCCCGGATCACGTCGTCGTAGGGCCTCTGCCCGGCGACCTCCAGCACGTTGTCAAAGATCACATCGATGAGAGCGCCGGCTTCCCGGTCTCTCTCCGCGTCCTCGGCCGATCTCTGTTCCGCCTCCTGCTTTAACTGCTCCTCTTCCCGCCTCCTGCGCTCGGCCTCCTGCGCGCGCTTATAGTCCTCGCGTCTGATCCGCTCGGCATCGGTCAGCGTCTGCCTGAAGGCCGCATAAGCCTCCTGATCATAGGTCTCCCCGTGCTCCATGACCTGCTGTTCCGATGGGGTGAGCTGCCTTGCGATCTTGCGGTCGATATCGTAGAGGAGATAGGAGAATTCCGGTTCCTCCGCCGAGAGCTTCTGCGTCGCGATGAATTCCCGCTCCACGCCTTCCTGCGCCAGGGTGCGCATCTCGGTGAGGAGCGCTTTTCGCGCGGCATTGTCCTTCACGGGGGTCGATTCGATCTTTGCCCAGAGCTGCTGCATCCGCGTCAGATACTCCTGCTGTCCCTCCTTGAAAACGGGCATATCCCGCATCTCCAGATTTTCGTTCTCGGTGTAGAAGGCGATGCGGTACATGCTGTCCATGGCGTATTTGTAGCTGGAAAGCGCGTTCAGATCCTCGATGGGCCAGCCGTTTTTCAGTCCCGCGATGCGCGCCTCCGTGTCAGAGTAGGTCAGCCTGAGTCCGCGTGACGCGTACCGGTTGAAATTATGCGCCCCGTTGCCGATGCCGGAGAGTTCCTTGATGCGCTGTCCTTCTTCGGCGCTCGTGACGGAGGCAACGCGCTCCAATCCGCTTAAGATCCGGGTCTCCTGCTCTAAGAGCCGCTCACGGTATTCCGCCTCCAGCTCCGGAGTCATCTCGCCCTTTTCGACCGTGTCGAAGTAGTCGGTATGCATCCCGATGGCCTTGTCGATGTCGATGACCATGCGGGGCAGGGGGAAGTTGGCTTCGCACCAGGCGAGCTTTTTGCGCATCTCTTCCCCGCTCCCGAGGTTGATGTAGGCGCCGAATTCCTTATGCCAGCTGGCGAGGTTCAGCCGCTCGACGGTCTTAAAGATGGGCCAGCCGTTCAGCGCCCGTTTCGCGGGGTTAAAGACGACAGCATTGGCGTAATCGACGATCTGTTCATCGCCGGGGCCCGTATGCTGCGCGAATTTCTCTTCGGTCTCCGCGACAGCTTTCTTAAAATCCGCCCACATCGCCTGTTTATCGAGGCCGTTGTTCAGCCAGATCATTTCGGTCCCTTTGCCCATCGCGTGGGGCAGGGAATTCCGGCCCTCCTCTTCGTCGTAGCGGTTCACGTCGTAGATCATGCCGGGTTCGCCATGCTCTGCCAGCAGGTCGTTCATCAGCTCCCCGTCCGGCAGCAGCGGCTGACAGGTCGACAGGAACATCGACGCATCGTCGCCGATGGGCATGTTGATATAGTCCCTGATCTCGTTGCTGTAGGTGGTCGTCAGTTTTCCCGGCATGATCCGTTCCTCCTTTGTTCCTTATTTTACTTCACGATCGTGAATTCCAGCACCGGCTTGCCGTCACGCGCCTTGACCAGTGCCGCAAAATCATCCGCGTCGCCCTTGTAGTCCGCCGTGCTGTCAAAATCGTTTTTCTCTCTGGTGAAGCCGCCGAAGGCAGCCGTTCCGGACGAGGAATCCTCGTAGACATAGTCCTTCATCATGATCCCCGCGCCGTCCGGTGTGAGGAAGCTGGTCTCATAGGAATGCTCGTCTCCGGCATAGAGGATGCCGTCCGCCAGCCGGATCGGGCTGTCCTTGCTCATCACATTGCCCAGCTGGAAAGGCACGCCGTCCTTCATCGTATAGAGCGTGATCTCCTTCGAGGTCTTCTTCTCACCGTCCACCTGCTCGGCCAGCGCCAGGATCTCCGTGTCGCTTCCCACAAGCTTGATCTTCGTATAGCCCTGTCCGCTCTTTAAGCAGGAGATGACATCGTCATAGTCCTTGAATTCCAGACGGCCGCTCTGATACTGCACGAAATCCGTGGGGCCGAAGCCGAAGGGTTCCGCTTCCTCCGCGTACATCTGCTCCGCCACCGCCTGAATATCAAATCCGTCAAGGTCCTTGTCGGCAACGGAGAGCGCATAGGAGATCCCGATCTCCTCGTCATACCAGGTGATCAGATCCACATAGCCCGTGTCGTTGATCGACCGGTACATTTTGCCCTTCATGTTTCCGCCACCCCAGTTCGCCAGCGTGGCATCCTCGGGCCCGACGGTCCACTCCATGTAGAGACCCGAGATATCCGTGTCCGCAGAAATGCCCTGCTGTGCCCGCGCGTTGAAGTACCTGTCATCCAGCTGGAAGTTGAGCTGCACCATCGGGCTGATCCCCTTGTCGGGATCCCCCAGATCCTCGCACTTCGTCCAGTCCAGAACCTTCCCGCCTTCCGGCACCTTGAACAGCCGCATGACCAGCGCGTTGGCCTCCTCCTCCGTGATATCGACCCACGGATTCGCCATGCCCACCATGGACTCCTCTTCCTGTTCCTCTGCCGCCGGCTCCGCGGGCTCTTCCGCCTTTTCCTCCGTCTGTTCCTCTGCCGCCGGCTGCACCTGTGTCGCCGCTTCCTGTCCGCCGTTCTTTCCGCACGCGGCAAAAAGCGAGAGCGTAAGTACTCCCGCGGTCACTGCAATGATCGTCTTCCTCTTCATTTTTGCTTCCTCCTCTTATGATTATGCTCCGGTCTGTTTCGGTTTTCCCATACCGTCCGACAGGAAAACACGGCCTATCCTACAAAACTTCGACACTACAGAAGCCTGTTCTTTGCCTCGACCACAGAACCCGGCTGCGGATCGGTACGCGAATGATTCTTTGTCTCTGCGGTGACGCCCAGATTCATTTCCATATCCTGCATGTTGATGTCCCTGACCGCGCCCTTTTTGGGGTTGATATCCCTGTCTTCGCGGGCAGGCGCTTCCTTCGCCGCGTTCTCGGCCTCGATCCGCTCCGATTCCTTGACTTTCGCAAGATCTTCCTCCATGCGTTCCGTCAGGTACATGATCCTCTGCGAGGAATAGAAGCGCTTGGTCCCGGCCTTTGTTGAAAAGGTCGGATGGGCCTTGCCCTTGCCGTGGGACTGCACATAGCCCGCCGCCAGTCCGCGAACGGTCTCCGTTTTCTCCTCGATCCGCTTCGCCAGCTGCTCCTGCCACTGTTTGCTGAAATTTTCATCCTCGTAGGCGGCTGCCAGCGCGTCCATATCATCCTTGAGACTTTTGACCGCCTTCAGCAGCTTATTGTATTCCGGGGAATTCCAGCCGATCTTTGCCGTGGAGAGATCCTTCAGTAAAAGATCCATTTCGCTGCGCTTGGCCTCGGATGCCAGCGTTTCCATCCGGGCGGTCAGCGGATCTCTGGGAGTCAATCCATCGTCATCGCCGATGATCTTCTCCTTGGCATCCAGCCGGTTGAGGGCGGAATTGAGCGCCAGCTCCTGATCCGGAAGCTTGTGCTTGTCACTGTCCGCCAGGTTCCTGTCCGGACTGGCGATGCCGAACCGCGCCTCCGTGGCGATCCTGGTTGCGCTCTCCGCGGAGAAGCCCAGCTCCTGCTGCAGAAAAGTCCGGAGTTCATTGGTATTGATCATGTTTCCGGCCAGCAGCTGATTGATGGAGGCGAGCTTCTCATGATCCTCCAGGAGCTGCAGCTCTCTGTAGCGGCGCTCAAAGCGGTTCATCACCGAGGCAAAGGTCTCCGGTGACAGATTGGAGAGGTCCACTTCCCTCCCGTTCAGCTTGCTTCCCGGCGCGGATTTGTCCGTCAGATAGGAGCTCTGGGGCGCGGAATAGGCATGGAAATCATGCGCCAGTCCGAATGCATTGTTTTTGCCGGGCTCACTGGTCTCAAAACCGATGAGCATCTGGCCGCAGGTGTCCTCACTGCCCGGTACGAGCTTTAAATAGCAGTGGCCGGAGTGCCCGTCATTGAGCGTCATCTTCCCCAGGCCGTTGATCTTGCTCCCCATCCCGCCGCCGGCAAAATTCATGCCGTAGTTATAGGACATGCTGGTGATGATCGGCTTGGTCTCCTTGGAGTCCCGCACGATGACCCCGTCGGCGTTCACCTTTTTGGGGACGATATCGTGGGTCGCAGCCGCGCGAGTAAAGGTGCCGGCATCCTGCCCGCGGTTGTAGCCGACGGCGGAATCCAGCATCTGATCCTGTTTCTTCGCGTTTCCCGTGGGAAGCGTCACGACCAGACGTCCGCCGTGTCCGATGAGGTTGGCCATCGTCGTCGTGCCGACATACTGCTCCGCTTCCTTGGCGTTGCGCTGTTTGATGCCGCCCAACTGCATCATCAGCAGGAACTTGGACATGGCCAGCTGCTGCTCTTCGTTCTGCTTCAGGAGTTCCTCCGTCTCCTCCGGCTGCAGGCCGCTCTGTGAGCGGATCTCCCGCTTCTGTTCATCCGTGAGCGGGCGCAGCGTGTCCTCCACGGAGCGCGTCACAAGACCCGCGTCCGCCCGCAAATATTCCCGATAGGCTTCCCGGTCCGCAGGATCTTTTGCCTGCTCCATCATCTTGGCGATGGAGGAAAGCCCCATCCGGAAAAAGGAATCCATGCGGTTTTCATCCAGCACGCGCGTAAAGCGTTCCCGCCCGTCTTCCAGCGCAAGGACCCGCCGCATGCTCTCGGCAAAGTCCGCGCCGCTCTCCCAGGTGTCGCCGAATTCCGCGCGCATCTTCTCATCAAAAGCAGCCATGGACAGGAGTGTACGATTTTTCAGCATCTCCTTTTCAAAAGCCACCTCGTCCAGCCTGCTGTAGTCCTGTTCGCGATAGGCACGGATCAGCTCCGCGTCCTTGTCGGAAGGATTCCGACTGTTGAGATACCCGACCGCAAAGTCCCTGACCTGGGCACGCGGCACGATCTGGCCGGCTTTGTATTTTTTTCCGTTGAAACTGTCTGTCGTGTTTGGCATCGCTTTTTACCTCCATCAAAGGGATATATGCACGAAAAACAAAAAACCCTCGAAACTTACCGGCGGTTTAAAGAAAACTGATAAGCATCCGAGAGTTTCTTTCATGAGCGGATCTTCATCGCGCCGGTAAAGCGGCTCGTCACCATCCGTCTGCTGTCCGTTCAGCTCTCCAGGATCTGCCGGAGCGACTCCTCCACGCTTTCCGCGGTCTCTTTCATGAGACTGATCGAAGCGGTCGTCTTTTCCGAGGAGTCGACCAGATTGGCCGCCCTTCCGTTGACCCGCTCCACGATCGCACCGAGTCTGTCCGATTCCTCGATCAGATGCTCGATCGTCTCCTTGATATCCATATTGTTCTTGTTGCTGTCATCCGCTGTGGTCTTGGAATCCTCCGCCAGCTTCTTGATCTCGCCCGCGACCACGGCAAATCCCTTGCCGGCCTCTCCCACGCGCGCCGCCTCGATGGAGGCATTGAGCGCAAGGAGATTCGTCTGCGAGGAGATGGCGATGACATCCTGGTTGTTGGACGCCAGCTTGCTCAGGTATTCCTCGATGGTGTTCAGCACATTCTTCAATTCCGCGGCAAAGCTGTCGACCTCGGACATCTCTTCCGAGATCCCGGCGGTCTGACCGGCGTTATCGTTGCTGGCCTCCTCGATCTGCCCGATGGATTCCCTGAGCGTCCGGAAATTCTCATTGATCTCATCGGCAAGAGAGCCCATCTTCTCCCGCATCTCATCCTGCGTCTTCTGTACTTCGTCGGAGAGTGCCACCGCCCTGTCCTTTTCCTCATAGGCGCGGTCCCGGATGTAGTGGACGCAGTTGTGGATGTGGTTGAAGCCGTTATGGATCGCCACCGCCATGTCATAGCAGGATTCATAGCCGCAGCAGCCGCAGTCGATCGAGCGCTTCTCCGGCGTGTCCTTTTTCAGCGACGCGTAGATCTCCTCCAGTTCCCTTGTGCTCGGGGTCTTGAAGTGGCACCCGGCGCTCCGGTCCGTGTATTTGCGCAGGAAATCATTGAGATTCAGACCTGCGAACTGACGGTTCAGTGCCTCCAGCCTCTTTTGCGGCGTCAGATCCCTGCCCCAGGCGCTTCTCCTGGAGGAGTTCTTGCTGTCCGCCTTGATCCGCTGGATGGCCATAAAGACATCCTCCGTCATGCCGGAACGCGCCTCGGTGCCCGGGCCGTAGAGACAGCCGCTGGTGCAGTTTAAGGCATCCACGAACAGATAGGGGGTCTTGCCGGTCTTCAGCAGATCCTTGTTGCGGCGCAGATACTCATACATGTGATGCTCGCCTTCCATCTGGCGTACCAGCGCATCCTCGCCCAGAAGCCAGTAGACATTCTCCTTGAGTCCGCCGGGCATCGGATAGATGGAACCGAGACCGTATTCGATCTCATCCTTATAAGGCGTCGCACCGCTCACCGGATGCTCCTTGAGATAACGGACCAGATGGGAGAAGGTCAGATTGTAGGAGACAATGCCCTTGTTGTTCGGGTCGTCGATCTCATTTTTCTTGGCGATGCAGGGGCTGATGAAGGCGAGTTTGTCATTGACCTTCATATATTTGTTGACATAGATCGCGGCACACATCATCGGGGACTGCACCGGCATAAGCTTCGGCAGAAGCTCCGGCGTGTAGCGCTCGATATAGCCGACGACAGCGGGGCAGGGCTGGGAGATCCCGCCGTAGAAATGATGCTCCGTGATGTACTTGATATAGCCCCAGGTCGTGATGTCCGCGCCGAAGGAAACGCTGATGAACCGGTTGACGCCGAGCTTTTTGAGCATCCCGAGATACTTCTCGTAGTCTCTGGGATAGTTGGCCAGGAAGGCCGGTGCGATGAGGACCGAGATCTTCACACCCTTCTTCAGATCGTCAAAGAACCGCTCCACATCATCCACGTATTCCCTGGCGTTATGTTCGCACGCGTCCAGGCAGGCACCGCAGGCGATGCACTTGTCCGGATCGACATCGATCACATTTCCGCGGCCTCTCTCGACCGCCACATTGGCGCCCATGCTGCTGCAGGCCCGGATGCACTTGTTGCAGCCGATACAGTTGTCGTTTGTCCTTACGAGACCCATGATACCTCCTCCTGTCTGACGCGTCCTGATGTCCGTTTGCCGTCGGGTTCATCGTTTCCGATTGAGACGCACTACAAAAATTGGTTATATCACATTTCGGTCGAAAATCACCTCTCCGTCAGATATCCCTCGGTCGCGGCGGCCCAGGAATAGGAGCTCATGTATTCCCCGCGAAAGCCCGCCACGGCCGCTTTGTCCCCGCTCAGATACCGGTAGAGATCGCAGTCAAATTCTTCCGGCACCACGCGCATCATCCCCTTTTCCAGCTCAAAGATGTCCGCGATTTCATATTCGTCCAGCGTTTCCTTAAGGCTGCGGATGATGGTGTCGAAGTACTTCTGCTTGGC
Organism: Lachnospiraceae bacterium; assembly: GCA_024690605.1. Lineage (GTDB taxonomy): Bacteria > Bacillota > Clostridia > Lachnospirales > Lachnospiraceae > Butyrivibrio. The sequence goes on along the minus strand of JAILOV010000071.1, from coordinate 7,573 downwards.
CCGGTCATAGTTGTCATCCTCCCAGAGGATGTAGAACAGATCCTTGCGGGAGACGAACTGTCCCTGCCGGTCCACGAGACACGCCAGCAGTTCCTTGGCCTTGGAGCGTTTAAAGCTGACGGGCCTGCCGTCCACCAGGACATTGAAGAAGCCAAAGGTCTCCACCCGGACACCTGCCGTTCCCCGCGTCGACCCGCCGCCCGCGCCCGTCTCCTCCGATCCCAGCGCAAATTCAATCTCCGCCAGCAGCCGGTCATAGCCGACGGGTTTTAAGAGATAGCCTGAGGCGTGCATGGTAAAGGCATCCACCGCATACTCGGAATAGCTCGTGAGGAAGATAACCTTGATGCCGGGGCACTTTTCCTTCATGGCGGTAGCCAGATCCAGCCCCTTCATGCCGGGCATGTCGATATCGAGAAAGGCCAGATCCGCCCTTCCCTCATCGAACCAGGCCAGTGCCTCCTGCGCATCCGTGAAGTGCTCGATCTGATCGAACTTCTTTGTCTTTTTCACCAGAGAGACGGTCCGAAAGAGGACCAGTTCCTCGTCATCCACGCAGATCGCCTTCATCGCGCTCCTTCCGCCGGGATCCGGATCGTCACGGAGGTTCCCTCTCCGATCTCACTCTCTATCGCAAAGGTGCCGCCCGTCATGTCGACAATACGGTCACGGACGTTTTTGACACCGATGTGATCGCCCTTTCTGGTCTCATTGATCATCTGCTCCACATCAAAGCCCTTGCCGTTGTCGCGGATGGAGATGACATGATCCGATCCCTCGCGATACACGCTGACGCTGACCCAGCCGTCCTTCTTGCCGCGCACGCCGTGACGGATGGCGTTCTCCACCATGGGCTGCACGGTCAACGGCGGGAGCAGAAAGCCCTTATCCTCGATCTCATAGTCGATGCGGATGGACGGGAAACGGACCTCCTCGATCTCGGAGTAGATCCGGGTGTGCTCGATCTCCTTTTCCACAGGGATCAGTGCCTCCCTGTTGAGAGAGTCGATGTTCTGTCTGAGATAAACGGCGAATTTCTGGATGACCTCGGAAGCTTTCTCCGGATCGATATCCGTCAGCGCCTGGATGGTGGTCAGCGTGTTGAACAGGAAATGCGGCTGGATCTGGGAGACCATGATCCGGATCCGCTGCTCCGCCTTCAGCGCCGACTCGTGTTCCCGCACGAACTGCAGATGCAGCCAGATATAGAAAAACACGCTGCTCTCCGTCATGGCGACCGTCAGGAACGATACCGCGGGATCGTAGTCCAGACGGACATCCAGGATCACCGCGACGGCGACAAAAACAGACAGGATGACCGGTGCCAGACTCTCGCGGATCTTCGTGTTCCGGTATTTGATGATCGCCCCGGCCACAAGCCACACATTGAGGAGAAAGCTCACCGCAAAAGGCACGAAACCCAGCGGTCCGCGATGCCAACGCAGGTTCGCGTCAAAGGTGAACACCCAGGGAACAAAAAACGCGGAGAGGCAGAGGACGGCATTTCCCGCAAGGATCATGTACAGAACCTTCCGTCCGCGTGTGAGGCCGGAGATCCTGATGAAGAGCGCCAGCACGAGCGTGCGTGCGATATACGAGAGGGCCGACAGCAGGGTGAACCAGAAAACCGGCGCGGACCGGTAAAGGAGATCGCCGAAGCGCGTGCTGATCTGTGGTTCCGCGAGAAGATACAACACCAGTGCGACAATGGCATAGACCCGGCACCTGTTCTCCCTTCGGATGTAGGGATCAACGGCCACCGCGAGAGCCACGCCCGCAAGCTGCATGATCAGCGCCAGATTGAGCGCTGCAACCATTTGTACACTGGGTTCCTGCAACAATTCCGTTCTTCCTTTACGCGTGCTTTTCCTGTTACGTGTATAAGGCTATCATGCGTTGTCCTACAAAAATTCGTCAGTGCGCGTTCTCCCCGTCCGGCGTTCCTTCCCGGACAATGCGGATGTTGGTGATCGCACACTGATCGCCCTCTCTCTCAAAGAAGACCGTGACGTCGCATCCCTCTCTTAGGAATTTCTTCCAGGCATCCCTGATGACCTTCATGTTCGGCTTCTCCTCCCGCTGGCAGTCGTGTTGAACGGACCGGATATCCACCGATTATAGCAGGAAAACCGCAGATCAGCAAATCATCAGGCAAAGATCTCGTTGAGATTCTCGATGCGGTTCTTTTTATCCGACACGACGATCACCCGGTCTCCCGGAAGGATGGAGCTGTTGCCGCGGGGGATCACGAATGCGCCGTCATGGATGATCGAAGCGATCACCACATTCTTCTTCAGTTTAAAAGCGGGATCCTTAAACAGGACGCCCGGCTTTTTGAAGCCCTCTCCCGCGGTGAACTGGAGCACCTCTGCCTTGTTGTCCGCGACGGTGCTGTAGCGCTCGATCTCGTTGGGCGCATCTCCCGCCTCGCAGTTGCGGATGAAGCGGATCAGCTTGTTCACCGAGATCTCCGACGATGACAGCGTGATATCCAGATTGACCCGCTGCAGGAGCTTCAGATGTCCGCGGGAACCGATCCTCGTGAGGATGGACGGGACGTTCTGCGACCAGGCGTACATGCTGGTGACCAGATTAGCTTCATCCGAATCCGTCAGGGACACGACCGCGTCCATATCGGCGATCCCTTCCTCCTCCAGGATGTCCGCCGTCTCGCCCACACCGCAGGAGACCCGGACGGTGGGATATTTCTGCATCAGCTGTCTGCAGCGGTCGAGATCCGTGTCGATGACGGTCAGCTTTTTCTTTTTCGCAAGGAGCATCTCGATAAGATAGCCGGTGGTGATCCCGCCGCCCACGATCATGACCTTTTTCGCGGGATTCCGCACGATCCCGAGCGCCTTCAGGTTCTTCATCAGATCGTCGATCCCGGAAGCCACGCCGACCCTGTCACCGGTCTCGATCCGGAAGGTGCCGTTCGGCACATGGAGCTTCCCTTCCCTCAGCACGGTCACGATGACGAAACGCGCATCCAGGGAACGGTTTGCTTCGGCCAGCGTTTTTCCGGCAAGCGGCGATCCCTCCACGATCTTTACGGTAATCATCTGCATGCAGTCCCCGAACACCCCCACCGGCTTGACGATCCCCGGCAGGCCGATGCTCAGCATCGCCTCCTCCGCCACATCATATTTGGGATTGAAGATGTAATCGATCCCCTGCTCCTGCTCGATCACGTTGCGGTCGGTCGCTAGATCGGGCTGGAACACGCGGGCCGCCGTGTAGCGCGTGCCGACGGCCCGCGCCTGCATGCAGCTTAAGAGATTGATCTCGTCGACCGGCGTCAGCGCGATCAGATAATCGGCCGTGGCGGCGCCCGCGGCCCGGAGCGTTTCCCGGGAAGCGCCGCTCCCCACCATCGCGGTCACATTGTATTTGTCCGTGACCGCGTCCGCACGCTCCTTTTGCTTCTCAATGACCGTGATATCGTGATTCTTCCCGGCGAGTGCTTCGATCAGGGAGCAGCCGGTGCGCCCCGCGCCCACAATGATGATCTTCATGTCAGTCTCCTGTCCTTCTTCCCGCGGCCATCCGGGCCGCCTTATGTTCCTCCAGCGCAAAATACATCCGTTTTACCGTCAGCCCCTGCACCAGAACGGTGAAAAAGATGGTGGCATAGGTCACGTTCAGGAAAATGATATAGGTATCCTCCGGCAGAAACTCCGCGGTACCAAGCGCCAGTGCCAGAGACAGACCGCCCTTGAGTGCCGACCAGGTCATGAGGATCACATATTCCCTGATGTTGTAGTTGCCCGGGATGTGCCGCCTGCCGGTGAGGATGCTGCTGACCGTCACGCCGAAGCCCCTCGCCAGCACATTGATGAGCACCGCCGCGGGGATCAGGACGAGGATATGAACACTGATCCGCATCTTCAGCACCAGCATGCCGATCATGACGAACATGACCGAGTTGAGCAGGTTCTCCGTGATCTCCCAGAAATCGCGATACCAGTCCTTGGGGTCAATGACGGCGGCCTGCCGCTCGATCCCGTCATAGGCCCAGGAGAAATACATCCCGCACACCACGGACGCGATCACGCCGGAAAAGCCGAGAAGCTCACAGATCACATAGACCAGCGAGACATCGAGCAGGGAGATCAGGATATACATGATCGGATCGCGCGTGAACGCCATCAGTTTAAAAAGCAGAAAAGAAACGATCAGTGCCGTGGCCACGGCACCCGCGATCTCACGGAACATCAGCCCCGTGAAGCTCGCCTGTCCGCCCTCGATCACGAGACTCCGCACAAAGATGAACAGCGTGACACCGACGCCGTCGTTGAACAGGGATTCGTTCTCGATCACGGAACAGACATTCTTGGACAGGCCGATCTTGTTCAGGATCCCGGTGGCGGCGATGGGATCGGTGGGCGAGACCACACATCCCAGCAGAATGCAGGTCATCAGATCCATGTTCAGGTGAAACAACACCGATACGCCGTAAAAGACCGCCCCGTAGAACAGGGAGGACAGCGCTGTAGAAAGAAAAGCCAGCAGGCTGATCGCACGCACGTTTTCCCGGAACTTGCGGATGTTCACCTTGCGCGCGCCGGAGAAAAGCATAAAGCAGAGAACGCCCTTCATCAGGTATTCCTCGAATCCGAAATCTCCGAGGCTCTCCGCAAAGGCGGTCACCGGCTCCAGATGCAGGCACAGGCTGACGGTCAGCAGGATCACGGACAGCACAAACGAAAAAAGGATCAGCGCGATATCCGGCTGGATATGGAAAAAACGCTGATTCAGGATCCCGATCAGAACAATGTAGATCAACAGGATGATCAGGAAAGCCAGGACGTTCATGTCAGATCTTCTCCAGTCGGATCGCCAGCATCGTGAGATCATCAAAGGGATCCCGCTTCCCGGCAAAGGTGTCCGCCGCCCGCTTCATCTCCTCCAGAAGCTCCTGCGGCGAAGCGTCTGCATGGCTGTTTAAGACCGTCGTCATCCGTTCCTCCCCGAAGAGCTCCTGCGCATCGTTGTGCGCCTCGGGCACACCGTCGGTGTAGAGGAACAGCGAGTCTCCCGCGGTCAGGGTGATCTCCTCGTCCTGATACTGCGCACCCTCATAGACGCCAAGCGGCGGCCCGTGTTTGGTCTTGATCAGTTCATAGCCGGCGTCCTTCCTGCCGACGGCCGGATATTCATGTCCGCCGTTGGCGCAGACGATCCCGCCCGTGGAGATCGTGAGGATGCCCATCCAGACCGTCACAAAGAGCTGATCCTCCGCGTCGCTGCACAGCCGGTCATTGACATGGGACAGGATCTGTGCCGGTGTCGCGCCGCCCGCCAGCGTGCGGTCCCGGATCATCGTCATGGAGATCATCATAAAGAGGGCAGCGGGGACCCCCTTGCCCGAAACGTCCGCGATGACCAGCGCCAGATGATCCTCGTCGATCAGGAAATAGTCGTAGAAGTCACCGCCCACATATTTGGCAGGCGTCATGGACGCGTAGAGATCAAATTCCTGCCGTTCCGGGAACGCCGGAAATTCCCGCGGGAGCATCTCCGCCTGGATCCGGGATGCGATGTTCAACTCCGCCGAGAGCCGCTCCTTTTCCTCCGTGACGGACACGATCTCCTCGAGATACCGGTCCAGCTCGGTCACCATTCCGGAAAAGCTCTCGGCCAGCGACTCCACTTCGCCGTGATAGGTCCGCATGGCGGACAGACTCTCGACCGCCGCTCTGCCGTCCTTGTTCGTCTCATAGCGTTCCATGATCTCCTGCTCCCTGGCGAGCGGCTTGAGGACCGTGATATGCAGCATGACGGAGATCAGCGTCATCGCTACCAGGATCAGGATCAGGGAGCGGGCAAAGGTCCGGTTGCTCTGATCCGTGATCTCATCGAGCAGTTCCTCGCCGGAGATCGCCACCCCCACGATGGCGGCAACCTCGCCCTCTGCCGACAGCACGGGTTCATAGACCGTCACCATATCCTGGTCGTTCCCCATGATGTCCGGGGACGCACCGGTCCGGTAGATCTGTTCGATCTGGAAGCGGACAGACTCGTTGTAGGGCGTTGTCGTGCCCAGTTCATAGAGCTCGCCGCCCGCGCTGATCCGCTTTTCCCCTTCTTTTGTGCCGGTTACCAGAAAAAAGAATTCATCTCCCGTGACGCGAAAACTGTAGAGGTAAACCGGCTTGTAGATGCTCTTCAGCCGGTCGAAGGCGCGGCAGAGTCTGGCATAGCAGATCTCCGCGTAGACACGCTTCCCCTCATCGTCCAGGAACGCACGGGACACATCATCTACATCCGCAAATTCTCCGATGAAAGGATATTGCGTGCGCAGCCATCGTTCCTTCTTCGTAAAGGCCTCCTGATCATTGTAGATGAGGTCCATCTCCCCGTAGTGTTCCTCCCAGTAATCACAGAGCCAGTCGATCTGGGAATAGCGGCCCATCTCCGCGGCGGCAGTCCTGACATACAGGCTCCCCTCATGGTGGAGATCCCTGAGCAGATAGTCGGTGCTGTTCTGATACTGATAATAAACACTGCACAGTTCCATCAGAACAACAAACACCGTGATCATGAGCGGCACGCGAAACCGCAGCGAACAGAGAAATCTTTTCATCCTCATCTCACTTTGTCCTTTTTCCTTACGTTTTCTCCATCTGCGGCCTTGCCTGCGGTTCGGCGACGGAATTCCTGCGCTGGTGCCCCTCCGGCTGATGCTCGTCACCGCCCAGCTTATGGAGCAGATCCGCAAAGCCCATGCCTCGATCTGCTTCTCCGTGGGTGCTCCCTCCTTACGGGATTGTCCCGCTGTGCGGCCGCGGCGGCATCCTCTGCTGCCTGCTCGGCTTTGATCCTCGTCAGGGCTGTCTTGGCTGTACGGCGGTGCGCGCCGCTTTCTCCGGCCTGTTTGATCTCGCCGTATTTCTCCTGGAAGATCGTGTTGAAACTGGTCTCACGGACGCGTTCCGCGTCCTGCGCCGTGACAAACTGCTCGCCCCTTGCCTGATTGACCATGCGGTCCTTAAACTTCTGTCCGTTCTCATTGATGGCGTCCAGAATGGCCTTGGCACCGGTGAGACGCGCCGCGCCGGCAGACTGGGTCATGTTTGCGATCCCCTTGCCGAGCCACGCGGTGTTTTTCCGGATGCTTTCCAAGGAAGGTGACGAAAGCGAACTGCACCTGTTCCTCCGATGCGGGATCCGCGATCCCCGCGTCATACAGGATCTGACGGTTGCCCGGATCAAATGTCTCGAAGTATTCCCGAAGCTTCAGATTCTGTTTGTATCCTGCCATGGCTGTACTCCTTTGAATAGGGTCTTTCCGAAACAGGGAGGCAGACGCCTCCCTGTCATTTCAACGGTTTTCGGATCCTCCGTGAATGCCCGTCATTTCTTAACCGGCTGCTGCTGTCCGATCTGCGGTCCCGTCAGGTCTGCGGCCGCCGCGTTCACCGTCACCGCTGGCTTGCGCTGATGGCTCTCTCTGGCGGGCTGGTTCTGACCCAGCTTGTTGGCGAGGGCATTGGCATCCATCTCCCGGACCGCCTCGTTCGCCTGTGCGAGTGCGCCGACGCCGGGCATCTGCCGCAGGGTATTAAGGTCG
>JAILOV010000057.1 GCA_024690605.1 Lachnospiraceae bacterium | reverse complement strand
CTGAAGCAGGAACTGGACGGCCGGCAGCAGGAGGGCGACACGCCCGCGGAAAAATACGCGCGGTTCCTTTATCAGCTGGAGAAAAAGAACGGCATCTCGGAAGAGGAAAGAGAGTCCTACATCGGCATTTACCGGCTGTTCCGCACACTGAAGAAGACGGATCACGCGGCGATCGGTACCGTTCTGAACGAGGGCGCCGAGATGACGATCGGCAATCTCCTCTCCGCGACGCGCTCGATGAAGACCGCATCGCGCGGGATCGACGCAAAGATCGATGACCGCTTCGGCGGTGTGGACGGTAAGTATCGCACCCCTTCGATCTCGGCGCAGATCGAAACGGCGTTCCGCTATTACAGTCTGCAGGCAGACAGTGTCTATGAGCACATGAGTATCGACGGACTTGTTGCGGCGCAGCCCACCGAAGATACGCTTCTGCCGGAGCTCGCGGAGGCGATGGCAGCCGCGGAAGAGACGGCGGACGGGGAGAGCGCGGAGAGCAAAGCTTATGCCGGGGTCCGTGCACGACAGATCCGCGAGAGTCTGGCGGGTGAAGAGGCGGAGCGGGCAGCCATGGAGCTGGAGAGAAATGAGATCCCCGTTACGCCCAACTATGTGGAAGCCATGCGGGCGCTCCGGCAGGGGCGGCGGAAGACAGACAGTATCTGGGATTCTCTCGCCAGGCTGTCTTCCCGTTCGGCGGATGCCGCGACTGTGCGGGACGCGATGACGGCCGTGGAGGAAGCGCTGGGAGAGGGCGCCCGGTTTGAGGAGATCTATCAGGACAAGACGCAGGAAATGATCGAGGATCTGGATCGGATGATGGAGGATACCGGGACCACGATCGATCTGCAGATGATGCTCCTGACGAAGAGACAGCTTTCGGTGGCGACCAGACAGGCGGATCGCGGAAGCTACGACATTCCGGTCGAGGTGGACGGGGAGCAGGTCAATCTCCACGTGACGATCAGGGAAGCGGACGGAAACGGCAGCCTGATGAGTGCCAGCGTGCCCACAACAGAGCACGGCGTGCTCACTCTGTCGCTCTCCGTGAAGGAGGGACGTCTTTCGGGTGTTCTCAATACGAGTGAGGCACAGGCCGTCGCGGAGAACTATGTCAAAGCACTGAGAACGCGGTTCGGACGGGCAGCTGAGGCGGTCACGGGAGAGGAAGCCGCGGAAGACAGGATCAGCCTGATCTATCAGGCGGGCGAAGACAGGGAGCTTCAGGCGGCACCGGGTGATAAGATGGAGGGAGAACTGTGCTTCAAGCTGGCACACGCATTTGTTCTCGCGGTTTCGGGATCGTAAACGGAAAATACGCCGGAAAGGTTGAGGATCCGGATTCCGTGCCGATATATATAATGCATGACAGAATCAGAACAGGAGGTTGAGCATGAGAGTCAATTACAATGTTTCCGCAATGGTCGCGCAGAATGCCCTGGCAAATAACGACAAGCGGGTGAATGATTCGCTGGGGCGCCTCTCCAGCGGACTGAAGATCGTCGGCGCCAAGGACAACCCGTCCGGACTTGCCATGTCCCGCAGGATGAACGCGCAGATCAAGAGCATGCAGAAGGCCAACGACAGCTCCAGTGACGGCATCAACATCATCCGGACGGCGGACGGCGTGCTGGGCGAGATCCATGAAATGCTGCAGCGCATGAATGAGCTCGCGGTGCGCGCTTCGACGGCAACACTGCAGGATGTCGACCGTCAGTATATCCAGGATGAGATCACCAATCTGAAGCAGGAGATCCAGCGCGTTTCCGACACCACGCAGTTCAACGGACAGAATCTCCTGGACGGCACCTTTGACCGGCGCGGCTATGCGGTGCCACGCGGGATGCAGACGGACCCGGCGATAAAGGTGGCGACCTTTTCCGAGCAGATGGAAACGGGCAAGATCACGATCAGCAGCTTTTCGATCAGCGAACGCACCGGCGTGGATCTGCGGAACGGGGCGTTTGACGACAACGCGCACCAGCTCGATCCCGATTCGCTTCCTGCCAACCTGAGCACGATCCTCATTTTGGACGAGAATTGGAATAATGTTTTCAAGTCGGACATGAGTGTCGAGGTCAAGGGCGATCAGGTGACCTTTAAGGACAGCACGGGCAAATCGCTGACGATGCAGTTTGACCGCAGCATCGATGAGAGTGAAACAATCGAGGTGGAGATTACGGACATCGGCGCGCTCACGATGCAGATCGGCGCCAATGAGGGACAGACCCTGGACATCAAGATCCCCGCGGTCAATCTGACCAATCTCGGGATCCGGTTTACCGATGTGACGACGGAGAAATGGGCCAAGGAGGCGATCGGAGAGATCGAGGGCGCGATCGATTTCCTGACCAGGCTCCGGAGCAATCTGGGTGCCTATCAGAACCGTCTGGAACACACGGTCTCCAACCTGGATGTCAACGAAGAGAACCTGACGGCGGCCTATTCCCGCATCGTGGATGTGGACATGGCACAGGAGATGACGGAGTATTCCACGATGCAGGTGCTCACGCAGTCGGGCATCTCGATGCTCGCGCAGGCGAACCAGCGGCCGAGCGAACTGTTGCAGCTTCTTCAGTAACAGGTGTAAACTGATAGGGAACCGGAAAGGCAGGGA
>JAILOV010000053.1 GCA_024690605.1 Lachnospiraceae bacterium | reverse complement strand
TCGGTCTTCGGACTGGTGAAGAATTCTTCGGGCGGAGCTTCTTCGATGATGTGCCCGTCGTCCACAAAGATCATGCGGTCGGCGACGGCACGGGCAAAGCTCATCTCATGGGTGACGATGAGCATCGTTCGTCCCTGCTTTGCGAGATTCAACATGACATCAAGCACCTCGCGGACCATTTCCGGATCCAGTGCCGCGGTCACCTCGTCGAACAGCAGGATCTCCGGATGCATGATGAGCATGCGCACGATCGCCACGCGCTGCTTCTGTCCGCCGGACAGTTCCCGCGGATAACTTTTCTCCTTGTCGGCCAGTCCCACGCGGGCAAGAAGTTCCCTTGCCTCCTGCTCCGCCTCCTGACGGTTCCGCTTCTGGACCTTGCGCGGCGAGAGGGTGATGTTGTCCAGCACCGTCAGGTGCGGGAACAGATCATAACTCTGGAACACCATGCCGATCTTCTGCCGGATCGCCGGCAGGTTCTTTCCCCCCGCCACGATCCGCTCATCTGCCAGCCGGATCTCTCCGCCCTGGATCTCCTCCAGTGCGTTGATACAGCGTAAAAGCGTCGATTTGCCGCAGCCCGAGGGGCCGATGATGACCGCGACCTCACCCTTGCGGATCTCGAGATCGATCCCGTCAAGGATCGTCTTGTCACCGAATTTTTTTACCACACCTTTTAATGTGAGGATCTTCCCGTTTTCTTCCATGATTCCCTTTCCGTCAAATCCCTGCGCTTCTGTTCTTCGTCATCCTTATCCGTGTTTCTCACTGCCACCTTTTCTCCAGTCCCCGCGCCAGCACGCTGATCGGGAAGCAGGCGATGAAATAGAGCAGGAATACCGTCAGGTACATACCGAAGGCCGCGTTGGGGCTCGCCATGCGGTTGGCCTCGATGATCTGCTGTGCGACCTTGATCACCTCAACCACACCGATCATCAGCACGAGACTCGTGGTCTTGATCATGCGGGTGATGAGATTGATGGAGAGCGGGATCAGCCGGCGCACGGCCTGCGGCAGGATGATGTAGAAATACATCTGCGACCTGGAGAGTCCCAGTGCTTCCGCGGATTCATACTGATGCTTCGGGATCGAGATGATCGCGCCGCGCACCAGGTCGCTCATCTCCGCGGTTCCCCAGAGGGAGAACACGATCACGGACGAGGTCTCTCCGTCGAGATCCCAGCCGAGCGCGCGGGTCGTGCCGAAGAAAACAAGGAACAGGAGCACCATCTGCGGCATGATCCGCATGATCTCCAGATAGACGCGCAGCACCAGACGGATCAGCGCATTTCTCCTCGTCATCAGGAGTCCCAGGAGGATCCCCAACGAGATGCTGATCAGCACGGAGATCAGACTGATCTTCAGCGCGACACCCAGTCCGCCCAGCAGGCGGACCAGGTTCTTTCCCTTGAACAGAACCTCAAGTCCCAAAGCCTGCATAACGCACCTTCTTCTCCACCACCGTGCCGAGGATCGACACGGGAAGCAGGATCAGCAGATAGAACACGACCAGCAGGAACAGCGCTTCCGTCGTGTCATAGTAGAGCCCGATCAGATCCTTGGCCGTAAACATCAGATCCATCAGGGACACCGCGGAAAATACCGAGGTTTCCTTGAGCAGAAAGATGACATTGGCCACAAAGGCGGGAATGCTCACGGAGACCGCCTGCGGCAGGATCACATGCCGGATCGCCTGGAGCCTGGTCATGCCCAGCGAAACGGCGCTCTCCTCCTGGATCCGCGGGATCGATTCCAGCCCGCTGCGGAACGCCTCCGCCATATAGCTCCCGCCGAGAAAGGTCAGTCCCGCCACGCCGCAGACCGCGGGATCGGTTTTGATCCCGATCTTCGGCAGGCCGTAATAAATGAAGAACAGCTGCACCAAAAGCGGTGTGTTGCGGGAAAGCTCGATATAGATCTTCGCCAGAAGCTGCAGAACGGGAATCTTCAGAAACTGAACAGCCGCGCAGAAGAGACCGACAACGATCGAGAGCAGGATGCCCAAAAGGCCCAGCCGGAGTGTCAGAAGCGCCGCCTCGCGGTAGAGCGGCAGATAGTCTCTGATGACGGCGGCATCCATCCGGCTTAAGCCTTTCTGCGGTCCAGAAGACGCGCCAGCATCATGCCCAGCGCCTGCAGGATCTGCACAAGGGCCACCAGGATCACGACGGTCACGATCATGACCCCCGTCTCATAGCGGTAATAGCCGTAGCGGATCGCGATGTCCCCAAGGCCGCCTCCGCCGACGACACCCGCCATCGCGGAATAGCCGAGGATCGTGCCGAGCGCGATCGTCACGCCCACCAGAAGCGAGGTGCGCGCCTCGCCGATCAGCACCTTGCCGATCATGGTCCAGGTGCCCGCCCCCATACTCTGCGCCGCCTCGATCACGCCGTGATCGACTTCCTTGAGGGAGGATTCCACCATGCGCGCGATAAAGGGAGCCGCCGCGATGGTCAGCGGCACGATCGTCGCCGTCGATCCGTAGCTCTTGCCCACCAGAAGCTTCGTCAGCGGGATGACGAGGATCAGCAGGATCAGGAACGGGACACTGCGCAGGATATTGACCAGAAAATCCAGCAACCGGTACAGGACTCTGCGGGGCCGGATGCCGTCCTTGTCACTGACAGCGAGCAGGACGCCAAGAGGCAGTCCCAGCATATAGCCGAACAGCGTGGAGAATCCCACCATGTAGAGGGTATCCCACAGTCCCTGCACAAGCATCTTTGTCATTTCCGGATCCCAGGTCATATGCCGCTTCCCTCGCTCTCCAGTTCCGTGTATTCATGCGTGTAGATGAGGCGCTTGGCCGCCTCCGTCTTCGGATCGTCGAACACCTCTTTGGTCCGTCCGCTCTCCACGATCCGGCCGTATTCCAGCACCGCCACGTGATCGCAGATCTGCTGCACGACGCGCATCTCGTGGGTGATGACGATCATGGTGATCTGATATTTCTCGTTGATGTGCTTCAAAAGCTGCAGGATCGACTGCGTGGTCTGCGGATCGAGCGCGCTGGTTGCCTCGTCGCACAAAAGCACCCGCGGTCTGGAAGCGAGCACACGGGCGATGGCCACCCGCTGCTTCTGTCCGCCGGAGAGCTGCGCGGGATAGGCCTTTGCCTTATCCGCAAGCTCCACCTGCTCCAGGTATTCCAGCGCCTTGACTCGCGCCTCCTTTTTCTTCATGCCCGCGATCTCCATGGGGAAGCAGACATTGTCGAGCACCGTCCGCTGCATGAGCAGATTGAAATGCTGGAAGATCATGCCAATGTCCCGCCGCTTGAGACGCAGCTCCCGTTCGGAGAGCGACAGCATGTCCTCGCCGTCGATCACGACACGACCGGCACTGGGCTTCTCCAGCAGGTTCACGCAGCGCACCAGCGTCGATTTCCCCGCGCCGGAGAGTCCGATCACACCAAAGATCTCACCCTTTTCGATGGTGAAGTTCACATCCTTGAGCGCCTCGGTGTCGCCGCTCTTGGAGGTATAGGTTTTTTCCAGATGTTCGATCTCTATAAAAGCCATAACGTTCCTAATGATACCGCAGATGAACGCCGCGCGTCAATCAGCGTCTTTCTGTACCGACGAATCCCCCCGGCAGTCGCCGGGGGGTCGTTTTCGTTCTTGCCGAGTACTGATCTCTTTTCCCTTAGTCGAACGGGATCACCGCTCCGTCATAGGTACTGTTGATGTAGTTCTTGATCGCATCGGATTTCAGCACGCTCACCAGCGCCTTGACGGGATCGCTGTTCTCATTGCCCTCCTTGACGGCGATCACGTTAACATAGGTCTTCGCCGCTTCGGAATCGCTCTTCTCATAAGCGACCGCGTCCTTTGCCACGGAGAAGCCTGCCTCCAGCGCGTAGTTGCCGTTCAGGACCACGAACGCCGCTTCACCGACCACACGCGGCACCTGTGCTGCTTCGAGCTCAACGATCTTCACGTTCTTCGGATTCTCCTCAATGTCCTTGGTCGTCGCTGTGAGACCGGCGCCGCTCTTTAACTTGATCACACCGTTCGCCTCCAGCAGGAGAAGTGCTCTCGCCTCGTTGGTCGTGTCATTGGGAACCGCGATCTCATCACCGTCCGTCAGCTCCGCAAGATCCTTTTTCGTGCCGGGATAGATCCCGAAGGGCTCATAGTGGATGCCGCCCGCGTTCACGAGATGAGTGCCCTGCTCGGCATTGAAGTTGTCAAGATACGGAATGTGCTGGAAATAGTTGGCATCAAAATCACCGGATTCCACGACGAGGTTGGGCTGCACATAATCCTCAAACTCCGTGACCTCCAGGGTCCAGCCGTTCTCCGAAAGCACCTTGCCCGCCTCTGCGAGGATCTCGGCGTGCGGGACCGGAGATGCCGCGATCGTGATCTTTGCACCGTTCCCCTGCGGGATATCGGAGCTGCCTGCTGCCGGTGCCGCGTCTGCGGATGCCGCACCCGTTGCGGGCACGCCGCCCTCAACCACAAGGCTCTCCTCATAATCCAGACCATAGGTATCGACCAACGTTGCTTCATAATCCTTATGGAAGAAGTTTTCGGAAGCGAGCGCTTTGATCTCATCGTTGATCCAGTTCAACAGCGTCGTGTTGCCCTTGGAGACCGCCGGTGCGATGGTGTCCTGCGATCCCAGCGACGGGATGCCCACCGTGTAGCCCGGATTCTGCAGAGCGAACGCGATGACCTCGGTGTTGTCATTGGCCCACGCGACCCCGTTGCCGTTCTCGATAGCATTCTTGGCGTTCGCATAGGTGTCATACTTCTGCAGTTTGATCTCCGGATTGTTCTCCGCAAGATAGGTCTCCGCCGTCGTTCCGGAGATGACGATCACCTCGTCCTCCGCCTTGATCTCGGACAGATCGCTG
Source organism: Lachnospiraceae bacterium (assembly GCA_024690605.1). Taxonomy (GTDB): domain Bacteria; phylum Bacillota; class Clostridia; order Lachnospirales; family Lachnospiraceae; genus Butyrivibrio. The sequence goes on along the minus strand of JAILOV010000053.1, from coordinate 63,037 downwards.
ATCACCCTGCTATCGGGGGAGACAACGCCCAGCGCCACATTCATGTAGGGAAGTGCGAAGTCGACCTTCTGCGCGCGCTCCTCGGTGACGGTGAAGTTTGCGAGGATGATGTCGACCTTGCCGGTCTCCAGATATTCCACGCGGTTTGCCGCCTCGGTGGACACGTAGTTGATCTTCACGCCGAGATCCTGGCCGATCCGCTCGGCGAAGTACACATCGTAGCCCTGATACGCGCCGTTTTCATCAACATAGCCGAAGGGGTTCTTGTCGGAGAACACGCCGATGTTCACGGTGCCGTCGGCCTTGATCTCATCCAGCGTGCGGTAGACCGCGCCGCTCTCCTTGTTCTCCGTCGTCTCCGCTGCCTGTGCGCTCGACCCCGCATCGGCTGCGCCGCAGGCCGTGAGTGACAGTCCCAGTGCGGCGATCAAAGGTAATGCCCAAAACTTTGCTCTTTTCATGATCTTCTTCCTCCTCTTATCGAATGATCCAAAATTGGCAACAAAAAACCCGGTGTTCCGCATGAGGAAATCCCGGGCGCGTCTTTGCTCAGTTTCTCTGACAGACCTGTGTCAGCACATTCGCATCTGACAGCGTCCGTCCATGCAACACGCCCATTCCTTTGACATTCGACAACAACACATCATGTTTCTCATCTTCTTCCTCCTGTTCCGCGGATGAACCTGCCGTCCGCTTTTCATGGTGCCTATTGTAAAGCCCCTAATCCCACCTTGTCAATAGGATTAGGGGCTTGCTTTTTCTATGGCTGGTTATAAGTTCAGATTATAACTAACCGGCCGAAGCTTCTGACAGTACGCTCTCCAACGTTGACTGCAAAGCCCTTCATCAGATAGGAGTAGTTGATCCCGATGATCCATCTGATCTCCCTTTCTTTGACCTCTTCAATCTCTCTTCTACTTTTTTCTTCCCGAAAAATGAATGAGAAGGACAAGAAGGATCACCAGAACACCGCCAATCCCCGTCAGGAACAGGATAAAGGACAGTGTGTGTTTGGGGATCTCCGCGGAATTCAGCGTCCGTCCGCAGACGGAACAGTTCTGATACTTCAGACCTTCCTTTGTCCAGGTCGCTTCCCGCACCGTTTCCCATCCGCCCGCTGTGTGCGGTTTCCTGTCCACGATCTCCCGATAGGAACCGCCGCAGACCGTGCAGGTGTGGACGATCTCGCCGACCGAGGAGCAGGTCGCCTCCTTTGTCACCTCTGCCGTGTACACATGTTCGTGATCCGCTGCCGGCGGGAGCAGTTCCCGGGCCGATACCTCGGAAATCGCATTTCCATCCGATGCATTTGCCTGATCCTTCGTCTCTGCCGCGCCGTTATCCGTCGTATCGGCCCCTGTTGTATTGGTTTCAGCTACCGCTTTGTCTCCGGCATCTGATCCGTCTGACGCGGATCCGTCTTTTTCGTCTTCCTTCTTTTCTTCCTTGCCGGTGTCTGCGGAGGTGCTGCCGTTATCCGACTTCACTTTTTCTGCATTTCCATCCTCTGATGTTTTGTTTTCCGAACTCTGCTTATCCGACTTGGAACTTCCCGTACTCGTATTATCTGCGCTCTTACTATCTGCACTCTTACTGTCTGTACTCTTACTGTCTGTACTCTTACTGTCTGTACTCTTGTTATCCTTGCTGTCCTTTTTTTCGTCTTTTTTATCTGTGTCTTTTCCGTCAGCTTTTCCGCTGTCTGCCGATTTGTTTTCTACGCTGTTTTTCGTTGTCTTTCCGGTTTCCGCTTCTTTCCCGGTCTCTGCATTTTCCCAGTCATCAACGTCCTCGACCCGCGGCTTTTTGCCCATGATCCACTCCGGATAATAGCGTGCCGAGGTATAGGCAACGGGATAGTCAGCGGTTTTGATGCGCAACCATCCCGTGGAGGCGATGCCTGTCACCGTGACCTCAGCCCCCTCGTCCAGCGTCACGATCCACTCCCATTTGATCCCGGGGCCCTTCCGGATGTTCAGTCTTGTTGTCGTGTGCGTTGTGTAGGGCTTGAGCTCGGTCACACGGAAAGGCTCCGCGGCCTTTACCGCCATCGCCGGAGTCACCGAAAAGAAGACAGCCAGGATCAGGGTCGTCATCATAAGAAGCACCCTGCTGACCGGATGCCGGATCTTTATCCTTCTGTTTTGTCTTCCCTTCATGATCCGCACCTTTCCTTTTCTCTGCCGTACTCTGTCCCGGATCCCTTATGTAGAAAAAGGGGCGCTGTTTCCCCCGTGACCAGCTGCCCCTTCCCTGTATTTCTTTACCTGTCGCCCTTCCCTCATTCGTAGGGATGGATCGTTGTGATCGTCCCGTCCGCCGCGATCTCGAGCTTCGTGTATTTCACACAGCGCTCGTGCGTCACACCGCCGGACAGTTCGCAGTCATGGTAGAACAGATACCACTCGCCGTCGATCTGCACGACGGAATGATGGGTCGTCCACCCCAGAACCGGTTCCATGATCCTGCCCTTATAGGTAAAGGGTCCGTCGGGGCGGTCTCCCTCCGCGTAGCAGATGTAATGCGTCGTCCCGGTGGAATAGGACAGATAGTATTTTCCGTGATACTTGTGCATCCACGGTCCCTCAAAGTACCGTCTTTCCTCATCGGAAGCCTTTAACGGCTCGCCCTTTTCATCCAGGATCTGCAGATGCTTCGGCTCCGTTACAAAGTGCGTCATGTCATCGGAAAACTCGGCGAACATCGGTCCGAGTGCCGGGTCATCACCCGCGGGACGCGGCTCCTCCGGATTGAAATGTCCCGACTGCCACATCTCCAGCTGTCCTCCCCAGAGACCGCCGTAATAGCAATAGGTGCGCCCGTCATCATCCACGAGGACGGCAGGATCGATGCTGTAGCTTCCGGGGATATAGTTTTCCTGCGGCCTGAAGGGACCCACCGGTGAATCCGATTCCGCGACACCCAGATGAAACACGCCTTCTTTGTCCTTGGCGGGGAAAATGAGATAATACTTCCCGTTCTTGAAGATGGCGTCCGGCGCCCACATCTGACGGCCCACCCAGGGCACATCGTCCTGATGGAGCGCCAATCCGTTATCGACGCAGGGTGCATCCAGGCTGTCCATGGACAGGATGTGATAGTCCTCCATCATGTACTGTTCGCCGTCATCATCATCCGGCACATCCCGCTCCACGTCGTGGGAAGGATAGATATAGATCTTCCCGTTAAATACATGCGCGGACGGATCGGCCGTGTAGATGTTGGTTACCAGCGGTTTTCTTTCATTCGGTCTTCTCATCGTCAACCTGCGGCCTTCGCCTCTTCCTTTTCCTTGTAGTGATGAGCTTCCTCGAGCATCATATCCTTGACCTTCATCAGGCGGATCTGCGTGCTACGCTCATTCTCATCGAGTTTCATGGAGATGTACTTGATGTTCCTCTGATACTGCGGGATCATGATGTGTTCCAGCGCATTCACGCGGCGTCTGGTCTTCTCGATCTCCGCCGCCATGAGCTGACAGGCCTTTTCCACCTCGGCAAGCTTCACCATGTCCGCCTGTACCTCGGCGAGCGAGTGCACGGCATCGTCCAGATCACCAGATGTGAAAGCAAAACCATAGGAATAGATGTCGCTCTCGTCACTGGTGCGCGTCTTTACGGTGAACTGCGGGATGTTGACGCTCATCACGTTCTTCGGCGTCACTTCGACCTCGATCTCCTGCTTGGAGGCCATGAACGCGACCTCCACGGTCTCGTCACTCATTGCCGCACGGGCAAGTGCGAAATTCTTGTTCGCGGTCTTCAGACCCTCCTCCACGCGCTCACGCAGAGATTTGTTCACGCGGACCAGATCAAGGAACTGGCGCATCAACTCGTCGCGCTTGTCCTTCAGGAGTTTGTGGCCGCGGGTGGCGGTCGCAAGCTTGCCCTTCAGACGGGTAAGCTCCATTCTTGTAGGATTGACTGTAGGCATCTTTCGTTTTCCTCCGTCGGCAGGAGGTCACACCCTTTGTCGGGCGCTCCAGCTCCGTGCCTCTCGCAACGGTACTAAGCTGTCAACCTTTTACTTATCGTAATACTTATCCAAATATTCGTCACGGATACGCTTAAGTTCCGTTCTGGGAAGGATCCGGAGAAGATCCCAGCCGAGGTCGAGCGTCTCCTCGATGGAGCGGTCGGTGCGGTAGCCCTGCGACACATAGCGGGATTCAAACTCATCGGCGAATTTCGCGTAGAGCTTGTCGATCTCGGTCAGAGCGGCCTCGCCTAGAATGACCATGAGTTCCTTGGCGTCCTTGCCGCGCGCATAGGCGGCGAACAGCTGGTTCATCGTGTTCGCGTGATCCTCACGCGTCTTGCCGGTACCGATACCCTTGTCCTTCAGACGGGACAGGGACGGCAGCACGTCGATCGGCGGCTGCACACCCTTGCGGTAGAGGTCACGTGACAGGATGATCTGTCCCTCCGTGATGTATCCCGTAAGGTCGGGGATCGGGTGCGTCTTGTCATCTTCCGGCATCGACAGGATCGGGATCATCGTGATCGAACCGTTCCTGCCGCGCTGACGGCCGGCGCGCTCATAGAGGGTCGCCAGGTCGGTGTACATGTAGCCGGGATAACCGCGGCGTCCCGGAACTTCCTTACGCGCAGCGGAAACCTCACGCAGCGCGTCCGCGTAGTTGGTGATGTCCGTCAGAATGACCAGAACATGCATGCCCTTCTCAAATGCGAGATACTCGGCGGCGGTCAGCGCCATACGAGGGGTCGCGATACGCTCAACCGCGGGGTCGTTGGCCAGGTTCATGAACAGGACCGCCCGGTCGATCGCACCGGTCTCCTGAAAGCTCTCGACAAAGAAGTTGGACTCTTCAAAGGTGATACCCATTGCAGCGAACACAACGGCGAAAGGCTCATCGGTTCCGACCACCTTGGCCTGACGCGCGATCTGCGCGGCAAGCTGCGCATGCGGCAGACCGGACGCCGAGAAGATCGGGAGCTTCTGTCCGCGGACCAGCGTGTTCAGACCGTCGATCGCGGAGACACCGGTCTGGATGAATTCGGACGGGTAGTCTCTGGCGGCCGGATTCATGGGCAGACCGTTGATATCCCTGCGTTCCTCGGGCAGGATCTCCGGGCCGCCGTCGATCGGACGTCCCAGACCGTCAAAGACGCGGGAGAGCATATCCTCGGAAACACCGAGTTCCATGCTTCGTCCGAGAAAACGGACCTTGGAGGACTCCAGATTGATACCGGTCGAATTTTCGAACAGCTGCACCAAGGCGTTACCGTCATCAATCTCCAGTACCTTGCAGCGACGCTTCTCTCCGCTGGAAAGCTCGATCTCGCCGAGTTCATCATAGGCGATCCCTTCCACGCCCCGAACGAGCATCAGAGGTCCCGCTACTTCCTGTATTGTCTTGTATTCTTTGGACATCTCAGAATTCCTCCTTTGCCTGGGCGATCTCATCCGCTTCCTGATTCAGTTTCTTCTCGATCTCCGCGAACCGTGCGTCGACCTGATCCTCTGCCGTATACTTGAAACGGCCGATCGCTTCACGCACCTCCATGTCCACGATCTTGTTGATATCCGCTCCCTTGTTCAGCGCTTCGCCGCAGACATCATAGAAGGCCATGACCAGCTTCATCAGCATGAACTGCTTGTGCGGTGAGGTGTAGGTATCCTCTTCCATGAACGCGTTCTGCTGCAGCAGATCCTCTCGAATGGAACGTGCCGCTTCCATCTTCAGGCGGTCGGGTGCCGACAGGGCATCCTCGCCGACCAGACGGACCATCTCCTGCAATGCCGATTCCTCCTGCAGCAGGAACATCACGCGGCCCTTCAACGCGGACCATTCCTCGGAAACGTTCTTGTCGAACCAGCCGTCCAGCTTGTCATAGAGAGAATAGGATTCCAGCCAGTTGATCGCGGGGAAGTGACGCTTGTAAGCCAGATCCGAATCCAGACGCCAGAACACCTTGACGATACGCAGCGTCGCCTGCGTGACCGGCTCGGAAATGTCACCGCCCGCAGGGGAGACAGCGCCGATGACCGACAACGATCCTTCGCGCTCGCCCTCGCCCAGCGTGATCACGCGGCCCGCGCGCTCATAGAACTGCGCCAGACGCGAACCCAGATAGGCGGGATAACCTTCTTCACCGGGCATCTCCTCCAGACGGCCGGACATCTCACGCAGCGCCTCTGCCCAGCGGGACGTCGAATCCGCCATCAGAGCGACGGAGTAGCCCATGTCGCGGAAATACTCGGCGATCGTGATACCGGTGTAGATACTCGCTTCACGCGCCGCCACCGGCATGTCCGAGGTATTGGCGATCAGCACCGTCCGCTCCATCAGGGAATGTCCGGTCTTGGGATCCTTTAATTCCGGGAACTCGTTCAACACGTCGGTCATCTCATTGCCGCGCTCACCGCAGCCGATGTAGACAACGATATCAGCCTCGGCCCACTTGGCCAGCTGGTGCTGCACGACGGTCTTGCCGGAGCCGAACGGACCGGGAACCGCGGCGACACCGCCCTTGGCGATCGGGAAGAGCGTGTCGATGACGCGCTGTCCGGTGATCAGGGGCGTGTCGGGCGACTGCTTCTGTCTGTAGGGACGCCCGCGACGGACCGGCCATTTCTGCATCAGACCGACATCCGTGCTCTTGCCGTCTTCGGTCTTGATCACGGCGACCGTATCGGTGACCGTATAGTCGCCTTCGGTGATCTTTTCGATCGTACCGTTCACGCCGATCGGCACCAGGATCTTCTGCACGACGATCGGGGACTCTTGGACCGTTCCGAGGATATCTCCCTCGGACACCGTGTCACCGGCCTTCTTGACCGGGACAAAATGCCAGGATTTGTCACGCTTCAGGGACGGAACCTCAACACCGCGCTTTAACAGGTTGCCGCCCGTCACCTTCATGATATCGTCAAGCGGACGCTGGATACCGTCATAGATACTGCCGATAAGACCGGGGCCCAGTTCCACGCTCATGGGCTGTCCGGTGGACTCCACCGGTGCGCCGGGCTTTAAGCCCGAGGTCTCCTCATAGACCTGAATGGACGCCTCGTCACCGTGCATTTCGATGATCTCGCCGATCAGGCGCTCATCACTCACGCGGACGACGTCAAACATGTTGGCCTCGCCCATGCCCCTGGCGATGACCAGAGGTCCTGCGACTTTTTTGATCGTTCCTGTACTCATGCGTTCGCTCCTTTTAATTGTTTCCAAAGATGATGTCAGACCCAACGGCCTGTTCTACCGATTTCTTGACATTTGCGATTCCCGCACCGGTGTTGCCGTAAACGCCGGGGATCAGGATGACCGCCGGAAGCATCTGCTCCCTGTAACGGTTGATCTCGCCGGGGATCCGTTCCGCCAGTGCCTCCGTGACATAGATGACCGCGAAATCCCCTTCGGCAAGTTCCCTGAGCTTATGCACCGCAGAGGCGTCGTCCGTGACCGGACAGACCTCCATGCCGAGGGCGGCGTAACCGTAAATGCTGTCTTTGTCCCCAAGGACCGCCATTCTATACATAGGTTTCCCTCACCCTCTCTCTGATGGATTCGACCGACAGATCGTTTGTCTTGCCTGACAGGATCATGCGGACACACTTGATCTCGTTTTCACGCGCCAGAATGTAAGCCGCCAAAGGTCCGATCGTGAACGGATGATGGATCTCCGGACGGATCTTCTCGATCATCAGGTTGTCGCACCAGCGCTCAAAGGCGGACGGTGATTTCCTGATCTCCGAGATCGCGTCGGCATAGGTCGTCCGGTCAAGATATTCATAGACCGCGTCGATCGATTCGGAAGCAGCCTGAGCCAGATCGTTCACATCCAGCGAGTCGCAGGGCGCCAGCGCACGCTCCAGAAACGCACGGTCTTTTTTCATCAGACAGGCGCGGATCGCTGTTTTGATGTCCGCACTCGCCACGGTGAGTTCTCCGTACATGCGGATGATCTCATTGTCGGATCTCTTTCCGGCCTCCAGGATGCGTACAAGCGCCGCCCGATCGATCAGGATATCGGACATCTGCCCGTCGCCGGTGTGCAGAAGCGCATCCAGTGCCTCTTTGGCAATCTCCTGCATCTCCTCCGGAAGAGCACCGAAATCACGATCTCTCACCGCCCGGCGGATCAGCTCCGCGTCGACGGTCGTCTCGTTCCTGCCGATAAAGACGCTGTCCTGCGTCTCCATCCTCGCCGTTTCCTTGACGGCGGCCTTCAGATTGTGATAATCATTCGCATAAAGAAAAACATCGAAAACAGACATGTCCGGAACCAGTTCCTTGATAAAGGCCCATGTCTTTTCCCGCTCCGCGGTGAGCATCCCGTCGATCTCCGTGTTCTCGCCGTCGCCCCATCCGTGGTCAGCCAGAATGCGGAGCGCTTCATTGACTCCCGGTGCCGAAACGAGGGAATCCATCACCGGCGCCGAAAGAAGCTTCTGCTCTTTGCCGCGCACACGCGCGACCGCATAGATATATTCTTCAGGCATTCGTCTTAGCCCCCATTTCAGAACAAGAGTCTCTGTATCTCATCCGAAAGTTCTTCGGCGCTCGTTTCAAACAAGGAAGACACCGAGCAGTTCTGTTCAATGCCGTCGTAGAGCAGCAGAAATCCGCCGTCGATCGGCGCCGTCTCCTTGGAGAGCGTCAGTCTACCGCCGAGATTGAAAGCCGTGCTTTCGATCTTTGTCGCAAAATCTTTGGGCAGACGGTTCAGATCCCGTTCGTTGAAACGGATCTGTCCCGATTGCGTCAGTGCGTTCTTCTCGATGAGCCCGAGCATCGCGTCAAAATATTCCGCGTCCGGCAGTGCCAGAAGTGTCGCCTTCGCCTTTTCGAGCACCTCGCGGATCAGTTTCTGCTTTTCAGCGAGCAGAAGCTGGCGCTTCTTCAGCGCTGCCGCAGAAACCGCGCGTGACTTGCGGTCGCCTGCGCGCTTCTCCGCCTCCCGCTCAAAACGCTCCGCGGTCTCACCGGCCTCCTTTTCGGCTTCGGCCCGGATCCCGTCCGCTTCCTTTCTGGCTTCGCCGAGGATCTCCTCTACGCTTTTGTCAGTCTGCGCGTTGATCTCGCCGAGGATCTTATCTAATCCCGCCATGATTGTCCTCCGCTTATTCTCAGCCGATCGCGCCTACACCGTTAAGAGCGAGGATGGAGATCAGCAGCGCGAAGATCGCGTAGGTCTCAACCATCGCAGGGAACAGCATGGATTTACCGAACTGGTCGGGACGCTTCGAAACAAGCGCGATGGACGCGACAGCCGCCTTGGCCTGATTGATCGCGGAGATATAGCCGACGATCGCCATCGGCAGGCAGGCGCCGAGATAGGCAAGGCCTTTGAGCAGAGAGCAGCTCACTTCCGGATTGCCGCTCATGATACCGAGATTGTTCATGGCGACGAATGCGATCAGCAGCCCGTAGATACCCTGCGTACCGGGAAGCAGCTGCAGGATCAGCACGCGGCCGAACATATCCGGCTGATCGGTGACAACGCCCGCTGCCGCCTGACCGGCCATACCGACACCGCGTGCACTGCCCGCGCCCGCGATAAGCGCTGCCAGCGCTGCGCCCAGGATTGCAAAGAAAAGGCCTAAGTTACTCATGTTTTTTCCCTCCGTTCTGTAAATGATTATTCCGACACACGGTAATGCTTCGTGTTCTCCGTAAACGGTTCAAACGGCTTGCCGCCGCCGTTATAGAACTTTCCGAAGAACTCGACATACTCCAGACGATTGGTATGCACGTAGGCGCCCAGCGCGTTGATCGCAAGGTTCAGCACATGTCCCACCACCACGATCACGGCAAACAGGATCGGACCGATCACGGGCGGTGCGGCAACCATGGCCGCCATGGAGTTGAACACGCTGGAAATAACGCCGGTCGCGAGACCAAGCGCCAGAAGTCTTGAATAGGATAAGATGTCCGACAGATAGGAGCTGATGCCGTAGAGCGCATACAGACCCTTGCCGATCCTGAGTCCCCAGTTGGAGGATTCCCTTCCGCCGAACAGGACGATCCCCGCAGCCCCCACCAGTGCCAGCACCTTGAAGACCATCATGACCCCGTCGGGAAGGTTCAGGTGCAGGCCGAACATGCCGCCGACCATGTCGGTGTTTAACAGAATGCCGATCGCGCCGATCAGCAGCAGATACCAGAAACCGACATCATAGAGCGCATCCAGCGCTTTGCCCTGCTTGATGTCCGTGTAGGCAAGCGCGCCCATACCGACGAAGATGTGGATGATGCCGATGATGAACGCAAAGCCGAGAACCGTCATGGGCTCAACCGCCGGCTCACACCACAGGGCGAGCGATCCGATCTCGGTATGGAAAAAGGTCTTCAGGATCACGGCGGGAAGATCGCCGAAATAGGAACCGAACATCACGCCCCAGAAGATGGTGCCGACACCGGCGTACTGGAACATGGTCAGCGTCTTCCGCATGCCGGGCTCGATCGTGTCTTTGTATTTCTTCAGGACAACCGCCACGCCGAGAACCATGATCAGACCGTAGGCCGCGTCGGAAAGCATCATGCCGAACAGAAAATAATAGAAGATGGAGGCGAGGAAGGTCGGATCGATCTCACCCTTTCCGGGCATCGCATAGGAGGCGATGACTCCCTCGACAGGCGCCGCATAGCCGTTGTTCTGCAGGGCGACAGGCACCTCTTCATCCTCTGCCGGATCGGACAGCTCCACCACGCAGTCGAACCGCGTCGTCAGCAGGTTCTCCAGCGACTGCGCATTTTTTGCCGCGACAAAGCCCCGGACGAGGAACACGCGATCCGTCTGCTCCAGACCGCCGATCACTTCATACTTGTCGGAACGGAGACGGAAATAATCCGCGATGAACCGGATCTCATCCCGTCTGGGGGCATAGGCGGCGATCTTCTTTTTCAGATTCTCATCCTCGCCGGCAAGGCGCTCCAGCTTCATCGAGAGCGCTTCCTTCTGTTTTGCCGGCACATCGCCGCTCACGGCGGGACGTGCGAAGCTCATGCGGCGAAGCGCTTCCTCGACAGCCTCCGCTTCCTCTTTCATACAGGTCACCGCCACGCAGGTCTGCTCTCCGGAATGGGAGATGATATCCACGGCAACGGATTCGCTGTCGATCCCGGCCAGGACCGTCTCTTCGGGTACATCGTTGGGGAGAGTGCCGAGAAAAGTCTTTGTGCTTTTCGTACCGGCAAAATCCAGAGGATAGGGAAGCTCCATCCACGGAACGAGAGCCTCCAGCTGGCTTTCCGTCTTGGGGATCTCCGCGGCGATCTCATTCCTGCGTTTTTCCAGCGCATGGATGTCAAAGACCATATCCATGATCTTCTCGCGCTTTTTGGTGTTGGTTTCGTAGTCTGTGAGGGACATGCGCGTCCTGCCTGAGAAGAGCCCTCCGTCCGCGCTTTCCGGCGGGGTGACGGCATCCAGGACCGCAAGGGACTGATTGGCCAGTGTGATGTTCTTTTCAAAGGTTGCGCGGATACCGGTGGTATCGATCTGCTGAAAAACGGGATCCGCCTCTTCGTCTGTGCTGTTCTTTCTGATCTCGATCTCCATGACGCCCTGGCGCTGGAGAAGTTCAAGCATCTGTTTTCTGTTCTTGCGGAGTCCTGCGATGAGAACCCGCTTCATCGGAAGTACAGCCATGAATCGCTCCTATTCTGTCTGTTTCACGCGATCAGCTTTTTCAGTACCGCATCGATCGCCGCTGCCTCATTCTTCTCTGCTCGTTCTCTGAGAGATTCGATCTCCGATGCCACCTCCCGTTCCGCCTGTTCCAGAAGTGAGACGCTCTCCCGTTCCGCCTCCTCTTCCCTGGCCGCATCATCGGCTTTCAGACCGGCAAGTTTCTCGGAAACCAGGGTTTTCGCTGCGGCGCGTGCCTCATCGACAAGCTGTGCAGCTTTGATCTTTGCCTCTTTTTCCTTTTCCTGTGAGGCCAACTCCGCCTCGCGGATCGCCTCGATCGTATTTTTTGCCACTGGACATCTCCTTTTCAAGGCAACAAAGCAACGAGAATATTTTACACGAAAACCGTAACAAAATCAATGATGATTCATATTGCATCCTGTCGTTCGAAGTGATAAAAAAGTATGTGGGTTTTTATCGTTCAGTAAGAAGGAGGAGGATTATGAAAAAGCTGATCTCAGTCGCACTTGTTCTTGCCATGAGCCTGTCTCTGGCTGCCTGCGGTTCGTCCGGCAACCCGGAAGGCACCGCGACAAAGGGCGTGCTTGTCATGGCGACCAACGCGGAGTTCCCGCCTTACGAATATCATGACGGCGACAGCATCGTCGGCATTGACGCGGAGATCGCGGAGGCGATCGCCAAAAAGATGGGCTGCGAGCTGCGCATCGAGGATATCGCGTTTGATTCCATCATTCCCGAAGTATCGTCTGGAAAGGCGGATATCGGCCTCGCCGGCATGACCGTGACAGAGGACCGGAAGCAGAGCGTGGATTTCTCGGAATCCTATGCCACCTCGAGCCAGGTGGTCATCGTCCCCGAAAATTCCGGCATCTCATCGCTGAGCGATCTTGGCGCCGATTCGATCGTCGGTGTGCAGACCGGCACGACCGGCGACATCTATTGCTCGGATGACGACAGCATCGGCACCGTCGAGCGCTACAACAAGGGAATGGAGGCCGTACAGGCGCTCACGCAGGGCAAGATCGATGCCGTTGTCATCGATTCCGAGCCCGCCAAGGTATTTGTCTCCGAGAATCCCGGCCTCATGGTCCTCAAGGAGAACTACACGAACGAGGAATATGCCGCTGCGATCCGCAAAGGGAACACGGTGCTTCTGGATAACGTGAACAAGGCGCTGGAGGAACTGAAGGCGGACGGCACGTTGGATAAGATCGTCGCAAAGTACATCGCGGCGGAATGACAGTCATGTGGCAGCAATTCCGGTCTGATCTGTATCTGAACTTTGTCAAGGACGACCGCTGGCAGTATCTGACGAACGGTCTGAAGGTAACGCTCATCGTGACGCTGTTCGCGGCACTGATGGGCATTATCCTCGGCTTTTTCGTCGCGATCGTGCGCAGCACCTGCGAGAACACCGGCCGTCTGAAGATCCTGAACGCGATCTGCAATCTCTATCTCACGGTCATCCGCGGGACGCCGGTCGTCGTGCAGCTGATGATCATCTATTTCGTCATCTTCGCCAGCGTCCGCATCGACAAGACGTTCACCGCGATCATCGCGTTCGGTATCAATTCCGGTGCCTATCAGGCGGAGATCTTCCGGTCCGGTATCCAGTCGGTGCCGCGCGGCCAGTTTGAGGCCGGCCGGAGCCTCGGCTTCAACTACGCACAGACCATGCTGCATATCATCATGCCGCAGGCATTGCGCGTCTGCGTGCCGACGCTCTGCAACGAATATATCACGCTCCTCAAGGAGACCTCCGTCGCCGGTTATATCGCGCTCGAGGATCTGACCAAGGGAGGCGACATCATCCGAAGCCGCACCTATTCCGCGTTCATGCCGCTCATCGCGGTGGCTCTCATTTACCTCATCATGGTGCTGGTGCTCACCAGACTGGTCTCTCTTCTGGAAAGGAGGCTTGCCCGTGGCACAAGATAATACGCAGGTCACCGGTCAGAAGGAGGCGCTGATCCGCGTCGATCATCTGGAAAAGCATTTCGGCGATCATGTCGTGCTGCAGGATATCTCGGTCGAGATCGACCGGGGAGATGTGGTCTGTGTCATCGGTCCGTCCGGATCCGGAAAGTCCACCTTTCTTCGGTGCCTGAACCGTCTGGAAGAACCCACCGGCGGGCATATCTACATGGACGGCATCGATATCTGCGATCCGACGACGGACATTGACAGGCACCGGCAGAAGATGGGCATGGTATTCCAGCAGTTCAATCTGTTCCCCCACATGACGATCATGCGAAATCTCACGCTTGCCCCGATGAAACTGCAGAATGTGTCACAGCGGGAGGCCGAGGCTTACGCTACAGAGCTTCTGGAACGCGTGGGACTTGCAGACAGGCGGGACGCCTATCCCGGCGAGCTCTCCGGCGGTCAGCAGCAGCGGATCGCCATTGTTCGCGCGCTCTGCATGAAACCAGAGGTCATGCTCTTCGATGAGCCGACCAGCGCGCTGGATCCCGAAATGGTCGGGGAAGTGCTGAGTGTTATGAAGGATCTCGCCGCCGAAAAAATGACCATGGTGGTCGTGACGCACGAGATGGGCTTCGCGCGGGAAGTGGCAAACCGTGTGATGTTCCTGGACGGCGGTGATTTCGTCGAAGAGGGTGCGCCCGCGGAATTCTTCGCGCATCCGAAGAGCGAGCGACTCAAAAACTTTCTGGGAAAGGTGCTGTAAACTCAGTATCCTCCGGCGGCCGTTCGTCCGCGCTTTTTAAACCCGGTGATAAACCGCCCGATCTCATCGGGATCGTCGGAAAACAGAACACTGTCCAGCGCCTCCCGTTCGAGAAAATCTTCTTCCGCTGTGCGCAGATACATGGCGCGCAGCGGTTCATAGAAACCGTTCACATTAAAGAGGATGCAGGGACGATCGTTCAATCCGAGCCTCTGCCAGGAGATCACCTCCGTGATCTCTTCGAGCGTGCCGGCGCCGCCGGGGAGCGCGATCATCGCATCCGACATCTCGCACATCCTTTTCTTTCTGGCAGACATGCTTTCCTCGACGATACACTGCGTCAGATGTTCATGACACCAGCCCAGTTCCACCATGAAATCGGGGATGACGCCCGTCACGCGTCCGCCGGCATGAAGCACCGTGTCGGCGATCATGCCCATCATACCCACCTTGCCCGCGCCATAGACCAGTTCGTGGCCGTTCGCGGCGATCCACTCTCCGAGGCGCTTCGCTGCCTGAAGATAGGCGGGGTTGCGCCCCTGTGCCGCGCCGCAGTATACCGCGATCTTCATCCTCTGTCCTCAGAAACCGCTGTTGTCATAAAGCAGATTCATCTTCATGTCATACAGCTTCTTCGAGAGATCGACGTGCACCTGGTTCGGATTGAACAGTCGTCTGGTCCCCTCCCACAGCGTGTCCTGTTCCTTCAGGCAGTATTCGCGGATATCCATTGTCGCCGGAGAGGTGTAGACACATTTTCCGTTCTCGAAGATCGGCACGATCAGTTCCCTGAGCGTGAACTCGCCGGGCTTTAACACCATCTTTTTCCACGGTTCCTGCGGATCGAACAGAGACAGTTCCTCCTGTTCGGAATAGTGCTCCTCGGTCAGACAGATCAGATCCGCACGGATCTTGCCGTCCTCGTCATAGACGCGGACGATCTTCTTGTCACCGGGATTGGTCACCTTTTCCGAGTTCTCGGAAAGCTTGATCTTCGGCTGGAACACGCCGTCCTCCCCCATGATCGCGGCCAGCTTGTAGACACCGCCGAGCGACGGGTTGTCTCTGGCCGTGATGAGATGCGTGCCCACACCCCACGAGGTGATCGTGGCTCCCTGCGCCTTCAGGGACGAGATCAGAACCTCATCCAGATCGTTGGATGCGGTGATGATCGCATCCGTAAAGCCCGCCTCATCCAGCATCCGCCTGGCTTCTTTGGAGAGATAGGCAAGATCTCCGCTGTCCAGACGGATCCCGTAGTTCTTCAGTTCCACGCCCGCTTCCCGCATTTCCCTGAACACGCGGATCGCATTCGGAACGCCGGATTTCAAGGTATCATAGGTGTCTGTCAGGAGGATGCAGGAATTCGGATAGAGTTCCGCATAGGATTTGAATGCACTGTATTCATCCGGGAAACTCATGATCCAGCTGTGCGCGTGCGTGCCCCTGACCGGCACATCAAAGAGCTGGCCGGTGAGGACATTGCTCGTGGCGATACAGCCGCCGATCACTGCCGCGCGTGCACCGTAAATACCGGCATCCGGTCCCTGTGCCCGGCGGAGTCCGAATTCCATGACACCGTCGCCTTTAGCGGCATAACAGACCCGCGCCGCCTTTGTCGCGATCAGCGTCTGATGATTGATGATATTGAGGATCGCCGTTTCCATGAGCTGCGCTTCCAGGATCGGTGCGATGACCTTAACGACCGGCTCTCTCGGAAACACGATCGTGCCCTCGGGGATCGAGTAAATGGATCCGCTGAAATGGAAGTCCCGCAGAAATTCAAGGAAGTCATCGCCGAAGTTGCCCGTGCTCCGCAGATAATCGATATCCTCTCCCTCGAAACGCAACTCCTTCACATAGCTGATCAGCTGCTCGACACCCGCCATGATCGCAAATCCGCCCTCGAACGGATTGCTGCGGTAAAACATGTCAAAGATCACCGTCTGATTCTGATTGCGGTTCCGGTAATACCCCTGCATCATGGTGAGTTCGTAAAGATCCGTCAGCAGTGTCAGATTCTGTCTGTCCATACTTTTCTCCTTTATTGTCCCTCTACGGAAAGCAGTCGTGCCCCCGATCCCGTTCCCTTTTTCAGTCTCCCGTCTCTGCCGCAGCGCGGACAGATGAACGGATCCTCTCCCTCCGCGCGGGCCCGTTCCGGTTCGTGCGCAAATTCATTGCCGCACGTCTCACAGATGAGCATCGCAGGATCAACAACGAATTCCAGTTCGGCCCCCTCCGCGGCATGGCCTTCGCCCGCCGTCTCAAAATAAAGCCGCACACATTCCGGCTCAATACCGGAAAGAGCTCCCACCTCGATACGGATGCGGCCGATCCTTTGAAATCCCTGCTGTGAAGCGACCGCGTCGGTTTCGCCAAGCAGTTTCATGACGAAGGGCAGCTCATGCATCGGAAGATGTCTCCGCTCCCGCGCATCCGGCCTTTTCCTCCCGCGATCTCCGGCGAAGCTCCCGGAAAAAGGTCTTGAGCATCGCGCTGCACTCCTCTTCCATCACGCCGCGCACGACCTGCGCCTGATGCATGAATTCCGGATTCTGCAGGATGTTGATGATCGAACCGCCGCATCCTGCCTTATCACTGTCCGCGCCGATCACCACACGCGGAATGCGCGCCTGAATGATCGCGCCCGCGCACATCTGGCACGGTTCCAGGGTAACATAGAGTGTACAGTCCTCCAACCGCCAGTCTCCGATGCTTTTGTTCGCTCGTCGGATCGCCGTCATCTCGGCATGCGCGAGGGAAGTCCGATCCGTGTTGCGACGATTGTAGCCCTTACCGATGATCTCACCGTCCCGCACGATCACGCAGCCGATCGGCACCTCGCCGAGGCGCATCGCAAGCCTCGCCTGCGCCAGTGCCTTGCGCATGAATTTTCCGTCATCCCCGCTGCGATCCGCTTCTTCTCTCGACACTTTCCTGTCTTCCCTTTGATCTCGCACGACTGGATTTCATCGTGTTTCTGTGCTATAATCCCTCTGTTTCACAGACAGCTCCCTCCCGGGAGCTTCCGGAGCAAAGAGCGATGAAGATTTCAACTAAGGGCCGCTATGCGATACGCGTCATGCTCGACCTGGCGCAGCACGATAACGGCGGCTACACGGCATTGAAGGACATTTCCGATCGTCAGGGCATACCGGTCAAATACCTGGAGCAGATCGTATCTGCGCTGAACAAAGCCGGTTTCCTGCGCAGCATGCGCGGGAACAGCGGCGGCCACCGGCTTTCCAGAAAACCTGCCGACTACCGGATCGGCGATATCCTGCGCACCATGGAGGGAAATCTCCACCCCATCGATTGTGTCGCCCTTGATGTAGCCGACTGTCCCCGCATGGAGACCTGCATCACGCTGCCGTTCTGGCGGGGTCTCGACAGGGCCATTACCGACTATGTCGACAGTTACACCCTCCAGGACCTGCTGGATCAGGGTGGTGCCGCCGGCTACGACTACTCCATCTGACTCCCGTATTGACATTTTCCATATCATCCGCTACGATGTTTGCGGTTACCGGTCCCGCGCAAGGAGGGCCCGCGAACCGTGTCAGGTCGGGAACGAAGCAGCACTAAGCGGATTTCCGCCTGTGTTGCGGGGTGCCGGTAGCCATCGTCATGAGGTGGCAGCGCAGCTGTCGGAGTCCTCATGACCACCTCAACCTAGAAGCCCTTACCATCCAGGTATTTCAGGTAACTGTCCACCATCAGCGAGATCTTCAACGTCAGCGCGTCATCGAAATCCCGGATATCCAGTCCGATCTCCTTTTGCAGTCTGTCGATGCGGTAGACCAGCGTGTTCCTGTGCACAAACAGCTTTCTTGCCGTCTCCGACACGTTCAGATCGTTCTCGAAAAACTGGTCGATCGTGATCCGCGTTTCCTCATCCAGCTCCAGCGGCAGTCTGTCCCCGAACACCTCGTTGATGAACATTCTGCAGAGGTTCGCCGGCAGCTGATAGATCAGGCGTCCGATCCCCAGTGTGTTATAGGCATTGACCGTGCTCTCCGCATAGAAGATCCTGCCGACCTCCAGCGCCAGCATCGCTTCCTTATAGGATTTGCTGAGGTCCTTCAGTTCGTTCACCGGCGTCCCGTAAGCGACGCGGGCCGGGATCATCGCCTCGGTATTGAGCATGGCGACGATGGATTCCGCGACGGCCTCCATATCCGCTTCCGTATCGTCCTCGGCAAGCGCCTTCACCACGATGGCGCTCGTCTCATCGACAGCCGTAACATAGTCCCCGCTGCCCGGCGTAAACATGCCGTTCAGATAATCGATGGCTGCGGTATCCTCGACGGACCCGACCTCGATCAGATAGATGACCCGCCGCACGACATCTTCGATACGGAGCTTTTTTGCCCGATTGTAGATGTCGACGAGAAGCAGGTTGTCCAACAGAAGATTCTGGAAGAAATTGTTCCTGTCAAAGCGGTCCTGATAGGCGATCAGAAGCTCATGCAGCTGGGAAACGGCGATCTGCGCGACCATTTCGGCATTCTTTCCGGAAACGGACAGGAAGTAGCGCACCTGTTCGTCATCCTCGACCGGCCGCTTTTCGGAATCCCTGCCTTTTTTGTTTCCGGTCTCCCCCGCCCGGGCGATGATCTCGTCCTTGAGGTCATAAACCGTGATCGCGGTCCCCGTGATCGACGCCAGTTCCTCGATGCTGTGCCTGATCGTCTGTTTCGTGATCATGATCCCTTCCTTATGATTCCAACACCTGAATTTCCATATAGTCAAAGGGGACGCTCTCGATGAACGCGTCCCTGGTGAACCGGCACTTGTCGTGCATCCTGAACTCCTCAACCGTCGAAGCCAGCCAGATCGGCCGCGGCAGGTCAAAGCCTGTGCATGCCCGATCGATGGCGTTTTTGATCTTTTTCGTGCGGTTCTCCGGTCCGTCGTCCTCCACCACCATATCCCGGAGCAGGTGGTTGTCCGCGATCAGTTTCACCCACAGTCGAAACATCGCTTCACACCGTCTGCGGCTTAATCGGCGTAACCGTTCGGGTTGTTCTTCTGCCAGCGCCAGGAATCCTCACACATCTCCCGGATGCCGTTCTCCGCAACCCAGCCGAGCTCCCGTTTTGCCTTTTCCGCGCTGGCATAGTTGCAGGCGATATCGCCTGCGCGGCGCGGGCGTATGACATAAGGGATCTTCACACCGCTCGCCTCCTCAAAATTCTTCACGATCTCCAGTACGCTGTAGCCGGTTCCCGTGCCGAGATTGTAGATGTTCAGCCCGCTTCCGGGCGTCAGTTTTGCGAGCGCCTTCACATGACCCTTTGCCAGATCGACCACATGGATATAGTCGCGCACACCCGTACCGTCCTTCGTCGGATAATCATCGCCGAACACGTTGAGTTCCTTAAGCTTGCCGACTGCGACCTGTGTGATATAGGGCATCAGATTGTTCGGAATGCCGTTCGGGTTCTCTCCGATCGTGCCCGATCGGTGCGCGCCGATGGGATTGAAATAGCGCAACAGCACCACATTCCACTCATGATCGGCTGCCTGCATGTCGGACAGGATCTGCTCCAGCATGGATTTCGTCCAGCCATAGGGGTTGGTGCATGCTTTTTTCGGAGATTCCTCCGTCACCGGAACCGCGTCCGGCTCTCCGTAAACCGTTGAAGAAGAGGAGAAGATGATGTTCTTCACACCATGCCGACGCATCTCATCAACCAGTGTCAGCGTGCCGGTGATGTTGTTGTCATAGTATTCCCACGGCTTTTCCACCGACTCTCCGACGGCCTTGAGTCCCGCGAAATGGATCACGCTCTCGATCTTTTCCTTTTCAAAGACCTCAGACAGCGCCTTTCGGTCCCGTATATCCGCCCGGTAAAAGGTCGCCGCTTTCCCGGTGATCGCCTGCAGACGCTGCAGCACGCGCTCGTCCGCGTTGCTCAGATTGTCCAGGATCACCACCTCATGTCCCGCCTGCTGCAGCTCCACCACCGTATGGCTGCCGATATAGCCAGCACCTCCCGTCACCAGTATTGCCATATTAATGCCGCCTTTCTTTACAGCTCAATGCCGTTCTTTTTACACAGTTCCCTCGCGCTCTCCACCGAGTCCACACCTGTGGGATTCTTGATGGGGGCGAATTCCCGCTCGCGCTCAACCTCAAACGGAAGACAATCGGAGAACTGATGGATCATATCCAGGACCAGCTGCTCAAACTTGCATCCGTTCGGCTCCGCGGGCTTCACCGTCTGTCCGTTCTCATCCATGTGCGGGATCTTCTTCTCCACAACATGCAGAGGCAGCGTATCTTTGGCGATGCGTTCCAGAGCGTCCATGCGGAACAGATAGTTCAGGATAACACCGAAATTATAAGCCGGCTCACCCTTATCGTCTCTGGCATCCATCATCTCCTGCGACAGTTCATAATATTCCACGATCGAAGGGCGCCCGTCCTCGAGACACACCACGCCGACACGCTCATCCGGCGCATTCTTGCGCACAACCTTTTCTCCCGCCTCAACGCCGGCCCGGATCGTCGCGCCGACGAAGACAGGATCCGCGATCCTCTGCAGGACATTGTCCACAGCAAAGATGTTCATCCACTCGATCCCCTCTTCTTTAACGAGCGGCAGAAGTCCCGCCTTGATCAGAGAGGAAAACCATCCGGCATTTCCGTTCGGCGAGGTTGAGATCTGCCACTTGCTGTCCATGTAGACCCTGCCGTCATAATCGGATGCGGGTGCCATATCCTGCATGAAAAAGGTGACGCGGTCCGACCGGTATCCGAAATAGTCGTGCTCCTTAAGAAACGCCGTTGTCGCGTCGTGGTTCTTCTCGCTTGTCATGATGAACAGACGGGGATAGGCCTCTGTTTCCTTCACGACATCCAGCAGATTTTCGATCAGCCTCTGGAAGATATACACATGCTTTGTCAGCCCGATGTCATACATGCCCTTGGGATTGTCCGAGCCAAGACGTGTTCCCATGCCGCCCGCGAGAAGCACCGCCGCCACCTTGCCGTTCCGGATCGCTTCCCTGCCGGTTTCCGCAAACTCCTCCCGCTTCGATGCGATCTCCGGTAGTTCCATCGTCTTCATCGGCGCAAATTCACCCCGCGGGTAGGTATGTCCGCGCTTCGCACAGTTCTCGAGAACGGCAAAGTCCGTCCGATCGATCTGCGCAAGAAGCGCCTCTTGCTGCTCCTCATTTAATTCGTCCCAGTATTGCAGCACATGGGACTGCCCGAACTTTTCCAACTTTTCCCGTGCCTGTGAAAGCGTCATGCTGTCTCCTTTTTATTTCTGTTTGGTTGTGTTTGATTCCATCATGATAATCAGGTCAAAAGTGTTTTTATTATATCACACCGCCCGCGATTTGACATCCATCCGCATTTGTTTTACGATTTCCCCATGCAGAACGGCACACGCAAAATCAGACTCCTTCCGGCTCTTTCCCTCATCGGCTGTATCGCCTTTTACCTGATCTTCGCGGTGATCGACGGCCCGGTCTGGTGTGTCGATTCCGAGAGTTATGTCACCATGGATCTTTCCCGGCCTCCGCTCTATCCGCTATGGCTTCTGTTTTTCCGAACCGTCTTCGGGAGCGACCCTCTTCTCTATGATCAGCCCTGTTACCTGTTCTGTTCCATACTGGGTGCCGCCGTCCTGAACGGTTATGCCGCCTGGCGGATCGGTTTTGTTGTAGAAAAACAGCTGCGGCAGGCAGCGAGACCATTCCCCCGACTGCTCGGCACTGCGGCCGTTCTGCTTCAGCTTGCTGTCTCTCTCCTGAACCGCTTCGCCGCAAAACGCAGCTCCATGTATGCGGAGAGCATCCTGAGCGAGAGTCTGGCCATGCCGCTCTACATTCTTTTCTGCATCGATCTGTGGCTCTGGATGCGCTATGACAGAAAGAGACATCTGGCTGCCGTCGGTATCTGCATCTTCCTGATGCTGTCTCTCCGTTCTCAGATGCTCGTAGCGCCCGCGCTGGTCATCTGCATGTCCCTTCTTCACGATGTACTCGGCAAAAACAGACGTTTTCGGCGTTTCCTTGCCGCCCTACTCGTCTGCGCTTCCGCTTATCTGCTGTCCGCCGCCGGCGAATGCGCATACAATTACCTGCTGCACGGTGCCGCCATCCGTCACACGTTCGGAAATAAAGCCTTTTACTGCACAGCCATGTACACCGCGACCAGGGCGGACGCGGATCTGTTCGATCCGGATACCAACGCCGATGAACGGACACTTTTTCTGAAGATCCTGGACAACTGCGAGCGCGAGGAGCTCCCCATTTCCTATGCACCGGAGAACGCCGACTGGATCACGCTCGCCGATCATTTCTCGTGGAGCTACGACGATATCGGTTTCGACGCGACACTGAACACGGTCGACGACTATATCGACGCACGGCTCGCCATCTGCAACGGAGCTGCACCCGGAGAATACACGGGATGCGGCGTGGATCTCACGCCCTACCTCTCCGCGGACGAAAACGGCACCCTCATCCTGACCGAACCGATGCATGCACTTGTCTATGACAGGATCATCGGCATCATCAACGCGGCTCTGCGCAGACGCATGCCGCCGATCTCTCCCGTCACGCTCGGAGCGAATCTGCTGGACGGCCTGATGAACTCTGTCGCCCGCACCATGCCGCAGCTGCAGCTCTACACCGTCATCATCTATGCTGTCTACCTGCTGCTCTATCTGCTCGTTATCCGGAAGCACGACCTGCCGGTCGTTCTGGCCGCGGAGATCGTGCTCGGCGGTATGCTCATCAATGTAGCTGCCGTGAGCCTTATCATGTTCGCGCAGTCCCGCTACATGATCTACAGCATGGGACTTTTCTATGAGATGCTCCTTATCATGACGGTTGCCGTCCTGCCAGAGAGGAAAAAAAAATGAAACAAATCCGCCTGCTGCTTCCGCTGTTCCCCGCTGTCGCGCTGCTCCTTTCCGTTCTGATTTTTCTCACTTCCTACCTGGGAAATCCCTCCCGGGAGCCGCTCTGGTCCTGTGATGTTTCCGACGCCGGCGTGGAAGCCGTGGATGCCGTCAACATCCCGGAGCTGACCGCAGAGAGCGGCATCTATTCCGTCGCCATCCGATACAGAACCGACGCCTACGGTATGCTGCAGATCTTTCCCGGACACGATCTGCCGGTCTGGTCCGTGCAGACAAACAACACGCTCCTGCCTCCCTATGCCGATCATATCTCCTCCCTCATCTACATCGCGGGCACCGGTGTCACCTTCTCCGGTCTGGTCGGATCCGTGGAAGCCGAGGGAAACCTGCAGATCCTTTCCGTGGACATCCTGCGCAGAAGGGGTCTTTCCGCCGCTTATACAGCGCTGCGGTTCTTCGGGGTCCTGATGTTCCTCTGGGTCATTGTTGTTTTTGTCCGCAGGGCCCGTAGTACCTCCCCGCAGAAGAGACGCTGCCTCATCGGTCTGGTCGGGATCGTGCTGCTCGGCAGTCTGGGTTTTCTGATGAGTCACATCCCCGGCGGTCAGGACGCGGATTTCCACATCGCCCGCATCGCCGGGATCGCTGACGGGATCGCTGGCGGCGAATTTCCCGTGCGTCTGTATTCCTTTTTCCTGAACGATCAGGGTTATCCTCTGGGGGTCCTCTACGGCGATGCGTTTCTTTATCCGGCCGCCATCCTGCATCTGCTGGGCTGTCCGCTTTGGAAATGCTACACGTTCTACGTGCTCCTTATCAACGCACTCACAGCCGTTCTTGCCTGGTACGCCTTCTCGGAGATCTCCGGCGATCCGGACGCCGGCCTGTTCGGAAGCGCCCTGTACTCCCTTTCCATGTGGCGTCTGACGGATCTCTACATCCGCGCCGCAGCGGGGGAATATACGGCCATGGCCTTTCTTCCGCTCATCGCACTCGGTTTTTTCCTGCTGCTGAGCGGAGGCTCCCGCGGCGAAGACGGGGAACGCGCTGCCAGGAAAAAGGCGTTTCTCTGCCTTGTGATCGGTTATACCGGGCTGCTGCAGACCCATCTTTTGAGCAGCATCATGGTCTCCGTTTTCGCCTTCCTGTTCTGTGCGGTCTTCATCCGGAATCTCCTGCAGGGCAGACGCTGGTGCACGCTCTTCACTGCCGCTGCCGCGACAGTCATCCTGAATCTCGGTTTCCTCGTCCCGTTTGCGGACTACTATCTCTCCCATGATCTCATGGTGGAACATCAGAACAGCATGATCCAGGCAGAGGGCGCCTGGCCGGCACAGATCTTTTCCGTGAGAGGGGACATGACGGCCGGTGCCGTGCCGCTGACGGAATCCTTTGCCATGTCCGGGGAAATGCCCCTCGGTCTCGGTCTTCCCCTGCTACTCGTGCTGTTTGCCGTTTTTTCCCTGCTGCTGTCGGACACCGGCAGAGAGCTGCGAAAGAAGCTTCTGTCCCTCGGCTTGTTCAGTCTGCTGGCGCTGTGGATGTCCACCTGCTATTTCCCCTACGACCGGCTGGTCCTGTCCGTCCCCCCGCTTTCCCGCCTTCTCAACCGCGTGCAGTACCCGTGGCGCTATCTGACGATCGCAACGATCCTGCTCTCTTTGTGTGCGGTGCTGATCGCGGCAAAGCTGCGAAAGGACAGCTCCGCCCGACGGTCATCCGCATTCATCGTGTCCCTCGCGATCCTCTGCGTCTGGTCCGCCGTATCCTTTATCTCGGAACGAAACGCGACGAACAGCTATATCATCCGCCCGATGAATGTGGATCAGATCTCCGCTCCGCTCATAGACAACGACTCCATGTACCGGTTTCAGGGATCGGATGTCGACCGTCTGCGCGATCAGATCACGCGCGTCAGCGATGATTCCGTTACGCTTCGCGATGTTCAGCGGAAACGGACAAAGTTTTCTCTCTCGGTCATAAACAGCGCGGGGAAAGAAGGATGGGTGGAGCTCCCGCTCCAGAATTACAGAGGATATCACGCAAAAGGGGCCGACGGCGCCCTGCCGGTCACCACCGGCGACGATTTCCGGGTGCGCGTCACGCTTCCGGCAGGTTTCGACGGAACCGTGACGGTCGGATTCTCGGAGCCGGTCCTGTGGCGTGCGGCGGAATTCTGTTCTCTCACAGGATGGATCCTGCTTCTTATCATGGTATTAAGGAATCGTAGTCAAAAGACCGGTACAGAGAATCCTCGGCCGTCAGATAATCCTCCAGATCCTGCGGCGTAAGTTCATTTTCGCCCGCAGCGATCCGGTTCAGGATCAGACTGCTGATCTCGGGGGAATAATGACCGGGATCCTTGTAATGCGACAGATCCGTTGTGACCGAGGCGTCCGCGCTGAACGAAAAGACCCGGATATTTGGCAGGGCAAACATTTCCTCCGCTGCGATCCGCTCGGCTTCCAGCTGTTTCCCGAACCGTCCCTCCTCCAGAAGAGCGCCGTACCAGATCACGCTGTACGGCGTAAAAAAGTACAAAAACGAAGTATCGGGATTCTCTTCGGCGATCGATGTCACGTTTCTGCGGATATTCTCCCGCACCGTTTCCCGCTCCTCATCCGTCAGACCGGAATGCTCGTTTCTGTCCGGTGAAAACGAACGCCTGTCTCCCAGGGCGATCTCCGCACCATAGGCGGATGCACCGCTGTAGCTGTAGCTGTCAAAATCCGTGACGCCACCGGCAACGCCCCGCATCCTGCGCGCGAGCATCGGCAGGATATACTCCAGAAAAGCGCTGCGGTTGCACAGGTATTCCACGTCATTAAACGGGTTCCGATCGTAGAGATAGGAAGGATACTCTCCCATGTCCGTTCGCAGGAGCATCGGGTCCTCGGTCAGATGGGAATAGTCCAGTCCGCGCAGCACATAGCGGATCCCGTCATGTGTCCGGAAAGCGGTCCGCAGATTGTCCCCGATCTCGCGGAATGTCCCGCCGGGATAAGGGACTTTGATCGATGTGGTCCGAAACAGTCCGTCAAACTCACTGGCCCTGAAGTTTTCCGCCATGCTCGTCCCAGTGATGACGGCATCATAGGAAAAGTGCTTCGTGATCCCGTCATTCTGGCACCTCTGATCGGACAGTGTGTAGAAAAATCCGTTCAGCGGCGCGTGATAATGAAAGAACGGATCAAGGATCGCCGTTGCCGCGCAGACAACAGCGAGCACGACTGCCGTGGACACGAGAAAGCGCTTCACCCAGATCGATGCGGGATATTCTCTTTTTTCCTTTTTCTCTCCCATCACTGCCTCAAAAACTCGTGTAGATAAACGTCGAGATCCTGCTCGTCGACAGAACACACAGGACAAACAGCGCTGCCGTGAGGATAAGCGTCCACCCGTTCCGCCGATAACGCCCGGACGTGTTGTTCCGCGGCTGCAGGCAGATGACAAAGGATAAGGCCATCCACAGGAAAAGCGACATCGTTTCCAGCAGCGTGTCGGAAACGGAAAGTCCCATCAGCTGTAAAACGCTCCGGGAAGCCGGCAGCCGGAAGATCTCCAGCATGTCATCATTGATATACGGATACAGCTGATCTGCCGCGAGATAAAGAAGACCCCTGAACTCCGCCACGGAAGAACAGCGGAACAGCAGCCACAGGACCGATACCAGGACAAAAGTCACCGTCCCGCGGATCCATCCCGGAATGCGGTCCAGCACGCGACCGCCCAGTCTCTCGATCACCTGCAAAGCGCCGTGGAAGAACCCCCACAGAACAAAGGTCCAGTTGGCTCCGTGCCACAGGCCGCTCAGAAGAAACACGATCATGATGTTAACGCAGGTCCGCACCGTTCCCTTTCTGCTCCCGCCAAGGGGAAAATACACATATTCCCGGAAGAATCCGGTCAGGGACATGTGCCATCTGCGCCAGAAATCCGTGATCGATCGCGCGCGGTACGGAGAATCAAAGTTGACCGGCAGGGTGTAGCCGAACATGCGGGCCAGACCGATCGCCATATCCGAATAGCCGCTGAAATCGAAGTAGATCTGAAAGGTATAGGACAGCGCGATGATCGCGATATCCGTCGCCGTGAGGTAGGGATTCTGTGAAAGCCCCATATCCACAGCCCGTCCGAAGATGTCCGCGATCAGCAGCTTCTTGGACAGACCCAGCACAAACAGTATGATCCCGTCCGCCAGACCGTCGGCCGTGACATGCCCGCCCTTCTCCCCGGCGATCTCTTCCGCCAGGACCGTGCCCGTGGCGATCGGACCCTGCGAGAGCTTCGGGAAAAAAGAGAGATAAAGCGCATAGGAAGCCGGATCCATCGGCTTTTTGATCCTTCCCCGGCAGCAATCCGCGAGATAGGCGATCTGCGTAAAGGTCGTGTAACTGATCCCCAGCGGAAGGATCAGACTGTGCCAGACAAAATCCTCATGAAACAGCACACCGATATTGCCGATCAGGAATCCCGTGTACTTGAAAAAAACAAGTGCGAGGATCTGCAGCGCGATCCCCGCGGCAGCCGCCCGTCCGGCCTTTTTCGTCTGCGTCCCCGTACGGAAAATGATCCGCGAGAAGGACCAGCCGATCAGTGCCTCCGCGATCAGGATGAGCAGTGACCACAGGTCCGTCAGACCGCAGAAAAACAGGGAGCATGCGAGCAGAAACAGTCTCGCCCGCCGGGGGCTTTTCCTGTCCGCCAGATGATATCCGATAAGCGATACCGGCAAAAAGAAAAGAATAAAGTAGATCGATGAAAACTGCATTTCCGTCTAATACTCCGCCACGATCTTTTCCAGATAATCTCTCCACTCCGAAAAAACCGCCTGCATACCGGCTGTCTCCCGGATCCGGCGCGCCTCCCTGCCCAGTCTCTCTGCGAGATCGCGATCCTCGATCAGGCGGTTCATCGCCGCCGCCATGGCCGCCGCATCGCCGACCGGTACCAGCAGACCGTTCTCTCCGTCCCGGATCACCTCGGCCGGTCCGCCGCACGGACAATCCGTGGATATGACGGGAAGCCCCAGCGCCATGGCTTCGAGCACCGCGTTGGGAAGTCCCTCAAACAGGGAGGAGGAGACAAAACAGAGTCCCTTCGGCAGATCGATCTCCAGCTTATCCGAGCTTCCGCACAGAAGGATCCAGTCCTCCGCGTGATATTCCCGGATCAGACCCTCACAGATCTCCTTTGTTCCGTCACCCGAATCCGGCCCGTACATTCTGAGCTGCACATCGGGATGTTTCTCATGGACCTGCAAAAACGCGCGGATGAGCGTAGGCTGGTCCTTGAAATCCACCAGTCTTGCCGCATGCACCACAGCCCGCTCCCGCACCGTCGTCTCCGGCGCATCGGTGTATTTCTCATGGATCGGGTTCAGGATCACCCGGGCATTCTTCGGAAGCCAGGGCTCAAAGAAACGCTGCTGCTCTCCGGTCTGAAAAACGGCGCCCGCCGCCTTCGGAAAAAGCCATCGGATCTGCACCCTGTCAGAAAAGGAAACATAGCTCACTGCCGGATCGATCCGCACGGAGATGACTGCCGGAATGCGGATACGCCGGGTCGCCATCAGTGCACGGTAATTGGCACGCCGCATAAATGCGACGATCACATCGGGGCGGTATTCCCGCAGAAATGCCCGGAGGTATCGGATGCGCAGCAGGAACTGTGTGACGCGGCTCTTCCTCTCATCCCCCTCACGAAGCCCCACATGGACACGCTTGATCCGCGGATCGAGCGGAAACTCATCCTCATCCTCCCATTCGGTCGCGACATAGACCTGATAGCCTTCTCCGGCAAACCGGTTGGCCAGATTGGACACGACGCGCTCGGTCCCGCCATGCGTCAGACAATTCAGATGGAAGGCCACCGATCTCATAGATTCTCTTTGTACCAGCCGATCGCCAGACGGATCCCGGCCTGAAAATCATAGGAAGGATCATAGGAGAGCATCTCTCTCGCCTTGGAAATGTCCGCGTTGGAATCCCGGATGTCCCCCGCACGCGGCGGTCCGAAGATCGGTTCCACATCGATCCCCAGTGCCTCACAGAGGTTGTGATACACATCGATCAGATATTCCCTGCCGCCGGCGCCGATATTGTACGCCTCGCCCGCCGCAGAGGACGGTGCCAGACACGCGCGCAGATTGGCCTCGATCACATTGTCGACATAGGTAAAATCCCTGCTCTGCCGTCCGTCTCCGTTGATCGTCGGCTGTTCGCCGCCGAGAAGCTGCCGGAGAAACTTCGGGATGACCGCCGCATAGGCACCGTTCGGATCCTGTCTCCTGCCGAACACATTGAAATAGCGGAGACCATAGGTATCAAGGTGATACAGCTTGTGATACAGGCTTCCGTATTCCTCATCCGTCCGTTTTGTCAGCGCATAGGGGGAAAGGAGCTTCCCCTCGCCGCCCTCTTTTTTGGGCAGCACGGTCGAGTCCCCGTAGACCGAGGACGAGGAGGCATACACAAATTTCTTTACGCCGTTCTGACGCGACGCTTCCATCATGTTGAGCGTTCCGCGGATGTTGATCTCCTCATAGAGGAGCGGCATCTCGATGCTCCGCGGCACACTCCCCCACGCCGCCTGATGCAGCACAAAATCCACCCCTTCCGTGGTTTTTTTACAAGCTTCGAGATCCCGGATATCGTCCTCATAGAACGTAAACTTCGGATCAGTGAGAAAAGGCTCGATGTTCTCTTTGTGCCCCGTGGAGAGATTATCGAGACAGCGCACCGTGCATCCCTTCTGCAGCAGCGCCTCACAGAGGTTCGAACCGATAAAGCCCGCGCCTCCCGTCACCAGAAAAACACTGTTATCCGGAAAAGTCAGTTCTCTAAAACCCATGCTCCCTCCTTATTTTCAGACAGTGACCTCGCCATCATGCCGCACCAGCGATGCCGTCACAACCTCCGGCCTCTCCAGCAGTTTCTTCAGGATATCCGGTTCCTTGAGCTTCACTTCGATCGTCAGGTTCAGATCCTTTTTCGAGGCGCTCTTCGCCTGCACCCTCAGATACGTCGTGTTCTGCCTGACGATCTCCATGACCGTCTCCTCGTCGTCCACACTCCCCGCATTGACCACAAGCAGCATCATTCCGCTCTCCGGTTCCCTGATCCGGTCATAGAGAAGAACGGCCGCCGTGACGATCAATGCCAGCAGGATCGCGATCATCGCATAGCCCGCACCGCAGATGATGCCCGTGCTGATCGACCAGAACAGAAAGATCAGATCCAGCGAATCCTTGACCGCCGTCCGGAAACGGACGATCGACAGCGCACCCACCATACCCAGAGAGACAACGATATTGGACTGGATCGTGAGGATGATCGCTGCGGTGATCACCGCCAGCACCGCCAGGGACAACTGAAAGCCCCGGCTGTAAAATGCCTGTCTTCTCACCCGTCTGTAGATGCAACTGGTATAAGATCCGAGAAAAAGTGCCAGAAACAGGCATGCCGCCATCGTCAGCACACTTTTTTCCGCTGATGCATAGCCTTCAACAAAGATCGGTCTGAAAAACTGAAACACACTCATAACTGCCTCCGTATCAGAAAAACACTTTATTATAGCACCCGTGACCGCACTCCCGCAAACGGGCGACGTTCATCCGGTCTGACCCTCGATCCCGCCGTCTGCCTGATAATCTCCGCGCACGGTCTGCATCGTGATCCGGTTATCCGAAAGATACAGTCCGGCGGCCGCATTCATTCCGTATGCTCCGGCGATAATGCTCCCGTCGATATTTTCCACGTTCATCTGTCCCTTTCCGTGATCGTTGACCTTGACCGTCTGGAGGCCGTTTCCTTCCGCCTCGATCTGCACGGTGCCGTCGGCGAGCAACATCCCGTCATTGCCCCGTATGCCCGTCCGCTTTGCTTTCACTGTCAGTTTTCCGCCATGCAGCCGAAATACATCCTTCGTATGAATGGCATCTTTATAGTAGCCCTCAACGGTAAGCGCCCCTTCGCCGTTGATCGTGAGATCGCACTGTGAAAACAGCGCGGCATTTGCATTGCTCTTATCCGTGTAACGCGGACCGTCCGAGATCGTGTTCTCGGTTCCCTCCAGACGGGTGATGATCACCTTGCCCGCCGAACGGATCTCCAGTCCCGGCCCGTCCTGTGCATGGATCGTCACCTGATCGAGCAGGAGACGCACGATCTGATCCTCCGCTTCGACCACCACCGTCCTGTCCGTACTGCCTGTCAGCCGGTAAGCGCCGCCTGCGCGGATCTCCGTCTCCTCTGCCAGATCGATCTCCTGCGCCTCCTCAAAACCGGTTTCCAGATCCGCCGAAGAAAAGGTCATCCTCTTCGTTTCCGTCCCCTGACTTCCCGCCGGTACGGATGCTTCCGATGCACATCCCCCCATCAGAAGTGCGCCGGCAACAGCCAGTCCCGATATTCCGGCCAAAACTCTCCGCATATCCATCGTTTTTCTACTCCTTCTCGTCCGTCTGAACCGCCGTCCGGATCACTTCCTCCGACAGTCCGAATTCGGCCGCAAGATCCCGGATAACCGGTTCCCTGCGCTGTCTGAGATAGTTGATCTCCCGCTCCCAGTCCGCATCTGTATCCGCGGTCGCGGCAGCGTACATCTCTTCCGTAAAACAGGACTTCATGATCTCCGTAAAGGAGGAAACAAACTGCTCCCTGAACAACGGGCTGCGGATCAGTGCCTTCCAGAGAGGGCGCTCATCCAGCGGAAGCGAGAGGACATAGGGCATCTTCTGTCGGAACGTGTTGATCTGCACAGGGTCGGCGCCGGTGTCACCCACATAGCCGGCATAGTCCAGATCAAAGAGCCCCCATCTCCACCTGCCGTCCGCGTATCCGTCGCCGCCGCCGTCGGCGCTCTTCCAGTAGTACACGTTCCACGCCTCCGAGACGTCCATATTGGCAATGTAGATATTGGTGCACCAGAAATCTATGTAGCTTTGGATATCGATCATGCGACCCAGCTCTGCGTAGTTATCGGCATTTTCCAGATCATGCTCCGAGAGCCAGTCGTAGAGGGGATCCGGAAACTCCCTGTTGGTATCCTCCTCACCGCCCTTAAGCAGGATCACATCCCCCTCCGGTATCCCGTAACGGGCGGCGATCATTTCCTCATTATATTTCTCCAGCAGAAAAGTGTCATACCAGAATTCCCCGTTCAGAAAAACGCTGACCGGTCGTGCCTTCTGACCCGCCACATCCCGCGAGCCGACTAACCGCGGCACGATGGCATCGAAAAAACATGCTTTTGTCATCACCGCATGTGTCCCGATCCCGTCTCCGAACAGATCCGCGGAAAAACTGTCATCGCCGCCGTATTCTTTTCTCGCGAAAACGGAAAATCTTTTCTGCGCATCCTCTCTGGTGCTGCTGCCCTGAATACGAAGCCCCGCCGGTTCATCCAGGACCGGCTCTCCGTCCTCAAAAACACTGAAACGGGCAAGGATCTCCCATGCTCGCCCCTCCTGCTGAAAATTCGGCAACGGTGCTGTCTCCGCCGGATCTTCGCGCTGATACCATTCATCATAAGCCTTCCCGGTCACATAGATCCCGTCCTCGCCGAACAGATCCTCGGGATCCGCCACCAGGGAAACGACGGTTCCCTTTTCGAGATCCGCGTCTCCCACCCAGAAGCTCTCCGTCCTCACGGGACTCACGGCGCCGTCTTCCTTCACGGCGACCGCGCGGATGATCGTCGCTTTCTTCACCGGTGTTTCATCGGGTTCATAGTTCTTCCAGTCAGGGACGACCTGCCGGACGGACCGCCATCGATTGGGTTCCCCGGACCGGTCCTCAACAGTGATCGGTCCCTCATAGCGGAGGGAATCCCGATCGGGGACGCTCCCGTCCGTCGTGTAGAAAATCTCTTCGCCCTCCTGCGCCTGCATCATCAGTTCAAATGCTTTCCTGTAGAATCCGCTCTCCGCGGAAAAAACAGGCTCCTGCAATGTC
Source organism: Lachnospiraceae bacterium (assembly GCA_024690605.1). Taxonomy (GTDB): domain Bacteria; phylum Bacillota; class Clostridia; order Lachnospirales; family Lachnospiraceae; genus Butyrivibrio. Next base: position 29,883 of record JAILOV010000053.1, on the reverse strand, counting down.
GGCGCCGGTGCTGCGCTCTGATTGCTCACGCCCGGTGTCTGCGCCGTCTCGACCCAATCTCCGACACCGTCCGTCTCCCTGGCATAGGCATGCCCCTTCGGGATTGCAGGAAACGCGACCCGGTCCAGGATCTTTCCCTGCTCATTGGAGAGATAGATCGTCTCCCCCTTTCCGCTGATCCCGAACGGCACTCCGCCGAACGGAAACACATAGAAGCCGCCGGGCTCGATCGCATAACCCGACAGCGGGAGTTTCTTCAGATCATCCTCATCATCGGAGAGATAATAGCCGCTCAGGAGATTCGTAAAATGCCCCAGATTGCAGATCTCGATATAATCGGACGCATAAGCTTCATGCCGGAAAAGATATCGTGCCTCATTCCTGGAGACCTCATTCAGCCGGATCTCGCTCTCCGCGTGTGACATCAGGGCAATGCCCGCACCGAAGACAAACACCCCTGCCAGAAGAGCATAGGACCAACGGCCGGTCCATGGCAGGATCAGTCTCCGTTCCCGCAGAGACTGCACAAGCGCATGGATCCCGGCAGCCAGGACGATGACCGCAAGGATCGCTGCGCCGATCCGCAACAGATCATAGTAAGAAAGCATTCTGCCGCCGATCATCGCAGCTCTCCGCCCGGGGAAAACTTTCTCGCGTAACAGTACTTGGAAAAGGCGCTCCTGCTCAGATCCGCCGTCTGCATGCCGCGCCGGATATGCGCAGGCAGAAGATCATCCCACTTGATCTCCATGATCGACATGCCCTGTCGCAGGATCGGCCGCTTCAGGCAGGTGTCATCCAGAAATCCGTCCACATCGACTGAGGATGTGATGCTCCGGTCAAATGTGATCCGCACATTCCCCGCGGGATAGATCCACGGTTCGCGTTCATAGGCGACGATCACGCGCGGAAGAAGGCTGAGAAGACGCATCTCCTCCAGCAGCCGGACCTGGCTCTCCCGCTCATGCTCCGGTATCCGTCCCCGCATCATTTCCCGGCACTGTTCCTCGGAGATCACGCAGGATTCCTTCCAGGTCAGATCGCCGTTTTTTCCCTTTTTTTCAAGCCGCAACAGCGACCGGTCGTCTCCGTATCTGCGGATGCGGTATTTTGCCCGCAGGGCTTCTCCGTCCTCTTTTTCGTGGTAACACCGGTCCGCCGCATCGTCAAAATAGAGACTCGCGATCCGATAACACCCGTCCGCATCCGCATGCGCATCCCGCATCAGCAGCGCGCGGGCCTTCATCGAGAGAAGCTTTTCCTGTGCCGCACTGACGATATACTTGTACTCATGCCGGTAATTCCTGTTGTCGGACACTTCCGGACTCATCGTTCTTCCAGCTCCCGCCTCAGCTTCTGCAGATAGGCTTCGGGCGAGAAACTCTCCGCCCGCAGCAGTGACTGTCTTCCGTAGTGTTCCCTGCGCGCATCATTCTCGATCATTTTCACGATCTCCTCCGCCAGCACCCGCTCGCCGTCCTCGATATGCTGCGGGTCCAGATCAATGACCGCGGACATGTCGGGGACCAGAACGGCATAGGTGCCCTCGATCGTTTCGGGGATCGAACAGCCCGGAGATACCGTCTCATAGAGCGCTGCCTGTTCGCTGTCGGAGAGTGCGATCTCACGCGGACCCGTGCGACAGTCCGCGGCGATCACAGGCCTGCCGAGTGCCATTGCCTCGATCATCGCATTGGGAAAACCCTCCCGGTTGGAGGGCAGCACATAGAGATCCGCCGCGCTGACCTCCGGGAACGGATTTTTGAGGTTTCCGGTGAACTCGATCCGATCCGCGACCCCCAGATCGTCCGCAAGTCTGTGATAGTTCTCATAACTGCCCGCACCGATGATCTTGAGACGGGCCTCCGGATGTGTCTTCAGGACCAGAGAAAAAGCCTTGATCATGTGCCAGTGCGATTTGATCGCGTCGTCCCTTCCCATGGTCACCAGGACAAAGGTGCCGTCTTTACGCAGGATCTCCCCTTCGCCGGCCTTTTTGCGGATATCCGCCACATCCAGCGGATTCTCCACCACAGCCGCGTGCTCACAGGCAAAATCCCTTTTCAGAAGCGCCCGGATCTCCTCGGAACAGGAGATCACCAGATCCGACCGGCGGATGCACTGCCTAACGAGCCACGGATTCTCCAGATCCGTCGCACAGCGGAATCCCGTGACGATCCTGTCCCCGCCGCGGGAAAAGATGTTGACCAGATTGGCCGTATTGCCAAAGGAATAGGTGATGTCGATCGCACGGGTCTTCTTGACGCGCGCCGCGCGATACGCGCGAAGGATCACGTTGCATACCTTGCGAAGCCTGCTCTTTTTACTGGGCACATTCAGATTGATGATCTCCAGACCGCTCACATCATAATGAATATTTTTGTCACTGAAGATGCAGAGGGCGACATCAAAGTCGTTCGCAAGGAGTCGGGCCGTTGCGACCGCAACGCGCTCAAACCCCCCCTGATGGAGCATCGGCAGCATGAGAAGAAGTTTTTTCTTCATGACAGTTCTCCCGTCAGATAGAATCGTTCCATCCTCCGTGCCAGCGCCACGGCATCATAGCCCGCCTCTGCCAGCGAACTGCCGACCCTGTCGGAAAGCCGCGTCCGTTCCCCGGCGTCTCCGTTTGATGCGAGCAGTTCCTCCATCCGGTCCGCCCAGCGCTGCTGTGCCTGCGTGATCCCGGTCACCGTATCTCCGATCGCCTCGCGATGGACGAGTTCCGTAACGTCAACGTCCGGCGTGATCCTGTCGGAAACGATGCAGGGAAGCGCCGCCGCCTGCGCTTCGATCACACTTCCCGGCACACCCTCATAACGGGAAGGAAAAGCAAAAAGATCCATGGCCTGATACAGATCATTCACATTCCCGCGGCTGCCGGTAAACACAACCTGCTCCCGTATGCCGAGTGCACAGGCATCCGCCTGCGTCTGTTCATACAGTTCCCCGTTTCCCACCAGGAGAAGCCGCAGGCTTTTATCCCCCGTCCGTTCCTGCAGTTTTTGAAAACTGCGGAGCAGAAAACCATGATTCTTTGCGTAGCGAAAACTGCCCACATGTCCGATCACGCGACAGTTTTCCAGATGCAGTTCACTTCGCATCCGCTCGCGCATGTCGGCGCGGAAACGGAATGCCTCCACCGGGATCGCGTTGGGAATGACCCTTGCTCCGGCCTTTCCGAACACCGCTTCACCGGCTTCCCGCGAGCACGCAAAGCGATGATCCACCAGCGGTGCCCGGCCGCCGCCGGACAGACGCACGATCCTGCTCTCATCCCCGAGCGGACGCCGCAGGATCCCTGTCAGCACACCCTTGATCCCGGGGTCCCTGCCGGCACTCCGGGCATGCGCGATCGTCACCGGGACACCGCTCCGTTTGGCCGATGCCAGGTAGAGAGCCGCCGTGCTGGTCATATGTCCCTGCACCACACGCCAGATCCCCTCGTGTTCCCGGAAGAACTTTTCACAGGCATTTTGATAAGCGATGATACCGGTTTTTCCCGGGGAAAAAGACATGCGCGGAAGCGCATAGATATGCCCGCCAAGCGCGCGGATCTCCGCGTCAAAATCATCCGCGGGACGGACGGCCATCAGCTCGTCACTGGACGGCGCGGTCCTGCCCGTTCCCGATGCGGAAGCATGCACCAGAAAATCAAACTGAATACGCTCTCTGTCGATCGCGCGATACAGATCCATCATACGGCTTTCCGCGCCGCCCCGGCCCGTACGGCCGAAAACATGAAGCACGCGTACCGGTTCGTTCAAAGCAGTCTCCCTATTTCCTTCTTTTTCCCGACAGAAACCGTTTGCCCTGCGCAAGGAGCCTCTCCGCACGCTGCTCCAGATCTGACCGCCGGGATGTCGGTTCATAAAGAAGCGTCGACCAGGAGATCATCTCCGCTTTGTCAAACAGCGCCTCTGCCGCTTTGAACTCATTGTCTGTCATGGTGTTTACGTGATAGACGATCGTCACGGTCCCCGGCTTTTTTGACACGGCCGCGCGTTTCTTTGCGATCGCGATCGGATAGAAAGTCAGTTCATGAAACCGGTACGGCCGGTAACCGAATCCGTCTGTCACCCGTTTGAATCCGCAGGCAGTCAGCGCTTTCAATGTGCCTGCATCATAGCTGTGAGAGGGCGCCATGAAGATATCCGTCTCCAGTCCCATCTCTTTCATGCGTTCCGCGCCCGTCTCCAGAAGCTTTTTCTGTTCCTCCTCCGGGAGTCCCGCAAATTCCGATTTCCGGTTCAGAGGGAAGATGCCTCCCTCTTCTGTCGTGTAAACATGATAGACCCCGTGCATCGCGATCCGGGCGCCGTCCCGGCGAAGCGTCTGCAGGCGTTCCCGAAATTCCTCATCCGTTACACCGGTCACACCGTCCGCGTGGAGGATCTTCTCATCCCTGCATTCGGGGATCACGCCAAGGAGCGGTTTCGCCTGTACCGCATCAAGCAAGCGGATCATGCGCTCGAAGTTTTCCCAGTGCATGACCGGCGCGATATCATCCAGTCGGACCGCAAGACGCACGGATCAGAGCCTCCAGTAGTCTTCGTCATCATCCGCGAACAGCGACCGGTCATAGATCCCCTTGATGTCGAAGAGCACCTTTTTCCTGTTCTTTCCGTTGAACATCGCCCGGATCGCGGACTTGTCCAGCTTGGCCAGATAGGTGTGCGCGACAGCAACGACAACGGCATCCATATCATGCACCTCGGACGGTTTTGCCAGCGTGAGCCCGTAGAGCCGCTTTGCCTCCTCGCTGTCCGCCGCTTCATCGGAAACAACCGGCGTGATGCCGTATTCTCCAAGTTCCCGCACAATATCGATCACCCTGGTGTTTCTGGTATCCGGACAGTTCTCCTTGAAGGTGAACCCGAGGATCCCGACACGGGCCTGCTTGACCGGGATATCCGCCGCGATCAGCCTCTTCACCAGAGATTCCGCGATATACTTGCCCATATCGTCGTTGATCCGGCGGCCGGACAGAATGATCTGCGAGTGATAACCCAGCTCCTCCGCTTTATAAGTGAGATAATACGGATCGACGCCGATGCAGTGGCCGCCGACCAGCCCGGGCGCAAAGGGCAGGAAATTCCACTTGGTCCCCGCCGCGGCAAGCACCTCTTTTGTGTCGATCCCCATCCGGTGGAAGATCATGGAGAGCTCGTTCATAAACGCGATATTGATATCCCGCTGGCTGTTCTCGATCACCTTGGCCGCCTCCGCGACCTTGATCGACTGTGCGCGGTACACACCCGCCAGGGCCACCATCTCATAGACATGCGCCACCTCGTCAAGTGTCTCCTCATCCATGCCGGAGACGATCTTCGTGATGGTGGAGAGCCGGTGCACCTTGTCTCCCGGATTGATGCGTTCCGGAGAATAGCCGACTTTGAAATCAACGCCGCAGGTGAGGCCCGACTCCTTTTCCAGGATCGGCACGCAGATCTCTTCCGTGACGCCCGGGTATACCGTGGACTCATAGACCACGATCGATCCCCTGGTCAGATTCCGGCCGAGGACTGTGCTCGCTCCCATCACCGGCGTCAGATCCGGCGTATGGTCGTCATTGACCGGTGTCGGCACGGCGACGATATGGAATTTGGCTTCCTTAAGCCGCGCGGGATCCGCGGTAAATTCGACGTTCGTTTTTTTGATCTCCTCGTCACCGACTTCTTTGGTCGGATCGATGCCGCTTTTGTAGAGTTCGATCTTCTTTTCGCTGTTATCGTAGCCGATCACACGGATCTTGCCGGCAAAGGCATGCGCGATCGGCATCCCGACATAGCCCAGCCCCACAAGCGAAAGTGCTTCCTCTTTGTTCACCAGCTTTTCATACAGACTCATCGTTATCCTCTCCCTTGTCCGTTACTGTACCCGCAGCGAAGAATACCCTTCCACGCGCAGGGAAAAATCCGAGCGATCCAGTGAAAAGTTTGGATTGTAATAAGGATCACCCGCTTCCAGCTCCTTGTTCCAGCGATCGCGGAAACGCTCACATTCTTTCTCGTAGCGTGCCGCGTTGGCTCCTTCCAGATCGCCGCCGCGTGAGGCGGATTCAAAATGCGTCAGCTCGGCGAACGGTGTGAACACATTGAGATAACCCTTCTGTCTGAGTTTCAGACAGAAATCAACATCGTTCAGGGAAACCGCCAGCCGCTCGTCGAAACCGCCGACCTCATCATATTTTTTGCGTTCCACCAGCAGACAGGCGGCCGTCACCGCGGACATGTCCTGCGCATAGCAGAGCCGCCCCATGTAGCCGAGATTCTGTCCGGCCTGCCTATAATGCACATGCCCTGCCGTCCGATGGGCACCGAGTCCCAAAACAACCCCCGCGTGCTGGATCTTCCGATCGGGGAAATAGAGCTTGGCGCCGACTGCACCGACATCGGCGCGCTGCGCGTACATGAGCATCTCTTCCATCCAGTTGATGGTGATCACTTCCATATCGTTGTTCATGAGGAGCACATACTGCCCGCGGGCCTGCCGGACACCGAAGTTGATGACCGACGAGAAATTGAACGGCTCATCCTCGGCACGGTGGAAATCAAGCACGCGGATGCGGTCGCGCATGGGGCCGTCCTCAAAAGATTCATAGAGGTTGGTGATCTCCTGCGTCTTCGATCCGTTTTCCACAACGATGATCTCGTAATGATCCCATGTAGAACGGGTGTAGATCGAATCCACCAGACGCTTGAGATCCTTTGCATGATCACTGTTCGGGATGATGATCGAGATCAGCGGTTCTCCCTGGATCTCATAGCTGATCTTGAAGATCGTCTCAAACGCACGTGTGCTGCTGATCTGGAAATGCTCGTAGCCGTGGCGTCGCAGATGATCGGCCACCGCGCCTCTCGCCGCTTCGATCGCATAGTGCTTGGCTTCGATATTGGATGCCGTTGATCCGGCATGGGATCGCCAGTAGTAAAGAAGCTTCGGGACATGCACGATCTTCTTTGCCCGATCGGTGAGTCGCAGGATCATGTCATGATCCTGGCTCCCGTCATACTGCGGGCGGAAAAGCTCCATCGGTTCCTCTACTTCCCCGCCTTCCAGGAGTGACCGCCGGAACATCGAGAAATGACAGATATAGTTATTGGCACGCAGATTGTCGATCGCGTAGTCCGGTTTGAAATGCATGGTGATCATCCGGTTGATGTCATCACCCTTAAACGTCGCCTCGTCGCAGTACAGATAATCCGCTCCCTGCTCGTTGATCTCTCTGACATAGTCATAGAGGACCGACGGGTGCAGCACGTCATCATGATCCAGGAGTGCGATGTAATCCCCCTCGGCCAGCGTCAGGCACGCGTTGGTGTTGCCGGAGATCCCTTTGTTCTCGGGGAGATGTCTGTAGATGATCCTCTCGTCATTGTCGGCATACTCTCTGGCGATCAGGCCGACAGCCGCGTGATCCTTGTCGGAGCCGTCCGCGAGGCAGAGCTCCCAGTTCTGATAGGTCTGTGCCTGCACGGATTCGATCATCTCCCGCAGGTATTTTTCCGGCGTGTTATAGAGCGGCGTAAGGATACTGATCTTCACCATGGAGGGGAACTTCTCCTGCATCTCGCGCTTCCGCTCCTCTTCATCCGGAAAGCTCGCCGTTCCGTAATAGGTGAACGCCTGCCTCTCTTTTTTCTTATACCGGATCCTTGCGATGACCCCCCGCAGGCTTCCCTGATTCCGCACGCGATCGATCTGCCGGATGCACCAGTGCATCACGGCGCGGGCAGGCGCGGACGCCTTCCAGAGCGGATTGCTCTTGATCCGGTTCAGAGAAAACTCCAGTTCTCTTTTTTCGTTTTCCAGAACCGCCACGCGCTCCGCCAATGCCGCGCTCTTGAGTTTTTCTCTCGCCAGTGCGTCAAACTCTCTCGTGGCGACTCTTCTGTCATCATCCATGTGATTTCCTCTACACGATCTCGATCCGGTTCTCCACCCAGTTCACCAGTCGCTGCCTCGATGTTCGGTCAAGGACCAGCATACCGATCTGATAACTCCCGGCCGGGAGATCGCCCTTTCCGATCCGCACCCGGTATCCCGTCAGATCTACATGGATCTGATCACTCAGTTTTTCCATGATATCCGGCCGGTACCAGTCATTGGCGGGAAGCGACCACACATCCGTCTCCGGCATCATCACCCGGTCCTTGCCGTCCGCTGTCGTCTGCTCCGTTACGCGGCGTAGCAGGACACGCCTGTCATAGCACGCGTTGTCCGCCCCGATCACGAAGGAATAGCCTTTGATGTAGTAGCCGTCCGCGGCATCCCCGTGCTTCCCCGTCTGCCAGTATTCCAGCGTGTCCGCGTATTCCACGCCGATCCGCACCACCGCGTCCACCGGGATGTCCGTCAGACCTTCCGTGTGATGGGAGAGATTGCCGAACGGGATCTCCTCCGGCATCATCACTTCGTACAGCGGCCGGATCTCGCTGATGTGCTCATCCTCCACAAGATGCGGTGAGTAGAACGGATCGACATGATAAAGCTGACCGTGTCTTCCCATCAGGACCCTGTGCTCGCCGGCGAGCCGCTCCATCTTCTGCAGATCCAGTGTGTCCAATCCTCGCGAAAGAGATTCATGATGCCACAACAGCACATGATTGCACTGCACGTTGTAATATCCCTGTTCAAAAAGGGTATAGCAGAGATCGACATCGTTGAATGCCACCGCCATATCCTCCGGCAGCCCGCCTGCCTCTTCATATTTCTTCTTTTCGATCATCAGGCAGGCGCCCGTCACCGCGAGCAGATCGCGAACCCCACGGTTAAACCCGAAATAATGGGCATGATTGTCGGTCATGTACTGCAGCTTGTGCATCGGCCCCAGGCGGACATTGGTGACGCCGGCATGCTGGAGCTTGTTCGGCACCTCACCGCCGTCCCGGGGATCGACCGGTGTCTCCTCCTCTTGACCCGTCTGCGCTCTCTCCTCCTTCGGGGGGTACAGGAGTTTTGCCCCGACCGCGCCGACATGTGCTCTCTTAGCCAGAACGGCCATCTCCTTAAGCCACCCTCTGGTCTTTGCCGTGATATCGTCATTCAGGAACAGGAGCAGATTTCCCTTCGCCTCGGAAGCGCCCAGATTGCACATACGTGAAAAATTGAACGGCATGGGTTTGTGAATGTAACGGATCCCGGCGAGCCCGCCCGTCCGCTCGAATTTGGCGATGAAATTCGCGATCAGAAGCTTGTTGTAGCCGGTGCTGCCGTTGTCCACGATCAGGATCTCAAACGGGCATTCGGCTCCGCAGGTTTCGCGGATGGAACTGACACAAGCCCGCAGGATGTCCGGATGATCCTTGGTGGGAATGATGATCGTGACCAGATCCTGATCCGCTCCGGTCTCCTCGCCCGCGACCGGCAGGAAAAAACTGTCCATGGGTACCGTGGGCGTTACCGGAAAACTCCTGCCAAGGAACAGATCCTGCCCCTCTTCCAGATGAAAGAGGATCTCGGCAATGTGTCCGACGGGGAACTCGTCTCCGTGCCTTTTTCTGAATCCGCCGACCGCCGTCGCCACCTTGAGGAACAGCGCATCCGCCAGTCCGCCCAGCAGCCTGCCTCTCTGCTTTTTGCGGACCTCGTCCAGATCCTCCGCCGGCGCATGCAACAGCGCGTTTTTTAGGACACTCCCGCGCACCGCATAGCAGCTGCCGATGTAGAAAGAGGTCTGATAGGTCTCCGGCGACCAGTCAGGCTTAAAATACGGATCATCATAGCGGCCGTCGGCAAGCAGTCTGTCCTCATCTCCATAGACCAGTTTTCCGGTCGGATGCTCGGAAAACCATCTTGCGATCAGCGGTGCCGCGGCGGGGGAAAGCCGCCCCTCCTTGCGGGCAAAAACAACGATCTCGCTGTCCTCACATTTCAGCAGCTCGCCGCTCTCGATAAACTTCTCAATATCCGAATAGAGCACACAGAACAGACCGGGCAGTTCCTCCGTGATCTCTGCCGCCGTTTCGGGCGCATCCGTCTCCTGCGTTTCTTCCGCGGACGGCACTGCCTCGCCGAAATACCGCACTGTGCAGCCGGCCGTCAGGCCGATCGCGAGCTCCCGCTTCTTTTCCCACTGGTCATGGGTGAGCCGGAGTTCTTCCAGTCTTTTTTCATACAGTCTGTCCTGTCTGCCGATCAGGACATTTCTCACTTTATCCTTGATTGTCACTGCTCTTCTCCCCGTCAAGCATCATCTCTTCCGCGCTTCCTGAGTCTGGACAGCAATCCGCCCCGCTCCGGCGGCATTTCTTCATAACGGCTCAGACCTTCTTCCTCGTCGAGTCCGTCTGCAACGGACACCGCCACCTCCGCGGGCAGGAGTGCCGTCGTCATCGTGACGGAAAGGTGGTTTTTCTTTTCTCTTTCCGCGACGGCGATGCCAAATTCTATCCCCGGATCGTCCATGGAGAACAGGATGCTGTCCGATCCGATCCAGCGACCGTTCGGATGAATAGTCACCACCGGCGCGCGTTCACTGACCGACACGCCGTTCCACGCGACCCGCTGCAGGGTGACGATACACGGAACATAGGCGGGATCGATACGGAGTGCACGCGTTCCGGGAAGCAGATCGATCTCCAGAGTGATCGCATGATGCCGGTTGTAGTGTTCTTCCGCAAAGCAGGAATTCTCCTCGGAAAACCCTTCGCCGATATCACTGTAGATCTGAACTGTGAGCGGATCTCTCTCCTGCAACGTCTGTGTTTCCACCTGCAGTTCTTTGGGGACGGAAGCGCTCCTGCCGATCCCCTTCCAGATCTCGACAAGGCTCTCCCGCTCTCCGGTCACATATTTCTGGAAATTCGCCTCCTCGGCGACCAACCGGTCCACATCACTCTTCGTCAGCTCCAGATCTTCATAGAAAGGTCGCGGATCCAGCACGCGCCGCTTTTTGTCTTCCAGCCGGTAACAATAGATCGCACGGAAAGCGATATCTCTCGCCGGAATGCGCTTGCCCCATGTCCATTCATAGTCGATGACCGTCCAGATCGGACCGTTCACCATGATATTGGAGAAGATCAGGTCAAAGTCCGCGACCGCTTCCTCCTCGCCGTACCGGATGCGGCGCAGATATTCAGAAAAAAGACGGCGGAAGTTGTCCATGTCATCCTTGAAGAGACAGTAGTCCAGCAGTTCCGAGAGCGGGATCCCCTGAACAAACGGGAAATTCGCGACCGTTCCGGTGCTGTCAAGCTGACAGGCGTTGATCTCGAGATCTCCGCCGCGGAAGCGGTTGGAAAGTGCGGTATAGGCCGACTGCATGCCTTTTACATGCTCCACCGCCGCCTCCGTGAGCGGATGCTTTTCGATCATGCGGCGGCCTGCTGCGTTGATCGTGATGTCGGTGCGGATGCGGAATTCCTCCGCACGGTCCCCGGAATACTTGGAAAAGATCGTGGGAAATCCCGGGCCGATCACCAGCTCAAAGGAATTGGCAAAGGTCGGATAGAGGCCGTCCCGGATCAGTCCTTCATAGGCGTGCTTTTCGTTAAACAGGACCAGTCGGTCCATGTCAAAATTGTAGACATTATCGAGAAGGTCGCTTGCACGCGGCAGATACTGATCGGAGTAGAGCAGGTTCATAAACTTGTAGTCCGGATAGGGATAGTAGAAATGGTAATTTCTGATCCCCAGGCTCTTCAGGATCCGGATCAGTCCGCTGCGTGAAAAGGTGGTCGCCACGGAGTCCGCGTGATAGCCCTCGATCCCGGAGAACCAGGTTCCCAGATGATCCTCCGCACATCCCGCAAAATATTTGAGTCCCAGACGGTTCTCGATCGCTATGACGATCCGTCCGCCCGGCGAAAGATGCCGGAACAGCATCTTCAGGAAGTTCTCGTACGGCTGTTCCGTGCCGATATATCCCTGGGCATATTCAAAGACGCCGATCAGAAAGATGAAATCATAATTCGCCGGCAGATCCGGCTCGATATCGCGGAAATTTCCGACATGGATCGTCACGTTGCTGCAGGTGTTATTGCGCACGGCATTGATCTCACTGCGTTTCCTTGACAGGTCGACACAGGTGACCTCGGCCGCTTTCTTCGCGAGCATCCCGGTGATCGCTCCGCATCCCGAGCCGACCTCCAGCACCCGCTCCGTCCCCTGCATCGGGATCCATTCGATGATGTTGCTCCGCTCTCTGGAAAGATGATAAAAGATCGGCCAGCTCTTTTCCTGCTCGATGATCGTCTGATACTCCTCGGGCCGATGATTCCGGACGATCCCCAGAAGCTCGTCTTCCACATCACCGTCACTGTAGAGATCCATTCCCGTGTAATGACGGAAATTCAATGTGACATCGCCGATCTTGTAGATTTCCTGCTGCATGTTCCCGTTCCCGTTCCGATTAGCCGACCGTTTCCACCGTAACCGTCGAATTCATGTCATAGTAACCGACTGTATTCTTATCCGATATCACTGTCATGGACAGCGCGTCATAGCGTCTCTCATAAACAGTAAAATCATCTCCCTCAAAACCTGTCACGCCAAAGGAGAGCAGATAATCACCGCCCTGCAGATCGATCCTCTGACGGAAGGTGATCCTTCGCTTCTCTCCCGCCCTGACCGGTTCGAGGAACGCCTTTTCCGCCATCGTGTTCGTGCCCGTGATCTCGATCCCCAGCACGTTTTTGATCGTGAACGCAAAGATCGGCTTCTCGATATCGCGCAGGATCGCAACGTCCATCGAGATCTCACAGACACTGCCCTTGATGATCGCAGAGGTCTCTCTTCCCTGATCGTCCTTTAAGGAGAGTCCGGTGATCTTTGCCCCTCCGTTCCCGTACTTCAGTTCCTCCGTGTCCTCCGCCGGGCTCTTCGGATCTTTGCGACCCTCCACCGCCTCCTTTGCTCTGGCACGGATCTCCTCATCGTCCAGCAGATTCGTGTCGGCCGCATGATCCGCCGCCTGTACCGGCACCTGGCCGACCAGCACCTGCTTGTAGATGTCGATCATCTTCTTCGGTGTGCCCTCACCGAGTTTCTTTCCCCTGTGCAGGAGCACCGCACGGTCACAGTATTTGCTGATGCTCGACAGGTCATGCGACACGAACAGGATCGTCTTGCCCTGCTCCTTGAACTCCTCGAATTTATGATAGCACTTGGCCTGGAAAAACACATCCCCGACCGAGAGTGCCTCATCCACGATCAGGATCTCGGGATCGATGTTGATCGCGACGGCAAACGCCAGACGGACGAACATACCGCTGGAATAGGTTCTCACCGGCTGGTAGATGTATTCGCCGATATCCGCAAATGACAGGATATCGTCCATCCTCTCTTTGATCTCCTCCTCGGAGAAGCCGATCATCATCCCGTTCAGGAAGATGTTGTCGATCCCGTTGTATTCCATATTGAAGCCGGCGCCCAGTTCCAAAAGAGCGGAGATCCGGCCGTTTACCTCTACGGTCCCTCCCGTCGGCGCCAGAACCCCGGTGATGATCTTTAAGATCGTCGATTTGCCGGAACCGTTGGTCCCGATGAGCCCGACCGTCTCTCCGCGACCTACCGTCAGATCCACATGATCCAGCGCCAGATGTTCGGTGTAGAGACTTCTGCCCGTCAGGTGCAGAGCGTCCCGGAGCCTGTCCGACGGCTTGCCGTAGAGTTTGTATTTCTTTGAAACATCGGAGACGATGATCGCCTCTCGCTGTTCATCCTGCATGTCTTTCCCCCGGCAGTTTACAGTACATCGGCAAAATGGATCTTGCTACGCTTGAAGACCAGCGATCCGAACAGGAACACGGAAACCGCAAAGATCCAGAAATAGGTCGACGAATAAAAATGCTCCCAGAACCAGCCGCTCCCGTAGATGGACATGCGATAGCCCTCCACGATATAGGTCATCGGGTTCAGCTTGATGATCCACTTGAACTGATCATCGAGCATGCCGATATTCCACAGGATCGGTGTCGCCCAGGTTCCCAGCTGCAGCGCGATCGAAATGATCTGTGTCAGATCACGGAAAAACACCACCACCGCGCAGGTTGTGTAACTGATCGCCAGCACCAGAAAGAACTCGCAAAAGCCGTAATAAAACAGCTGCAGCGTGTAAAGCGTCGGATAGTATCCGTACATCGCCGCCACGATCAGGCACACGGCGGCGAAGAATACATGGATAAAGGTCGCGGCAATGATCTTGATGAGCGGCAGAATGCTGATCTTGAACAGCACCTTTTTCACCAGGTAGTTGTATTCCAGGAGCGCGGTCGTCCCGTTCATCAGCGCTTCCTGGAAGTAGAACCAGGGAACAAGGCCCGCTGTCAGAAACAGCACATAAGGCACATCGACACCGCCCGCCGCTATCTCGGATCGCGCACGGAAGATCCTGTCGAACACGAACCAATACATGGCCACGGTCACCACGGGTTGCAGCAGCGCCCACACAACCCCCATGTAGGAACCGGCATAACGCTTTTTAAAATCATTGACCGCCAGGCGCGCGATCAGCCGTCTGGAATGAAACAGTTCCACCGGTAGGACCATCCACCGGTCATAAAAGATCGTGAACACCAGCGTCGCAAGGGCGAGCAGCACACAGGCACAGATCTTTTTCAGGCGCTCCGTTTCGGGATCCGCCAGCGGATTGTTGTGCAGCACGACCGTGAGCGCAAGCGCGACCGCTGCCGCACAGAAACATCCCAGGATGAGCTTTTTATATCGAAAGCCGGGCGCCTGCTCGTTCATTTTCAGTTTCCGTGAACCGCAAGACTCTCGATCCCCTTCCAGAGCCGGTCTCTGTCGGAAAGAACAGGCTCGGTACCCTCGGGGATCGGCCAGTCGATACCAATCCGGGGATCATTCCAGAGGATTCCCGATTCATCCTCAGGATGATAGAATTCCGTGCATTTATATGCAAATTCCGCGGTTTCGGAGACCACGAGAAATCCGTGCGCAAAATTCTTTGGGATGAAGAACTGCTTTTTGTTCTCCGCGGAGAGCAGGACGCCAAAATATTTCCCGAAAGTCGGCGATCCGTTCCGGATGTCCACCGCTACATCAAACACCTCACCGGACAGCACGCGGACCAGTTTGGCCTGCGAAAACTGCTTCTGAAAATGAAGACCGCGGAGCACGCCGCGTGAAGAAAAGGACTGGTTATCCTGAACAAAGCGGTCGGTGATCCCCGCCTCGTTGAATTCCTTTTCGTTCCAGGTCTCCATGAAATATCCCCGCGCGTCACCGAACACTTTGGGGGTAATGACCTTGAGCCCGCTGATCCCACCGCAGTTGTCTTCTACCTGAATCTTCATGTCTTCACCACCTGTCTGCACCCATGTCCGTGCTTCCTGTGCCGGAGGCGCCCGCGCCTGCCGTGTCTGTACCTCCCGTTGTCGCGGATTCCGTGCTTCCGGTATCCGCGGTCGTCGCTCCGCTGTCGGCCGTATCAGCCGTCGACGCGGATGCTCCGCTTCCTGTCGCACCCGTTTCCGAAGATGCTCCCGTCGCCGGTTTCACCGCCGCCTCCACCTTGACGACCACCGCCGCTGTCGGGATCTCATAGCCCTGCACCTCCAGCAGGTGCAGACGATAATTCCCGTTTGCCTGACCGGTCAGATCGATCTGTCCGTCACGATCCGTATCGGTCCAGGTCTTCTCCTTCCCCGTCTGGACCTGCTCCGCGAGCACCTGAAATGCCACACCGGATTCCAGACCGCCGCGGGAATTCAGGATCGACACGTGGATCACATCCTCCTGAACCGCCGCCTGCAGGGAGAGCACTTCCTCATTGCCCTCGCTGATCCCACGCCCGACATCTCGCATCGGATCAAAAAAGCTTTCGTCATAAAGAAACGCTTTGGGCTGTGATCCGATCTGCTCGCCGAAAGCGCGGAAACTGTTTCCGATCTCGGTCAGATAGGCCTCGTCCGCAACCGGTCCTTCGTCTTCCGCACCGGACGCTCCGGAGACCGCCTCGGTGCCCTGTGCGTCCGCTTGTCCCCTGTTCCACTTTTTTCCGACATTTGCCGCATAGACAACTAACAGGATCAGAACCAGTGCCGTGCAGGACAGCAGGATCGCCATCCGCAGAGCCTTAGAGTCCACCGGCAACCTCCGTGAGGTATTTCCCGTAATCCGTCTTTAACAGCGGCTCCGCCAGCTGCAGGAGCTGCTCGCGGGAAATGAACCCCCGTTTGTAGGCGATCTCCTCTATACAGG
The DNA here is from genome assembly GCA_024690605.1 of Lachnospiraceae bacterium. Taxonomy (GTDB): domain Bacteria; phylum Bacillota; class Clostridia; order Lachnospirales; family Lachnospiraceae; genus Butyrivibrio. The sequence continues at coordinate 13,716 of JAILOV010000053.1, read as the reverse complement.
AAATATAGAGGCCCTGCCGCTTCTGGAACGCCGCGACAAAATCGGCCGCATCGAGCAGGGAATCATGATTCCCCGTATCCAGCCAGGCAAAACCGCGCCCCATCGTCTCCACCCGCAGGGTGCCTCTGCGCAGATATTCGTTGTTGATACTGGTGATCTCAATCTCGCCGCGTGCCGAGGGCTTGACCTCGGCGGCGATGTTCACCACGTCGTTGTCATAGAAATAAAGTCCCGGAACCGCATAATTGCTCTTCGGTTTTTCCGGTTTTTCTTCGATCGACAGCGCTCTGCCGTTTTCGTCGAACTCCACCACACCGTATTCCCGGGGATCCCGCACGTAATAGCCGAAAATGGTCGCCCCCTCTTCTCTGGCCGCCACCGCCTGAAGAAGTTTGGAAAAACTCTGCCCGTAGAAGATGTTGTCTCCCAAGACCAGCGCCACCCGGTCATTGCCGATAAACTCCCTGCCGATGATGAACGCGTCCGCCAGACCGCGCGGGGTCTCCTGCTTTGCATAACTGAAGGAGAGTCCCAGCTGCTCGCCGGTCCCGAAAAGCGCCTCAAAAATGGGGAGGTCCCTGGGGGTCGAAATAATGAGAATATCCCTGATCCCCGCAAGCATCAGCGTGGATAAGGGATAATAGATCATCGGTTTATCATAGACCGGCAGGATCTGCTTGGATACCGCCTTTGTCAGAGGATACAGCCTGGTGCCGCTGCCTCCGGCCAGAATGATTCCTTTCATTACACCACCTCAAAATATAATATTTTATTGTATCACAATTTCCGCCTCGAGACCATGCCGCGCGCACTTTTTCGGGTGTCACTCATCTGCCGGCATACATCTTTTCATAGTATTCCTGATAGGCACCGCTCGTCGCGTGCGCCATCCACTCCTCACTCTCGAAATACCAGCGGATCGTCTTCTTTATCCCCTCGGCAAACATCGTCTCCGGCTCCCAGCCAAGCTCCGCCTTGATCTTGTCGGGTGCGATGGCGTAGCGCCTGTCATGCCCCTTGCGGTCCTCCACGAAGGTGATGAGATCCTCGTTGACATGCGCCCTGCGCGGATCATTCTCCGGCAGCACCTCGCGCAGCGTCGCCAGGATGATCTTCACGATCTCAATGTTGCGCTTTTCGTTATGCCCGCCGATATTGTAGGTTTCGAACAGCCGTCCCTTCTCCTGCACCAGATCGATCGCCTTGGCATGATCCTCGACATAGAGCCAGTCGCGGACATTCATTCCGTCACCGTACACCGGAAGCTTCTTTCCCTCCAGCGCATTGTGGATCATGAGCGGGATCATCTTCTCCGGGAACTGATAGGGTCCGTAGTTGTTGGAGCAGTTGGTGATGTTCGCGGGGAAATGATAGGTGTCCATGTAGGCCTTCACCAACATGTCCGACCCCGCCTTGCTTGCGGAATAGGGACTGTGGGGCTGATAGGGCGTGGTCTCATAAAAGAACGCGTTGTCATCGTCCGGCAGTGATCCGTAGACCTCGTCCGTGGAGACATGCAGGAATTTCTTTCCCTCGGGATAGGTGCCGTCCGGCCGCTCCCAGGCTTTTCTCGCGGCATTGAGCATCGTCGCGGTACCCAGCACATTGGTCTCCACGAAGACACCCGGGTTGACGATCGAACGGTCCACGTGGCTCTCCGCCGCGAAATGCACGACCCGGTCGATCTCGTTGTCGGCAAAGATCTTTTCGATCGCCTCGCGGTCGCAGATGTTCGCGCGGACAAAGGTGTAGTTATCACGTCCCTCAACAGCCCGCAGGTTCTCCAGATTCCCGGCATAGGTCAGGACATCCACGTTGATGATGCGGATCTCATCCCCGTATTTCCGGAACATGTAGTGGATGTAATTGGACCCGATGAAACCGGCGCCGCCTGTTACCAGATAAGTTCTCATGCTTTTTCTCCCTTATTTATCAATAGCCAAGATACGAGACATTCAGATCCACGCTGCCCGAGATCCCGCCGATGGAACCCTTGGAGGTGTACTGCCACATGTCATAGCGGGTGCGGGTATAAGTCGGTGCCGCGGCATACTGCGCGAGCCACAGCTTGTAGTTCGTTAACGAAGGCGTGTCGATCATCCCCTCCATCCAGTTCTTGTTTGCGTAGAGACCCGCCTTATAACCGGAATTGGCCACCGTCGCGCAGAACGCCTTGATGACCGCCGTCCGCGCGGCAGTCCCGATGTTGTCCGAACGGCCGCCGCCCGAGCTGGAGCGCTCGACATCCAGGAAGATCGGGTAGGTGAGGCGATAACCGCTGCACAGAGCCGCCGCCATCGATGCCTCTTCCACGGCCTCCACATCATTGACCGCCGCCGAATAGAAGTAAACACCCACCTTGAGACCGGCATTCAGCGCTCCCTGCATGTTGGTGCGGAAGCTGGAATCCTCGACCAGAACGCCCGTCGAGGTGCCGCGGTAACCGCAGCGGATGATCGCATAGGAGACGCCGGAATTCTTCACGGCGTTCCAGTTGATCTTGCCGTTCCACTTGGAGACGTCAACACCCAGCGCGCCGGATCCGCTGGAAAGCACACCATCGGAACCGAAATGATATTTGACGCCGAGGATCACCTGATCGCCCGTCACATAATTTCCGTTCTTGTCAAAGTAATAGGTGTGTCCGTCGATCGTCTGCCAGCCGTGGTAGACATATCTCTTTGTCTCCGACCGCAGATAGAAGGTGGATGCGGTCGCATAATCCGAGGCTGTCGCTTCGCGATATCTGTCTCCTTCTTTCACAAAGACGGTCTCACCGCTCTTTGTCTTCAGCGTGCCGCCCTCGCCGACCGTGATCTCACAGGTCGCCGAAACCTCACGATCACCTTCTTTAGCGGTCACGGTGATCGTCGCCTTCCCCTTCTTAACACCCTTCACAACACCGGCATCGCTGACGGTGGCTACCGCAGCGTCCGAGGATCTGTAGGTGTACGTCGGATTGGTAAAACCGCTCTGTTTCGGTGAGATCGAAGCATTGCCGCCCACGAACAGCGCCACGGTTGCCGGCGTGAGCGTGAGGGTTCTCTTCGTGCTGTCTCCCGTGCCGGCCGTGCTGCCCGCGGTACCCGCCGTGCTGCCCGCGGTACCCGCCGTACTGCCCGCGGTGCCGGCTGCTGTGCTTCCTGCAGTGCCGGCTGCCGAGCTGCTGTCTCCCGCCGCAGCCGTACTGCCCGCCACGGAAGCCGTTGATGCCGCTTCCGCAGAAGTCTGCGTTGAGGAAGCGGATTCGGCGGCCGATGCTGCCGTCGATGCGTCTGTCACGGCACTGGCACCGGTTCCGCTCTCCGACGCGGTGGCTCCGGTGGTCGGATCCCCCGCTCCCGTGCCTTCCTGTCCGCCGCCTTCACCGGCGATACTGGTGCCCTCCGTTGCGCTGAGCTTCATGATCCGTTTTAACGACCAGCCCGCACCGACACTCGGTGCCGCGATGTCCGCCTTCTGTACCTCCTGCCAGGAATAGGTCCCGTCTCCGGAGCCGACTTCCTCTTTGGAGGATTCTACCCATTCCACCGTGTCGACATTGACGGATTCGACCGCTGTCGCCTCCTTGGGTTCCGTATCCTCCACGGCGACATTGACCTGCGATTCCTTTTTGATCTCATCGGTCACATCGACCTTTTTATACTCGATCTTGTCCTTGACCGAAATCGTCTTGCCCTTGGTGCTCAGGATATACTGTTCGCTGTATTTCTCATCAAGCGCCTGCGGCGTGACGCTCCAGGTCCCGGCCGCCACACCGGACTTGTAGATGATGCCGTCCGTGTCATGATCGTTCCAGACGCTCTCTTCGCCTCCCGGCGACTTGACCGTTACCGTGAACGGCACATTGGCGACCAGCTTTCCGGTCGCCGAATTAACAAATTTGATCTTCAGATCGCTCTTGATCGAGGTCAGGTTCACGGAGATCTCGACGGTCTTCGGTATCTCTTCCGCCTCTTCCTCGTCAAGGAATTCGCCGTCTTCGCCGATCTCCTCCATGGAAGACTGCGCCAGACGAAGGGCGGAAGCATCCCGCATGGCGATCAGGCCGCTCTCTCCGATGATCTTCAGATCCGCCAGATCCGCTCCGATCTCCGAGAAAGCCGCCGCCTGCGCGTTCGCTTTCTGCAGCCGCGTGAACATGAGTCCCAGCGATACGGCCGCAACGACCAGCAGACCGCTCGTCGCGACAGCGATCCACTCAAAGGCCGTCAGCCGGATGGGCTTCTTCTCTTTGGGAGCTTTCGGAGATTCTTTCTTTACCGGTTTTCCGGCTTTTCCCTTCCGCGCACGTCCCTTTACACCGCGGCGGGGTTTTTTCTTCGGAGCCTTTTCCTTATCCTGCGGCTCCCTCTGCTTCTCTCTCTTGACGGGTCTGTCATGTGCCGCCCGGGGTTCGGGCTCATCGTCCTCTTCATCATAGAAATCGTCATCGTCCTCGTAGGCGTCGAATTCTTTGGGGGCAGGCTCTCCCGCCTCCAGATCGGCGATATCTTCGGGGATCTTCTCAAACTCCTGCGTGAAATCCCGGACCTGTTCATCGGAGAGAAGATCCTCTTCCTCCGCCGATTCGTCGCTCTCCGCGGGCTCCTCCGTCAGCGTCACCTCACTGCCCGCACAATCCCAGGTGTCTCCATCCAGACTCTCGGCCAGATCCTCGATCGGCTCCTCCTCTTCCTCGTCTTCCTCGTCCTCGTCATCGACCAGATCGGCATCTTCCCGCATGAATTCCTGTTCCTCGTCCAGCTCCAGAAGATCCTCTTCATCAAAGCGCATCGTATCATAAGAACTGATCTGCCGTTTTTTCCTTTTTTTCAGGTGTTTTTTCTGCAAAACAAAAACCTCCGTCTGCGATAAAATCACACAGCATAAAAATAATCCGTGTTATTTTATCACAGACGGAGGCTTTATTGCAAGTCTTTCTGTGATTTAGCTCAGTGCAAAATTCGCAAGCGGTGCGATCTGATTCGGATCGCTGTTCTCGGTCTGAGCGGTCCTCTGCATGACCTGCAGGATCTGTACCCGCTCCGCCGCATCGAGTTTCTCATTGGCATTATCGGAGAACGCGCGCTCGATCTCCTCGCCCTGCCGTTCGCTCCTCTCCAGCTGTGCGGCCTGATCCGTCGTCTCCAGCGCGAAATCCGTCAGCTCCTCTCTGCGGGCTTCCTCCTCTGCCGTCCGGCTCTCCATTTCCTTGTCATAGTCGAACTTGCTGATGTTGCCCTGCAGGTACATCCGCTCCAGCTCGGCGTCGGAATAGCCGATGAAGGAATTGATCTGTCCCTCGGAGGCGATCGTCTCCTTTTCGTCTGCGAGCACCTTGTTCGGTTCCGCCTCGGCGGTTTCCTCCATGCGCTCTTCCTGCTCTTCGCGCACAGCCTCCATCTGCGCCTCGCGGATCGCCTCGCTGCGCTCCAGCTCCAACCGGAGAAGTTCTTCCCTGGTCCTGGAATCCTCTCCCTCCTGCTCGCGCCGGATCCGCTCATTCTCGGGATCACCGATCACCCTGCCGATCGTCTCCTCCTCGTTGAGCTCCCGCACAGCTTCATCGCTGGCCTGCACCGTATCACCGTCTTTGGAGACCGCGATCACATGATCGAGCTCGCGTTCCTGGGCCTCCGGCTTCTCGGTCTCTGTCTGCTGCCGGACATCCTGTTTTTCCGCCTCAACCCTGACCGGTGTCTTCTGGATCTGTTCGGCCGGGCGAGGTGCATTGAGCGCAGGATTTGCTGCATTTGCACTCATCAACGGATTGATATTTGCCATAGGGAACACCTCCCTTCCCGTCGGAAAACAGCCGTTACTCCATCTTTAATCTATCACAGTTTTCGCACCGGTGCAAGCGTTATTCGCCTGCCAGCTCCCCGCAAACCGCCTTTAATTCCTCATCGGAGGGCTTTGTCGGATCCCACAGGATCTTCTGTCCGTCATCCTCGTAGCGCGGGATCACATGGAGATGGAAATGCAGCACCGTCTGACCGGCCGCCGCGCCGTTGTTCTGCACCAGATTGACGCCGTCACAGTGAAGCTTCTCCCGCATTCGTGCGGCAAGCTTTTTAGCCAGCGCGATCGCGGCACCGGCCGTATCTTCCGGGAGTTCATAAAGATCCGCATAGTGCTCCTTCGGCAGGATCAGGGTGTGACCCTTCGTCGCCGGTCCGTTATCGAGGATCGCGCGGAAGCGGTCGTCCTCATAGACCGTGTTGGTGGGGATCTCTCCGTTCGCTATCTTACAGAAAATACAATCTTCCTTTTTCATTGTCCGCTCTCCCTTTGTTTACTGTTCCATAAAGGTGAAGATCTGATCCAGATTGCGCAACAGCGTGAAGTCGCCCTTCATCTTGACGCTTCCCTCCATAAAGGAACGCTGGAACGTCACGCGCCCACCCATGATCTCCTTCAGCCGGTCCGCGGTGAGAGACAAGGTCGCATCGCACGGCGTGTCGGCGTCATTGGTGCACTCGCATTTGGCACCCTCAACGGAAATGAGCACCGGACTGGTCTGGGGGTTGTCCGTCACAACGATGCGATATTTTGCCCTGACACCCGGAACGGGACGGAATCTGCTCTTGAACTGCGAGAGCAGCTCATCCGGCTCATCGGATCGCTGATCCTTGTCCATCATGCCGCGGAAGAGATCCGTCAGCTCCCGGATGTCCTCCTTCTGTGTCCGGACATAGTGATCATCGGAGACATAGTGCGCCAGCTGCTCGGACTCCTGCGGTGTCAGATCCGCGCTGCGCGGGATCGAGATCTTCTGCTTCACCGCCTGGTTGCTCGCCGGCAGGCAGGAGAATTTCTGGCTGATCGTGCGGTAGATGTTCTCGGTCCTCTTCTCGATCAGTTTCCGGTATTCGGTGCTGCTCTCCAGAACGGAGGTGTCGGCGATATAGCCGCACATGCCGCCGCAGACGAGACCACCGAGGATCTCCCAGGCGCTCTCCAGCGTCATCTTGCCTTCGCGCTCGCCATAGGTCGTCGACATGACCACCGGCGCCATATAGAGCTCGCTGATCTTTTCCTTGTCACCGTAGAGCCAGCAAGCATCGAGAAACTGCATCAGATAGCCGCCGATACCGTACCACTCCACCGTGCTGGCGAGGATGATCCCGTCCGCCTCCTTCAGGGTTCCCGGCAATGCCGTGATGTTATTTCTGTCCTCATAGAGATTGAACTGCTCCACCTGGACATTCAGCTCCTTGAGCACGCCGGTGATCATGGACAGCACGCTGAGTGTCGGATCATCGATCATGCCCCTGCCGCCGTAATAGATATTGATCTTCACTTCCGCCTCCGTTGATGACGCTATTCTCGTGATCTATCGTATGATTATACCACGAATTCCAAAGGCGCGAAATGCTCTTTTAACGCATCTCGAACAGGAGACGACCGATCCCGATCTCATCCCCGGGGCGGATCGACACACTTTCGTTGGGGCGAAGCCTTCTGCCGTTTAAAAAGGTGCCGTTCGTTGAGTTCAGATCCTTCATCTGCACCGAATCCGAAGCGGGATCCCCCAGAAACCGGGTGTGCATCCTGCTGATCGAGGGATCCCTGATAACAAAATCCGCACAGCCGGAGAGTTTGCCGACCGTGAGCGGCAGATGTTCCAGAGAGATGTTGATCGTTTCCCTGCCGCTGCGCCCGTAGAGTTTTCGTGTGCACAAGCAATCCTCCTCTCCCAGCACGGTGGTCTCCTCGTCCTCATCCGCGGAGAATGCCTCCTCCGGCACCCGCTTCTTTCGCTCCGTGCGACCGGTTCCTCCGCCGCCCTTCGGTGCCGTCTCTCCGAAGAGTTCCGCTTCCTCCCACTGCGTTCGCATCCAGCCGTCTTCCGATGCGGGCAGATCCGCATCCGCTTTCTTTGAAGCTCGCGATTCTCCCCGTATTCCGAGCACAAGGCTAACCAGCGTCATTAGCGCGCTGAGGATCGCCGTCGCCAGCGAGAGGAGATTCTCTCTCTCATTTAGCCAGAACCGTCTGCGGATGATCAGATTGGCTGCGAAGACCGTGACAAAGAGAACTGCCAGCACCCATGGCCAGACCTCACGCCGCTTTTCCGCCGAATCCGCAGGTGTCTCTTCCGCCTGCTCCGCTATCCCGCTCACTGTCTCCTCCGTTACCTCCGTTCTCGCCGCCCGGGGATGAAAAAACGGGTCGGGTTCCTCTTCCTTGGGATCCGTCTCCGTAAGAACCACGCGGATCATGTCCGAAAGCAGCATTTCTCCTCCTCCGGCCATCTCACAAAGCTCATAGGCGATCCGTGCCGCTTCCTCATCCCCGGGATCCAGAAAGGAGAGCAGCTCTTCCGCAAATGTAGAAAATCCGGCGGATCCGGGAGATGCGTCCCCTTCGGAGAACGGACAGTATACAAAATAGAAATCCCCTCTACGCATGTCCGTGTAGACGCAGTCTGCCGAAAACAACACATGCTCCGCATCCAGGAGGTAATCCTCAAGCGTCTCCCGCAGCCGGTCGATCGCCTGCAGAAGTCGTCGCAGATCCTCCGCCCGCATGCTGCCGCCCGTATATCGGTTTCTCAGCGGCTGCTTCGAATCGATCTCATAGTAGAGAAATCCTGTCCCGTTGATATTGCGCAGGCTGCATTTCAAAAGTCCTTCGGGACAGTTTTCGGCAAGCATCCGAAGTCTGTAGTCCTCTGTTGTTTGCAATCCGCAAAGCACCATGTAGTTGTGCCGCAGATCACGGTCAAATCTGATCTCCATTCTTACCCCCTCACCTGTTACTGATCGATTCATAAACACCTCTGGCGACATCCCCGATCCGGTCGATCCTCCGGATCCGCGCCGCCGGGTCGACGATCTCCGCACGCGCGCCGGCACCGTGTACCCAGGATCCGACAGGCATGAGATCCATCCAGTTCATCGCCCTGTGCGATGCCTCCGTCTCTGCGTGCAGATGAACCTCGTCCGCCGTCACTTCCAGATCGAGAACCGGCCGCCGGTTGCCAAAGTATTTCCTTCCGAACTGTGCATCCGCGATCCCCTGCAGATAGGCTTTTCTGTCGGTTCCCGCTTCTTCTTCGTTCAGCATGCTGGTGCGGAAAGCAAGGAGATAAACATCCTGTGACAGAATGCATCTTCCGTACAGATAAAACAGAAAATGGATCAGCAGCACCATGACAAACAGCACGATCGGAAAAACCAGAGACATCTCCACCGTAAAATATGCCGATCGGAGAGGATGACCGTTCCGTCCTTTCCATTTATCGAAACACACAGAGCATCACCCCCATAGCAGCGGCAAAAAAAGGAATAAACGGCAGGCTGCTGTCCCGCCCGACCCGTTTTCGCACCAGAAGGATCACGGAGAAAACGGCACTCAGAAAAAATGCCAGACAGATCCCGGTCGCCATCCTCTCCAATCCAAAGACCGGACCCAGAAGCAGCGCAAAGATCCCGTCTCCGTATCCGATCCCGCCCTTCGAAAGAAACCCGAGCGCAAGAAGTATTATTCCGGGTAACAAAGACAGGATCGTCCTGCCGGCTGTCAATCCGGTGTCCGCCGATCCGGCAATTTCGATGATCACTGCTGCCGTTGACAGAACGCCTGCCGCGGCAAACATCCACCGCGCGATCTCCCGTTTTCTGATATCCCGGATCGATGTCACAAGCATCAGGCCGGTCGCTGCCGTCATGATCAGCATATCTTTCCTCCTTCCGATCAGTTGCCCATCCCGCACAGAGAGCACGGCGGCCGACCGTCGACTTCCGAGAGATGTACATAATAAATTGTCCTCTTCAGACCGGGGCAATTGACCGTACTGTGGATCCGGTCCCCTCCCTCTGCGATATACGCGGTTCCCTGTCCGTTGGTGTATCCGCCGCAGATCTCACAGGGCGTATAGCGTTCCCCGCTCCTGTTCTCCGCCTCCAGTGCCTCGGCTACGGAAACGGACCGCACCGCGTGCTTCAGATGCGTGCAGTTCAGATTCCGGTGATAAACCGTCCCCGTTTCCGTGATGTAGACGATCGGATCCTCCTCTGTCTCCTGTGAGGTCCCGGCACCTCCGGGTTCATACCCCGTCCAGGCATGGCCGAAATATCTGGCTTCCGCCGGATAGTCGCGAAAGGCGATCAGTCCCGGAAAAAATGGTTGGACCCGGTAGGAAGCGACCAGATCGATCTCATCTCCCTGCAGCATGATCCGCGAACGCAGGAAGCTGATTCCGTCCTCACCGTCTTCCACCGGACTGTGCGCAAGATATTCACTCCCCAGATAATCCACGACACGGTCTTTGACATAGAAGGCCGAATAAATTGTTGTCCCGACCTCGGCAAACACGCTCCCCGTCGCATCTCCCGCCTCCGTCCCGGTAAGATAGTCGATCGCTTCATCGGCATATTTCATGTCAAAAGCGTGAAAAGCGATGTGATTCCCGGTCTGATGAAGCGCCGCGGTCAGATCATCCTGGATCCGCAGGATATCGAACGCCGTAAGGATGTTGACAAAAAAGAACAGATACAGCGGAAGCGCGATCGACGCCTCGACGGTCACACTTCCTCTGCGGGCTCTCGCAAATGGTTTTTCCGCCCGCATCAAAACACTCTTAACGGCAGCACACAGGGACGCCCCTTCTGCCGCAGCCCGATCATGTGCCCGGAGCGGCTTCTTCCTGTTTGTCTGTCCGGACAGAAGACCCGTCCCTGTCTGCCGCCGTTTCCGCCTTTCTTCGTTTCTACTTCTCATATCCATAGATTCTCACGATCCTCATGGAAAATCCCACGCGACTGGTGATCAGCATCTCGGCCTGAAAAACATCCATGCACCAATCCAGCATAAAATTCGCGTTGCCCGGCGTCTGCCGCACATCCATCTCCATCAGATCCGCCAGCCGGTCGGTTTTTTCGTCCATCCCCTGCAGGAGCAGGAGCATGCGCAGATAATCCGCGTATTCCAGTCCGCTGTCTCCGCCGCCGCCCAGATGATCCCTGAAAAAGGCGAGGTTCGTGAAAGACAGACGCCAGGTATCCTGCGTCTTGACGAGCGGAACCCGCCCGCCCTCATAGAGGATCCGCATATCGCTGACCGATTCGGCAAAGGACCACGCAAAGATCATTGACCATTTCAGCGGTTCCTGTAATTCCGGCACAAAGACCAGCGCGGATAGAACGCCCGCCAGCGCTTCCACCATGGCAACCTTGCTGTTGTCCGAAAGAAGACAGACAAGGTTCGTGGCTTCCCGCCAGAACATGATGGCCCGTGCACAGCTTTCCAGGTTTTCAAAATCACTGTTCTGACCGGCGATGAGATATTCCAGCTGATATTTCAGTAACGACCCCTCTTTCGGTCTCGTGAAACAGCCGGTCTTTTCAACCATATACTGATTGATCAGCATGCGGTCGATGACACTCAGGGATTCCTCCTCATCCAGGCCCGTTCCGCGGTTTTTCTCGCGATGGGACACATACCGGCTCAGATCAACGGAAACCGTGGAAATGGAGGACGGATCGGGGACCGCCAGATTGACGATCCCGACCCCCTTCTGTGATTCGACCGCATCCGCAGGATTGTCCAGGATCGGCTGATATTCATTGCCCTCCTCATCGATCTGCGTCGGTATCTCGATCGCCTCCAGCTGCGCCCGGTTCTCCGCCGCTTCGGCCTCGACATCTCGTGTGTCAAAGCCGTGCGATGAAAGAACACCGAGATTGGCTCCCGCTTCCGCGATCGCGTCCATCACCGGCTCTCCCTCCATATAGGCAAGGATCTGCCTTCTCAGAACGGCTCCTCCGTTGTCCGTTGCCACGGAATATGCGGAGATCGTGACATCCTCACACTCCGTCGCGGTCATGGTTCTTGTTCCGGTCAGCCTGCCGATCACGGATCTGTCAAAATTTCCCTGCAGAAAATAGCGAAGATGCTCCTCTGCGTTGGCGACAGACGGGGAATCCGTCTGATAAGAGAGATCCGTCAAAAGCAGATCATACTGTTCATACAGCGCACGGTTGTATTCCGCCAGCACGGAATTCATCGAGATATCCGTCGCACACTCCGTCTTCATCCTGACCGCACCGATCCGTGCATTCTGCAAAAGTGCCAGGATAAGCGACAGCATGATCGCGATCGTCAGAGACAAAAATACCGTCAAGGATCCTTTTCTCATTTAGTAACCACCTGTGACCGCGTCCTTTTCATTATTGATCGTCTCGAACACACTCTCGACGATCCCGCTGATCTGCTCTTTGAAAACGATCACCAGACCGATCAGCACCACAAACATTTGTGGCGAGGTGGCTTGAATCCAGTAAATTCAATGCCTTTGGCAGTATCCACAGTGTGTTTACAGTCCTCAAAACTGGGTCAAAACGTCAATCTGACGTCACGTTTATTATCATTGTGACGTCGTTTTGACGTCAAAAAGCCCCGACCGTTTAAGTCGAGGCTTCGTAAACCATTACATATTAATTAAGTGATTAAGAATCGCCAACATATCTGTCTCTTCGAGATTCTTCTTTATAAAAGAAGCTTTCACATTTCTGTCGATTCTCCTGTAGGTGGTTTCTATGTAAGTGGTAGAAACATATTCATCGAACTCAGAATTTGGAGCAATACCGCTCTTAGGTCTTTCGATGACAATTCTTTCGTAGATCACCTTGTCCCTTGCTTCCGGTGATGCCTTGCATAAGTCAATCAGCCTTTTATCGCAGGCTATCTCTTTGTTTGTGGTTTCATCCAATCTAAGCCGAAGCGACTGCAAGTAAATGTACATCTCATATTCAGGATAAATGGACATGTCCTTCATAAAATCATCAATTATGCCCTGCTGCTCAACCGAACCGTACTTAGATTCTTTGTAATCTGCTTCACACTCTGTTAAATCTTCAAGATATGACGCATCTTCCATTGCTGCCATGACATCCCAAATCTGGTCTTTTGAAAGTGTCATGGAATCGTTTGCCAAGTGCTGATTCCTCCAAATGTCATCCACCGTTATCACAGCTGAACCCTTTGCAGCAAGAAGGGCTGCCATAACCTTTTTAACATGGCTCTCTCGCTTCATCTCATATTCCTTGCGGCCACGCTTCATACCGATAACCTTCTTGGTTACACCAGGCACGCGCGCTCTTACAAAGGCATCTATCGAGAAAGTCTGACTTCCCTTCAAATAAGCAGGATTATTGAACTTATGGATATCTTTAAGAATTGCAAGTCTAAGCTCATTCTTATAATCGTCCTCATAATCGTCAAGCTTACCCGGTGTCATCTTAATAACACGTCTCGTTTCTGTGCTGATGGTTTTTTCAAAAGCCTTGCACACTTCGTTCTCGATTTCTACCTTTTCTTCTAGTCCTACGGATGAAATCAACTGCGGATTTGCAATAGAAGCGCCATCATTTCTTAAAGCGCCAAGAACCGGAGACATCCTTGTAAGATAAGCTGTTGCTGTCTCCTTCTGTGGATCAAAAATAAACTGTTTTCTCATTTTTCTTTACCTCCTACTGGGTTGTGGGGCACAATTCGCCCTAATCCGGAACTCCGGAAAAACTTTTCCGAGGTAAATATGGAAAAATGAGTTATAAATAAAATTCTCTGTACAACGCCTCTTCCAACTTCCTCGGAAGAGCCGCAAAACGGAGGAACAAAAAAAGAGCCTGCAAAACAGATCACCTAATATAGGTGTTCACTCCGTTTTGCAGGCTCTGTGCTATCCTTAACAGCCAGACGCCTTCTTCTGAAGGTCATCCTTTGTAG
>JAILOV010000070.1 GCA_024690605.1 Lachnospiraceae bacterium | reverse complement strand
ATCGAGCACCCGGCACTGACACTGGTCATGACGACCGATGAGGAGACCGGCATGAACGGTGCACGTGCCGTCGATCCCGCACTTCTTGACGCGGACTGCCTGGTCAATCTCGATTCCGAGGAGGAGGGTGTGCTCCTGGCGGGCTGTGCGGGCGGCGTGCGGGTGGACGTGTGCATGTCCGGCAATGTTCTGCGCATGCGCGGAAGACGTGCCGTGCTGAAGATAGAGGGGCTTCTCGGCGGTCATTCCGGGATGGAGATCGTTAAGGAGCGCGGCAACGCGGTGCTGATCGCGGGAAGGATCCTGCAGGCACTGCGCGATGACGGCTGCGTCTTCGGCATCGCAGGTGCTTCGGGCGGCGACGCGGACAACGCGATCCCCGCTGCGACGGCGGTCGATCTGGTGTTTCCCGCGGATGAGGAAAACGGCATCCGCAGGGCGCAGGAGACGATCCGCTGTGAGGCTGCGGCGATCCGGCGGGAACTGGGACGCAGGGATCCTGACCTGACCTGTGCGCTGGTCCGTCCCGGATCATCGGACCCTGCGGACGGCACGGAACCGGTCTCCGATGGGGTGCCGGTGCTCGATGAGGATCTTGCCGAAAGAACGGCCGCGTTCCTGTGCACGGCGCCGAACGGTGTACAGTCGATGAGTGCTGATCTGCCGGGACTTGTGGAAACCTCTCTCAATCTCGGCGTGATGCGCACGGAGCTCCCGGACCGGGCGGAGCTCTGTTTCGGATTTGCTCTCCGGAGCAGCCGGGAGAGCGCGCGGGACGCACTCCGTCGCAGACTGGAGCTTCTGGCCGGACGGTTCGGGGCAGAGAGCACGATTTCCGGGGAATACAACGGCTGGGCGTTTGATCCGGATTCCCGGATCTGCGGGCACTTTGCGGACACCTGGGAGAGGATGAACGGCAGCAGGCCGCGGATCGAGGCGATCCACGCGGGTCTGGAGTGCGGACTGTTCCGTGGTCTGAAGCCCGGTCTTGACTGCGTTTCGCTGGGACCGGATCTGGAGCATGTCCACACGACAAAGGAAAGAATGCATATCGCATCGGCGGGACGCACCTGGGCATTTCTGCTCGAGGCGCTCCGGACGTGGGATGTTAAAAAATAGCAGATGTTATTTATATAAGCAGAAAGGAGAACGGCCGTAATGAAGACGATCGCATGGAACAGGGACTGGATGTTCTATCCCTCCTGGGAGGACGCGCTCCGGACGGACGCAGCACCGGCCGGCGAACCGGTGGTGCTGCCGCACAGCGTGGTGACAACGCCCTATAACTATTTCGATGAGCACATCTACCAGCGGGTGACCGGCTACCGCAAGGTGTTCCGGACGGAGGCTGCCTGGGCGGACCGGGCGGTGCTCCTCACGATCGACGGCGCGGCGCACGAGGCGACGGTGTGGCTCAACGGCAGGGAACTGATCTGTCACAAAAACGGCTACACCGCCTTCACGATGGATCTGCGGGAAGCCCTGCGTCCTGCCGGTGAGGACAACGTGCTCGCCGTGCGGCTTGACAGCAACGAGACGCTGAACCAGCCGCCCTTCGGCTTCGTGATTGATTACATGACTTACGGCGGTCTGTACCGCGGGGCATTTCTGCAGATCGGTCCGAAGACACATATCGACGACGTGTTCGTGAAGACCACGCAGGTGCGCCGCACACACGCGATGCTCTCAGTGGTGACCGCGTTTTCCGGGGCGCCGGAGGGCAGGCATTCTCTCGTCTGCAGCGTGACCGACGCGGAGGGAACGGAGATCGCGTCGCACAGGCAGCCGGTGGAGGCCGGAAAGACGGAGATCACCTCCTCCTGGGAGATCCGCGGGATCACGCCCTGGACGACGGAGACGCCCGCGCTCTACACCGTGCGCACGCAGCTCGTATCCGGCGATACCGTGGTCGATGAGAAGAGCACCCGCTTCGGCTTCCGCGAAGTGGCGTTCCGCGCGGACGGCTTCTATCTGAACGGGGACAGGACCGTGATCCGCGGGCTGAACCGTCACCAGTGTTACGCCTATGTCGGCTACGCGATGCCGGACCGTCTGCAGCGCGAGGACGCGGAGATCCTCAAAAACGAGCTGCATGTCAACGCGGTGCGCACCTCGCACTATCCGCAGGCGCACAGCTTTATCGACCGCTGCGACGAGCTGGGGATCCTGGTGTTCATGGAGATCCCGGGCTGGCAGCACATCGGCGACGATGACTGGAAGCGCCAGGCCTGCGACAACGTGCGTGAGATGATCCTGCAGTACCGCAATCATCCGTCGATCTTCATCTGGGGTGTGCGCATCAACGAGTCGCAGGACGATGAGGCGTTCTACACGGAGACCAACAGGATCGCCCACGCGCTCGATGAGACGCGTCCGACCGGCGGCGTGCGCTATCTGCAGAAGAGCCAGCTGCTGGAGGATGTCTACACCTACAACGATTTCATTCACAATGGCGAGAACCGCGGCGTCAGCAGGAAACGGGAGGTCACGCCCGATGTCTCGAAGGGGTATCTGATCACCGAGAACAACGGGCACATGTATCCGACCAAGGCTTTTGATGATGAAACGCACCGCACGAACCAGGTGCTGCGTCATGCGCGCGTGATGAACGACGCCTTCACGGAGGATGACATCGCCGGCGAGTTTGCCTGGTGCATGTTTGACTACAACACCCATAGGGATTTCGGAAGCGGTGACCGCATCTGCTACCACGGTGTGCTGGACATGTTCCGCAATCCCAAGCCGGCGGCCTTTCTGTGGGCGTCGCAGACGGATGACGCCGATGTGCTCGAGGTGACATCGACCATGGATATCGGTGAACACCCGGCGGGGCAGCTGACGAGACTCTGGGTGCTCACCAACGCGGACAGTGTGAAAATGTACAAGAACGACGAATTCATCGCCGAATTCTTCCCGGATGTCGAAGATTTTCCGTCGCTTCCGCATCCGCCGGTCCTCATCGACGATTTTGTCGGGGACCTCATCGAGAAGCACGAGGATTACACGAAGGCGCAGGCCGCACAGATCAAGCGGGTCCTGCTCGCGGTGGCGAAGCACGGCATGAACGATCTGCCCCTGACGGCCAAAGCGGAGGCAGCCAAGATGATGCTGGTCGACCACATCACCATGGAAGAGGCGAACCGTCTTTACGGGAAGTACATCGGCAACTGGGGCGGTGAAGCGCTCACCTATCGCTTTGAGGCGGTCCGCGACGGACGTGTGGTGAAGACCGTCATCAGATCCGCCGTGATGTCGCATCATATGGAGATCACGGTCGGCGCCGAAAAGAACAATAACGGGTGTTATGTATTATCCCGCGGAGACAGCTGGGATGCCGTCAGTGTGCGGATCCGCATGGTGGATCAGAACGGCAATCAGCTGCCTTATTATCAGGAGGCGGTTTCCTTAAAGACCTCCGGCGCGGTGTCGCTGATCGGTCCTTCGCTGATCTCATTCCGCGGTGGCATGACGGGAACCTATGTGCGGACCGCGGATACGGCGGGCGAAGGGAGCCTGGAGATCCGCTGCGGCGAAGAGGCGGCTGTTCTCAGGTTTGTTACGGACTGACGGGAGGTCGGAAGATGATCCGGCAGACAAAGGATAATGTCTTCTATCTGGAGACGGCAAACTCATCGTATCTTTTTCACATCCTGCCCGGGGGGGTCGCGGAGCATCTGCACTACGGCGCGGTCCTTGTGCCTGCGGGCACGGAGCCGGACGACGCGCTTCTTTCGATGATCGCGCAGGGGTTGTCGGACAAGCAGCGCTATCCCGGAGGGAACATGATCCAGTACAGCACGGAGACAGGACCCCTCTGCCTGGAGAGTCTCTGTACGGAATGCTCCTCTTTCGGAAAGGGGGACATCCGTGATCCGTTCCTTGAACTGGAGTTTTCGGACGGGAACACGACCTGTGATTTTGTCTATGAGAACGCACAGATCCGGCAGGGACGGCAGGAGCCCGCGGGGCTGCCCTGCGCCGTCGCCGATGACAGTGTCGGCGAACTGACGGTCCGCTTCCGCGAACGGGAGAGCGGACTCCTGCTGGAACTGTTCTACACGGTCTTCGCGGACACCGATGTGATCACCCGGTGGGCAAGACTCACGGTCCCGGAGGACAGGCAGGATGCGGTGACGGTAAAGAGACTTCTCTCCGCGCAGCTCGATCTTCATGAGACCGGTCTGCGATTTTCGGGATTCCACGGTCACTGGGCGGATGAGATGCATCGTTCCGACATGACCGTTACGGCGGGAAGAGCGGTGAGCGAAGGTCTGTGGGCGGGGGTTTCCGGCAGCCGTTCCAATCCGTTCGTGATGATCTCGCGGGAGGACACGACGGAGGAGAGCGGCAGCTGCATCGGTGTCAATCTGGTCTACAGCGGCGATCACTACGAGGCGCTCTCCGCGGACGGATTTGACCGGTCACGTTTCGTGACGGGGATCCAGCCCGTCGGGTTTTCCTGGCGTCTGGAGCCGGGAGAGACACTGTCCGCCCCGGAGGCGGTCTTCTGCTATTCCGACCGCGGTTTCGGCGGCATGAGCCGGCAGATGCACCGCTTTGTCAGACGGCACATCATCCGGGGCAGCTGGCGCGACAAGCCGCGGCCCGTTCTGCTTAACAGCTGGGAAGCCAATTACTTCCGGTTTGATGACAAAAAACTTCTGAAACAGGCCAAAGAGGCCGCGGATCTGGGAATCGAACTGTTTGTTCTCGACGACGGATGGTTCGGCGCCCGCGACGATGACACCTGTTCTCTGGGGGACTGGACGGAAAACCGGAAGAAACTGCCGAACGGACTCGGATCCCTTGCGGACCGGATCCATGGGTTGGGGATCCGTTTCGGTATCTGGGTGGAGCCCGAGATGGTGAATGAGCGCTCGGAGCTCTTTGCGAAGCATCCGGAATGGGCGGTCCGTGTTCCCGGCCGTGCGCACGCTACCGGTCGGAACCAGATGATCCTCGATCTGACCAGGCGCGAGGTGCAGGATTTCCTGATCCGGGAGATGGCGCGCGTCTTTTCGGAAGGCAAGGTCGATTATGTGAAATGGGACATGAACCGCATCTTTTCCGACCGCTTCTCCGCGGCGCTGCCGGCTGAACGGCAGGGCGAGTTTGCGCATCGCTACGTGCTGGGCCTCTATCGCGTCATGCGGGAACTGGTGCAGACCTTTCCGGATGTGCTCTTTGAGGGCTGTGCTTCGGGAGGTAACCGGTTCGACCTGGGCATTCTGTCCTTTTTCCCGCAGATCTGGGGAAGTGATGACACGGACGCGGTCTGCCGGGCGGATATCCAGCGCGGATACAGCTATGGCTATCCGCTCTCGACGGTCGGAGCGCACGTCTCCGCGAGCCCGAATCACCAGACGCTGAACGCGGCGCCGCTGCAGACCCGGTTCGCCGTGGCTGCTTTCGGATGCCTGGGATACGAGTGCGACCCCTGCGATCTTTCCGCCGAGGAAAGGAAGGCGATCCGCGAACAGATCGTCTGGTATAAGGAGTGGCGCGGGGTGTTCTTTACCGGCGAAGTCTACCGTCTGGAGGGCGACGCGATCGCGGTCGTGTCCGGAGATCCGTCGGACGGACGGGCCGCGGTGCTCCTCCTGCAGAGGGAAAACCGGCCGAACCGGCCGTTCCTGCAGCTGCGGATGTCCGGTCTTGCACCGGAAAAAGTGTATCATGTGACCAATGAGGCTGTGCCTGTCCGCATGAGCGATTTCGGAAGCCTGGCCAATATGGTCTCTCCGGTCCATGTCCGTGAAGGAGGGCTGGTGCAGGCACTGGGAGACCGGTTCTATCATATGCCTTCGGACATTGAAGACCAGAAACTGCCGGGCAGTGCGCTGTGCACGGCCGGGATCCGTCTGTTGCCCAACTACGCCGGCACGGGCTTCGGGGAGGGGACGCGGATGTTCCGCACCTCCGACGCAAGGCTCCTGCTCTTTACTCCCGAGGACGGGGTTGTTTCGTGAGCACCGGGGATGACCGTCAGACCTGTCGCGTCTGTCCGCGGGGATGCCGGCTCGCGGAGGGGCAGATCGGCGCCTGCCGTGCGCGGGGCTGTGCTTCCGGGAAGATCGTTCCGCTGAACTACGGCAGGGTCACGAGTCTGGCACTGGATCCGATCGAGAAAAAGCCGCTCGCGCGTTTCCTGCCGGGCAGCAGGGTCCTCTCGGTCGGCAGCTTCGGATGCAATCTGTTCTGTCCCTTCTGTCAGAACCATGAGATCTCACAGACGGGACTCGCGGACGGGATCGGCTCCGAACCGGTGACCGACCACCGCGTCATGACACCGCAGATGATCCGTGATCTTGCCCTTGAACTTGAGGAGGAGGGAAACATCGGTGTCGCCTTCACCTACAATGAACCGCTCGTCGGATTCGAGTTCGTGCGGGACACGGCAGCGCTGGTGAGAGAGGTCGGCATGCGCAACGTATTTGTCACGAACGGCTGTGTGACACCGGAGACCTTTCGAGAGGTGCTGCCCTTTGCGGATGCGATGAACATCGACCTGAAGGCCTTCACGGAAGAAGGCTACGCACGGCTGGGCGGAAATCTTGCCGCAGTCAGGGCATCGATCGAGAGCGCGGCGGCCTGCTGTCATGTCGAGGTGACCAGTCTCATCGTCCCCGGGCTCAACGACGATGTCAAAGAGATGGATCGGGAAGCGGCGTGGCTCTCCTCCGTCGATCCGGAGATCACGCTGCACATCACCAGGTACTTCCCCAGATATCGCATGACGGGCGGGGAACCCACCGGACGGCAGCTGATGGAAAGGCTCCGGGATACCGCAGGAAAGCATCTCCGTCATGTTCTGCTGGGAAATATCTGATTCCTTAACAGGATGTTGACAATTGATTTCTTTTCCTGTAAAATACGTTAAGTGTGTTAGTTGCGAAAGAAATGGTGCGATCACGCGCCGTTTTTGTTGACGCAGGAGGGACAGATTGTATGGCTAAGAAGATTCTGATCACGGATGATGCGGCGTTCATGCGCATGATGCTCAAGGATATCCTCACCAAGGGCGGCTATGAGGTTGTCGGCGAAGCTGAGAACGGTCAGATGGCGATCGATAAATTCAAGGAACTGCAGCCCGATCTGGTGACGCTGGACATCACGATGCCCGAGCTTGACGGCATCGGCGCGCTCAAGGGCATCAAGGCGGTCGACCCCAACGCGGTCTGCATCATGTGCTCCGCCATGGGTCAGCAGGCAATGGTCATCGAGTCGATCCAGGCCGGCGCCAAGGACTTCATCGTCAAGCCGTTCCAGGCGGATCGTGTCATCTCTGCCGTGCAGAAAGCGATCGGATGACAGGATAAAATATCATCAGTTATTTACCCGCAGTCGTTGACTGCGGGTTTTTTTATGCGGAAATCTGTGGTATACTTAACTCTGTATGGAAACGAACGATCGGAAAAAGAGAATACGTTTTCTGCGCAGACTCATCCTGTTTGCGGTGGGCGCGGCAGTTATGATCCCGGTCATGCTCTGCGTCATTTTTGCCGTGCGCTATGACCGTGCGATGGATGCGCTCGACAAAAGCCGCGAGGAGCTGACCTGGTACAAGAATCACTACGACGCAAGGGAGACCTGGGAGGCGGCACTGACCGCTGCCGCGGCGCAGGCCGTGGAGCAGCAAGCACTGACTGACGCCCCGGAGAGCGGCATGGGGAACGCCGCATCCGGTGATTCGCCGGACATGCAGACCGGCGAGACGGAGACGGAGGAATGGGACGGCATCCGCCGGGTTTATCTCACTTTTGATGACGGGCCGAGCACCTCGACCGGGGAGATCCTGGACATCCTTGCGGAATATGGTGTTCCGGCCACCTTTTTTGTGATCGGCAGGACGGACAAGCGCTACGAAAACGAATACAACCGCATCGTCAGCGAGGGACACACGCTCGCCATGCATTCCTTTTCTCACAGATACAGCGCTGTCTACGAGTCACTGGACAGTTTTCAGACGGATCTGCACAAGCTGCAGAACTTTCTCTATGACACGACCGGTGTCTGGTGCAAGCTTTATCGCTTCCCGGGCGGCAGTTCCAACACGGCTTCCCAGGCGGACATGAATGAACTGACCGCCTATCTCGACCGCGAGAACATCCGCTATTTTGACTGGAATGTCGATGCGGGTGATGCCTCCGGCAGCATGAGCGCCTGGCAGATCACGGACAACGTGATCCGCGGGATCGGCAATTACCACCGGTCGGTCGTGCTGATGCACGACGCGTCAGACAAGGGGTCGACCGTCGAAGCGCTGCCCACGATCATCGAGGCGGTGCGTGCGATGGAGGACACGGAATTCGAGGCGATCACGGATGACACGGAAGAACTGCACCATCTGGTAGGTGAAGGATAAAGGAATCTAGGAACGGAGGAAGGAGAACATGGGATTTTTTTCGGAACTGAAGGATGATCTTTCACAGGCGGTGAACACGATCCTCCCGTCGGAGGAAGACGGATCCAATGATCCGCTGCTCGCGGCGGCACAGGCCGAGGAGCCGCAGGAGATGCCTGTGGAGCCGGTGATCGGCGCAGACAGTGACGCTGTGCCCGACCCGGAGGCGGAGATCGGCGTGGTGATCGACGCGGAGAATTCCGGTGACCGCACGATCGAAGAGGTCATTAACGAAGCCAGAGAGCTGGAGGCAGAGACCAGAGAAGAGAGCACGGAGGATGCCGGATCGTTGGCAGGCGTGGATCTTGACAGCATGCTCTCCAGGATCGATGAGCTGGACGCCGATTTTGGGACCGTCGGTGAGGAGACTCCCGGGGACGCACTGACCGGGCTTCTGGAAGAGGAGCTTTCCGCTGCGGAGCCTGTGGCAGAGGAAACACCCGTTGACAATGTGCCGCCGTGGCACAATCTCCCGGAGGAGGCACCCGTAGAACCGGCGGCACCGCAGGAAAGCGATGTCTTCAGCGAGGCGATCGCAGCGGCGATGTCACCGCTCGCGGAGGCTGAAATCGCCCCCGAAGAGCCGGCAGAGACCGCGGCGGGGGCCGACGACGCGTTCGTGGAAAACGCACTGAGCGGCATGAACACCATGGCGGCGGAAACGGAACATACAGTTACGATCGATCAACCAGTTGACAAGCAGGAGGAAAGAAAAATGGAACAGGTTCAGCATTTGGCGGCACCCACGGACGAGAACGCGGTCATCACCGCGGGAATGCAGATCGACGGTGATGTGACAACGTCGGGCTCGCTCGATGTCATCGGCAAGATCAACGGTAACGTGACGGCGAGCGGCAAGCTCAACGTGACCGGTGCGCTGGACGGCAATCTGACAGCGGCTGAGATCTACGCGGAGAACGCGCGCATCACCGGTGAGGTCCGTTCGCAGGGAGCGGCCAAGATCGGACAGAGCACGGTCATCATCGGCAACATCTATGCCAGCAGCGCCGTGATCGCTGGCGCCGTGAAGGGCGATATCGATGTGCACGGCCCGGTCGTGCTCGACACGACGGCGATCGTGATGGGCAACATCAAGTCCCAGTCCGTGCAGATCAACAACGGCGCCGTGGTCGAGGGCATGTGCTCGCAGGCCTACGCCGAGGTCAACCCGCAGGCATTCTTTGACGGACTCGACAGACAGTAATGATCTAAGCAGCACCCGGCAATCACAGAACATCACAACGAGGAGGCCTGTATGCGAATTCTTCTGAAACTGAGCGGTGAGGCACTTGCAGGTGACAAAAAGACCGGTTTTGATGACGCGACGATCGATCGGGTCGCAAAGCAGGTGAAGCAGCTTGTGGATGGCGGTACGCAGATCGGTGTGGTGATCGGCGGCGGAAATTTCTGGCGCGGGCGGCAGAACGATACGGTGGATCGCGTGAAGGCCGATCAGATCGGGATGCTCGCGACGATCATGAACGCCATCTATGTTTCGGAGATCTTTCGCGCAAACGGCATGATGACCAACGTGCTGACACCGTTCGAATGCGGCTCCTTTACCAAGCTCTATTCCAAGGACAGGGCCAACAAATATTTCGCGAAGAACATGGTGGTGTTCTTTGCCGGCGGCACGGGACATCCCTATTTCTCGACCGACACGGGCGCGGTGCTGCGTGCGGTGGAGATCAACGCGGACATGATCCTGCTGGCCAAGACCATCGACGGTGTCTATGACAGCGATCCGGCGAAGAATCCCGACGCGAAGCGCTTTGACACGATCTCCCTCGAAGAGGTGATCCGGCGGGGGCTTCAGGTGGTCGATCTCGCGGCCTCGATCATGGCCAAAGAGAACCACATGCCGATGCGTGTTTTTGCCCTGCAGGAAGAGAACAGCATCGTCCGGGCAGCCGCGGATGATTTTAACGGAACGCGTGTGACACCGGATTAAGGACTCATAAAGGAGGAAAGGCGGCATGGACGACAAAATCAAGGTATATGATGAGAAGATGCAGAAGGCCTACAACTACCTGACGGATGATCTGGCGGCCGTGCGTGCGGGGCGAGCCAATCCGCATGTGCTTGACCGCGTCCGTGTGGACTATTACGGAACGCCGACACCGATCGCGCAGGTCGGCAATGTTACCGTCCCGGAGGCGCGGATGATCCAGATCGCCCCGTGGGACAAGTCCATGGTCAAGGAGATCAACAAAGCGATCCTTGCGAGCGATATCGGCATCACCCCTTCGGATGACGGCAGCGTGATCCGTCTTGTCTTTCCGGAACTCACGGAGGACCGCCGCAAACAGCTCGCCAAGGACATCAGAAAGAAGGGCGAGGACGCCAAGGTCGCGGTGCGCAACATCCGCCGGGACGGCAATGACGCCTTGAAAAAATTAAAGGGGACCGAAGTTTCGGAGGATGAGATCGCCGATCTGGAGGATTCGCTCCAGAAGCTTACGGAGGATTACTGCAAGCGTATCGACAAGGCGATCGAGGACAAATCCAAAGAGCTGATGGAGATCTGATGGTCCCGCGTCACGTTGCGATCATCCTGGACGGGAACGGACGCTGGGCCAAGGCGCACGGACTCCCGCGGAACGCCGGGCATCTGCGCGGCGCCAAAGCGGTGGAGGACATCCTGACGGACGCCAGGGATCTGGGAATTCAGTATCTCACGGTCTATGCCTTTTCCACCGAGAACTGGTCGCGCCCCGAATCCGAGGTCAGCGCGTTGATGAAGCTCCTCAAGGATTATCTCGTGGGGAGCATCAAAAAATCAATGAAAAACAATGTGCGCTGCCGGGTTATCGGCGAGCGCAGCCGTCTGTCCGCGGACATTCTGGAAAGCATCGAAAAGCTCGAGGAAGCCACGAAACAGAACACGGGACTGCAGTTCACGATCGCGATCAACTACGGAAGCCGCGACGAGATCACCCGCGCGGCGAGAAAACTCGCGGAGGCTGTCGGACGGGGGGAGCTGGATCCGTCCGAGATCACCGAGGACAGGCTGAACGCCATGCTCGATACCGCAGAGCTTCCGGATCCGGATCTGCTCATCCGCACCTGCAATGAGGAGCGGGTCTCCAATTTCCTGCTCTGGCAGCTGGCCTACACGGAGTTCTATTTTACTCCCGTCGCCTGGCCGGATTTTGACCGGCGCGAGTTGGAGAAGGCGATCGAGGCCTATGCGTCGCGGAACCGGAAATTCGGCGGTCTCAAGGATCCCGACACGACAGCGGAAAGCGAGGCGGCGAAGTGAGAACAAGGATCATCAGCGGCGTCTGCATCGGACTCATCCTCGCGTTTGTGCTGATAAGCGGCGGCTGGTTTTTGTGGGGAGCACTGCTTGCGGTCTCCCTGATCGCGTTTTTTGAACTCGCGGGCGCCACGGGCGTGAGGAAAAAAGACAGGCTTCTCACACTGCCCGAGCTGGCCGGCGTGATCGGCATCCTGGAGCTCTACCTGACCCTGCGCTTCACGGAGACACTCTCCTGTTATATCGTGTCCATCCTGCTGGTGCTGGTCATGCTTTTTTTTATTTATGTGTTCTGTTTCCCGCGGATCCACAGCCGTGAGATCATGGCGGCATTCTTCTGTTTTCTCTACGCGCCGTGCATGCTGTCCTTTATCTATCTCCTGTGGCTTCTTCCCTACGGCAACTATGTGGTCTGGCTTCCGTTTTTGGCTTGGATATCCGATACCTGCGCCTATTTTGCCGGACGCCTTTTCGGAAAGCATAAGTTGACGCCCATCCTCTCCCCTAAAAAGACGGTGGAGGGGGCCGTCGGCGGCGTGATCGGCGCCTGCGTTGCGGGGATCATCTTCGGCGCGATCTTCGGACACAAGGCGGAGGACTATCACATGATCTGGATCTTTGCGCTGATCACGGCGATCGGGAGCGTGATCTCCCAGCTTGGTGATCTGGCGGCCTCCGGCATCAAGAGAGATCACGGCATCAAGGATTACGGCAGGTGCATTCCCGGACACGGCGGGATCATGGATCGCTTTGACAGCGTGATCCTGGTCACACCGTTCCTGTATTTCCTGACAGTTTTGATGTGGGCCATGCGAACATGAAAAAGATCGTGCTTTTGGGCTCCACCGGATCGATCGGCACACAGACGCTCGAGGTCTGCGCGGAGCATGAGGAAGAACTGAAGATCGTCGGCCTTGCGGCAGACAAAAACGTGGATCTGGTCGAGGAACAGACGAGGCGCTGGAGGCCGGAGGCGGTCTGCATGTACCGCGAGGACGCCGCAAAGGATCTGGCACTGCGCGTCAGGGATCTGCCGGTGCGTGTTCTCACCGGCATGGACGGACTGATCGAGCTGGCGTCGCTTTCCGGCGCGGATATCGTGCTTACGGCGGTCGTCGGCATGATCGGCATCCGGCCCACGATCGCCGCGATCGAGAGCGGCAAGGATATCGCGCTGGCCAACAAGGAGACCCTCGTCTGTGCGGGACACATCATCATGCCGCTCGCCAGGGAGCACGGCGTGCGGATCCTGCCGGTCGACAGCGAGCACAGCGCGATCTGGCAATGCATCATGGGTAATCAGAGATCACGTCTGGAAAAGATCATCATCACCGCTTCCGGCGGTCCCTTCCGCGGGAGGACAAGAGAGGAACTCCGGCAGGTGCGGCCGCAGGACGCGCTCAAACATCCGAACTGGAACATGGGCGCCAAGGTCACGATCGACTCGGCAAGCCTGGTCAACAAGGGACTGGAGGTCATGGAGGCCCGCTGGCTCTTTGACGTGACACTCGACCGGATCGAGGTCGTCGTGCAGCCGGAGAGCATCGTGCATTCCATGGTGCAGTACGCGGACGGCAGTGTGATCGCCCAGCTGTCTCATCCGACGATGAAACTGCCGATCCAGGTGGCGCTGTTCTATCCGGACAGACGCGAGGCACCGACGAAACGGCTGGATTTTGCGGAACTGGGCGCCATCACATTTGAGAGACCGGATATGGAGAATTTCCCGGGACTGGGACTGGCGCTGCGCGCCGCTTCGGAGGGCGGCAGCATGCCGACGGTCTTTAACGCGGCCAATGAAGTGCTGGTGCGCGCGTTTCTGGAAGAGAAGATCGGATTTACGGACATCACGGACGGTATCGCGGAAGCGATGGACGGCCACCGGCGGATCGATGCACCGGACGTGGAGCAGATCCTTGCCGCGCAGCGGGAGACTGAGGAGCGGATCAGGAGCAGAAGAAAATAATGATCGAGAGTATACTGATCTTTTTGTGCATGATCGGTGTCCTCATCATCTCGCATGAGGGCGGACACTATCTGATCGCCCGTGCGAACGGCATCCGCGTGGTGGAATTCACGGTGGGTGTGGGTCCGGCGATCGTCAAGAAAAAGAAGGGCGACACGCTTTTCGCGCTCCGTGCGCTTCCCTTCGGCGGTGCCTGCATTTTTGACGGTATGTATGAGGACGAGGGGGAAGAGAACTTCAACGACGAGCATACCTTCCGCAATGCCAATGTGTGGGCGCGGATCGCGACCCTGTTTGCCGGTCCCTTTTTCAATTTCCTGCTCGGTTTTGTGCTGTCCCTGTTTGTGACGGCATTTTCCGCATGGCTCTATCCGGTCGTCATCGGTATCACGGACAATTCGGCGGCAGAGGCGGCGGGCATCGAGGAGGGGGACAGGATCCTCTCGATGAACGGAAAACGTGTCCACATGGCCGGCGAGGTCACCCTCATGTCCCAGTTGAACAGGGGCGAGGACATCACGCTGGTGATCGAGAGAGACGGCGGGGAACGCACGATCACCTTTACCCCCAATTACAGTGACGAGGACGCGCGCTACTACATGGGGCTCTATGTCGGAAAAAAGGGCAGTGTGCCGCTGGCGCAGCTTGTGCCCTACGCCTGGTACACGGAGAAGTATTATTTTGATCTCACCTTTACCAGTCTGAAGATGCTGATCCATGGTGAGCTCACGCTCGACAATCTCTCGGGCCCCGTCGGGATGGTGAAGATGGTAGACGAGACCTATGAAGAGGTGCGGCCCTTCGGACTGCCCGCTGTCGCGCTCACGATGCTCGATCTGGCGATCCTCTTGACCGTCAATCTCGGCGTGCTCAATCTCCTCCCGATCCCCGCGCTGGACGGCGGGCGTCTGCTCTTTGCCTTTATTGAGGTGCTGCGGGGGAAGCCGATCCCGCCGGAGAAGGAGGGCTATGTCCATCTGGCCGGCATGATCGCGCTGATCGCGCTGATGATCGTGGTGCTGTTTAACGATATAGGGAAATTCATCGGATGAGTGAAATGACGACAAGAGATCACACACTGCCGGTCAGGATCGGCAGTTTGACGATCGGTGCGGGCAATCCGATCCGCATCCAGTCCATGACCAATGTACCGACGGAGGACATCAAGGCCTGCGTCGGACAGATCCATGCGCTTGAGGCTGCCGGCTGTGAGATCGTGCGTTGCACGGTCCCGACGCCGGAAGCGGCGCGGGCGATCGGTGAGATCAAAAAGAGGATCCGCATACCGCTCGTTGCGGACATCCATTTCGACTACCGGATGGCGATCGCGGCGATCGAGAACGGCGCCGACAAGATCCGCATCAATCCCGGCAACATCGGCAACAGGGACAAGGTGCGGGCGGTGGTCGATGCCGCGCGGGAGCGGAATGTGCCGATCCGTGTGGGCGTCAACGGCGGTTCGCTGGAGCGTGAACTCGTGGAGAAATACGGCGGCGTGACCCCCGAGGGACTGGTGGAGAGCGCGCTTTCCAAGATCGGTCTCATCGAGGACATGGGCTATGATCATCTGGTCGTGAGCATCAAATCCTCAAATATCGCCTTTTCCACGAAGGCGCATCGCCTGCTCGCACAGAAGACCAGACATCCGCTGCACATCGGCATCACGGAATCGGGCACCCTTCTGTCCGGCAACATCAAGTCGGCGGCGGGCCTCGGGATCCTGTTAAACGACGGGATCGGCGACACGATCCGCGTCTCGCTGACGGGGGATCCCGTCAATGAGATCGTGAGCGCAAAGATCCTGCTGCGTGCCATGGGACTGCGCAGGGAGGGGATCGAGGTGATCTCCTGCCCCACCTGCGGACGGACAAAGATCGATCTGATCGGGCTGGCCAATGATGTAGAAAAAATGACGCAGGCGTTTGATCTGAACATCCGGGTCGCGGTCATGGGCTGCGCCGTCAACGGCCCGGGGGAGGCCAGAGAAGCCGATATCGGGATCGCCGGCGGTGACGGCGAGGGACTGCTCATCCGACACGGGGAGATCATCCGCAAGATGCCGGAATCGGAGCTTCTCGCGGCTCTTCAACACGAACTGGAGAACTGGCATGAGTAAACCGTTTTCCGAGGTTTTTCCCACGCTGAAACTGACGCAGACCGAGCAGTCGATCTTCGCGGGGACGGAGATCGAGCGGGTATCGACCACGCGAAAGCGGGAGTACCTGCACATTTATCTGTCCAGTGGACGCCTGATCGACAAGGCGTCCATTTCGCGTATGGAGCGGTCGATCAAAAAGCAGCTGTTCCCGCAGGATGATCTGGCCGTTCGTATCTTCGAGCGCTTCCATCTCTCTTCGCAATACACGCCGGAGAATCTTCTGGAGGCTTATCAGGACAGCCTCTATGAGGAACTGCGCACCTATCAGCCGGTCATCTACACACTGGTGAAGGGCGGGGAATTCCGTTTTCCGTCCGCGGACGAGGTGACGCTGACGCTCGAGGAATCGATCATCGCCGAAGACCACGCCGATGAGATCGTGCGGATCCTGGAAAAGGTCTTCAATGAGCGCTGCGGATTTTCTGTCCGCGTCGCCATCGACTACGCACCGAAGAAGGAGAAAAAGCGCGGCGGCACCTGGCAGCGCGGCATGTACGAGGGCGACGCGGTCGCGTCCGTTCTGGAAAAGGCAGATGCCGTGGAACAGCAGGCGACAGCCACGGAAGCGGGCGGAGAGATCGCGGAGAAAGCAGCCGTGTCCTCTTTCGGAGACGGTTCCCGCGGAGGGAAAAGAGGAGGCAGAGGACGTGATTTCGGAAAACTCGCCCGTTCCTCCAATCCCGATGTGCTCCTCGGACGCGATTTTGACGACGAGGCGGTGCCGATCCTCGATATTGAGGGAGAGGGCGGCGAAGTGTGCGTACGCGGCCGGGTGATCACGCTGGATCAACGCGAGCTCAAATCCGGCAAGCTTCTGGTGATCTTTGACATCACGGACTACACCGACACGATCACGGGCAAGATCTTTTTGAGCGCGGAACAGGCAGAGGGGTTTCTCGCCGAATTCAAAAAGGGCGGCAACTACAAGATCAAGGGTGTGCCGCTCATCGACCGGTTTGACCATGAATTGGGCCTCGCATCGATCAACGGTGTGAAGAAGATCGGGAGCTTCACGGAAACCCGCACGGATGACGCCGAGATCAAGCGCGTTGAACTGCATTGCCACACGAAGATGAGTGAGATGGACGGCGTTTCCGAGGTCAAGGAGATTGTGCGGCAGGCCTATGCGTGGGGGATGCCCGGTATCGCCATCACCGATCACGGTGTCGTGCAGGCGCTGACCGACGCGGGACACACCTGGGATGATCTGTTCTCCGACGCGAACAAAAAACGCAAGGAAGCCGGGGAGGCGTCAATCGACAGACAGGATTTCTTCAAGATCGTGCTGGGCGTTGAAGCCTATCTGGTAGATGATCTGAAGCCGGTTGTGGAAAACGTCAAAGGACAGTCGCTGGCCGACAGCACCTTTGTGGTGTTTGACCTTGAGACGACGGGTTTTTCTCCCGTGCGGGACAGGATCATTGAGATCGGCGCGGTCAAGGTGCGGGGCGGGGAGATCACGGACCGGTTTTCAACCTTTGTGAATCCCGAGAGACCCATCCCGCCGCGGATCGAGCAGGTCACCAATATCAACGATAACATGGTCAGGGACGCGGAGACGATCGAAACGGTGTTGCCGCGCTTTCTCGAATTTGTCGGCGACGCGGTGCTCGTGGGGCACAATGTCGCGTTTGACGCCGGCTTCATCAGTCAGAACTGCAGGGAGCAGGGACGGGAGGCGGACTACACGACGATCGATACCATGGGCCTCTCGCGCCACTATTATCCGCAGCAGTCGAATCACAGACTGGACACGGTCGCCAGAACGCTGGGCGTGGAGCTGAACGGTCATCACCGTGCCGTCAACGACGCCGAGTGCACGGCAGGGATCTTTCTTGCTTTTCTGAAAAAGCTCGAAGAGGACGGGATCGGCACGATGAAGGCGCTCGAGGAACGGATGGTGCTCTCGACGGAGATGATCCGCAATCTCCGGCCGCATCACGCGATCATTCTGGCCAGAAACACGAAGGGACGCGTCAATCTCTACCGGCTGATCAGCAAGTCCCATGTAGAATATTTCAAACGGCATCCGCTGATCCCCAAGAGTGAGCTCGAGAAGCACCGCGAGGGTCTGATCGTCGGAAGTGCGTGCTGCATGGGTGAGCTTTACGAAGCGCTTGTGGAAGGCCGCTCGGAGGAGGAGATCTCCCGGCTTGTCCGTTACTATGACTATCTCGAGATCCAGCCGGTGGGAAACAACCACTTCATGGTGGCGGATGACAGACGGTATCCGCAGATCGAGAGCGACGAGGATATCCGTGACATCAACCGCGAAGTCGTGCGTCTGGGCAGGACCTTCAGCAAACCGGTGGTCGCGACCTGTGATGTGCACTTTTTAAATCCGTCGGACGAGATCTACCGGACGATCATCATGAGCGGCAAGCAGATGGCGGACGAGGATCCCGCGCCGCTGTTTCTGCGCACAACGCAGGAGATGCTGGATGAGTTTTCCTATTTCGATCCGGATACGGCGCAGGAGATCGTGATCGACAACCCCAGAAAGATCCTGGCGATGTGCGACAGCATTTCACCGGTGCGTCCGGACAAGTGTGCGCCGGTCATCGAGAACAGCGATGAGACGCTCCGGCGCATCTGCTATGACAAAGCGCACGAACTGTACGGCGAGCAACTCCCACCGGTGGTGGAAGAGAGACTGGAACGGGAGCTGAATTCCATCATTTCCAACGGATTCGCGGTCATGTATATCATCGCGCAGAAGCTCGTCTGGAAGTCTGTGGAGGACGGCTATCTCGTCGGTTCCCGCGGTTCGGTCGGCTCATCCTTCGTCGCGTTCACCGCGGGGATCACCGAGGTCAATTCCCTGCAGCCGCATTACCGCTGTCCGAAATGCCACTACAGCGATTTCGATTCGGAAGAGGTGCGCGCGTTCGCGGGAAAATCGGGCTGTGACATGCCGGACAAAACCTGCCCCGTCTGCGGAGAGAAGCTGATCAAGGACGGCTTTGACATCCCCTTTGAGACCTTCCTTGGTTTCAACGGCGACAAGGAACCGGATATCGATCTGAATTTCTCGGGAGAATACCAGAGTAAGGCGCACAAATACACCGAGGTCATCTTCGGTTACGGGCAGACCTTCCGCGCGGGGACGATCTCCGGACTGGCGGACAAGAATGCCTACGGCTATGTGAAGAAATACTATGAGGAACGGGAGATCCCCAAGCGCAAATGCGAGATCGGCAGACAGCTGCAGCAGCTGATCGGGATCAAGACCAATACCGGACAGCATCCGGGCGGGATCATCGTGCTGCCGATGGGCGAAGAGATCGACACCTTCACGCCGGTGCAGCACCCGGCCAACAAGATGGATGTGCCGATCATCACCACGCACTACGATTATCATTCGATCGACCACAACCTGTTAAAGCTTGATATCCTCGGACATGACGATCCGACCATGATCCGTTATCTGCAGGACCTGACAGGGATCGATCCCACGCAGGTCCCGCTGGATGACCCCGAGGTCATGGGACTGTTCGCGTCGACAAAGCCGCTCGGCATCCGGCCCGAGGACATCGGCAAGACCGAGCTCGGGTGTCTGGCGCTGCCGGAATTCGGCACGGATTTTGCGATGCAGATGGTTAAGGACGCGAAGCCGACCTCCTTTTCCCATCTGGTCCGGATCGCGGGACTCGCGCACGGCACGGATGTGTGGCTCGGCAACGCACAGAAGCTGATCTCCGAGGGAACGGCGACGATCGACACGGCGATCTGCACACGTGACGACATCATGATCTATCTGATCCAGAAGGGCATGGAGGCAGGGCTCTCCTTCAAGACCATGGAGAGCGTCCGCAAGGGCAAGGGACTGAAGCCGGAGATGGAGGAGGCCATGATTGCCGCAGACGTCCCGGACTGGTATATCTGGTCCTGCAAGAAGATCAAGTACATGTTCCCCAAGGCGCACGCGGCGGCCTATGTCATGATGGCCTGGCGGATCGCCTGGTTCAAGGTGCATCACCCCGCGGCTTTCTACGCTGCCTGGTTTTCCATCCGCGCCAAACAGTTCAACTATGAGCATATGTGCCGCGGACGGGACGTGCTCGAACAGGAGATGGCGAACATCAAGGCGGATGAGGCGGAGGGAAAGATCACGGATCCGCAGAAGAATGAATATTACGCGATGCGCATCGCACAGGAGATGCTGGCCCGCGGGATCGAATTCCTGCCGCTGGACATCTTCCGCGCGAGAGCCAGACATTTTACGGTCATCGACGGCAAGGTCATGCCCGCGATCAACTCGATCAGCGGCATGGGAGATCAGGCGGCGGACGCGATCGCGGAGGCGGTCAAGAACGGGCCGTTTCTGTCCGTTGACGATTTCCGCGAGCGCACCAAGTGTCCGAAACCGGTCATTGAGACCCTGGTCCGGTTGGGCCTTCTGGGCGACATTCCGGAATCGAACCAGATCTCTCTGTTTGACCTGATGGGGGCCGGGTGATGGCGCGGGGAAGGCAAAAACCGATCTGCAGAAGACTCGCTTCCGCGGGTCTGCTCCTTGTGCTTCTCTTTGCACAGATCCCGACGGTCAGCCGTGCGGCGGATCTTTCCGGCACGATCGCCGCGATGCAGGAGCAGGAGGAGCAGACCAGACAGCAGATCTCCGATCTGGAAAAGCAGACGCAGGAGACGCAGAACGCTATCAAGGAACTGCAGGGGCAGAAGGAGCAGACGCAGAGCCATGTCAGCAGTCTCGTGAACCAGAGTCATGAGCTCCAGAACACGATCGACGGCTATTCGGATCAGCTGGATGATCTGAGCGCGGAGATCGGCCAGGCGGAGAGTGAGCTGGCGGTGGTGTCCGCGGAGATCGTGCAGCTCAACAAAGAACTGCAGGAAGCCCGCGCGGAGGAAGAGGCGCGCTATGACGCGCTCAAGAAGCGCATGAGGGCGGTTTATGAGAGCGGCGGAACGGAAGGCATGATGCAGGTGCTCCTCACATCCGGGTCCATGCAGGAGATGCTCACCACGGCGGAATATCTGAGCGCCGTCGTGCAGTATGACTTCAAAAAGATCGAGGAATTCCGCGACCTGCAGGCGGATATCGAGGCCAAGACCGCCGTCGTGGAGGAAAAGGAAGCCGAGCTCGATGCCTGGCAGGCACAGCTGGACGAGGATTACGGCACGCTGGCGGATCTGACCGACACGGTCCGAGGGCAGCTCAGTTCCACAAACAGCAGCATATCTTCGGAAAAGGGAAAGCTCGCGAACTATGAACAGCAGCTGACGGATCTCGACGGGAAGATGAAGCAGCTCGAGTCCCAGACAGCGGCGGCGAACGCGGCATTGGCAAGACAGATCGCGGAGCGGCTGGCGCTCATGCATGAAGATACTTCCGGTTCCTACGCGGCGAGCGCGGATGAACTGACGTGGCTGGCGGCGACGATCCAGGCTGAGGCGGACGGCGAATCCTATACCGGCAAGCTCGGCGTGGGCAGTGTTATCATGAACCGTGTGAAGAGTTCGATGTTCCCCAACACCATTGTCGGTGTCATCACGCAGAATATGCAGTTCGCATCCTACCGTTCCGGTAAGGTGGAACTGATCATCTCCCGCGGCCCCAATTCCACCTGTATCCGCGCAGCACAGGAGGTCCTGAACGGCGCGCGTATCGGGGATTATCTGTTCTTTATGACGAAGTATTACGCGGATTACTACGGTATCAGCGAATACACGATGATAGGCAATCATGCCTTCTTCTACCGCTGGGTGACCAACAAGCCGACACCCGCCGCATCGGAGAGCACCGGGGAAACACCGGCAGAAAGCACGCCGGAGGAGACGGTGTCCGAGAACACGGAGCAGGACAACGGGGGATCGGAGGAATCTTCGTCCGAGAGCCCGGAGGAGAGCAGTGAGGGCGGCGGTGAGGACAACAGCGACTCCGGTGGCGGAGATGAGGAAGGCGGAAACGGAGGCGAGGAATGACAACATTTATCATCGGACTGGTGATCCTGTTTACGGGCGGCGCGATCTACGGCAGTCTCTGCCAGCGGGTGTTCGGACCGGATGACCGGAAAACACCGGCATACACGAGAGCGGACGGCGTGGATTTTGTGGCGATGCCGAAATGGAAGAACGCCCTGATCAATCTGCTGAACATTGCCGGCACGGGGCCGATCCTGGGACCGATCCAGGGGATCCTGTTCGGACCGGCCGCTTTTCTCACGATCCCCATCGGCTGCGTCATCGGCGGCGGGGTGCATGATTATTTCTGCGGCATGATCTCCGCGCGGGAAGGCGGGATCCAGATGCCCGAGATCGTGCGGAGGACCGCCGGAACCGCCATGCACAGACTCTATACCGTGTTTGTCTGCCTGGTGCTGTTCCTGGTCGGTGTCGTGTTCATCTACACGCCGGGAGATATCGCGGCAACGCAGGTGTTCGGCTTTGGCGGCACGGCGGGCGAGGCGTCCACCTGGATCATATACGGCGCGATCTTTGCTTACTATCTGATCGCCACCCTCTTCCCCATCGACAAGATCATCGGACGTGTCTATCCGGTTTTTGGCGGCATCCTGCTGCTTTCCGCGGTGGGTGTTTTTGCCATGCTGTTCATCAAGGGCTATCCGCTGCTCAACGTCTGGGATCCGTGGGTGCTCAACGGCTTTGACTTCGGCGCCTATTTCCGGAGCGAGCAGTTCATCCCGGCCTTCTTCGTCACGGTCGCCTGCGGTATCCTCTCGGGTTTTCATTCTACACAGATCACGCTGGTGTCGAGGACCATACAGCATGAAAAGGAAGGGCGGACCACCTTTTACAACATGATGATCTCCGAGGGGTTCATTGCCATGGTCTGGGCGGCCGGCACGATGGCCGTGATCGGCGTCGGCGCGGAGAACGCGGGGATCACGATGCAGATGACGGAAAGCGGCTGGGCCTATTTCGCCATGGTCGGTGACGCGGTGCAGAAGATATCCGCCACCAGTGTGGTGGGCGTTGTCTGCCGGAACATGCTGGGACCGGTCGGCGGGATCATTGCCATCATCGGTGTGATCATCCTGCCCGTGACTTCCGGCGATACGGCGCTGCGGTCACTCCGGCTGATCCTCGCGGATGCCCTGCACATCCCGCAGGACAAGAGTATCAAAAGGATCCTGCTCTCGCTTCCGGTGTTCGCCGTGGCTTTTGCGGTCCTCATCTGGGCCAAGGTGGACCCCAACGGATTCAACACGATCTGGCGGTATTTCGGCTGGTCGAATCAGACGCTGTCTGTCTTTGCGCTGGCAGCGATCCTGATCTGGATCATGCGGCAGGGGAAGAAACGTTATCTCTGGATCCCGCTGATCCCGCTCGCTTTCTATGCGTTCATCACCTGCTCCTACATCATGAGCGCAAAGATCGGTCTGTCACTCCCCTACGGGGTTTCGCTGGTGATCGGCGTCGTGTTCTCAATCGCGATCTCCGCCGCTTCGATCTGGCTGGGCGGTAAGGATGCCCCTTCCGCCGAACGGAACGACCGGCAGGAGACCGGCATTTAGAGGGGGAGACAATGGAACGGAAACCGGAAATCTACCTGTTCGGACAGATCCTGGGGACCCATTCGTTTCTGCTGCGGGACGGGTTTCTGCAGCCGGATGAATACGCGGAGATCAAAGAGCAGTATTTTCTTCCGGGAGGGGAAACGGGAACGGCGGCGACCGTGCTGGATTCCCTCGGTGTCCCGATTCGGATGGACGGTACCTGGATCGGCACGGAAGTGGCGCCGATGCTGAAAGGATTCTACAGCGGCCGGTCGGTGGATCTGTCGCGCCTGCATTTTGTCGACGATGATCCCGGCGTGATGGACTATGTGGTGATCGCGGGTCTTGTGCGATCTCCCATGGGGAGATTCCAGACGCTGTTCGCGTCGGGCAGGAGATGGTGGAATGTGCCCGCGGAAGAGGATCTGGACGGATGCCGCGCTGCGGCGATCGATCCCTTCTTCTTTTCGGAGACACTGAGGGCGGCGGAGATCTGTCGCCGGCGGGGGATCCCCTATGTCACGATCGACAGCAGACATGATTCCGATCTGCACCGGTATGCCGCGGTGAATGTGGTATCCAAGGAATGCACTTCGGAGCACTATGCCGGAATGGTGCCCGAGGACATCATGAAGCTGATGCAGGCGGAGACCGACGGTCTCACGATCATCACACAGGGCGCCGGAGACATGCTCTACGCGAGAAAGGGCGAGGAGATCCGCAGGATGAAGCCGTTCTCCGTGGAGGTAAAGAGCACGCTCGGCGCGGGAGATACCTATAAAGCAGGATGCGTCTACGGTCTGCTGAAGGGAATGTCAGACAGTGAAATGGTGAGATTCGCCAGCGCCTGTTCTGCGATCGCTGTCTCCCGTTTTCCGCTGCCGCTGCATCCGCCGACGCTCGGGGAGGTACAGGCGCTGCTGGCACGGGACGAGTGATCGCTTTCTTTAAAGGGAGAACAATATGGAACTGGTCAGAGTGCAGGATTCCGATTATAAGAAAACCTATGCGCTGTACAACACGTTTCCGAAGGACGAGAACGGGTACATCAACAATGTGTACGGGTACAGCTACGAGGAATTCCTCGGCTGGATAGAAAAGAAGCGCCACTGGTCAAAAGGAGAGGATCTGCCGGAGAATTTCGTGCCGGACACCACCTATGTGCTGGTTGACGGGGCTGACTATGTTGGCGTTTTCAATCTGCGGCACTGCCTGAACGATTTCCTGCGGGAGGGCCCGGGGCATATTGGCTACTGCATCTCCCCCGCGTTCAGGAGAAAAGGCTATGCCACCCGCGGGCTTGCCATGGTGCTTGAGAAGGCGCGGGAGATCGGGATCGAGGAGGCCTATCTGTCCGTCAACAGGGACAATGAGGCCAGCCTGAAGGTCCAGCTGAAAAACGGAGCCGTCATCCATCATGAGAGCGATACGGAGTATTTTACGCGTATCCGGCTGTGAACGGCGAAGATTCCCGTGAGAAACGTTCTGCCGGAGAAAACCGTGCGTGGGATATTTCATTTCCGCGCATATATCCTTTTATAGATGAACGCGTCGGCAGATGCCGCGGAACGCACAGAAAGTGAGAATAAGAGATGAATGAGACAGAAAACCGGTCACTGAAGCAGGCCATTGAGGATCTGAACAACGTCAATTCCGAGGGGCACGGCAAATCCGGGAAGTACACGCGGATGGAGAGAGCGCTGGAGACACTCACCGGCGTGATCGCGAAGTACTATCCGCAGAGCGGTCAGGAGGCGCCGAAACTGTCGGCGCAGGCCCTGAAAGAGATCCGGGATGCCTACAGCGAGGCGATCCGCAGGTGCAACGAATACACCAGCGGCAAGGGCGACACGCGCAGATCCGGTTACGGCCAGGGGCGCCTCAACTGTGTGAAGGAGATCACCCGGATCCTGAATCAGGATATGCTGGCGGTCTCAGATGCCAGAGAGAGTGATCTTAAGACGCTGCCCGAAGTGATCTCCCGCGGGAGACTCTCCGAGACACAGATCACGGAGGAGAACCTGAAGTTCGCCAAGGGCGGCATGACGAGCCGGATCCCCCTCGCCATCCGGACCGCGGACGGCGTTTGCGAGGGGTTCTTTACGCAGGACAAAAAGCAGCAGAGTGTTTCGGAGCTCATGGAGGAGATCAACAACAAATATGATCTTACCACGGGCCCTCTTGAGAAGCTCACCAGAAGCGCTCTTCAGGGCGGTGAGCAGGCCAAAAAGACCCTGTTGAGCAATCTGTCGGTCGTGGCCGATCAGATATCGAAACTCACTGATATGGTGAAGAGGAATATCCGTTCCAATCCCATTACAGCGGAACGCTATCTTGGGAAACTGGTCGAGGCGATGGTGCCCGATGAGAATGAGAGAAGGCGCCTCTGGATAGAACTCAACGAGGCCGAGACGCTGAATGACTTCGTTGATTTCGTCATGGAAGCCGGAGATCTCTATGGCATCCTGTCCACCAACGCAAACAAGGGCGGGATCCCGGAGGGGGAGGACATCCCCAAGCGCAATGTCGCCGCGTCGCGCATGGCGGATATGCTCGGTATGGGGCATCTCGTGGCGCGCGCGGAACGGATGCAGTTAAAGGACAAGGACGGCAACACGATCACCGGCGTCTTTCAGGAGAGGGCCACCGGGAGCGATTCCCACCGTCTTAAGGCAGACGATCCCTTACGTGAGCTGGGGGATCATCCCGAGATGCTGGACGATCCGGAGATCTTAAGGCAGTTGTCAGACATCCAGGTGATGGATTACATTATCGGCAACACGGACCGCCACGAAGGCAATCTGATGTATCAGATGAAGGAAGTGGACGGTCAGATGAAACTGGTGGGCGTCAAGGCCATCGACAACGATATGTCCATGGGCACGCTCCGCAAGGACAGGATGCAGGGGAAAGGCAGATATAACGCGCTGCCGGAGCATATGAAGATCATCCGCAAGGATCGCGCGGATGCCATCATGGCGATGGATAAGAAGAAGTTAAGGCTCCAGTATCAGGATCTGAATTTCACAGAGGCGGAGCTGGAAGCGGCCATGGACAGGATCAGGGATGTCCAGAGGGCCATCAAGTACGAGAGGATCGCGATCGTTGAGGACAAGGATTTTGCAAAGTACAAGTTCAGCGATCTCGGAAACCGGGGAAGACAGTTCGGGCCCAATGCGCCGCGGGAGAACCTTTTTGATATCATCAGCGATATGCAGAGGCGTGTGAAGACCCAGGGGTCCGCACCGGAAGAGCAACAGATAACGTACAACGCAGCGCAGTCCATTGAGAAGCAGTACCGGCGCGACGGCGTGATCCATGCGCAGGATCTCACGGCGCAGCTTGACACACTGGAGGAGATCCGGGACAGATTTGTCGCGACCGACAGTAAATGGCACTGGGATTCGGGGCCTTTCAAACTCATGAAGACAACCCTGAACGACTGCATCGACACGATCAGGGCGATGCAGGAAAAGTATCAGGGAGCGGCGGAACTGTCCGCGGAGGACGCGGAGAAGCTGGAGCGCGCCTACAGGCAGCTCAGACAGGCTTCCGGCGGCTATGCCGCGGGGCATTCCAATCCGTCGAGCCCCATGGGACAGGCCAGACGGGAAGGTGCCCTCACCATGAAGGATCTCTGGCCGCCGCGCCTGGAACCGCCGAAGCCCATGGTCAATGAGATCAATCTCGAGGAGATGGTGAATAAGAACGGCGTGCAGAACCCGGAGAGAAAGGAATCACGGAGAGGCGCTGCCGGAAAGCAGGTCGTAAGCAGGTCCATGGACGATGACGATGATTTCGTGATCGAGGGCGAGGAAAAGGGCAGCAGGAACGGGAGCGCGGATGACGACGATGATTTCGTCATCGAGGGAGGTGATATGCAGAAGGAATCCCGGCAGTCTGAACAGATGGGATCGCAGAAGAGCTCCTCGGGCCGCGTGCTGTAGATATAAGGAGCAATCATGAAGAATTTCAAAAAATTTCGGATCACCTTTAATGCGCCTGTCACACTGGGCTTTGTCTTTATCAGCTTCGCCGTGATGCTCCTTGGGGTGATCACCCACGGTACCGTGACGAATCTTCTTTTTGTGACCTGGCATTCGCCCCTGACATCGCCGCTCACCTATCTGCGGCTGTTCACCTATGTCCTGGGACACAACAGCTGGCAGCACTACATCGGAAACATGGCCTATATGCTGCTCCTGGGTCCGATGCTGGAAGAGAAATACGGATCGAAGAAGATCCTCGGGATCATGGTGATCACAGCGGCGGTCACCTCGCTGTTCAATTATATCTTCTTTTGGGATGTCGCTCTCTGCGGCGCCAGCGGGATCGTCTTTGCCTTTATCCTGCTGACATCCTTCACCAGCTTCAAAGAGGGGGAGATCCCGCTGACCTTTATCCTGGTGTTCGTGTTCTTCATCGGAAAACAGATCTATGAAGGCATTTTCGTGGATGACACGGTTTCAAATCTTTCTCACATCATCGGCGGTCTGATCGGTGCCGTGGTCGGGTACCGGCTGAACCGGAAGAAATCCCCCGAAACCGATCAGCCGTAATCCGCAGACAGGGATGACGGATAGCCATGCGAGGAGGGACGCGATGCCCAAGGGAACCAATCAGAAACTGAAGCTGTATTATCTGGGCCGGATCATGCTGGAAAAGACAGATGAGGAGCATTCCCTGACCATGCCGCAGATAAAGGCATATCTGGAGGAATACGGTGTTACCGCCGACCGCAAGAGTCTCTATGACGATCTGCGCGCGCTTGAGGTGCTTGGGATCGAGGTGACCGGTGAGAAGAACGGAAGAGATTTCTATTATTATGTGAGCAATAAGCAGTTTGAAATAGCGGAACTTAAGCTCCTGACGGACGCCATCCAGTCATCGAAATTCATTACAGAGAAAAAATCGCGTGAGCTGATCAAAAAACTGATGACGCTGGCGAGCCGGTATGAAGCCATGCAGCTACAGCGGCAGGTGGTCGTGCAGG
The DNA here is from genome assembly GCA_024690605.1 of Lachnospiraceae bacterium. GTDB lineage: Bacteria > Bacillota > Clostridia > Lachnospirales > Lachnospiraceae > Butyrivibrio. The sequence goes on along the minus strand of JAILOV010000070.1, from coordinate 3,294 downwards.
GCCGGATCAAGACTATGAATGAGAGCATCTACTATATCGTGGATGAAATTCATCGGGCAATTTCGGAAAACAGGAAGATACGATTCAAGTACATGCAATGGTCACTGGATAAGACGATGGTGCCTCGAAGAAAAGAACTCTACGAGACGAGCCCGTGGGCTCTGACCTGGGATGACGAAAACTACTATCTTATCGCTTATGATTCGGAAATGCAGATGGTCAAGCATTACCGTGTTGACAAGATGCAGAACATCGAGATCACCGATGATCCGCGGGATGGCAGAGATTGTTTCGGGAAGATTGATATGGCCGCATACACAAGAAAAAGCTTCGGCATGTACGGCGGAGAGGATACGCGTGTGAAACTCCGGTTCAATAATGATCTGGTTGGTGTTTTGATTGATCGCTTCGGCAGAGATATCCCCATCACCCCGGATAAGCAGCCGGGGTGGTCGCAGACTTCGGTTGATGTAACAGTGAGTGATCTGTTCTTTGGCTGGATCTTCGCATTAGGAAAAGATGTGCAGATCATCTCGCCGGAGGATGTGGCAGCACGATTTGAAAAGGAATTACATGATCGGCTGCGTTTATATGATCCCGAATAAACCATCACTTTCGGCCTGAACGATCATTGAGATACCGAGAGGAAAATGTTCATCAATCCGGGGGTACAATGACTTTCTGGCTGGAGGAACGGGATCTTCCCGAGGGAAGCGGATTTCAGCCCTGGGGCGGCGAACACCTTGCGGTGATCGCCGTCGTGGTACTCTTTCTGGCAGTTTCTCTTCTGCTGTATCGCAGGCCGGATGAAAAGAAAAAGAAGACCGTCCTTTATGTCGTCGCGTTTCTGCTCCCCGCGCTGGAAGTATGGAAGATCCTGATGCTCACGGTCTCCGGGTGCATGGGGATCGGACACCTGCCGCTGCATCTGTGCAGCATGGCGATCTATCTGTATCCGGTGTCTGTGATGACAAAGACCCCGGGGGTTCGCGAAACCCTGACGGAGATCGGGACGGTCACGCTGCTTCCGGCGGCGCTCGGTGCGATCCTGTTCCCGGACTGGACGATGTATCCGATCCTGAATTTCTACAGTCTGCATGCTTTTGTCTGGCACACGCTGCAGATCCTGTTTCCGCTTCTGTGTCTTCTGGACGGCCGGTGCCGGCCCGATATCCGACATCTGTGGAAGAACACGGTGTTTCTCCTTGCCGGGGGGATCCCGATCGGGATGTTTGACCGGTTTACGGGATGCAACTACTGGTTTCTCCTGCGGCCCGTGTCGGGCACACCCCTGCAATGGCTGTATGACCTGTTCGGGAAAAACGGGTATCTGCTGTCGCTCCTGATCCTCGCAACACTTTTCAATCTGGCCGTTTACGGGGTCTGTTATGCGCTCCGGACCGGTGTCGGAAAATTTGTCATTGACAGAAAAAAGTAGTATAATAAACAGCGAAGTTGTTCATTTTTCACACTGACAGAAGGGAGGAACAACAATGAAGAAAAAAGCACTAGCAATCCTGCTTTCGGCGGGGATGGTCCTGTCGATGGCAGCATGCGGCGGCTCCGCTCCCGCGGAGGCACCGGCAAACGAGGCACCTGCTGCTGAAGCACCGGCTGCCGAGACACCCGCGGCGGAGACACCGGCTGCGGAGACACCCGCGGAGCCCGCTGCGGACACCGGCGACGATCTCGAGGCTGCGGCAAAGGCCGAGGGCGAACTGGTGGTCTACGGCTCCTGTGAGGAGGAGTATCTGCAGGCTGCCTGCGAGCATTTCGGCGAGCTCTACGGCATCAAGGTGGATTATCAGCGTCTTTCCACCGGTGAGGTGCAGGCCAAGATCGAGGAGGAGAACGGCAATCCCTCCGGTGATGTCTGGTTCGGCGGCACGACGGATCCCTACAATGAGTGCGCGGGCAAGGGCCTGCTGGAGGCCTATGAGGCGAAGAATGCTTCTCACCTCTTAAGCGACATGTACAGGGATAAGGACGGCTACTGGTACGGCATCTACAAGGGCATTCTGGGCTTCATGACCAACCGCGACGAGCTTGCCCGTCTCGGCATCGATGCGCCCAAGGACTGGCAGGACCTCAAGGATCCCAAGTACAAGGATCTGATCTGGCTCTCCAACTACAACACCGCCGGCACGGCAAAGCTGGTCGTCAACACGATGATCCAGAAGTACGGTCATGATGACGGCATCCAGTACCTTGTCGATCTTGACAAGAACATCCAGGTCTACACGAAGTCCGGTTCCGGCCCCAGCAAGAACGTTGGCACCGGCGAGTGCGTCGTGGGTATCGGCTTCCTGCATGACGGTATCACGCAGATCGTGGACAACGGCTATGAGAACATCGATCTCATCATCCCGTCCACCGGCACCTCCTTTGAGGTCGGTGCGACCGCGATCTTCAAGGGCGCGAAGCATCCCAATGCCGCGAAGCTCTGGATCGAGTATGCGCTCTCTCCCGAGTGTGTCGAGCTTGCCGCACAGAACGGCTCCTACCAGTTCCTGGTGCTCGACAACGCGAAGCAGCCCGAGCAGGCTGCGGCCTTCGGCCTGGATCCCGAGAATGTCATGAAGTATGACTTCGAGGATGCCAAGCAGAACACCTCCACCTACATCGAGGAGGTCATGAAGGCTCTGGGCGGCGGCGACGACCGTTTCAAGACCGAGTAAAGTTCATATCAGACAAGTTAAGATCAGAACAGGAACGACAGGCGGGGGATGGCGGAAAAAGGCCATCCCCCTGTTGTCTAAAAGGGGGTACTGACATATGGCAACCAGCCAGGGAGCAGCACTCGACAGGAAAAAACTCATGGCGGATCCCGTCATGGTGACCACGATCGTTGTGCTGATCACATTTCTCACCTTGTTCATCCTGTATCCGCTTGCGATCCTCCTCGTGGACAGCTTCTACGGGGACGGCAGGGTCTCGCTGGATACCTTCCGCAGGATCATGGCGATGCCCACCTTTATCCGGGCGATCACCAACACGCTCAAAGTCGGATTCCTCGTCGGGATCCTCTCCGCAGGAGTCGGACTCCTGTTTGCCTACATGGAGGTCTATGTCCGTGTGGGCCGTATCGTCGGCGGTCTGTTCAAGGTAGTTTCCATGCTGCCTGTCGTTTCACCGCCGTTTGTTCTCTCTCTCTCCATGATCATGCTCTTCGGCAAGGCGGGTCTCATCACCCGGTTTGTGCTGGGGATCTATGACAACAATGTCTACGGCTTCTGGGGCATCGTCATCGTGCAGACGCTCACCTTTTTCCCTGTCTGCTACATGATGCTCAAG
>JAILOV010000055.1 GCA_024690605.1 Lachnospiraceae bacterium | reverse complement strand
CATTCCGCTGTCCGGATGCGGGGTCTTCAATGTCAATGCGGCGAACAGGATCAAGAAAGCGCCGCAGGGCGGTACGGTGAAGATCAGCACCAACCGGTGGCTCTCCTTCCATCACATGGTGTTCGACGCGCTGGCCGAGCGCCCGGATGTGACGGTGCAGGTGGATTTCCTGGAGCAGGGACACAAGGGGGCGAAGAAGCGCATCGTGATCCCGGCGGGAACGGATGTGCAGTCGCTGCTTGACAGTAACGGCTATGCCGGCTTCCTGTATCTGGCGTCGAAGCTGGGGACCGTTCCGGTGGAGTGACGTTTCCTGCGGGAAGAGAATCCCGGACGCTGTAGCGAAATTTACCGGAAACCCGGATATACAGGGTTTCCGGTATTTTATTGCGGGAAAGTGCTCGGAATATTCATACTTAAACCGGAATTACCGTCGGAGAAATCAGACAGTGTTTCAAGACCAAATGAGATATGAAGCAGTTTGACGCTCACCTGCCGCGAAGCTGCAGGATCTTTTCCGAGATCGGCAAATTGCTGTAGATCTCCGCGTACTTTGCGGGGCCGACATTTTCTACATAGTTCTGTTCGTATTTCTTTCCGATCCCGTTGCGGGTGAGGATATCCGCCGCTTTGTTGTAGGCGATCGCGGCCTCCTCCTCGGTGTCATAGGTGCCGACGATGAAATTGCCGCGCACGTGGATGACGGTGCGGTAACGCTGGAAACCGCGCTCTTCGGTGCGCAGGACACCGCGGAAACGGTTGATGATCTCGATGTTCTCCCGGCGCAGATCATGATCGTCGCCGTTGCGGAAGAGATAGTCGCGGCCCGCGACGGCAAAGCTCCGGATCCCGAGGCGGCTCATCACGCCGACCTGCGAGCCGTAGTCGGCGACGAAGAGGCGGCCGCCCCGCCGCATGATGCGGTGCGAGGCATAGTAGAACAGATCGTCGATATCGAACCGGTAGATGTCATCATGATCGAGGTAGTAGAGAAAATCCCTTTTTTCCAGATAGATCGGCGCGCCGAAATAGATTCCGTTATCCCTGAGGTTCATGAGAGGGATCGCCTTGGTGAAGGGGAGCGGCGAATCGGCCGGGAAGGTGTCGGGCAGAAGCGAGGTGTCCTCCAGGCAGCGCAGGGCTTCCCGGTAGGCTTCATGTGCAGCGTCCTCCGTAGCAAAGCTTCCGAGGGAGATGTGCTTGCCTTTTTTCGTGACGGAGGAGCGATAGATCGGTGTGCCGTCCTTTTTCCTGATGATGTATACGCCGGGCTTTAAGCCGCTTTTCGTCTTTGTCATCTCTCTGTAAATGTGGTATAATATGATGCCAATTCATGCGATGCCGGAAACATGGCATTCTGCAGGTTTGTTCTCGTTCGGCAATATAGTATCACAAATCCCGGCATATGCCCAGCATCACCGGGCCTGAAACAGAAAGGACAGAAAAATGGAGATCTTGTACCGGAGCACCAGAGGAGGAGAGGAGAGGATCACGGCGTCACAGGCGATCCTGAACGGCATCGCGGGAAACGGCGGCCTTTATGTACCGACCGAGATCCCGGCGTTTGACCGGCCGGTGCGTGCTTTTGCCTCCATGGACTATCGTGAGACGGCTTTCACGATCCTGAAAGCTTTCCTGACGGATTACACGGAGGAGGAGCTGAGAAGCTGCATCAACAGCGCCTACGGCAGTCAGTTCGACACGGCACAGATCGCTCCGCTCACGGAGGCGGCCGGTGTCCACTATCTCGAGCTCTATCACGGCCCGACCATCGCCTTCAAGGACATGGCGCTCCAGCTCCTGCCGCATCTGATGACGACGGCGGCAAAGAAGAACGGCGTCACGGATGAGATCGTCATCCTCACGGCAACGAGCGGCGACACCGGAAAGGCGGCGCTGGAGGGATTTACCGATGTACAGGGGACCCGGATCGTGGTCTTCTATCCCAAGCACGGCGTGAGCCGGATCCAGGAGCTGCAGATGGTGACGCAGAAGGGAGACAACACCTGCGTTGTCGGCATCGAGGGGAATTTTGACGACGCGCAGACCGGCGTGAAAAAGCTCTTCACGGATGAGCGTGTCGGAGCAGCGCTTGCGGCAAACGGCTTCCGCTTCTCATCCGCCAATTCGATCAATATCGGACGTCTCGTGCCGCAGATCGTCTACTATGTCTACAGCTACGCGAGACTCCTCCGGGAGGGCAGGATCGCGGACGGCGAGGCGGTCAACATCGTGGTGCCGACCGGGAATTTCGGCAACATCCTCGCGGCCTGGTACGCGAAGAAGATGGGGTTGCCGGTGAAAAAACTCATTTGCGCCTCCAATGAGAACAAAGTGCTCTACGATTTCTTCGGCACGGGCACCTATGACCGGAACCGGGAATTCATCCTCACGAGCTCGCCCTCTATGGACATCCTGATCTCCTCGAATCTGGAGCGGCTCATCTATCATATCGCCGGCGACGACGCGGAGACGGACCGGGCGCTCATGGCGAAGCTCTTAAGCGAAGGGAAATATGAGATCACGGACACCATGCGAAAAGCGCTCACGGATTTTGTCGGCGGCTTTGCGACGGAAGAGGAGACAAAAGCGGAGATCGCACGCGTGTTCACGGATGCGCATTATCTGATCGATACACACACGGCGGTCGCCAGTGCGGTCTGTGACCGCTACCGCAGAGATTCCGGCGACACGGCGCAGACGATCCTCGCCTCTACGGCGAGCCCGTTCAAGTTCACCCGTGCGGTGACAGCGGCGCTTGGGATCGCGGATGGGGATGCCGATGATTTTGCTCTGGCGGAGAAACTCTCGGAAAAGACAGGCGTGCCGGTACCGGCGGCGGTCTCTTCCCTTCCCGGTGCGCAGATCCGCCACACCCGTGTCTGCGAAGTGACGGAGATGGAGCAGGCGGTCAGGGATTTCCTTGGGATCAAAGGCACCTGATAACGAAAAGGGGGACGGTTCATGGCAAACGATAACATCTACTCGGAGCTCACACCGCAGATCCTGCATCTTTCCGATGTAAGCCGCGAAGCGGATATCATCGATGCCGGGCTGTATACCAGATTCAATGTCAAGAGGGGACTGCGCGACTTAAACGGAAAGGGTGTGCTCACGGGCCTCACGCACATCTCGGAGATCCATGCGAAAAAGGATGTCGACGGGGAATCCGTTCCCGCGGACGGCGAGCTGTATTACCGCGGCTACAATATCGAGGATCTGATCCGTGGCTTCACGGAAGAGAACCGGTTCGGGTTCGAGGAATGCGCGTATCTCCTGCTGTTCGGCCATCTGCCGAAGAAGGGGGAGCTGGCGGATTTTGAGAAACTGCTCTATTTCTACAGGAGTCTGCCGACGAGTTTTGTGCGTGACATCATCATGAAGGCACCGAGCCGGGACATGATGAACACGCTGGCACGCTCGGTGCTGACGCTCTATTCCTATGATGATCTGGCGGAGGATGTGTCGCTCCCCAATGTGCTGAGACAGTGTCTGCAGCTGATCAGCCTCTTCCCGATGCTCTCGATCTACGGCTACCAGGCCTACAATCATTATCATGAGGGGAACAGTCTGTTCATTCACCAGCCGCAGGACAATCTCTCAACGGCGGAGAACATCCTCTATCTGCTGCGTCCGGCTTCCAGCTATACGGAGCTGGAAGCACGGCTTCTGGACATCTGCCTTGTCCTGCACATGGAGCACGGCGGCGGTAACAACTCGTCCTTCACGACGCACGTGGTCACGTCGTCGATGACGGACACCTATTCCGTGATGGCGGCCGCAATCGGCTCACTCAAGGGTCCCCGCCACGGCGGCGCAAACATCAAGGTCGTGCGCATGTTCGAGGATATGAAGGAGCAGGTGCATGACTGGGAGGACGACGAGGCGGTCGCGGACTATCTGAAGAAGCTTCTGCACAAGGAAGCCTTTGATCACGCCGGTCTCATCTACGGCGTGGGACACGCGATCTACTCCAAGTCCGATCCGCGCGCCCGGGTGCTCAAACATTTCGTCTCTCTTCTGGCCGACGAGAAGGGTTTCGGCAGGGAGTGGGGACTTTACCAGAAGGTCGAGGAGCTCGCACCGAAGCTGATCGCCGGGGAGCGGAAGATGTATAAGGGTGTGAGCATCAATGTAGATTTCTACTCCGGTTTTGTCTATCAGATGCTGGGTCTGCCGATCGAACTCTACACGCCGATCTTCGCGATGGCGCGGATCGTCGGCTGGAGCGCGCACCGGATGGAGGAACTGGCCAATGAGGGCAAGATCATCCGTCCCGCCTACATGGCGATCGGACCGCGCAAGCCCTACACGGCAATGAAGAAGAGGAAATGATGGAAAACACAGTGATCAGAGAACGGCTGTCCAGGCTTCGCGCCGTGATGGCAAAGGCGCATGTCGACTACTGTCTGATGCCGACGGCGGATTTTCACAATTCGGAATATGTTGCCGACTTTTTCAAGGCCCGGGAGCATTTCTGCGGCTTCACCGGTTCGAACGGAACGCTGGTCGTCGGTTTTGACTGGGCCGGCATGTGGACCGACGGCCGCTATTTCATTCAGGCAGAGAGAGAGATGGCCGGTACGGGTGTGACACTTTTCCGCATGGCCGATGAAGGTGTGCCGACGATCAATGAATATCTGAGGGAGCACATGCGCGAGGGCGAGACGCTGGGCTTCGACGGCCGTGTGGTCTCGGCGCAGCTGGGACTCGGACTGGAAAAGGATCTTGCACCCCTGGGCGTGCGGATCGAATGCGACCGGGATCTCGCGGGAGAGTCCTGGCCGGACAGACCGCCGCTTCCGCTCAACGATCTGCTGGTGATCGATGATGCGCTTGCAGGAAAGAGCGCTGAGGAGAAACTGTCCGAGGTTCGGAAGGCTCTTCGCGAAAAAAACGCCAATGCCTTTCTGCTCTCAAGTCTGGATGACATCTGCTGGCTGCTGAACATCCGCGGGGGCGATGTGGCGTGTTCGCCGGTCGCTCTTTCCTATCTCTTCCTGACGGAGGAGCGGGTGATCCTCTATCTGCAGGAGGGAGAGGTCACCGCTGATGCTGCGGCGTATCTTGACCGGATCGGTGTGGAGCGGCGCGGCTATTTCGAGATCATGGAAGCGCCGGACGAATTCGTGGCGAAGGACACGATCGTGCTCTACGATCAGGCGAGGACCGGCTATGCGCTGATGAAGAAGCTGACCGCCGCATCGGACAAGGCCGGCACGAAGACCGTCACGGACCGGAATCCGACGCTTCTGTTAAAAGCGGTCAAGAATGAGACGGAACTGAAGAACATTCGCGAGATCTACATCCGGGACAGTGCGGTGCTGTGCAGATTCCTGTGGTGGGTGAAGACGCATGTCGGAAAGGAACCGATCACGGAGGTGTCGGCCGCGGAAAAACTGGATGCCATGCGGGCGTCCCTGCCGGGATTTCTGGAGCTTTCGTTCCCGACGATCAGTGCATACGGCGCCAACGCGGCGATGATGCACTATGAGGCGACGCCGGAGGCCTATGCCGAGCTGAAGCCGGAGGGCATGTATCTCGTTGATTCCGGCGGTACCTATTTCGGCGGGACGACGGATGTCACGCGGACGATCCTCCTGGGGCCGGTATCCGATGAGGTGCGGAGACATTTTACCGCCGTTGCGGTCGGGATGCTCCGGCTTGCGAACGCCCGCTTCCTTCGCGGATGTACCGGACGCAATCTCGATATCCTCGCACGCGGGCCCGTCTGGGATATGAACATCGACTACAAATGCGGGACGGGACATGGCGTGGGGTACATGCTCAATGTCCACGAAGGACCGCATAACATCCGCTGGCGCAGCATCGAAGGCGAAAAGGAAGCGGAGATCCTGCCCGGTATGATCGTCTCCGATGAGCCGGGTGTCTACATCGAGGGAAGTCACGGCATCCGTACGGAGAGCATCCTCGAAGCGGTCGCCGGCGAGAAGAACGGCGACGGCCAGTTCATGGGCTTTCGCATGCTCACCTGGGTGCCGATCGACACGGACGGGATCGATGTGCGGCTGATGCAGCCCGCGGAACGCGAGCAGCTCAACGCCTATCATGCCGGGGTTTATGAGCGGATCGCGCCTCTCATTGAGGAACCGGAGATCCGCGCATGGCTGAAGGAAGCGACGAAGCCGGTGTGATCGATGGCCATGACAGCGACACGGGGAAAATATGAGATCGATATGACGCACGGAGCACTGCTCCCCAAGATCCTGCTGTTTGCCGTGCCGCTTATCTTTTCCAGCATCCTGCAGCTTCTTTTCAACGCGGCGGATATCGTGGTGGTGGGGCGCTTCGGCAGAAACGGCGCGCATTCGATCGCCGCGGTCGGCTCCACGGGTTCGCTCATCAATCTGATCGTTGCGCTGTTCATCGGTCTTTCCGTCGGCGTGAACGTGGTCGCTGCCCGCTATTTTGCGGCGGGTGAGAAACAGCACATGAGCGAGACGGTACACACGTCGACAGCGCTCAGCATCATCGGCGGGGTGCTCGTGGGAGCGCTCGGGTTCGTTATCGCAAGGCCTGTGCTGACGCTCATGGGAACGCCGCCGGAGGTTCTCCCTCTTGCCGTGACCTATATGCGGATCTATTTTGTCGGCGCGCCCGTGCTGTTTCTCTACAATCTCGGAAGCGCTATTCTGCGGGCGGTCGGTGACACGAGGCGGCCGCTCTATTTTCTCATCATCAGCGGCGTGATCAATGTGATCCTGAATCTGTTCTTTGTGATCGTTCTGCGCATGGATGTCGCGGGGGTGGCGGCGGCAACGGTCCTGTCCGAGGCGATCTCCGCTGTTCTCATTCTGCGCTGTCTCATCATGACAAAGGAGAGTTATCGCCTGACGGTCTCCGCGATCCGCGTGAACCGGCACAAATTGGGCCTGATCTTGAAGATCGGTGTCCCGGCGGGTGTGCAGAGCATGATCTTCTCCTTTTCCAATGTGCTGATCCAGTCGTCGGTCAATTCCTTCGGCGCGGTGGCGATGGCGGGAAACGCCGCCGGCTCCAATCTGGAGGGATTTGTCTACATGGCGATGAACGCGATCTACCAGGCGTCGGTGTCCTTTACCAGCCAGAATTACGGTGCGGGAGACATGAAGCGGGTCAACCGGGTGCTGCTCACCTGTTTAGCCACTGTGTTTGTGATCGGCGCGGCCATGGGCAATCTGTTCTATCTGTTCGGCGGGCGCCTGCTGTCTCTCTACACGAATGATCCCGCGGCGATCGAATTCGGACTGCGGCGCATGGGCGTGATCTGCACGCTCTACTTTCTCTGCGGGCTGATGGACACGGTCTGCGGCAGTATCCGCGGCCTCGGCTGGTCGGTCGTGCCGATGGTCGTGTCGCTGATCGGTGCCTGCGGTTTCCGGATCGTCTGGATCTACACCTATTTTCGTGTGCATCATGAACTGACGGTTCTCTACCTGTCCTATCCGATCAGCTGGGCGCTGACCGGCACGGTTCATCTGATCTGCTTTCTGCTCATCCGCAGACACCTGGACCGCACACTTGAGGAGAAAGCCGCATGGAAAGAGAGGGCCTGACGATGGAAGTGGCGGTTTTCAGCGATATCCACAACAATTACGAGGCGTTCAAGGCCTGCTTTTCTTATTGTACGGGGCGTGGGATCGACCGGTATCTGCTCCTCGGCGACTATGTCTCCGACTGTCCGGAACCGGAGAAGACGATGGAACTGGTCTACATCCTGCGGGATTATTTCCGGTCGAAGTTCATCCGCGGCAACAGAGAGGACTATTTCCTGAATTACCGTGACCGGGGAGCGACGGGGTGGCAGAACGGCTCCGCGAGCGGAACACTTCTCTACACCTGGGAGCATCTGACGGACCGGGATCTCTATTTCTTTGAGAAGCTTCCGATCACGGATGTCTGGGAGGAACCGGGGTATCCCGCGATCACGCTCTGCCACGGGGCGCCGGATCAGTCGAACGGCGTGCTGCTCAAGGGCAGGCGCAATACCAGACGCGTGCTCTCCGGGATCCGGACGAGCGTTTTTCTGCACGGTCATCATCATGAGCAGGAAGCCTACCGCTATCGGGACATCAACTGCATCAACCCCGGATCGATCGGCGTGCCGTGGAACGAGGGCGGCAAGGCGCAGTTTGCGATCCTGAAGAGTGACGGCGGCGAGTGGATCGAAGAACTGGTGCAGCTGGACTATGACCGCGAAGCGGAATACCGGGCCTTTGCCGAGAGCGGTCTGATGGAACGGGCGCCCGCCTGGGCGGCGCTGGTCATGCACACGCTCCGGACCGGTGTGGACATGACGGAGACCGTGATGCTGCGCGCGACGCAGCTTTGCAGAGAGGACAGGGGTGAGGTCGTCTGGCCGGACATCCCCGAAAAATACTGGGCACAGGCACTTCTGGAAAATCGGATCGATCTCCAGGGAAGGGATATATAAAAAAAATATAAAATCGGGAAAAAGTGCTTGCAATCCGTTTGGCGTGTGCTATGATAGGTTCTGTTGTTAGCACTCGTCATTAAGGAGTGCTAGTAAAGAAAGAAATACAAGGCGTGCGGCGGAAAGAAGGCCGTTTTCGCTTTGGGATGTATGATGCGAAAGGAGGCATTCATCATGAAACTGGTACCGTTGGCAGACAGAGTTGTCCTGAAGCAGCTGGAGGCAGAGGACACCACGAAGTCGGGCATTGTTCTTCCCGGTAAGGAGAAGGAAAAGCCGCAGCAGGCAGAGGTGATCGCAGTGGGCCCCGGTGGTGTGGTCGACGGCAAGGAGATAAAGATGGAGGTCAAGAAGGGCGAGACCGTGATCTACTCCAAGTATGCGGGAACCGAGGTTAAGCTTGACGAGGAGACCTATATCATTGTCAGACAGAGCGACATTCTCGCGGTCGTGAAGTAATCATCAGATAAACCAGAGAAAGTAAGGAGGCAAATAAAATGGCAAAGACAATCAAGCACGGAGCAGAAGCCCGTCTGGCAATGGTCGAGGGCGTGAACAAGCTGGCGGATACCGTTGGCGTGACGCTCGGACCGAAGGGAAGAAATGTTGTTCTTGACAAGAGCTACGGCGCACCGACGATCACCAATGACGGCGTGACGATCGCCAAGGAGATCGAGCTCGAGGATCCCTATGAGGATATGGGTGCTCAGCTGGTCAAGGAAGTCGCGACGAAGACCAACGATGTGGCCGGTGACGGCACCACGACGGCAACGGTCCTCGCACAGGCGATGATCAATGAGGGGATCAAGAATCTCGCGGCCGGTGCGAACCCGATCGTGCTCAGAAAGGGCATGAAGAAGGCAACGGATACCGCTGTCGAGTCGATCAAGAAGATGTCCGCCAAGGTCAAGGGCAAGGAGCAGATCCAGCGTGTCGCCGCCGTTTCTTCCGGCGATGATGAGGTCGGCATGATGATCGCGGACGCGATGGAGAAGGTCTCCAACGACGGTGTCATCACGATCGAGGAGTCCAAGACGATGCTCACGGAGCTCGATCTGGTCGAGGGCATGCAGTTTGACCGCGGCTATATCAGCGCCTACATGTGCACCGATATGGACAAGATGGAGGCAAATCTGCAGGATCCCTACATCCTGATCACGGACAAGAAGATCTCCAACGTGCAGGATATCCTGCCGGTTCTGGAGCAGGTCGTCAAGACCGGCGCACAGCTTTTGATCATCGCCGAGGATGTCGACGGTGAGGCACTCACGACGCTGATCGTCAACAAGCTGCGCGGCACCTTCAATGTTGTTGCTGTCAAGGCACCCGGCTATGGTGACAGACGCAAGGAAATGCTGCAGGATATCGCGATCCTGACCGGCGGCAAGGTCATCAGCTCGGATCTGGGCCTTGAGCTCAAGGATACGGAGATGGCGGATCTCGGCAAAGCAAAGAGCGTCAAGATCGAGAAGGAGAAGACCACGATCGTCGACGGACTCGGCGCGAAGAAGGATATCCAGGCCCGCGTCGCACAGATCCGCAAGCAGATCGAGGACACGACCTCCGATTTTGACAGAGAGAAGCTTCAGGAGCGTCTGGCCAAGCTCGCCGGCGGTGTCGCGGTGGTGCGTGTCGGCGCGGCGACCGAGACCGAGATGAAGGAAGCAAAGTACCGCATGGAGGATGCGCTGAACGCGACCCGCGCGGCCGTGGAGGAAGGCATCATCTTCGGCGGCGGCAGCGCCTACATCCACGCGATGAAGGATGTGGAGAAGCTTACGGAAGGCCTCGACGGTGACGAGAAGACCGGTGCGAGGATCGTGCTCAAGGCTCTTGAGAGCCCGCTTTACCAGATCGCGGTGAACGCAGGCCTTGACGGTTCCGTTATCGTCAACAAGGTCAAGGAGTCCAAGAAGGGCATCGGCTTCAATGCCTACACCGAGAAGTATGTCGACATGGTCGCGGACGGCATCATCGATCCCACCAAGGTCACGAGGAGCGCACTGCAGAACGCCACGAGCGTTGCTTCCAGCTTCCTGACCACCGAGGCGGCCGTAGCCACCGTCAAGGAGCCCCCGGCTCCGATGCCGGCCGGCAATCCCGGCATGGGGATGATGTAAGCGATAACGAGTCAGGCACATCTCCCAGAAACATGACGCCCTGCGTGCAAGGCACGCAGGGTGGGCAGCAAAAAGGCGATCTCCGCGAGCTTGCTCGCAGGGATCGCCTTTTTTGACTGCCCATCCAGGTGGCCGGAGGACATCTGGATGTCATGTTTCTTTAAGGAGAATTATCTGACGACAACGGTAACGCAAAACCCGAGCGAAGCTCGGGTTTTGAGGTGAAGCGAAGGCTTTACCCGGTTTTCCGGGTGAAGCGAAGCGCGGAATCGAGGTGGGCTGCATGGCCTACGCGTGTCTGGCTAAAACAGCAACGCAATACTGATTCATACTGATGCCTTCTTCTTTAGCCCGTAATGCCAAAATCCTATGGAGGAATTTCGGGACTCTCAGCTTGAATTGTCCGGAGTACTTATTCAAACTATCCGGGATCGGTATATCATCATGATTCTCATACGAAACCGTAAGCCAACATTTTTTTGCATCTTCTGCAAGCGATATTACTTCGCTGATGGATTCCCCACAGGTAATACATCCCGGCAGTTCGGGATATTCTGCGACGTATCCGCCTTCTTCAAGATCAGGAGTGATACTCAGCTTATACGGAAGATTTAAGTAGTAGTCTAAATCATTTTTCATCTTTCATCGCCTCCGTTATTACATCTCGACCATTTTTATATATGTTCTTTTGATATCGCCATGTCTGGGGATGGTCACATTGGGATAACCATCTCTGCGATATGTAATATGACTGCTTCCGATTTCGGTTCCTGTAAATCCAAATCTTTCAAGGATGCTTTTTAATTCCGCAGCAGAAATCGCCCCGCTTCCTCTCTGACAACGCGTTTGACGCACAGATCGACCAGATGTTCCATGAGAAGGGGCAGGGGAATGTGCCGGCCCTGTGCGGCGATGATCCCGGCGATCTCGTCCAGCGAGCGGGGCTGCAGGTCGAGAGCGGAAAAAACGGCGGCTTCTTCATCGGTCAGAACAGCACCCGGGGAAAACGCACCCGGACGTCTCTGATCAGTCTTTTTGCTCCGCGTTTTTCTGTCCTTTTCTACATGGTTTGCGCTGTTCTTCATGCCGAGCGCATACAGCAGATCCTCCGCCGAAGAAGCGATCCCCGCGCCCTGCCGGATGAGATTGTTGCAGCCCACGCTCAGCGCATCGGTCACTCTGCCGGGGACGGCAAAGACATCACGACCCTGTTCCAGCGCCATATCCACGGTGATCAGGGTCCCGGAGCGCTGCCTCGCTTCGATCACGAGCAGGATATCGCAGAAAGCGCTGATCAGGCGGTTGCGGGCGGGGAAATACTGCCTTAGCGGTTCCGTTCCGGGCGGCCGTTCGGCGATCACACCGCCGTTCTCCCGGAGGCTGTCATAGAGATCGCGGTTCCCCTGCGGATAGCAGATATCCACGCCGCCGCCCAGCAGGGCAAAGCTTTTGCCGCCGGCCTGCAGAGCATTCCGCTGTGCGATCCCGTCAATGCCCACCGCCATACCGCTGATGACCTGGACCCCGGCGGCACCGAGATCCGCGCCGAAGTGTGCTGCGAGACATCTGCCGTATTCCGAGCACTGTCTGGCACCGACGACGGCGACGGCAGGGAGATGCTCATCCGGGAGGCTTCCCATCCAGGTGATCCCGAAGGGCGGATCCGGGATCCGGCGCAGTTTTTCCGGGTAATCGGGAAGGGGAAATGCCGTAAACCGGATCCCGCGCGCGAGGATCTTCTCATAGGTGCGCTCCGCGTGATCGCTTTTCGCACAGGCGAGAAGTGCCTGCCTGCCGGCTTCCCCGCCGACGAGAGCAGCTGCTCTTTTCGCATTTTTGCGGATCTGTGCCGCACTGCCAAAGGTGTCCAGCAGCCTTTCGGCCGTTTTGAGGCCCATCCCCGGGATTGCGTAGAGCCAGTACAGATCCGCCCGGTCATCCTTATTCATAGGCGCCACCCTGTCCGGTCCAGTAGCGGGAATCCGTCATGCGATAGCAGGCGGCCTCCGTGAGATGCCGTTTTTCGATCCGGTCCGACCCGTCCAGATCAGCGATGGTTCTTGCTACTTTGATGATCCGGTGATAAGCGCGTGCACTCAGATCCATGGAGCGGAACAGGCCGGCCAGCATCTGTTCCTCCGCCTCCCCCAGCGGACAGAACCGTCGGATGTCCGCCGGTCCCATATCCGCGTTGAAGCGGAGCTTTGTGCCGGCAAAGCGCTTTTTCTGACGGTCTCTGGCGGCCAGCACCCGCGCCCGTATCGAAGCGCTGCTTTCGTTATCGCCTGCTTTTTCCTGTGCGAGATCACCGATCGAGAGCCGCGGCGCCTCGACGCAGATATCGATCCGATCGATGATCGGTCCGGATACGCGGCCGAGGTATTTCCGGATCTCGTGATCCGAGCAGCGACAGCGGTTCCGATCGGGATAATAGCCGCACGGACAGGGGTTCATGGCGGCCAGAAGCTGGAAGTCCGCCGGATAGGTGCAGCTGCCGGTCGTTCTCGCGAGCTGCACGCGCTTATCCTCCAGCGGCTGACGGAGCAGGTCGAGTGTGGCACGCGAGAATTCAGGCAGTTCGTCGAGAAACAGCACCCCGCGGTGCGCCAGGGAGATCAGACCGGGCCGCGGGGAAGCGCCCCCTCCGCAGAGTGCTGCCTCCGTGATCGTGTGATGGGGGCTCAGGAACGGTCTCCTGGTGATCAGGGCTTCTCTGGCGTTCAGCAGCCCGGAGACGCTGTAGACGGCGGATACCTCGAGGCTTTCCTCCTCGGACAGCGGCGGGAGGATCCCCGGCATGCGTTTGGCGATCATGCTCTTTCCGGCGCCCGGCGGTCCGATCAGGAGCAGGTGATGGAAACCCGCCGCGGCAACCTCTGCCGCCCGTTTGACGGCGATCTGCCCGTTGATATCGGCGAAATCATCACCGGTCATCTCACCTCCGGTCCGAAACAGCGCATCCAGATCGATCACTGCCGGCGGGATGACGGCATCTCTGTCGGATGCGGGCGTTGAGAGATACGCGATCGCTTCCTGCACGGAGTGCACACCGATCACGCGCATGCCCCGGACAACGGCACCTTCATCGGCGTTATCCGCCGGCAGGATGCAGGTTCTGATCCCCGATTCCAGCGCTTTTGTGACAATGGGCAGCGTCCCGCGGATGCGGTTGATCTCGCCGTCCAGGCCGAGTTCACCGAGGATCAGCACATCCCGGATCGATGCCTCGGAGATCTCTCCCATGGCACACAGGAGCCCGACCGCAATGGGCAGATCGACGGAGACACCCTCCTTACGGATCGCGGCCGGTGAGAGATTGACCGTGATCCTTGCCGGTGGCATCCGGTAACCCGCGTTTTTGAGCGCCACCCGGACACGCTCACCGGCCTCTTTGGTGTCGCCGGAAACATAGCCAACCATGACAAACGACGGCAGACCATCCGAGACGTCGACCTCGACCTTCATCAGGTAACTGGTGACACCGCGGACGCCGCCGGATAATACTGCAGCGTACATAGCGATTTCCTTTCCGATATGAATCTGTACAGACAAAATGACACAAAAGAACAGAAACTGTCCCTCTGTACCCCATAGTAGAAACGATCCGTGAAAACTGCGGGGATCCCCCGCGTGAATAAGACAATTATAACCAAAAGAGGAAGAATTGCAAGTGATTTATGACCGGACGTGTCGCGAAAAATCCGTTGGAAACGTGTGAAGAGTGTGATAGGATATACAAAGAGTCTGTTCGGTGATCCCGCGGGCCGGAGAATGTCAACGGAGGCCGTGAGATCAGGAAGAATGAGGGAAGACGGTTACGTCCATACACAGGGGGAAACGAGATGATCTTTACGAAACAGAACGGTGCCATCAAAGCGACCAGAGGGGGCGAGACGATCCTGATCGAGCCCTGGGGACACAATGCCCTGCGCGTGCGCACGACACGCTATCCGGCGTTTTCCGGACAGGACTGGGCGCTGACGGAGCCCGTGTCGGAAAAGGAGAGCGTGATCACCTACAGCAAGGCCGTGCAGGAAAACGGTACGGGAACAGGCAGGGACTGCGGCGGGATCGGCCAGACGGAGGCAACGATCACCAACGGACGCCTTTCGTGCACGATCAATCGCGTCGGCATCCTCACCTTTTACCGTGATGACGTGAAGATCCTGCAGGAGCATTACCGGTTCTATGACGGTACGGTCTCCAAAGAGAGCAGGTGTCTCAAGCTCATTGCCCGCGAGTATAAGGCACATGTCGGCGGTGACTATCGGATCACGCAGCGCTTTGAGCCCAACGACGGAGAAAAGATCTTCGGCATGGGACAGTACCAGCAGCCCTATGCGGATCTGAAGGGCTGCACGCTGGATCTCGAGCAGCGCAATTCCCAGATCAGCGTGCCCTTTGCGGTATCCAGTCTGGGCTATGGTTTCCTCTGGAACAATCCGGCGGTCGGCAAAGTGACCTTCGGCAAAAACCGCACCGAATGGGTCGCCGGCGCTTCCAAAGAGATCGATTACTGGATCACGGCCGATGAAGGCCCCAGAGAGATCCTGAAAAACTATACCGAGGTGACCGGCCACGCGCCGATGGTGCCGGATGGTTATCTCGGGCTGTGGCAGAGCAAGCTCCGCTACCGCACGCAGGAAGAGGTGCTGCAGGTGGCACACGCCTATCGGGACAAGGGCATTCCGCTCGATGTCATCGTGATCGATTTCTTCCACTGGACGCTGCAGGGCGACTGGAAGTTCGACACCAGGTACTGGCCGGATCCCAAAGCCATGATCGATGAACTGCATGAGATGGGGATCAAGGTCGTGGTGTCCATCTGGCCGTCCGTGGACAAGAAGAGTGAAAATTTCTACACGATGGCGGAGCGCGGACTTCTTATCCGGACGGAGCGCGGCAGCGATCAGACCTATGACTATCAGGGCGACTGCGTGGAGATCGATCCGACCAATCCGGAGACCCGCAGGTTCGTCTGGGAGGTCTGCAAGAAGAATTACTATGATCTCGGTGTCGATGTGTTCTGGCTCGACAATTCCGAACCGGACTATGTGGCCTATGACTTCGACAATTACCGCTATTATCTGGGACCGGCGCTGTCCTGTTCCAACATCTACCCGCAGTTCTACAGCAGGATCTTCTATGACAACGAGATCGCGGAGGGCAACGAGCATCCGGTGAATCTGCTGCGGTCCTGCTGGGCGGGCAGCCAGAAATACGCCAATGTGGTCTGGTCCGGCGATGTGCCGAGCACCTGGGAGGCCCTCAGGGATCAGCTGGCAGGCGGCATCAACATGGGTCTCGCGGGCATCCCGTGGTGGACGACCGATATCGGCGGGTTCATGACGGACGATGTCGAAGATCCCGATTTCCGTGAGCTGCTGATCCGCTGGTATGAGTTCGCGGCCTTTACGGCCTTCCTGCGCATGCACGGCGACCGCGGTCCCTATAACATCCCCGCGCTCGATGACCGCGACTGGGGCGGCGGCTATCTGCACACGGGCCAGCCCAATGAGCTGTGGAGCTACGGCGAGGAAAACTTCCGCATCATGAAGAAGTATCTTGATCTGCGGCTTTCCATGAAGGACTATCTGGAACGGGTCTTCGCCGAGGCGCATGAGAACGGATCACCGATCCTGCGTGCGCTGTTCTATGAGTTCCCGGAGGATAAGAAGGCATGGGAGATCGCGGACCAGTTCCTGCTCGGCAGCGATGTTCTCGTTGCACCGGTCATGGCACCGGGTGTCACGGAACGGGAGGTCTATCTTCCCGCAGGGAAGTGGGAGGATCTGCACACCGGAGAGCAGATCGACGGCGTCCGGACGATCACGGCGAAGGCGCCGTTGGACATCATTCCGGTCTATCGGAGGACGCGTTGAACAGTGAAGAATGCAAAATGACCTTCAGTTCCTTTGTGCATGACAAAACGGGCAAACGCATTGTCCGCGTTTCCTTTGAGCGCGCAGGGGCGAAGGGACGGACGGACCGGGCGGAGGGCGTCGTGCCCGGCGGAGTGATCGATAAGAATGACGGCTTTTCCGCCGAAGAGACAAAGCAGCTGTCCGAATATCTGGTTGCCAACGAAAACGACATCCTCGCACGGGCCAGAGAGATCAGCAACCCGATGCGCTGGATGTCCTGAAACAGGAGATATTATGCCGATCATCGGAGCAATCATGGTGCCGCATCCGCCGATCATCCTGCCGGAGGTCGGACGGGGCGAAGAGAAAAAGATACAGGCGACCATCGATGCATACCGGCAGGCGGCCGCGGAAATGGCGGCGCTGAAGCCGGAGGTGCTCCTCATCGCTTCGCCGCACAGCATTCTCTACGGTGACTATTTTCATATCTCCCCGGGCACAGGCACGACCGGTACGATGCGTCAGTTCCGGGCGGATCAGGTGCGGTTTTCCGTCCGCTACGATGAGGAACTGGTGAAGAAGATCGAGGCGGAGGCGGAGACGGCCGACGTTCCCGCGGGAACGCTCGGCGAGCGGGAACCTGCCCTTGATCACGGAACCATGATCCCGCTCTATTTTCTGGAACGGGAAAGCGCGCTCGCAGGCGTGCCGATCGTCAGGATCTCCCTCTCCGGACTGCCGCTGGTCGATCACTATCGGTTCGGACAGTGTATCGCAAAAGCTGTGGAGGCGCTGGATCGCCGTGCGGTCTTTGTGGGGAGCGGCGATCTGTCGCATAAATGCCGTGCGGAGGGCCCCTACGGCTTTGCTCCCGAGGGACCGGACTATGATCGCCGCATCATGGAAGTGATGGGGCGGGCGGATTTCGGAAGGCTCTTTGATTTTGACGAGCATTTTCTCGACAAGGCGGCGGAGTGCGGCCACCGCTCCTTTGTGATCATGGCGGGCGCGCTGGATGGCAGGGCGCTGGACTGCCGGAGACTCTCTCACGAGGACACCTTCGGCGTCGGCTATGGTGTCTGCACCTACCGGGTGACGGGCACGGATGAGGATCGCAGATTCCTCGAAGCGCACAAAAAAGAGAAGGCGCTGCGCATGGAGAAGAGAAGAGAGGCCGAGGACGCGTGGGTGCGGCTGG
This sequence comes from Lachnospiraceae bacterium, assembly GCA_024690605.1. Lineage (GTDB taxonomy): Bacteria > Bacillota > Clostridia > Lachnospirales > Lachnospiraceae > Butyrivibrio. Next base: position 25,235 of record JAILOV010000055.1, on the reverse strand, counting down.
CGAGGCTTTCTCTGGAAACCTATATCAAGACCGGACGGGAGCTCACCCGCGGGGAGTATCCCGCGGATCTGCCGGCGGAGCTGACGGACAGACGGGCGGGGGCTTTTGTATCCCTGCACCGGAACGGGCAGCTGCGGGGATGCATCGGCACCATCGGGCCCACGACGGATTCGGTCGCCGATGAGATCGTGCAGAACGCAGTGAGTGCGGCCGTGCGGGATCCGCGGTTCTTCCCCGTGCAGATGCCGGAGCTGGCCGATCTGGAGGTCAGCGTCGATGTGCTGGGGGAAACGGAACCGATCGATTCCGTTGATGAACTCGATGTGAAGCGCTACGGTGTGATCGTGAGCTGCGGTTCACGAAGGGGCCTGCTTCTCCCCAACCTGGACGGCGTGGACACGATCGAGGAGCAGGTGCGGATCGCCAGAGAAAAGGGCGGCATCCGCGAGGGCGAAAAAGGGATCCGCTACGAGCGGTTTGAAGTGATCAGACATAACCCGAACACTTAGAAAGGAAAAGACATGAATCTGGTAAAGAACCCGGTCACGGGAATGAAGGATGTGCTCCCGGCGGAGGCGGAGCTCAGAAACTATGTTATGGATGTGATCCGCAGAACCTATGCGGCATACGGCTTCCGACAGATCGAGACGCCTGCGGTGGAATCGCTCGCGAACTTAAACAGCAAGCAGGGCGGCGAGAATGAAAAGCTGATCTTCAAGATCCTGAAGCGCGGCGACAAGCTGAAGCTGGAAGAGGCGAGGCAGGCCGCCGATCTCACGGAGGAGGGGCTGCGCTATGATCTGACGGTGCCGCTCGTCCGGTTCTTCTCGGCGCATCAGGCACAGCTTCCCTCGCCGTTCAAGGCGCTCCAGATGGGACCCGTGTGGCGCGCCGACCGTCCGCAGAAGGGGCGTTTCCGCCAGTTCGTGCAGTGTGACATCGATATCCTGGGCGATGCCTCGAATCTCGCGGAGATCGAACTGATCCTCGCCACGACCAAGGCGCTTGCCAATCTCGGATTCTCCGGATTTGAGGTGCGGATCGGAGACCGCAGGCTCTTAAAGGCCATGGCGGCCTTTGCCGGTTTTGCCGAGGAAAACTATGACGAGGTGTTCATCATCCTGGACAAGATGGACAAGATCGGCAGGGACGGCGTGCGTCAGGAACTGATCGACGCGGGCTTTGACAGAGAGGCGGCGGACCGTTATCTGGCACTCTTTGCGCAGATGGAAGGAAAGAAGGGAACGGAGGGCATCCGCTTCCTTAAGGAAACGCTGGGTGCGCATCTGGAGGAGCAGGCCGCGGACAATCTGACACAGATCTTGGAGTGCGTGGAGCAGACAAAGGAAGCCGACTTTGCGCTTGTTTTCGATCCGACGCTCGTGCGCGGCATGAGCTATTACACCGGCACGATCTTCGAGGTCGCCATGCCGGAATTCGGCGCCAGCGCCGGCGGCGGCGGACGCTACGACAAAATGGTGGGCAAGTTCACGGGACAGGATGTCCCCGCCTGCGGCTTTTCCATCGGCTTTGAGCGGATCCTGCTGCTCCTGGAGGAGCGGGGCTTCCGGATCCCGACGGAGGGCAAAAAGGCGGCATTCCTTGTGGAAAAAGGCATGAGTGCCTCCCGCATCGGCAAGGTCATGGAGGAAGCCGAGGAGCTGCGGAGGAACGGAGACCAGGTGCTGGTGGTCCGGATGAATAAAAATAAGAAGTTTCAGAAGGAACAGCTCACCGCGGAAGGCTATACGGAGATCAGAGAGTTCTTTAACAGAGAAGACTGAGGCGCACCAGACTTACGGGTGCTTCGGCAGTTCGACGGGATCCCGGAGAAGGTTGACGCGTCCGGACTGCCCGGAACAGACGGCGAGCACACAGCCGGCAAGTGCCGGCAGCTGTTTTTCATCGGCACAGGAGAGGTATCCGGCCGGTTCGATCGCCTGTCCCATACGGACATAGCGGAAGCAGCCGTCCTTTCCGCGTTCGATACAGAAACCCGTGAGATCCTCGGTCAGTCCCTTGCCGGTCATCTTGATAAAGGCTTCCTTGCAGGAAAACAGTTCATAAAAGACATGATCTTTGTGAGCGGGTCCGACCCGCTTCAGGAATTCCTGTTCCGCGGGATGAAAGAACCGGCGGACGATGCCGTCGATCTCCTTGTGTCCCCCGATCTCCTGCACATCGATGCCGACAGGTCCGGCCTCCGAGATCGCGCAGACGGCGATGCGCCCGGAGTGGGAGAGGGAAAAGTGCGGCCCCTGTCCGTCGGCAAAAACGGGTTTGCCGTGGGGGAGTCGCTCGATCGCAGGAAGCGTCGCGACATCCGCATCGGGAAAGCGATGGGGGTCCGCCCGGTGGAGTGTATCGGCCAGAAGCCCCCACGCGGCGTCATGAAGTGCTTTTGCGCGTGCGCCCTTCTGCACCGTCCGGTCATCGGAAAGCACTTCGGGGATCACGGTATGGAAGACCCAGATATCGTCGCGCATGGTCTTATTCTAGCAAAAGGCCGCACGCCCTGCAACCGTGTGATCGTCATGCCGCAATGCTGCCATAGGGAGTGTGAGATATGAATGTTCTGCAACCGGTGATCATCGTGCTTCTTCTCCTTCTCTCCGCCTTCTTTTCTTCGGCGGAGACGGCCTATATGACGGTGAACCGCGTGCGCATCGAGGCGCTCATCAAGGACGGACATCGCCGGGCGGAGGCGGTGCTGCGCATTCTTGATCAGTATCCCAAGATGATCTCCGCGATCCTCGTGGGCAACAACATCGTGAACCTCGCCGCGTCCGCGCTGGTCACCGTGTTCGTCGCGGCGCATTTCGGCAGCACCTTCATCGGTGTCGGCACCGGCGTTCTGACCCTGCTGGTCCTGATGTTCGGGGAGATCCTGCCGAAGACGATCGCCAAGGTCCATGCGGAAAAGCTGGCGCTCGCCTATGCCCGGGTGATCCTCGCGCTCATGACGGTCCTGACGCCGGTCATCTGGATCGCCAACAGGCTCGCGGGCCTGATCCTGAAGCTTCTGCACGTCGATCCCAACGCCAGGGACGCGATGACGGAGACGGAACTCAAGACCTATGTGGATCTGGGCCACGAGGACGGCGTGATCGAAACCGACGAGAAGCGGATCATCAATAATGTGTTCGACTTTTCGGATTCGGTGGCCAAGGACATCATGATCCCGCGGATCGACATGAGCTGTGTCTCGGTGGATGCCGATTACGGCGAGGTGCTCAAGTGTTTCCGGCAGGACATGTACACGAGACTGCCGGTCTATGAGGGGGACAATGACCATATCATCGGTCTGATCAACATCAAGGATTTCATCCTGATCAAGGACCGCGCGGAGTTCAAGGTGCGGGATCTGCTCCGGGAGGCCTTCTACACCTGGGAATACAAAAAGACCGCCGATCTGCTCACGGAGATGCGGGCAAAGGCGCAGAATGTCGCCTTTGTTCTGAATGAGTACACCGCCACCGTCGGCATGATCACGCTGGAGGATCTGCTGGAGGAGATCGTGGGGGAGATCCGTGACGAATATGATGCGGACGAAAAGGAAATGATCCGCGATCAGGGCAACGGCAGGTATCTGGTGCAGGGAAGCGTCAAATTGAGCGACCTGAATGATGCGATCGGCACGGCGTTTGCTTCCGAAGACTATGATTCCGTCGGCGGCATGATGATCGAGAAGCTCGAGCGGCTGCCGCGCAACAACGAGAGCGTGACGCTCGAGGACGGCACCGTCCTCAAAGCGCGCGGGATCCGTCAGAACCGCATTCTCAAGGTGCTGATCACCAAGGGGGAAACCGCTCCGGACAAGGACGAGGACGTTTCGTGACGTTTTTTGATACCAGTTATGACGGTAACGAAAAAACGTAGATAATTCTAGAAAAAACTGTTGTATAATCCATTCCGTAACATAAGTTATTGTGGGAGAAAAACTGTGAAAAAGCCGGTACGTATCTTGTCAGCTTGCGCCGTACTCGCGGCGGCATTTCTTTTGACGCCTGTGACCAGCAGAGCGGAAACGGGGACGGTCACCGCTTCGTCGGCCTATGTTCGCTCGTCGGCGGGAACCGACAGTGTGGTCGTGACCAAGAAGACACGCGGACAGACGGTGGAGATCACCGGGGAGACGAACGGGACCGACGGGAAGAAATGGTACGCGGTCAGCTGGAACGGCGGCAGCGGCTACATCCGCAGCGACCTGGTCACCAAGGGCAAGGTCAATGTGACGACGACCAAAACCACCACTTCGTCCAAGTCCGGCACCTTTGTCAAGGGCAACTGGCAGAACATCCCGGGTCGCAGCGATGCGTGGTACTATGTCAATGACAACGGAGACCGGCTGACCAACTGCTTTTCCACCGATGGATATTATGTCGATATCAACGGCGCCCGGTTCGCGACCAAGGAGATCCTGAGTGCGAAGATCGGCCAGCGCAATTCCTGGATGACGCCGGGCGAGGCCGGCGGCTTTGACTGCTTTGTTCCCGGTGCGACGGTGATCCAGAAGGCATTCAATAAGGGCATTGCCGGCGCGCGGGTCATCTCCGTTTATTCCAATCATGTGATGGTGCGCTCGGTCGTGAAGACCAACAACCAGCAGACGACGGAAGAGCGTCTTGCGATCTACAAGAACACGGATATCAACGGCTACACGATCATGGTCCGCACAACGCTGGGCGGTGACCGTCTGGCGCTTCTGGACAATACGGGTTCTTCGGTCAATCCGGTTCCGGAGTATGATTACGGTGCACTCCGGTTCTTCACCAACATGGTGAGCCGCTCGGGCGATCTGCTCGCGTCGGCGATCTATTCCAGCTGGGAAGACAACAACGAATACGGCCTGGAGATGGGAAAATGGATCCGCGTGGGGGACACCATGGTTCGCTACATGCCTGCCGATGGTGCGGGGCTCTATGAGATCAAGGCTGCTTTCTGATCCGGTACCGAAAACAGCGGCATTTCTGTGCGTGCTGGCTTTTGGGATCCTCTGTTTCGGCGTGCGCGCGGAGGCATCCTCTTCGCGGCTGTCAACCTTTGCGTCCCTGTTGAGCGATCGTGGGCTGAAGGGCGAGGAACCGGACGAGAGCGAACGGCTGCCGGAGGACGAAGAAGGGGACGAGGACCGGCTCACGAGCTTCTCACGTCTGGCGGGTGACACGCAGGGCGGATCATCGGCCGGCAGGCTTTCCAGCTTTGCCGCGCTGGCCGGAAGCCTGGAGAGCGGTGCACGCACGGTAACGGGAGCAACGACGGACAAGCGTCTCCTTGGATTTGCGCAGCAGATGACGGCGACGGATGCCGCCTATGAAAAGCGCTACGGTGCCGCAAAGGAAGACAAGTTCGTGGTGACCAACGCACCGGCCGGCGCGCTGGAATTGAGCGAAGGGGATTATTCAAAGGCAAAGAAGACCGCGTCCTCGGACCAGCTGGCACTTCCGGATGAGGAACTGCAACGGATCCGTGCACAGGAGGTCATGAGCCGGATCGAGGGCATGAGCGACAGGGAGATCCTGGAGCAGCTTGTGACGGAGGCGGTGGCGGCGGAGCAGCAGAAGCTCTCCACCGAGGAACAGGTGGTTTACGACGCGCTCTACCAGGTCTACGGCAATGATGTGAAGCAGGAAGCGTCGTGGATGTCATCTCTCTCAAGGACCACGAAATGGGACGAGGACACCTGGAATCAGTTCTTTCCCTATGATGTGCCGACGGACGGGCGCAGGATGATCGATATCGGCGAGTACAAGCTGACGGCCTACTGTCCGTGTGAGATCTGTACCGGCAAGAACGACGGCATCACAAAGAGCGGAACAAGAGCGAAACAGGGACGGACGATCGCGGTCGACCCCGCGATCCTGACGATGGGGAGCGAGCTGGTGATCGACGGTCATGTGTTCACGGCCGAGGACACCGGCAGCGCGATCCGCGGTTCGCACATTGATATCTATCTGGATTCCCACGAGCAGGCGCTGGCCTTCGGAACAAAGAAGGCCGAGGTCTATCTGCTGTGGGATCCGAAAAAGAAGAGCAGCAGGAACTAGGGAGTGAGCATCGCCATCGTGCGCTGCATGGAGAGTTCGCGTTCCCTGATCTGTTCCGGCAGCAGGATGTCGTAGTTCTTCTCCATGCCGTCCATGAAGAGCTCGCAGGAGAGCGAGAGATCATCTACGGCGGAACAGAGATTGGCGATCCGTTCAAGGAATTCGGTGACGCGTTTCTTACCGTAGTCGCCGAGAAATTTCTCGATCGCCTTCTGGTTTTTGGTAAAGCGCCGCATTTTGAATTTTAAGAGCTGACAGAGCTGACTGACGCGGATCATGCGGAAATAGTAGTTGTCCATCTGCGCCTGATAGTCAAAGTCATCAGTGACGGCATCATAGGTCATCTCTTTCATCAGCTGATCGAGCTCGTTGACGATCTGCTGAAGCTCCTTGGGGAGAGCTTCCACCATCTCCCCGCAGCGCTTTTTATTGACGATGACCTCACGGCCGTTGTCGAGAACCGTGAAATAGGGATCCGTCGCTTTGATCGCGCGGCGGCTCCGGGCAGGCGCAGGCTGAAAAGAAACCATGTCGCCGGCGAGTTCCCTGAAACTGATCTGACGACTGCGGGGGGTTCCGTTATCGTTATCGGCCATGACGGTTCTCCTTTCGGAACAGAACTTTTTCTGTTATTATACAGGATGGCCGTGCGGTTTGCCATAAAGATTTCGTGTATGATGGAGAGACCGCATCGCAGGAAACAAAAGTATCATCATTGTAAATATAAAAGGAGGAATGAAAATGGAAACAGTTTATCAGGGGAGAGAGCGCATCGACGGCACCAACGCACCGGAAGTGCAGAAGGAGATCGAGGCGCTGATCGAGGGCGGCGCGACCGATGTGGTCGTTGACCTCAATGAGACGAAATATATCTCTTCGGCAGGTCTCCGCGTTCTTCTGTCCGCGCACAAGAAGCTCAAGGCCAAGGACGGTTCCTTTGCGTTAAAGGGTGTCTCCGCTACGCTCAAGGAGATCCTTGATGTCACGGGATTCTCGGGATTCCTTACGATCATCGACTGACCCCCTGCGCGTGGAGACGGGGGACAGCGTGCAGCCGGGGCCGGAGGAGATGCCGGCGGACGTCGGGGAGAGCGGAGATACCGGACTCCTCACCGGGACGGTGGAGACGACGCAGTACACGTCGGAAGAGGGACTGACCCGCGAACAGGTCGCCTTCAGCGCGTTCTATGAATTCGGGAACGCGGTCCGGCCGATGATCACCTATCTCCTGTGTTGCCTGGTCTGCGTGCTGATCGGCTATGTCGTGCTCGGCGGCGGAAGGGGGCTGCCGGCCTTCCTGACCCGCTACGGCAATTTCTTCACCGTACTGGGCACAATCTTGACCTTCCGCAGGCTGTACAAAAAGTCCAAAGCGGGAGGCAGCACGTTTTTTGAGGACGCTTCCCTCTACCGCACGGAACTCTCCTTAAAGAAGACCATCGGAGCGTTCCTTTTCGGAAGCGGTATGGCTCTTTTTCTTTCCGCGATCCTGACACTTCTGCCCAGGTTCGGCCCGGTGAAGGGCTATGTGACGCACGTGGGACTCGCCTATCAGCAGTGGGACGTGTTCCTGAGCATGGCGGCGAGCGTTCTGTTCACGCCGCTCGTGGAGGAGATCATCTTCCGCGGCTACATGCTGAACCGGCTGCTGCAGAAATGGCGTGAACTCACGGCGATCCTGGTGACGACATTTGTCTTTGCGCTGATGCACGGGAGCATCCTGTGGTTTGCCTACGCGTTCTGCATGGGGTACCTCTTGGCAAAACTCTCGATCCGCGAGGATAACATATTTTACGGGATATTCATGCACGCGGGCTTCAACCTGCCTTCCACCGTGCTCTGGCTCATCTATGTGAACGTGCCGGGGTCGGAGGAGGCGCTTTCCGCCGACCGCTTCCTGATCACACTTCTGGGAACGGCGGGGGGACTCGTGGCATTGCTGATGTGGCGTTTGTATAAAATGCAAAGAAAGGTGTTACCGGTATGAAGAGAACAACGATGAAGACGCTGATCATAGCAGGGGTGCTCATGACGGCAGTCGCCGGTCTTCCGGCAACGGCGCGCGCGTCTTCACTGTATGATGCCCTGCAGGAGCTGTATAACGGGAGCAATTCGAACACCAACACCAACTCCAACACCAATTCCTATCTGAACGGTTCCAGTAACTCGGGCTACGGCGGCACCGGTTCCTTCGGGGGCACGGCAACGAACAGAGGAAACGCCTATTACGCGATCAATCAGCCGCAGCAGCAGACCGTGATCATCAGGGACATTTCCGGCAACAATGTCACCGATGTCTCCGGCAACACCGCGGCAGCACAGGCCGCAGCGGCGGCAGCAGCTTCACTGGCAGCGCAGAACACGATCATGGATACCTATCCGATCGGACCGACCGTCGCCGATATCAGCATGTCGGAACTGTTCCATGAAAACTACGGCGTCTATGAGGAGCGCATCACGGACGGCTATTCCGTCTACACCAATGTCAGCAACGGCTCCATCACCGACCGGCCGGTCATCTTTGATGTGCCCAACGGCGTCACGGTCAGCATGACCAGAGACGGCAACCGCGTGGATTTTGCCAACCGCAGCGCCATCGAGCGCGAAGGCTACTATGTCCTCATGCTCTATATCGTGGGCGATGAGACGCTGGATCAGGCCTTTTCCAAGCAGACCGTTTCCCGCGCCAAGTTCCGTTTCCGTATCCAGTATGAAGAGGGCATCGCCGGCTTCTCGGCAAATGAAGAGAACCGCGCTCCCGAAGAGGAACAGCTGCCGCAGGATTTCTCGGCGATCATCGATCAGGAGATCCAGGAGAGCGAAGGCGTTCCGGTAGAGCCCCCCATTGAGGAGGTCATGCCTGCTGAGGAGCAGATCATTCAGGACACCACCGAGGAAGCCAAACCGGTCGTCGTCTCCCGGTATTCCAACGGGATCGAGACCGCCTGGGACGATGCGAGCGGCTACTACAGCAACACACTGCGCACGGGAACCGCTTTCTTTACCAGTGCGGTCGACGGTGCCGTGACCAACGATCCGGTCATGGTGCAGACGAGCGACAGGATCACCTATGAACTGTACCGCAACGGCAAAGCGGAAGAGAACTTCACTCCCGGCGAGTACATCACCGAGAGCGGCAGCTATGCGCTCTATCCCTCCGAGGATTCCCCGGCGTTCGCGCAGGCCTACGGAGAGGAGAAGCCGGTGCTTCGTTTTCGCATCGTCGATGCCGCCCAGCCGGTGCGCGATCTGGGCATCCTGAACGCACCCGCCGGCACGACCATTACCGAGGTCAGTGTCAACGGCGTCCCTGCGGAAAAGAATGTGTTCCTCAGCGAAAACACACTGAACCTCGATCAGGACGGCGAATATACGGTCGCCATGTCCACCGAGGCGGGAATGAAGAAGCTCGTGGTCAATGTCGACAAGACCGCGCCGCGCTTTACGGTCACGACAAAGCCCAATCTCGCGACGATCAACTATCTGTCCTCCGATGTGAGCCGGGTGATGGTCTGGCGCGGGGATGATCTGGTCAACGACGGCAACGTGATCACCACGGTGTCCTCGGCCGGACGCTACACCATGACGGTCTTTGACCAGGCGGGCAATTCCTCGACGCAGAGCTTCGTCGTGAACTACAAGATCAACGCCGCGGCGGTCATCGCGATCCTTATCGTTCTCGGTCTCCTCGCGGGCCTGGGTGTCTTTGTCTACAAGGTGCGCAGCAGCGTCAATGTGCGATAAGAACGCCCGCGTGTGAATCGGGTCCGCCGCTTCGTGTATATTTCTGACGGCGGCGGAAAGAGACTGCCGGTCAGAGAAACTGTTTTTGGGAAATGGTGAGCGGATCCCGCCGGGATTCCGTAAGGAGCTGAGATGGCAGGAACAGACACGACACAGGGAGCGGGCAGCGGGAACGGCGTTCTGAGTCAGATAATTCAGGCGCTCCTTAAGGAAAGAGCCGAGATCCGGGCGCTTCGGCCGGATGAGGTCACGCAGCCTAATCTGGCGTTGAAAAAACTTGTGGATCTCAAAAGGATCGACCACAAACGAAACAGTATCGCAATACCGCTGTTCAGCGGTCTCTCTCTCGAACAGATCGACGGCGTGCTGAAAGCCGCGCTGACGCCCGAGGAATACACCGATTTTACCAAAGAGACCGGAAAGGCCCTGGCGCCCCTGCATGAGGAGGCAGGGCATCCGCTTTCTCTCGAGGAACAGGACGGCATGCGGGCAGAGTGGCTGTACCCCTGCCTTCGCACGGTGATCGGTCTGAATGATGATCCCCTGCTTCGCGTCATCGGTGTCATGGAAGCACACCCGGAGCTTCAGCCGGCGGGCTATGCGGAACAGGCGGTCGCGAACATCCGGGATTTCCGGCATGTCTCCGAGATCCCCCCGGAAGAACTGGCCATTCAGCCTTATCAGCAGGAGCTGGATGCGCTTCGCGCAAAGATCCCCGCGGATCATCCGCAGCGGACGGAGCTCCTCGCCTCCATCGATCTCGCGGATCGGATGCTGCAGGAGCCCCGGAGGGATTTTAAGACATTTCTTGAGGATCGCCACAAAGAGGAACAGCATCTGTCGTTAGTCATCTCGGAATCCGAGGCGGAAAGAAGCAGACAGCGCGATGAAAACCGGCAATTCTCCGATCTGCTCGCGCCGGGCACACCGCCCGGATCTTCCCTGAAAGTCCCCACGTACACCGCGGATCAGTCACAGAATCTGCAGGCGCTTTTTGCGCGCAAGATCGACCGTGACCCCGAATACCTGGCGACGATCGGCAGGATCATGCATTATTTCGATGATATGCATCTGGTCGGGCCGGATGAGAAACTGGCGCCGGAACAGAAAACGAAGGTCTATGGCTTTCATAAGGTGCTGGGCGCGCATCAGGCACTCGCGGAGGCCGTTCAGAGCGGCGATCCGGAGGCTGTGCGGAAAGCACAGCAGGAAGCGACCGCTGCCTACGGCGAGATGCGTGCGCTCTTCGACGCCGCCGGCGAGCATTTTGCCCCGGGCTTTCATGTGCCTGGCAATATGGATGTCACCCGGACCGACGGCGTGCCGATGGAATTCATGCTGGATCCGGCGAAACAGGCGCAGATCAACGGAGCTTACAGCGCCTTTGTGTACTGTCACAACAACGGGATCGGGATCGATGCGTTTCTCTCGGATCCGGATAAATATCTGGGACAGACCGTTGTGGAGGAGCAGGAGCGCATGCGCCCGGCCAAAAGGGCGACGAAGGGGTCGATCGGCAAAAATCTGGCCGCCATGAACGCCTATGCCGCGGATGCCGACTATGCCTGGTCCAAAGAGGCCGAGGGGGCACATGCCAGACTCTTTCATTCCGTTACCCGTACGGCGGAAGGGATCGGCTTCAGTGATCCTCACGAGGAAAGCCGGTCCGAAGCGAGCTTTCAGGCGCAGGTCCGCGAGAGTTTTCTCGGGCAGCGCTGGGAACAGATCAAGGACGAGGCTTCTTTCTACAAACTGAATCTCGGCGATCCCGACAGACTGGACGAGCGGATGGTCCTTTATCAGACCATTGCCGTGGCGGTTCCCGCGGATATCGATTACACGCGGATCGGTGCGGGCGGCTACACGGAGATGGGCAGTGCCCGGAAGCCGTTCTCCATCGATGATTACATCCGTGATCCGAACCGGCATTTTGACTATGACGAGATCTTGAGGCGTACGGACACCACGATCCGGGACTATGCGGAGGCGGCCGTCAACGCCGGTCTCAGGCAACCCGACCTCGCGGTATCGGAAATGCTCGTGGGTGCGCAGGAAGCCCACATCCGACTGCTGCTTTCCCGGAGACATGAGAAGGGACAGCCGGGCTATGAGGCGCTCAGCCAGCGCGTGCAGCATATCTCGGAAACCCTTGACGCGCGTTTGCTGATCGATGAGGACAGGGAGCGCATGGAGGAACTGACCGCCTTTTACCGGCAGGCGGAAAAGGCCATGGACAGGGAGGCTGCCGCCCTGGAAAAGGACGCGTACGCAGCGGACGCCGCGTTCAATAAGCAGCTGAGGGAACATCTCGAGCGCAGAGGAGACCTGGAGCGGAAGATCCGTCTGGGCGAGAATACCCAGGAGAATAACGATGAACTGACAAGGGTCGGTATCAGTATCAACCTTCTGATCGAGGAAAGAATGTCCCAGCTGAAGGACGGTTACACCGAAGGGACGATCCCGGAGAGCTATCTGCGGGAGCGCGAAAAGCAGCTGTATACCATCAGTAAGACCGACCGGATACCGGAAGAACTCCCCCCCTTCTTTGCAAATGACAGGGAACGGGACATCCTGACATCCAGCCGCGTGATGGACCGGGCGGGGATTACGAGCACGCATCCGTTCGCGGAAGACACGCGGGATAATCGCGCATACCGTGTAGAGCCGTATCATCGACAGGCGTCGACATTTGCCGTGACGAATGACAAGGAGGCCGGTCTGTTCGCTCCCCCGCGGATGCTGGAGATGGATCGCGTGATGGATGAGCTGTCCGCGAAAAAGCGCGGCGGCATCTTCAACCGCGATTCCGAAGAATACACGAAGCTGCTTGCCGCCGCGAAGGACCTCCACCGGGACATGCAGACCATGTACGATCCCGAGCGGTCGCCCAAGGGGGCGGAGCGGGATGCGCTGACGGCGCAGATCGCGAAGAAGATGCGCGATGTGCAGCAGCTTGCGCATGACTATGCCCAGGCCCGGGGCAAGGGCGGGACCAAGGTCGACTTCAAGCAGAAAGCGGGCGCCAGGCGCTATCTGGCGGCACTGGATCTGGAGAGAATGGCAAAGTTCGCGCTCTCGGACTATGAGGAGGAAGTGCAGAAAGAGAGCCGCAGAAAGGAAACGGCAAAAGAGGACCGGGTCAACCGGCCGCTGGGTGAACTGGTGGAGATCGAGGAACAGGAGCACCCCAAACAGAAAAAGGACCCTGTGACACGGGACCGGAGCAAGAGCGTGCACACACAGAAGGGGAAAGGTGCGGCGGTGTCCGACGGGACCGTGTCGGACGATGCCCCGGCGCCTGTTGTGCCGGGAACCCATTGATCGGCAAAGAGGCTGGATGCGTTAGAAAGGATCGCGTGACGGTCCGGAACAGGAGGAAACATGGCAGGCGGAAAAGCAGGTCTCCCCGCATGGGTGAGGAGCACCGGAGATGTTGAACTGCTGAAGAAATACATGGCGGATCACGCCGCAGAGCTTACGTCGGATCCCGAGGCACTCGCCTTTCTGCAGTCCCAGACGAAGATCAACGAAAAGATCGATTCCCTGCACGAAGAAGCCATGCGCAGGGTGGAAGCGGAGTTGCCTTTCCGATGGCATGCCCAGACGTTCGGCGTCCGCGGAAGTCACGGTGTGGTTGTCAGCCAGCCGGCATTTCAGAGCTCCCGTAACGGATGCTGGTCCTGCGCCTTCCAGATGCTGCTCGCCGCACGCGGCGTTAATCTCACGCAGGAGGAGATCCGTGGCTTCCGCCCGCGCTACGATGAGACGGCCGCAAAAGCCATGGATCCGGGAACACAAAAGACACTGAACAGCGATGTGGTCAACGACATCCTCGAGTCCGGCGATCTCGTGGCGCAGCTGCTGCCCAACACCATGGTGCGCGGCATCGAGATCCAGCAGTACGGACCGAAAGTGGCCGCGAAAGGCATCGATGAGGTGCAGTATGTCGAGAATGCCAGCGCTGTCATGCGGGATGTGATCACCAGAGCGATCACGGCGGACCATTCGCCGGTCGCGCTTCTCGCCAACGGCCACTATATCACGATCGTCGGGATCGACGGCGATCAGGTCTATTACAAGGATTCCCGGGCAACGAAGGACTATGTCGCCCGGACGGATCCAGATGAGACGCTTTCCGCGAAGATCAGCGAACTGATCGCCACGCCGATCGCAGGTCCCAACGCGCTCGGCATCAAACTGGAATGGCTGGCGGACTTAAAACTCCTGCCCGACGGAAAGACCTTTGCGGGCGTCCCCAGTGAGCAGGTCCAGCTGCAGGAGGACGGCAGCGTGTCGTTTCCGGAGGGGGAATTCGGCGAAGGGGCGCTGATGGAGACCGACGAGCGGCATCAGCTGGGCATGACGGTCAGACGCTTCGGGGACAGGGATATCCCCATCAGTCAGGAATATGATGATAATGCCGGCTTTTCCCGCGGCGTCATCATGACGCAACGCGCCTACATCCCGAAGGAACCCGATGTGCTCGCGCTGGCCCGGCAGTTGCAGGGGTGGGATGCGGAGATCGAGACGCCGTCAAAAAGCGTGAGCGAGGTCATCGCGGAACGCAGGCGGGTGCAGGAGCTGCAGCCCGATGAGGTCAAACGGCCCGATCAGGCGATGTGGAAATTCCGCCACGAGCAGATCGAGGACTATCGGAGACAGCAGCTGGGGAAGGCAATCTTCGCCGGGCTGAGCTACGGACAGATCGACGATCTGCTCAAGGTCGCGCTTGAACCCGAGGAGTATCAGGACTTTATCGCGAAGGCAGGCGAGGCGTACAGCAGTTTCCGCGAGAAGAACGGCTGGATGGAACAGGACGAGCTGATGCAGCATCGGGGGGATTGGCTGGATCCGCAGCTGAGCTCCGTTTGCCAGAATGATGATCGTGTCATCCGTATCGCGGAAGCCGTGGGAGCTCATCCGGAGCTGCTTCCGCCGGATCACGCGATCCGGGTGAGTGAGCGGATAAAGGATCTCCGTCACGTGAGTCTGCTCACGGACGGGGAACGGACGGCCAATCCCTATCACAGCCAGCTGGAAGATGTCATCGCCGCGATCCCGAAGGATCACCCGCAGAGGGAAGCGCTCCTGGCATCCATGAAGCGCGCGGACGCGATGCTGACGGAACCGACGAAGGTCTACCGCGACTATCTGTACAATCGGAGTGCTGCGGAACAGCATCTGTCTTTTGTGGAAGGACAGGCTGTCACGGCTGCCGCGGATGAAGGACGACCGCGGGGCCGCGTCCTGCCGGCTATCAAGGGCGAAAGGGAGACGACACCGCAGAACCTGAGGGAGCCGGCGCTTTCCGTGTTCCAGGAGACCCGTGTCCGGGATTTTCTGGCCGAGACCGTCTCCCGCGGCGATGATTACATGGAGGCCTCCCGCAGGATCCTGCACGGGATCGAAGAGATGATCGCCGCGAAACCGGACGAGAAGCTTGCGCCGGAGGAGGGCGACAAAGTATACGGTTTCAAAAAGGTCCTCCTTGCGCACGACGCGCTTGCCGAGGCTGTAAAGAGCGGTGATCCGCAGGCGATCATGAAGGCCCAGCAGGAAGCGGATGAGACTTACCGGAAGATGCATGCGCTCATGGAGGACGCCAAAGCGCATTTTGCCAAGGGATACCATGTGGTCGGTAACATGGATGTCAACCGGACGGTCGGTATTCCGATGGAATTCATGCGGGAGGAGGATTCCTTTGCGCAGTCGCAGGTCAACGGACTCTACAGCTGCTATGTTTTCTGCCACAACAATGGGATCGCGATCGACGATTTCCTGCGGGAACCCGACCGCTATGTCGCTGAGGACACCGTGCGCAAGATGGAGGAATTCCGCCCGGCCTCTCAGGCGACCACCGGTTCCATCGGCAAGAATCTGGCGGCCATGTGCGCCTACTCCGAAGACTATGAAAAGAAGTCACTCGAACACAGAGCCGTGCTCTGGACGAACAGCCGCGCGCTGGACGGACTGGCCCTGATCGATCCGGATCCGAAGACCCGCGCCGAACAGTTGCTGCGCACGCAGGCGCTGATGGAATTTACCGCCAAACGAGGTGATCAGCTTCAGGAAGAGGCAGATTTCTATGCTCTGACGCAAACGAGAAGCAGACAGCAGTTTCTTGACCGCTCGCTCCTGTATCAGACGATCGCCGTGGCCGACAGACAGGACATCGATTACACCCGGATCGGAATGACCGGCTATACGGAGCTGGGAGGAAACAAGCCCCCCTTCTCCATCGACGCCTATATCCTCGATAAAAACAGGCATTTTGACTATGATGAGATCCGGGAGCGGACCACTACCACCATGCAGGAGTTTTCACACGCGGCCATCAACGCGAAGGTCTACCATCCGGAGCGGGCCGCCGCGGAAATGCTCCTGGGGGCGCAGGAGGCACACATCAAGATGCTGCTTCTCAGGCAGCAGGACAGGCACGATCCGGGCTATCAGGCACTCGAGCAGCATGTGCTGCACATCATGGAGACGCCGGAAGCTGCAACCTTAAGCGGCCAGAGAAAAGACCGGATGGAGGATCTCATCGAGTTTTACAAGCAAGCGGACAAAAAGATCGAAAAGACCGCCGGCGCGATGGAAAAGAAAGCGCACGAGCGGGATGCCGCCGTGGATAAGGGGTTGAAGTCCCTGCTTGAGCAGTCGGCGGCACTTGAGAGAAAGATTCGTCTTGGAGAGGACAAGGCCGGCAACACCGTCAAAAAAGCGGCGATCGACAAACAGATCAGCGAAAATGTCGGCGCGAGAAGGGAAGAACTGAAGAAGGCGTATCGTGAGGGGGAGATCCCGGAAAGTTATCTGCGGCTGCGCAGCGAGCAGCTCTACAGCATCGAGCACGCCCGCCGGATGCCGGACGCCCTGCCGCCCTTCTATGCGGATGCGGAGGAGAGGCACACATTTGCCGCCAACCGCGCGATGAAGCTTGCCGGTTTCGGTACCGATATCCCGGTGGATCAGACGGCTCTGGACCGGGAATACCGGATGACGCCCTATGCAAAATATCAAAAGCAGGCAGTGACCTATGCCGTAGAGAATGACATGGAGGCCAGTCTGTTCGAGCCCGCCCGGATGGTGGAGATGGAGCGTGTGCTGGACGAGTTGTCCGCGAAAAAAGGCGGCATCTTCAGCAAGGATCCCGAGAAATATACAGAACTTGTCGAAGCAACGCGAGAGCTTTATAATGATATGCGGGTCATGTATGATCCGAAAGATTCACCGAAGGGTCGCGCGAGAGACGAGCAGATCGTGAAGATCGCGTCCGGGATGCACCGGGTGCAGGAGCTGGCGCGTGATTATGCGCGGTCACAGGTACGGGACGGAGAACAGGTCAGGTTTAAGCAGACGGCCGACGAGCGGCGCTATCTGGCAGCGCTGGATCTTGAAAAGATGATCGGCCCGTCCCTGCAGGACTATGATCGCCACGTGCAGGAGGAATACAGGATCCTGCGGGAGAACGAGAAGAAAAAGAGTACGGCCAAACCCGTGGAGCAGACGGACGATCCGAAGCTCGAGGAGAAGAAGGAAGAAAAGAAGGGCGTCAAGCGTCCTTTGAACGAGCTGGAGGAGATCGAGGAACTGGAGCATCCGAAGAAGAAGCAGGTCACGGTCAGGCAGAGAAGCAGGAGCGTGTCCGAGGCGGAGAGAAAAACGGAAGTGAGAGAGGAGAAGACCGGCACGCAGGAAGCGCCGCCGGTGCTGGAAACACCGAAGAAGCAGGTTTTCTGAAAGGCGGTAGCGAATGGACGATCTGAAAGAGAAGTTGCAGGAAAACTGGAGAAAATGGCTGTTCATCGGCCTGGGCGGTCTGCTGGGGATGTTCATCCTCGGCGGTCTCACCAACGCGCTGATGGCGGGCCTCGGCTTTATGGCCGCGGGTGAGGGGTACCGGCCGGATTTCACGGTTTTTATCTCCAAAACGTCGTTCATCTACGGCTTTGTTGAGGCACTGATCATCGGCGTGGTCTACGTCATGTTCCTCTCCAACCCGGCGGGGAACAGCGCGAAGCGGATGCTCAACTCCAAGGCGGAGCGCGTCGAGGGCGCACTGGAAAACTCCCGCTGGATGGAGGAAAAGGAGCGCAACGAGCTCTTCCCCAAGACGGAATTCTCCAAGCTCGGCGGGCTGAAAAAGGACGGCATCCCGCTCTACGCCGTCTACAACAGCAAGAAAAAAGACATGGACATCAACATCATGTCCCCGGCACACGGCATCATCATCGGTGCGACCGGTTCCGGTAAAACAACCACCTTTGTGAACCCGGTGGTCCAGATCCTCGGTCACAGCTGTGCCGGCAGTTCCATGATCTGCACGGACCCCAAGGGCGAACTGTTCCAGATGCATTCCAAACTGCTTGCCGATCACGGCTACAAGTGCATGGTCCTCGACCTGCGCGATCCCTACAGTTCGTTCCGCTGGAATCCGCTGGGCAGCATCTACGACAACTATCAGCACTACGTGACCATGGGCGATGACATCTATGAGCGCACGGACGATATCGCCGACGTGGTGGCCTCCGAGGAGTTAAAGCTCATGCACAAGCAGGAGGAATTCGGGGACGTCTGGTACGAGTGGGACGGCTGCGCCTGGGCGGTGCGCGTCGACCTCATCAACAAGATCCGCGTGGAGCGGCAGAAGGTCTACGATGAGTGCTATGAAGACCTGAACGACCTGATCTCGGTCATCTGCCCGATTGAGAATGAAAAGGATCCCGTCTGGGAAAAGGGCGCCCGCTCCATCATCATGGCGGTGTGCCTGGGCATGCTCGAGGATTCCGAGAATCCGTCCCTGGAAATGACCAAGGACAAGTTCTGTTTCTACAACATCAACAAGGCCATCGGCAATTCCGAGGACGAGTACGCGGCGCTCAAGGACTACTTTGAGGGCCGCAGCAAGCTGTCCAAGGCGGCGGGCCTCTCGCGGCAGGTTCTGTCGGCGGCGGATCAGACGCTGGCTTCCTACATGAGTATCGCGCTGGATAAGCTCGCGATGTTCAATGACGAAGGTCTGTGCGCCCTGACCAGTGCCACGGACATCCAGCCGGAGCAGTTCGGTTTCGAGCCCACGGCGCTGTTCTTAAAGATCCCGGATGAAAAGGACACCCGTCACGGTCTGGCGGCGGTCTTCATCCTGTGTATCTACAAGGCGCTGATCAAGGTCGCGAGCACGAGAGAGGACCTGTCGCTTCCGCGTAACGTCTTCTTCCTGCTTGACGAGTTCGGTAACATGCCCAAGATCGACAAGTTCGACAAGATGATCACCGTCGGCCGTTCCCGTAAGATCTGGTTCGAGATGATCGTCCAGTCCTTTGAACAGTTGAAGAACGTTTATGGCGAGACCATCGCCAACATCGTCAAGGGTAACTGCGGTATCAAGCTCTTCATCGGTTCCAATGACATCCCGACCTGTGAGGAGTTCTCCAAGATGTGCGGTAACATGACGGTCCGCACACAGAGCGTCTCCTCGGGGCTCAAGGACAAGACCGGCAATGTGAACATCTCCAGCCAGGTGCAGACGAGGCCGCTGATCTATCCTTCGGAGCTGACGCGCTTAAACAACGCCAAGTCCACGGGTAATTCCATCGTGGTCACCTTTAACAACTTCCCGCTGATGACGAAGTTCACGCCCAGCTACAAATGCCCGCTTTATGAATTCGGGCAGATGGACCTGACGGATGTGCGCAGCAACGTGTTCTTCGGCGATGAGATCTACTATGATCTCGACGAGCGCAACTATCTGATCCTCGATCAGGAGGGCAAAGAGGATGCGGATGGGGAAGCCGCGGAAGACGCCGAGGAATACGAAGACGGGGCCTATGAGGACGAGGAATACGAGGAGTCCGGGGAGAGCGAAGAGGCCTATGAGGACGAGGAGGAAGAGGCGCCCGCGGAGAACGGTGAGGCCTATGAGGATGAGGCTGATGTGCCCGCGGAGAGCAGCGTGACGGCGCAGATTCCTGCAGCGGCCGATAGGGCGGTTGCGGCGCCGACTCCGGCGGCAGCTGATATGGGGGAAATGATGATGAATGAAATGATGCCCGGAGCGGATGATCTCGCAATGAATGAGATGATGCCCGGAGCGGATGATCTCGCAATGAATGAGATGATGCCCGGAACGGACGGGATCGCGATGGATCTGAATGCCGGACTCGATACGGGTCTGCCGGCTGCGGAGGCTTCGATGATGAACATGGATCTTGGCTTTGGCGATCAGGAGCTTGACGCGGAACTTGCGGCGACTATGCCGGATGCGGCCGACATGGCTGCTCTGCTTGCCGGTGCCGGAGAGGACGCGGAAGCGGAGATCGGAACAGCGCCCGTGAATCTGCCGGAAGTGCCGGCACCGCTTACCGACAAAGAAATGCAGGAGCGCATGCAGCGGGAGATGCTCGAGGACGAGGAAATGATCCGCGATCTCGCGATGGCGAGCGCCGAAATGGCCGCCGTGACGGAGATGGATCCCGAGGAGCTGGCGCAGGCGGAGGCGGATATGGACAGCCTGCTGGGAACCCCTGAGGAGGAACCTGCCGCTGCCGAGATCATGCCGTTCGGAAATGACATGTATGAGCTGGAAAGCGACGGGAATGACGGGGATATGGCGGATGCGAGCTGACCCCGCGGAAGAATGAGGGGTGTGTGATTTTACGGAGCGCTATCGTGTATAACAGCAGAGACCGGATGCGGTTACATTTTCTGGAGGAATCGGTGCAATGACCTATGTGGCACTAAGCTTCATATCATGGCTGGAGGAGATGCTCAACGAGATCATCAACAGCGTGCTTGCGCCCGTGTTGAAGACCTTTCTCTATATCAGCATGCAGTTTCTGTTCGGGATCTGTTCCGCGTTCGTCTATCGTCTGCTGATGCGCTGCTTCGTCATTCTGCTCAAGGTCGTCTACATCGTGGAGCAGATCTTTGATATCTTTGCGTGTACCCGCGGCGTCTATGTGTTCAATGAGGCGACCAAGAAATGGGAGGCGACCACGGGCTTCGACAATTCCGTCATGGAGCAGAATTCCCTGCTGGACGTGCTGATGCGCTATGATGTGCTGACCCGGGTGGTGCTGCGCATCACGCTGGCGGCCTTTGTCCTGTGCTTTTTGTTCACGCTCTTCGCCGTGATCAAATCGGTGGGGGATTCCCTCGGGGAGAACAAGAAGCCGGTCTCGCACGTGCTCAAAGCGACGACCAAAGCCTGCCTGTATTTTGTGCTGATCCCGATCACCGTGCTGTTTTCCGTCAAGGTGATCGGCGCCTGCACGTCGGCGATCGTGACCTATATCCCGCAGAACATGTACGGCAAGACGCTCGCGGACACAGGCGGTTATGCCGCCATCAATGAGGCCTCCAAGAGCGGGGGCAACAGCAGGACCTCATCGACCGCGGGCATGGAAAAGGCCGCTGCGCTGGCCAGGCTCTCATCGGCCAATTCGGAGACGCGGATCTGCGATGTCATCTTCTATGTGTGCTGCGGACCGGCGTTCCGTTCGGACGAAGCAAGAGAGTACTATGCCTCCGGACAGAATTTCCAGAATTTTGACCAGGTGGTGGAGGATGTGGATATCACCATCGTCAACTACCCGCTGGCGCTGATCTTTGTGGTGATGATGCTCCTGGTGCTCCTTGTTCTGATCCTGCAGTGCATCATCCGGATCTTCGCGCTGCTGACGCTCTATGTCGTCTCTCCTTATTTTGTCGCCATGATCCCGCTGGATGACGGGCAGAAGTTCAAGCGCTGGCGCGAGATGTTTGTCGCCTTCTCGGTCTCGACCTTCGGCCCCATCATCTCCATGCGGTTCTATCTTTCCCTGGTCGCCTTTGTTGCCGTTCCCACCAGCAACGGGGAGGGGATCAATTTCGGTACGGGCAATGTGCTCACGGAGCTGATCTGTCTGGTCATCTTCATCGTGGGCGGCGCCTATGCCGTGTGGAAGAGTCAGGATCTGATGGTGTCGGCGGTCGATCCGGAAGCGGCATCCACGCTGCAGAAATCCATGATGCTCATGACCTTTGCGATGAACAAGATCACCGGCGGTATCTCCGACACGGTGCAGAAGGGCCTCAGTCAGGCCTCGGGGGACAAGAAGAAATGATCGGTGTACAGCTGGGCTGGTTATCGGACGCCCTGAACTGGGTTTTCAAAAAGATCCTGAATCCTGTCTTCGACTGGCTTTCGGGACTGCTCAGCACGGCCTTTTCCTGGATCTTCAATGAGGTTCTGCAGCCGGTGCTCAACTTTGTGTTCGAGACCTTCCTCGCGGAGGTGCTGCACTCCTTTCTTTACTCGATCTGTGCGGTCCTGCTGGGAATCTTCTATCTGTTCTTAAAGATCGTGGACGCCATCGTCAAACTGTTCCAGATCTTCGCCGGCATCAGTCCGGTGACGATGACGATGATGGTGAACAATGTAAAGACCGAGACCACGGGTTCCATTCTGGTGGTCCTCTTCAAGACGCCATTCGTCCGAAAATCCATCTTTACCATGATGGCGATCGGCTTCGCGCTCTGTTTCCTGTTCGCGCTGATCGCCGTGATCCGCTCGATCTTTGATTTTGACGGCAGGGAGGGGCATCCCGTCTCGCGGGTGATCCGCATGACGGCACACGCCATGCTCCGGCTCATCTTCGGGCCGATCTTCGGCCTGTTCATGCTCGTGCTCTCAACGGCGATCCTGACCTCGCTGAACAATGCCTTTGCCGAAGACGGCGGGGAGTTTTCCATCGCGCGCACGATCTTCGTCATCACCACCTTTGATGCGGTGGAGGTGAAGAAAAACTCGACAAACCCGGAACATGCAGGCTTTCCGCCGAAGGACTACAACACCTCGACGGGCTCCAAGGCCTCCTTTACGGATCACTACCGGGGGCAATTCTACGCCAAGGGCGACGAAAAAAATGGGGATCTCATGTATGATTTCCCCTCGGTCGACAAAACCTTTGACATCGTGAAGATCAATTACCTGCAGGGGTACCTGCTGTGTCTGGCCTTCATCGTGTTACTGATCTCCTCGCTCCTCATCTTCCTGTGCAGGATCTTCGATGTGCTCCTGCTGCTCATCATGGAACCGCTCTTTGTGGCGCCGATGCCCTTTGATGAGGGTGAGCACTACGAGAAGTGGCAGGAGCTCTTCATCGGCAAGCTCTTCAGCGGCTACGGCATGGTGGTGGCGATGAATCTGTATCTGATCGTCGCCGGATCCCTGTTCGGCGGGAAGATCTCGCTGGTGGATCCGTCCGGTCCCTTTGCGGCACTGGAGGACGGTCTCATCAAGCTGATCTTCATGCTGGGCGGCGCCTTCGCGGTGCTGAACCTCGGACCGCTCGTCACCTCGATCCTGTCCCAGACAGCAGCGAACGCGGAGATGCAGCAGAGTGCCGTCATGAGCGGCTTCATGTATGACTACATCATGAATCCGAGTCAGATGCATCAGGCGATCCGCGGCGCGGCGTGGGGCAAGGTCAAGCAGGGCTTCAGCGGCAAGGGAACGACCGGCAAGACGATGGGGAAGGGCGATCACGGCTTCTCGCCGTCGAAGGCGCCCAAGCACGGAGCCGGTTCCGTGCCGGGTCTTGGCGGCGCGGGCAGAGCCTATGCGATGAGCACGATGCTCTCGACGCCGCAGAAGACAATGAAATTCTCCAACGGCAAGTCCGTGGACGAGATCGTCGGCGGCAAGGTGGCGATCGATCAGGCGACCGTCAAGGGACTGTCCGAGAGTTACGGAACGAAACCCGCCGCTGCGCCGTCCGGTAAGCCCGAGATCGATCAGCCGACCGTCAAGGGACTGTCCCAGAGCTACGGTTCCGCTTCCACTACGGGTGGCGACGGCTCGTTCAGCTCGCAGTCCGGCACGCAGGCCAAGAAGGCTTCGGATCTCGGCGTCACCCCTGCTACGCAGGCAGGAGGCGGCACGACAACGGCAGGCGGCACGACCGCGGCGGCTGACCCGCTGGCCGGAACCGATCCGCTGGCACAGCCTAATGTGGACGACATGCTCGGTTCCACGATCCCGACGGATACGGGAAGCAAAGACGGTGATTCCGACGATGGAGGAGCTTTTAAATGATCATCGTCCAGATGGGATTTTTATCGGACGCCCTGGATTTTGTCTACAACAAGATCCTGGACCCCGCGTTTGACTTTATCAACGACATGCTCAACACCATTCTGACCTATCTGTTCAACACGGTGCTGACGCCTGTTCTTGACAGTGTTCTGGGGATCGCGATCGATTTTGCCGTGGACCTCATCTGGGAGTTCCTTGCGCTCCGGCTTCTCATGGTGGAGCAGGGGGTGCTGCTGATCCTGGACGTCATGCAGAAGATGTTCAATATCTACATCGGCCTTACGCCCGTGACCAACACGGAGACCGGGGCCGAGGGATCCCTTATGCTGATCCTGCTTCGGCATTCGCTGGTGATCAATGTGATGCTGCGGATCCTGTTTGCCGGCTTTGTGTTCACCTTCCTGTGCGCGATCTTTGCGACGATCCGCGCGGCGGGCAATCTGGAGGTGCGGCAGGATCGGACGGTGGCCCATGTTGTGCGTGAGACCGGCCGGGCCATGCTGCGCTTTGTGATGGCTCCCGTGATGGCGATCTTTCTGATCCTCATGGCGGATGCCATCCTGCATTCCTTAAACGGCGCCTTTACGGGGGACACGGAAGAGCCTTTTTCCCTGGCACGGACGATCTTCTGCATCTCCACGCTGGACGCCGTGGACACGAAGAAATTCCCGGCTGCCGAGGCCTACAATTCCTCGACGGGCATGAAGGGCGCCATCGATGACACCTACCGGGAGGCTTTCTACAATCCCCCCGAGGACGGCAAGGTAGACTATTACCTGAAGACGGACATCGTTCTTGACACTTTTAACGTCAAGAAGATCGATTTCCTGCTGGGGATCCTGCTCGCGATCCTGTTCGTGCTGATCCTGCTGATCGCGGATCTCTATGCCATTGAGCGGATCTTCGGCGTGCTGGTGCTGCTTTTTGTGGAGCCGTTCTTTATCGCCACCATGCCATTGGATGACGGGAAGCGGTTCGATAAATGGCAGGAATTGTTTTTCGGCAAGCTGTTCTCCGCCTATGGCATCGTCATCGGCATGAACCTCTATCTGGTGCTCATGGGCGCCCTGTTCGGCAACAAGCTCTCGTTCCTTGACCCCACGCAGCTACAGGGCAAGGTCTATGACTATATCGTGAAGCTGATCTTCATGATCGGCTGCGGCTTCGCCCTCTGGGTCACGGCCTCCCTCGTGACCTCGATCATCAGTCCCGAGGTCGCGCAGCAGGAGCAGCAGACGATGGCCAAGGCCCATGAGAAGGCCATGGATATAAAGAAGAAGGCCGAGAAAGCCGCGAAGATGATCGCCGCGGTCGCCGCCACGGTGGCTACCGGCGGTGCGGCGGCACCGGCAGCGGGTGCGGCGGCG
>JAILOV010000030.1 GCA_024690605.1 Lachnospiraceae bacterium | reverse complement strand
CGTACATGATGAACCCCCTTCTGTGTTTTGTATAAAATTACCATAAAACCCTGCCCATCGGTCATCTTTTTTGTGCACTTTTACATACTGTTTTCCGTTTGTTCATATTTTGTTCATATCTGTCGCTTATATTGGTTACAGACGAACAGGAGAGAAAAAAACATTCTTCCTCTATAACGACAGTTTTTCATAATCGCCCGGGTACCGCAAGGTATCCGGGCACTCCTCTTTCATAGGGATTATTTCGTCTCCCCTTCCGCGCGGATCCCTTCGATCTCCTCGTTGAGCTGCAGCATCTTGGCGTCGAGCTCCGAGACCATGCGTGCGCACTCCATCAGCTCCGTGTTGATATGCGCCGGCGCGTCACCTTCGAATTTGTACTGGATCTTGTGCTCAAGACTCGCCCAGAAATCCATGGCGACGGTCCTGATCTGCATCTCCACCTTGGTCTCGATGATCCGGTCGGAAAGATAGACCGGGATCGTCACGATCATGTGATAGCTGCGGTAGCCGCTGGATTTGGGATGCAGGATATAGTCCTTGACCGCGACCACCTTGATGTCGCTCTGCTTGCTGATCATCTCCGCGATCCGGTAGATGTCCGAGGTAAAGGAACAGATCACGCGGATGCCGGCGATGTCGTTGACATATTTGACCATGTTCCCGATCGTGGGCTCATAGCCGTGGCTCTTCAGCTTCTTGACGATGCTCTCCGATGTCTTGATGCGCTGCGTCACGTGCTCGATCGGATTGTAGAGATGCACGTGCTGGAATTCGTCATTCAGGATCTCGATCTTCGTGGAGATCTGTTTGAGCGCGGAACTGTAAAGGAGTTGTACCTCCTTCCAGCTCTTGATCTCGCTTCCCTGTTCCAACTGCAGTTCCATGACCGGTCTGTGTCTCCTGTTCTCACTCTACGGTAACGCTCTTCGCCAGATTGCGCGGCTTGTCCACGTCGCAGCCGCGGCCGTCCGCAATGTAATAAGCCAGCATCTGCAGCGGGATGATCGCCAGCGAATTGGCAAAGAGCGGATTGGTCTCGGGGATCGTCACGCAGAAATCCGACGCCTGCTCGATCTCCCGGTTCCCCATGGTCGTCACGGAAAAGACCACCGCGTCGCGCGCCTTGACCTCGACGATGTTGCTCAAAGTCTTGGGCTGCAGCGACGGCTGTGTGGATACCGCCGCCACCAACGACCCCTTCTCCATCAGCGCGATGGTACCGTGCTTGAGCTCGCCGGCAGGATAGGCCTCGGAATGGATATAGGAGATCTCCTTGAGCTTCAGCGAGCCCTCCAGCGAGATCGCATAGTCGATACCGCGCCCGATGAAGAACACATCCCTGGCCGCGATGAAGCGGTTGGCAATGCGCTGCACCTTGGTGCGGTTGTTCAGCATGAGTTCGATCTGCTCCGGGAGCTTCATCAGATCATCGAGCATCCCCTTCAGTTTCCGTCCGTGCAGGAAGCCGCGGACCTCGGCGAATTTCATGGCCAGCAGATAGAGCGCGATGAGCTGCGCGCTGTAGGCCTTGGTGGTAGCCACGGAGATCTCGGGCCCCGCCTGCGTATACATGACAAAGTCGGATTCCCTGGCGATGGAGCTTCCCACGACGTTGACGATGGCCAGCACCTTGCAGCCCGCTTCCCGGGCGATCTTCACGGCATCCAGCGTGTCCTTGGTCTCGCCGGACTGGCTGATGACGACCACGAGATCGTCCCTGTCCAGCAGCGGATCGCGGTAGATGAATTCCGAAGCCAGATCCGTCTCCACAGGGATCCTGGCGAGATTCTCAAAGATATACCGGGCCGTGACACCGGTGTGATAGGCACTTCCGCAGGCCACCATAAAGATCCGTTTCACGGAGGCGAGCTCCTCGTCGCTCATGGAGAGCTCCTCGATCACGATCTTCCCGTCGCGGAGACGCGGCGAGATGGTATCGCGCACGACGCGCGGCTGCTCCATGATCTCCTTGAGCATGTAGTGCTTGTAGCCGCCTTTTTCCGCGGCACTGATGTCCCACGCGACCTCGGAGATCTCACGGCTGACCTCTTCCTCGTCCATCGTGAGGATGCGGACACCGTCAGCCTGCAGCTCCACGATCTCCATCTCGCCGGGATAGATCACCCTGCGGGTGTGCTTCAGGATCGCGGTCACGTCGCTGGCCATGAAATTGCCGTCCTCGCCGACCCCGATGATCAGCGGGCACCCCTTGCGGACGCCGTAGACCACATCCGGCTGATCGGCGAAGAGGATGCTCAGGGCATAGGAGCCCTCGATATGCTGCAGAACCTTGATGACGGCCTCACGGGGATTGCCCTTGTAGTAGAAATCCAGAAGATGCGCCACCGTCTCCGTGTCCGTCTCGGAAACGAACTGATAGCCCTTGGCCGTCAGACGGTTCCGGATGGCCACATAGTTCTCGATGATACCGTTCTGAACGACCGCGATGGTCCTGTCCGTGTTGAAATGCGGATGCGCGTTCACCTCGTTGGGCGCGCCGTGGGTCGCCCAGCGGGTGTGACCGATGCCGGCAAAACCGGGCATTGTCGCGCCGCCCCGGGTCAGACCGTTCAGCGCTTCCAGCCGTCCCTCCGCCTTGGCGATGGCGAGCTTTCCTTCATGCTGGACGGCGATACCCGACGAATCATAGCCGCGGTACTCCAGCCGCTCCAGTCCCTCCAGTATGACAGGCGCCGCCTGTTTTTTACCGATATATCCGACGATTCCGCACACGACGCATTCTCCTCTGTTAAGATCTCATTTCCAGAAGCTTCTCTGGTTCGTGCATTGCAATATCAGTTTCCGCGGCAGCCACCGGTAATGCTTTCCCAGCAGAAATCCCGCATATCTCGCCACGCATCCCCACAGCCACGCGGGGATCTGTCTTCCCGCTCCGTGCCTGCGCAGATGGGCGACCGTCCCCGTGACCAGACGTCTGCCCTCCTTTTCGGAGCTGACCCCGGCAAACACCTCGGGGTGCATCGCCTGGGAGACGCCGAGATCGAAGTTCCGGTGAAACTGCGCGGCCGCCGAGTAATTATGTGAGTGAAAAACTCTTGCCTCCGCACAGTAGCAGACCGCATATCCCGCATGGAGCGCCGCGTGGGCAAACACCATATCCTCGTTGAAGATCGCCGGCGCGGCAAAACCTCCCAGCTGCTCAAAGATCTCCCTGCGGTACATCGCACACACATTGGAGGCAAAGCTTGCCTTGATGCCCAGCCGCTTTTCATCCGCGCGTTTCTTGACCGATGACTGCGGCGGATAGTTGAAACTCCTGGTAAACCTCTCCGCTTCGGAGGCTCCCTCCGCGGGCAGCTGCCGCGCATAGGCCACGGCGCAGTCCGCATGTGTCCGCATCGTCTCGAGGAGAGATCCGATCAGCTCTTCATCCGCCGGCACGGCGTCCATCGTCATGAACAGCAGAAACGCCGCTTCGGAGCACGCCGCCCCCTCGGTTCTCGTGGCCGCGTGGTCAAACTGCTCCGCGGTCACATGCCTCACCGTTACCCCGGGGAAGCGTTCCGCGATCCTCTCTCTTTCCGCCCAGTCCGTATACAGGCGTTCTTCCGTGTTCATCAGGATGATGTGTCCCGCGGGCACCGTCTGCCGCTGCAGCAGCGTGAGCGCCCGAACAAGCCTGTCATCCCGCCCCGGCCGGTAGACCGGGATCACCACATCAACGACGGAGTCTGGCAACATCCGCCGCGATCTTGTCGCTGTAGTCCTGCACATCCGCAGTGACCGTGTAGTCCTTGTCGTCAAACAGGAAGCCGTGCAGCCACTTTACGTTGGCCTGCAGGTCCATCGGGAGCACGCAGGAGCCGTATTTGGAGCCCATGTTGCCCGTTGCGCGGAACTCCTCCACAGGGAAGCCCTCATCGCCCACCACATTGTACTTGGTGATACCGCCCAGAAGCTCCACGATCTCCTTGAGATCCAGCGAGGTATAGGTCTTGTCAAACACTTTGTCGGCGATCTTGGTCAATGTGTTGACATCCGACTTCTTCGCCTTTTCCAACGTGGCCGTCAGCACCCGCCGCTGTCTCTCCGCGCGGGCAAAGTCATCGCCGACATAGCGGATACGGCAATAGGCAGTCGCCTGCAGTCCGTTCAGCGTCTGCATGCCCGACTGCGTGACCGGGATGTAGTCCTTGCCCGCCGTGGCGACAAAATTGTCCTCACCCGCGGCGTTGGTCCCGTCCTTTTTGCCGACCATACTGATCTGGTAGTTGTTCAGGTGATCGATGACCGCGGATTCCACATCGACCTGAATGCCACCCAGCTCATCGATCGCCTGCGTGAGCCCCGTAAAGCCCACGGTCACGAAATCCGAAATGTCCAGATCCAGATTCATGTTGAGCATCGAGATCGCCTGTGCCGGTCCGCCGTTGGCATAGGCCGCGTTGCACTTGTTGTAGGAGTCGTTGGACAGATTCAGATAGGTGTCACGATAGACCGACACCAGCCGGATGTCCCCGCTCTCCTGATTGATCGAGCAGATCATGATGGTGTCGCTTCGCGTGTTCTTCTTCAGCTGTTTGTCACGGGCGTCGACACCGAACAGAGCGATGTTCCGGTATCCCTGCATCTCCTGGTTGTCGGCGACGGCCTCATTGACGATGACCTCGTTTTCCTTGAGGTCCACCGTTCCCGATTCCTTGCTGATCTTGATGGTCTTGAGTTCCACCCTGCCCATGTTGGTGAACGGGATCACGATCTTGTAGGCCGCGACGAGCAGTCCCAGCAGCGCGACGATCTCGATCGCAAAGATGACGACCGCGCGCTTCTTGCGCCCGCTCATCTCCCCGCTGTTCTTGTTCTTCCTGCTTCCGGATGACCGCTTCGATCCGCCGGAGGACGAGCTTCTGCCCGAGGATCTCCCGCCGGATCTGCTGCTCTTCTTTGATGACTTTCTTACCGGACGGCGATCGTCATAATCGTCGTCATCGTAGTCATCATCATAGTCTTCATCGTCTTCGTCATAGTCGTCGTAACGGTCGTCGTAGCGATCGTCATCATCGTCGTCGTATCTTCTTGCCATGATGCCCTACTCTCCCTTATGCCGAAAATTTGCAAAACACTACATATTATGGCACATTTCAAGCATTTATGCAAGATGTAGGGGGATTAATAAGCGTTCTTATTGATGAACCCTTTGAACACCGTGAGGAACAGGATCTTGATATCGAATTTCAGCGACCAGTTCTCGATGTAATAGATGTCATAGTCGATGCGCTTGCGGATCGAGGTGTCGCCGCGATAGCCGTTGATCTGCGCCCAGCCGGTGAGGCCCGGACGCACCTGATGACGCACCATGTAACGCGGGATCTGCTCCTCGTCGCGGAACTTCTCGACAAAATTGGGCCGCTCCGGACGGGGTCCCACAAGGCTCATCTGTCCCACGAAGATGTTGAAGAACTGCGGCGTCTCATCGAGACTCGTCCGGCGCAGGAAGCGTCCGATCTTCGTCACGCGCGGATCGTCCGGTGTCGTCCAGCCGCCCTCCTCGGTCTTCTTGTCCTGCACTTCCATCGTACGGAACTTGTACATCATAAAGGTCCTGCCGTGCCGTCCCACCCGCTCCTGCTTGAAGATCACCGGGCCTTTGCTCGAGAGCTTCACCGCGAGCGCGATGAGGAGCATCGGGATGGCGAAGATGATGATCGCGACCAGGGAGCCCACGATGTCCATCAGCCGCTTGAAGGCACGGTTTAGGGTGTTCGTGAGCGCGACATAGCGGATGCTGATGACCGGCAGGCCCGCGATATCCTCGGTGTAGGGATTGCTCGGCATCAGGCTCGTGTAATCCGGGATGAACTTGGTGTGGACGCCCGCCTTCTCACACTTTTCGACCAGCTCCTCCAGCCGGTCATAGGCGGTCAGCGGCAGGGTGATCGTGATCTCATCGAATTCATTGCGATCCAGATAGTCCTGCAGCTCGTCGATCTTGCCCACGACGGTGACGCCGTGATAACTCGTCCCGAGCGGCACGTGATCGTCGAGCACGCCCACACAGTCATAGCCCCACTGCGGATTGGAGTCGATGCGCATGATATAACTCTCCGCGGCGCGCGAATAGCCGACCAGCAGCACGTGCTTGATATTGTAACCCCGTTTTCGGAAATAGTGCAGAACCGAGCGCACCACCATGCGGGAGAAAAGCATCACGATGATGTTGCCGATGAAGAAGATACCGATCATCGACCGTGAAAAATCGGGCTGCTTGATGATGTAGAGAACCACGAAGAACCCGACAAAGCCCGCCGTATTGGCCTTGACCACGTTGGTGAAATCCTCCCAGCTGCGGGAGACGCGCTGGGAATTGTAGAGCCCGTTCAGATAGTAGACGACCAGATAGGCCGGCACCAGATAGTAGAGCGCCCGGAAATAGGTCTCCATCGGGAGCGCGTGCACATTGGGATCTTTGGTGGCAAAGATCGACTCGAACTTGATCCACCAGGCGAGCATGTAGACCAGTGCCGTGAGAACGCCATCCAGCACCAGATGCAGGCGATTCAGATATTTCTGGTTGTCCTTAATCAACCGACTGCCCTCCGGATCAGGTTGATGTGCATCTCAAAAACAAGGCGGAAAAGGTGCATCCACTGCCCCGCGTCCGCCGGGCGGATCTGTCTGTCTCTGCCCGCGCGGATCTTTGCGATCCCTTCCCTGAGGCCCGCGAGATAGGCTTTCCCCAGCCCCTTTCTGCCGAAGTAGATCCCCTTGATTATAACCCCCGCAGCGAGCTGCGGCAAATGAAGAAGCAGCACCCCGGCAGGAAAATTCTTCCGGAGCAGATACAGATTGTTGCCCGCGGTCAGCCGCACCTTGAAGGCGTTGTGCCGGGAACCGGAGGTCGCGCTCCCGGTGTGCAGGACCAGTGCCCGCGGCTCATAGAGATTCCGGTAGCCGTGAAGCCGCGCACGGATCCCCAGATCCACATCCTCCAGATAGCAGAAATGCGCCTCATCGAAGCCGCCCAGTTGCAGGAGTTCCTCCCTCCGGTAGAGCGCCGCCCCCGCACATGCCGAGGTCACCGCCGCCCGGTGGCTGTACCATCCTGCGTCCGCGTCCTTGCCCGGTGTGAAGGCCCAGCCCAGCACGCAGTAGAGATCCCCGCAGTTATCGATCCGCCGCGGCTCCGTTCTCGTGAGCATCTTTGCTCCCACGGAAAAGGTGCGTCCGCCGGTCTCTTCCATGGTCTGCAGGAGCGTGTGCAATGCACCGGGCTGTATGCGCGCGTCGTTGTTGAGCAGGAACACATAGGGCGTGTCCGCCTCCCGGATGCCGCGGTTGACCGCATGCGCGAAGCCCTCGTTCCGCCCGTTCTTTATCAGACGCACATCGGGATGCGCCTGTGTAAGGTGTTCCGCACTGTCATCCGTCGAGCCGTCATCCACCACGATGACAGCGGATGCCGGAAGCTCCCGCAGCACACTCTCCACGCAGCCGGTCAGCTCGGCAGCGCCGTTAAAATTTGGTATAACAACTGTTATTTTTTCAGCGATCCTGTCCATCTTCTCCCCGCCGTTTCGCATACCTCCTGCCGCATCGGATCCCACAGGATGCGATAACCCTTCCTGCGGAGTTCCCCGCAGATCAGGACGCTCTTGCGCACGCGCACCCGCCGGTCCGAGAAGTCCGAAGTGTCCGCGAACAGCCACGGGCGCAGCTCCGCCGGGATCTCATCCAGAAGCTCCGGACGGATGGTCATGTTCGCAAGATCGACCGCGTCCGCATCCTGCTGACAGGCCGCGCGGTGTGTAAAACCGCCGCTCGCGCCCCGGGGCAGACCGTCAAACAGAATCTCCTCATCCGCCGTGTAGAGACCGCCTCTCATCCGGCCCCGCGCGTCGGTGAGTCTGCCGCCGACGGCGCCGATATCCGGCCGCGCTTCGAAGATCCCGTCAAAGTAGTTCACACGGAAGAAGCCGCGGTGCGGCAGTTCCTCCACCGCACAGTTGATGCCCCGTGCGCGCAGATGCGCGGCGACCGCCCGCCGGCCGGCCTCATGCGCATAACTCTTGTTGGCGCCGCTCTGCGCCGTGGATGCTTCATGCGATCGCCAGTGATAGAGCACCCGGGGCACGTGGACAAACTGAGCGTCCACCGCCTCTGCCGTTTGTCCTGCCTTTTCCGCCTCCGCGAACACCCGCAGGAACAGGTCATGATCCTGCGCGCCGTCAAATTCACTGCGCAGCTTCAGTTTCTTCAGCACATCCGCCCGGATCATCGTGAAGTGGCAGATGTAATTGTTGGAGATCAGATAATCGTAATTAAAATCCGGTTTCCGGTTCGGGGCAAAAAAGGAAAGCCCGCTGCCGCCGTCATCGGAAACGGCCTCCGTGAACTTGTCCTCGTCCGAGTAGACAAGAAGCGGCCGGATCCCCTCCTCCCGCGCGTTCATGACGGCGTTCGCCATGTGATAGAGCGCGTCGGGCGCGAGGATATCGTCGTGATCGAGGAGAGCGATATAGTCGCCCCGCGCGCGTTCGATGCCGGCGTTCGTGTTCGCGGAGATCCCGCCCGGCTCCTCGCTGATGATCAGCTCATAGTGCTCGTTGCTCTGCGCCTCCAGCGACGCGCGCAGGGCGTTCAGAAACGCCTCCGGCGTCTTCCATGCCGGCACAACGACGGAGATGAACGGCAGGTGACCCTTTTCCCGCGCTTCCCGCATCTCCTCCTGCTGCACGGCAAGTTCCGCGGCTCCCGGCGGTTCGTAGACATAGGGAACACGTCTGTCCGACAGACGCTCTCTCGCCGCGGCATAAGCCGCGGCGAGACCGTTTCGTTTCGCATAATCCAGCGTGGTCGTGATGTCGGCGAGGCGGATGCTCATCCCTTATTTCAGTCCTGCTGCCTCTTTGACCGCCGCGGTAAGCTTTGCTTCCTTATCGGCGGCGTCTTCGAGACTCATCCCCTTGACGCCGATGTAGAATTTGATCTTAGGCTCCGTTCCCGAAGGTCTCGCGCAGCACCAGGCATCATCGTCGAGCGCGAAGTAGAGCACGTTGGAGGACGGGAGACCGGTCTTGCCCTTCTCGCCGCTCTTCACACGGACTGTCTCGCCGCTCTTATAGTCGCGGAACTCCTCGACCGTCCATTTGCCAAAGGTCTTCGGCGGATCATTGCGCAGCCGGTCCATGAGCGCCGCAATCTCTTTGGCTCCCTCGATGCCCTTCATCGTGATCGCGATCTGGCCCTCTTTGTAATAGCCGTATTTCTCATAGATATCCAGCATCGCATCCCAGACGGTCTTGCCCTGCGTCTTGTAGAACGCCGCCAGCTCGGACAATAACATCACGGCGACCGTCGCGTCCTTGTCACGCGCGTGGGTCCCTGCCAGGCATCCGTAGCTCTCCTCGAGACCGAAGACATAGTTATAGGAGTGCGCCTGTTCGAAGATCTTGATCTGCTCGCCGATGTACTTGAAGCCCGTCAGACACTCCACATAATGCAGGCCGTAGTTCTCCGCGATGGCCCTCGCCAGGTTCGTCGTCACGACCGTGGAGACAAACGCGGGCTTTTCGGGCATTCGCCCGGTCGCCTGCCGCTCGTGCAGCACATACTCGGCGATGAGCATGCCGCTCATGTTGCCCGTGAACATGATGTATTCGCCGCTCTTTGCGTCCTTCGCAAAGATACCGAGGCGGTCGCCGTCGGGATCGGTCGCGAGCACGATGTCCGCATCTTTCTCCTTTGCCAGTTCCAGTGCCAGCTTGAAGGCCTTGGGATCCTCGGGATTCGGATACTCCAGCGTCGTGAACTCCGGATCCGGTTCCTCCTGCTCGGGCACGACATAGACATTTTTGAAGCCGATCTCCTTAAGGATCCGAGTGGTGGGCTTTAAAGATGCACCGTGGAACGGGGTGTAGACGATCTTCAACTCGCCGCCCGCCTGATCGATCGCCTCCTGATGGATGATCTGTTCCTTGAGGGCCTTCATGTAGGCCGCGTCGATCTCCTCGCCCCAGGAAACATAGAGTCCGGCCGCCTCGGCGTCGGCGCGGGACATGGTCTTCATCTCATGGTAGTCGGTGATCGCACGCACCTCGTCGATCACGCCGACATCGTGCGGAGGGGTCATCTGCGCACCGTCCTCCCAGTAGGCCTTGTAGCCGTTATATTCCGGCGGATTGTGGGAGGCTGTCACCATGACGCCCGCCTGACATTTGAAATAGCGGAGTGCAAAGGAAAGCTCGGGAGTGGGACGCAGGGTATCGGAAACAAACGCCTTGATCCCGTTGGCCGCGAGACAGAGCGCGGTCTCCTCGGCGAACTCCGGGCTGAACCGTCTGCAGTCATAGGAGATCGCCACACCCTTCTTCGGATCGCCGTGCTTGAGGATATAATTGGCCAGTCCCTGTGTTGCCTTCCGCACCGTGTAGATGTTCATGCGGTTGGTGCCCGCGCCGATCACGCCGCGCAGGCCGCCGGTCCCGAACTCCAGTTCCTTGTAGAACCGGTCCTCGACCTCTTTGTCATCGTTGCGGATGGCCGTCAGTTCCTGCTTCGTTGCGTCATCGAAATACGGATCGTTCAACCAGTATTCCAGCTGCTTCCTTGCTTCGCTCATCGTGCCCGCCTCCTTTTCGTGTCAGTCTATATGTGCTTTCTCAACTCCGTGTTTTATGGCGTCCCATGCAAGCATGACCGCCTTATGAGTTTTGGATCCCGGGCATCATTTTACCATGTTTTCCCCGAAAATACCATTTTCTCACGGATGCAGAACCTTTGCGATATGCTTTGCCACCGCGGCATTCCCGGTTTCCGACAGATGGCTGGTGTCCACCATCAGTCCCTGTGAATTATCCTCATCGGTCATCCCGTGATAGTTGTCGATGACCGTGACGCCGCAGGCCTCACCGACGCGCAGGGTGAAATCGATGTAGGTCGCGAGCGTCCCGTGCCCGAAATCATAGCGGTCTGCCGCGATCGGCGTCCCCTCCGGCGTGTAGACCACCATCAGCATCGGCGTGACGAGGATCATGCGGATGTGCGGCCATTTTTCTCTGATCGCACGGATCCCCGTGGCATAGGCGCCGGCCACGGTCTGGATGTCCGTCCACATCTTGTCGGCGTCGGGGTTGTAACCGGAGCGGAGCTTGAGATAGTCCGTTCCGTCATAATAGATGACGATCGTGTCCAGTGCCGCGTAGTCCATGTCCCGCAGATTCTCATAGGAGGTCTGGTAACTGTAGTCCTCCTCCCATCGGGCGCGGGCCGGCGCTTCCAGATCGGAAAAATCCCCCGATGCGATGTCCTGTGCGACATGATAAAAACTGAAAATGTCCTCGGGGTGCGCATCATAATCAAGCCCCCGGTCCGCCACCGTGACCGTCGCCCCCGGAAAGGCGCCGTTGACGACCTCGGCACCGGTCGCCTCCCTGAGCGCTTTGATGAGCCCGTCATCATAGTTCCAGGCAAAGGTGTCGTTGCCCAGGCAGAGAATGGTCTCCTTGCCGTCATCCACCTTGGACGCCAGCTGCTCCGCGCTCAGGAAATAGATCTGGTCGAGGACCTCCACGTCGAAATCCTCATCCGATGACACCTCCGTCTCATCGCCCTTCTTCGATGCGCCGCTCATGTTCCAGAGAAGCAGCCGGATGCCGATAAAGACAGCGACCACTGCGATCGCGGCCAGGATGATGATCTGCATGCGTTTCATGCGCCCTCCTTTCTCTGTGCATCCGTGTAGATCCGGTAATCCTCCGTCTCCTCCACGCATTGCCAGGCGGCCTCCCCGGGATCCCTGTCCACCGGCTTGTCCTTTCTGAGGACGAGGAAGTCCACCTCTGCCTCACGAAGCGCCAGCGCCAGCGCTTCCATGTCGATGGTCTCCGGGAGCTCCATTTTTTCATGTACCTCGTTGTAGTAGCCGTAGGCGACGATGTCCCGCCCGTAGGCGAGGATGACGTCGGTATCATACTGCCGGATAAAATGTACCAGATCGTCGGGCACTGCCGCGCGGACGCGCTTTCCTTCTTCCAGATCCCGCGTGATCACCTGA
>JAILOV010000021.1 GCA_024690605.1 Lachnospiraceae bacterium | reverse complement strand
GGGCCGCTACGTGAGCGGGATCGCGGCGGGAAAGAAGATCAAGCAGATGGTCCTGGACGGCGTCATTGCGGACAACGAGGCCGTCGTGGGGTTTGTGGCGGCGTTTCCCACCTCGGAGGTCATGTCCGGTTACACCGCGTTTCTTCTGGGCGTCCGGTCCGTGGTGCCGCGGGCGGTGATGCGCGTCTGTTACACGCACACCTGGAGCAGCTACGCTTTGGAGAAGAGCGCGGCGCAGCGGCTGATCGAGGATGGCTGCGTGGTCATCTCCCAGCATACCGACACCATCGGTCCGGCGATCGCCTGCGAGGAGATGTCCGAGAGCCGGCCGGTCTGCTTTGTTGGTTACAACCAGAGCATGTCGGAGGTGGCGCCCGGCACGTCGCTCGTCACTTCCAGGATCTGCTGGGAACCTTATGTGCTGGGGGCCGTGGACGCCGTGATGACGAACCGGAGCATCGAGGAAGTCGTGGCCGGCCATGTGAACGGGACAGACATTTTCGCGGGATTTGAGAACGGATGGGTGGAGATGGACGATCTGAACCACACGATCGCAGCGCCCGGGACGCAGGAGGCTATGGACGCGGCCATCGAGCAGTTTAAGAGCGGCAAGGTGGATTTTGTGTTCCGGGGAGCCTACACGGGCGTCAATCCCGATGATCCCTCCGATACGCTGGATCTGTGGAACGGCTATATCGAGAACGAGAACACGTCGTATCCGTTATTCCACTATATCCTCGCCGACATCATCACTGTTGTGGAGTAGAGATTCCTCCTTCAGGATCAGCGCCTTGTCGGTGATGATCGTGCCCAGCACGAGATAGCCGTAGTCATTCATGTGCACGTCATCGGAGAAGAACGTGTGCCAGGTATCCTCCTCCAGTCCGTTCAGCACATCCTCGGCGGGCAGGTTGATGATGCGGAAGGCATACGACTCCGCGATTTCCTTTTCAATGGCCTTGAGCCACGAGAAATCATAATAGGGTTCGATCCCCACATGCCCATGCGGAGTCGGCGGGAGCACCACGAACACATCGGCATCCGGGTACTGCTCGCTGATCCTCGCGCAGAGCGCGTTGAAGTCATAGGTGAAGGATCCCGGCGTCTCAAGATCGCCGATCGGACACTGCACGCCGTAGAACCAGTCGTTGTAGCCCCCCATGAGAAACACCGCATCCGCCTTTTCAAAGCGATCCAGAGAGCTGGTGATCGTGAAATTGCCGCCGCTCCAGATCGAGGAGCCGCCCACCCCGTGATTAAAGGTCGGGACACCCAGGAGCTCCGACATGATCAGCGGATAGTTCGGGATCCACTGCAGCATGCCGGGTCCCGCCTGAACGCCTGCGGTCACACTGTCCCCGATGCACAGGATCCGCTTCCAGGGGCTCTTCCTGTTCTTCAGATCGGCGATGGAGCGGTAGAAGATCTTCTTCGTCCAGTTGGCCTGCTCTTCAGCGGCAGCGGTAAGGTCGCCGGACGGATAGACGGCGACCGCGCATTTCGCTGAATGATCCCCTTCCATGGTGGAGACGGTGATGCTCGCCGAGCCGGGCGCGACGGCCGTGACCACACCGGTCTCCGAGACCGTCAGGATCCCGGGGTCACTGGTCTGCCAGGAAACGGCTCCCAGCACGACATCCGGCGGATAAACCGTGACTTTGAGCTGTTTCTGATCCCCGGCCTCCATGAGGAGCGTCTGGTGATCGATCGCGAGAGAGAACTCTGCGGCCTCTTCGGCGTCCGTATCGGTATTGTCCGCATTCTCCGCTTCAGCGTTCTCTGTCTGTTCAGCGGACGGTTCTCCTGCGGCACCGGCCTCCTGTGTGGCTGCCGTGCTGTTCTGCAGAAGCTGCGCCGCGAACGCTGCGAGTGCCGCACTCTGCTGATCGCCTGCAGCCCGCGCCTGCGCGGCATTGCCGAACAGCAGGAAGAGGGCTGCCGCCGGAACGGCGGCGAGGCGGATATATCCGTAAACTCTTTCCATCATCATACTCCTTATCTCTGCGATTCCCATAACGATCTAGCATCATTGTAACACCTTTTCCGTGCGATGGAAGACGCACGGGCGGGAATTAAAAAAGACTTAAGAAAGACTTCAAAATCCGTGCGGTATTTGATATAATATTGCTTGTTTGTTGACAGAAACGGCAAGATGCCGGAAAGGCCGGGACAGAACATGGATCAGAGAGTACTATCGCAAAAGGAGATCGACGCGCTGATCGAGGCGCTGCAGGATGTCAGGCAGATGGACGGGAGCGGAAATCTGGCCGAGATGTTTGCCGGACGGCAGGGAGTGCTCTCGCAGGAGGAGATCGACGCGCTGATCAAGGCGCTCAACGAGGCCAGGGAGCAGAAGAAAGAATACATCCTTTCCACTTCGTCGAACAGTCAGGTGGTGCTCTCGCAGGATGAGATCGATTCGCTGATCGAGACGCTGAACGTCGTGCGCCGCTATGACGGCTCGCAGACCTTTGCCGACACGGGAGCGGGGAGCCTTGCGGTGCTGTCCCAGCGGGAGATCGATGCGCTGATCGAGACGCTCATGAGCGTGAGGAACAAGCAGTAGGGGAGAAAACCTGCATGCGGTTAAGAGCATAAGAAAGCGCCGTTCCGTTTATCGGAGCGGCGCTTTTTTTCGATGTTTACCGGATCGTCCGTCAGTCCTCGTCCTCGAGCGATGTGCTCTTGCGGACCGTGACGGTCTGGTCATAGCAGGAGAAGATGTCATCCACAAAAGCCTTGTCCGGCTTGGGTGTGAAGGCGGAGACGACCGGCACGACGATGAGACCGGCGATCATGGCGATGGCACCGGCATTGATCGGCGATTTGATGAACTTGAGGAACATGTTCAGCACCGTGATGCCGACACCCGCGATAAAGCTCGCCCACACAGCGGCTTTGGTGATCTTTTTCGAGTAGAGACCGTACATGAACGGCGCGAGGAAGGCACCGGCCAGTGCGCCCCACGAAATGCCCATCATCTGGGCGATAAAGGTCGGCGGATTCAGCGCCAGCACAAAGGAGAGCACGATGAAGAAGGCGACGAGCACCCGCATGACGACGAGCTGCTTTTTGTCAGACATGTCCTTCATGACGGTCTTCTTTAACACGTCGAGCGTGAGCGTCGAGCTGGAGGTCAGCACCAGAGAGGACAGCGTCGACATGGAGGCCGAGAGGACCAGCACGACCACGATGCCGATCAGGAGATCCGGCAGGGTCGCCAGCATCTGCGGCACGATCATGTCATAGGCGATGGAGCCGTCCGCCTTGTAGATCGCGGGCACATCGAACAGCCGGGAGAAGCCGCCGTTGAAATAGCAGCCGCCGGCGATGATCAGGGCGAAAAAGGTGGAGACGACGGTGCCTGTCTTGACGGCCTTTTCATCCCGGATCGCGTAGAATTTCTGCACCATCTGCGGCAGACCCCAGGTGCCGAGCGAAGTCAGCACGACGACGCCGACCAGTCCCCAGGGATCGGGACCGAAGAACGAGGTGAGCAGACCCTGGCTGCCCTGCAGGGCGGGAACCGCCACGTCGTCGGCGGAGATCTCCGAGAGCTTATGCAGCGCCTGGAGGAAGCCGCCCTGTCCGGAGAGCACGGCGCCGATGACGGCACAGATGCCGACCAGCATGATGATGCCCTGGATGAAATCGTTCAGCGCAGTCGCCATGTACCCGCCGACGATGACATAGACCGCGGTGAGAAGCGCCATGACAACGACGCAGACCTGATACGGGATGTTGAAGGCCATGCCGAACAGATTGGAGAGTCCGTTGTAGACGGAAGCCGTGTAGGGCACGAGGAAGATAAAGGCCACGATCGAGCCGACGATCTGCAGTGCTTTGGAGTCATAGCGCTTGCCGAAGTATTCCGGCATGGTGCGCGCATCGAGCTTCTGCGTCATGATGCGCGTCCGGCGCCCCAGCACCAGCCAGGCGAGGAGCGATCCGATGAACGCGTTGCCGAGACCGATCCAGGTGGAAGCGATGCCGTATTTCCAGCCGAACTGCCCGGCGTAGCCGATGAAGACCACCGACGAGAAATAGGAGGTACCGAAGGCAAAAGCCGTGATCCACGGACCGACCGTGCGGCCGCCCAGCACATAGTCGTTGACATTGCCGGCATGACGTCTTGACCAGAAGCCGACGCCGATCATCACCGAGAAGAAGACGATCAGCAGAAGAATCTTGATAACCATGAAAACCTCCCTCGCATTTCGCAATTGAATCTGTATAACAACGATACTTTAGCACTTAAACGCTTAAACGCTTCAAAGTGTTAAAGCGCCTGCATCATTAAAACATGAAATCGCGGATGTGTCAATGGGAAATGCGTCGATCGATTGGACAAAGAGGGCACGAGGGTGTAAAAATTCGGTATATAAAGGAAGGGGACATCCATGGAACGACAGATCTTCAGAAAGAAGAGTCTTGAACGGCTTTCTTCACCCGAAGAACTCAATGATTATCTGCATGTGACCCAGCCCTCCGTCTGGGTCCTGCTTGCGGCGGTGATCCTGCTGCTGACGGGACTCTTTATATGGAGCGCCTTTACCGCGGTGGAAAGCAGCGTTAAGGGGACAGGGACAGTCCGGGACGGCGTCATGACCGTCACTTTTGATGACCGGGTACCGCAGGATCAGATCACGGCCGGCATGGAGGTGTCGGTTGGCGGGACGAGAGCGGTTCTGAACGCTGTGGGAACCGATGAGGAAGGCAATCTGATCGCTGCGGCGCAGATCTCCGTTCCGGATGGGACCTATGACGCCAGCGTGCGTTACCGGCAGACTAGGATCATCCGTATGCTCATCAACTGACAGGCACGGAGAGGGGTGGCTTTTGAGGAAAACAATCCGTGAATCTGTAGACAAACCCGGCAGGATCGCCAGAGTTCCGGTCGTGATGCAGATGGAGGCGCTGGAATGCGGCGCCGCCTCGCTGGCGATGGTCCTTGCCTATTATCAGAAATGGATCCCGCTGGAGCGGGTGCGGTTCGACTGCGCGGTTTCCCGGGACGGATCCAACGGCAAGAACATCATGAAAGCCGCGAGAAACTACGGAATGGAGGTCAAGAGCTTCCGTCTGGAGCCCGAGATCCTGAGAGAGCGGGCTTGCTTTTCCTGTATCGTTCACTGGAATTTCAATCATTTTGTCATCGTCTGCGGTTTTTCCCGAAAATATGCCTATATCAACGATCCCGCCAGAGGGAGCCTCCGGGTCTCTCTGGCGGAATTTGACAAAGCCTTCACCGGCGCC
The DNA here is from genome assembly GCA_024690605.1 of Lachnospiraceae bacterium. Taxonomy (GTDB): domain Bacteria; phylum Bacillota; class Clostridia; order Lachnospirales; family Lachnospiraceae; genus Butyrivibrio. The sequence continues at coordinate 2,697 of JAILOV010000021.1, read as the reverse complement.
TGCATCCTGCTCGCACCGGCGGATGATTTTATCCCGGAGGGCAGGCGCAAGAGCACTCTGGCCTTTGCCAGGTGGGCAGACGTCTATTCCCGCAGCGCGGAGCTGACCTATGCGCCGCCGGTCTTTCTGCAGATCAACAGTGCCGTCATGACGGCCGTCTCTCTTCTCGGGACCATTTTGCTGTATTACACGGCGGTGAAGATCGGCGTGACACTGTCGGAGTATATCGCGTTCAATGTGGCCTATCATCGTATCCCAGCTGGGGATCCCCGCCGAGTGCGTCGCTGTCGTGACCGGTCTGGCGCTTCTCTTTGACTTCATGGCAACCGCCGCCAATGTCGCGACCCTGCAGACCCAGCTTGTCAGACTCGCGGGTGATCTGGATATGCTGGATACCGACGTGCTGTCAGCGGAGCCGTAAAGAAGGACTGACGGAGGACAGATGAGGTTTCTTATCCAGAGAGTAGAAAAAGCTTCCGTTTCGGTCGGAGAAAGAGAGACGGGTTCCATCGGAAAGGGCCTGCTGGTATTTGTCGGCGTGGGGCAGGGCGATGATGAAGCCGTGGCGGACAAGATGGTCAAAAAGATGCTCGGACTCAGGATATTTGCCGATGAGAACGGCAAGACGAATCTGTCCCTCAAAGACGTGAACGGAGAACTGCTCATCGTGTCACAGTTTACGCTCTACGCAGACTGCAGACACGGAAACCGGCCGGGGTTCACCGATGCGGGTGATCCGGAAACGGCAAATCGCCTCTACGAATACATCCTCCGGATCTGCGGCGAACAGATCCCGAGCGTGCAGCACGGAGAATTCGGTGCGGACATGCAGGTGTCCCTCATCAATGACGGGCCGTACACGATCATGCTGGATTCCGCGGAGGTGGTGAAATGATGAGGCAGGGTAGGTGGCAGATATTATGGATTGCAATTCTTGCAGGGAACATATCCCCGGGCGATCACGTCATCTCTTGATCCGGTGAAGATCTCTTTATTCTTATCTTTCATCTGATTCACGCTTTTGCAGTTGGGGTGGTGGAACTTTTTTGTGTTGGTATTCAGTACGTAGGTTTCCTCCTGCGGCGCGGTGTTCTGTACGGCTTGTTCAGACGCATCGACTGCAGAGGAGGCGTCAGCTGAAGGGATGCTTCTGTCAGCGGGGGCAGTCTGGTCTGCTTGCGTATCCGGCGTGAGACGTATGGTCTGATCTTTCGATCCTGCTGTTTTGGATTTCTGTCCGGCCCCGGCTCCGGCCAGCGTGTCGGCATCGGGATTCTTCTGCAGCGTAAAGGATACGGTGTTGCCATCGCTGGTGCAGATGATATGGCCCTGCAGGTCGGTACGCCAGGTTTTGACATCCGCGTCGCGGAGCCGACTTAATACATCTTCTGTGGGATGCCCGTAGGAATTGTCCTTCCCGACGGAAATGACGGCATACTGCGGCGATACTTCCCGCAGGAACCGATAACCGGAAGAAGACTTGCTGCCGTGGTGCGCGACTTTGAGAACCGTGCTCTCCAGCTCGCACCCGGAATCGATGATCGAATCCTCTTCTTCGATCTCGGCATCCCCGGCGAACAGGAAAGAGGTGTTTCCATAGACGATGCGCAGCACGATCGATGCATTATTGTCATCGGACGATGCTTTGACAGGACCGAGCACCGTCACTTTTGCACTGCCAAGATCAAAGGTGTCGCCGGCCGACGGGACAGTAATGCTTTTCCCCTGTGCATTCAGGTATTTTACAAAGTTCTGAAAGGTTTTCGTGCTGCCCTGAGTGACGGAGCAGTAGGCGATGCCGATCTTTGCATAATTGAGCGCGCCGGACAGACCGCCGACATGATCGGCGTCCGCATGGGTGGCCACCATGACATCGATATAGTCTATGGAACGCTGCTTCAGGTAGGAGTAGATCAGGGAGGACTGTTTGCTGTTGCCCCCGTCGATGAGCATACTGTGACCGTCACAACGGACAAGCGCGGCATCCCCCTGACCGACATTGATGAAATCGATCTGGAAAGCCGGTGTGGCAGCGGCATGCACCGATCCCGCCGGAATGATGGAAAAGGCTCCCAGCAGAAGAAGGAACGCCAATATGATCGATAGAATTCTGTTCCTGTGCAGTCGCATCGTTGATTACATCTGGTGTTTTGTGCTTTCTAGAGGCACTTTTTTAGCAGATCTTTATCCGAAACGGCCAATTCTATCAATCTTGAAAGAAGACCAATATAGTCTTTGTCATATGATTTGGCTTTTTTGATGGTCTCCCTTAATACTCGGATCGGCACCGCATCAAACGCATGAGATTGTTTCAGCATTTTGCCTGTCATTTTGGGAGAATCCGCATCATACACAATGGGCTTGCTCTCAGCCGCTTCGAGTTCTGCTTTTTCTTCGTCTGTTAATGAGTAATCTATATCACTTATTTTCATCCGGACCATTGTAGTACCTCCTTTTTTCTTCGGCACTGGCACGTCTAGCTGAGATTATTCTGATAACGTTGCCCTTTTTTCTTGTGGATGTTCTTCATCATATCGGATCAGCTTATTCTCATCTTTGAATACTTTAACAGCTGTCCTGAATCTTATCCCGTGTTTACTGAAATTGCTGGCTTCTTTTTCCTCATCCCACTCAAACTCGGCCGATTCTATATCGATATCAAAATACTCATACATAAACAAACCTCAAGAAGCATAA
>JAILOV010000061.1 GCA_024690605.1 Lachnospiraceae bacterium | reverse complement strand
GTATGCCAGGGACCGGCTGGGACTCAACCCTCTTCTGATCAACTGCGCGCCGGATGAGATCACGGAGATCGGCCGGAAGAACATCGACAACCTGAACAATCTGGGCTTTGATATCATCTCGATCCGTCCGAACCCCGTCGTCGCCAAAAAGCTCGCGCGCAAGTCCTTCTTTGAGCGCGGCAACCTGGTCGCGGCGTCGGAATACTGCCTGTGGGCATCCACCTATATCATGGCGGTCAGACTCAACATTCCCTTCATCATCCAGGGCGAGAACGCGGCGCTGACGCTGGGCGCGGCGAAGAACCAGGAGGCCACCGGCAACGCCTTTTCCGTCCTGCAGCTCAACACCCTGCGCGGCGGCAAGACCGACGAATTCCTTGATCCCGCGGAGAACATCACGGACAAAGATCTCTTCCTCTACAAGATCCCGGAGGTGAAGGAGATGGAGCAGATGGGCATTCGCGCGATCTTCCTGCAGTACTACACAAAGGAATGGTCGCAGGTGGCGAACGCCGACTTCGCGATCGCCCGGGGACTCACCGGACGGACGGATGACCTGCACAGCCTGGGAAGGTACCGTCGCTACACGGCGTTGGACAGCGATATGCAGATCCCGAATCAGATGATCAAGTATCTGAAATTCGGTTTCGGCTATGCGACCGATGAAGTCTGCTATGACATCCGCGAGGGACGCCTGACCCGCGAGGCCGGGAAGTGGTATGTGGATGAATATGACGGCCTCTGCGGTGAAAAGTACATCGATGACGCGTGCCGTTATCTGTCGATCACGAAGGAGGAATTCTGGGAGGTGGTCGACCGTTATGTGAACCGCGATCTCTTCGCGAAGAGCGATGAGGTCTCCGATCCGAAGGCCAAGCGGATCTGCGGCCGCTGGGTACCCAAGTTCACGGTGGGCGACGACTATGAGAGTTGAGCAGGTGGGGCTGTGAATAACAGTTAAGAAACAACGGAGTAAAAAGAAGCGGACTGGATGGGAACTGAGACGGAACGGAATGGAAAGACGGAGCGAAAGAGACTGACGCCGGTGACGGCGTTGGTCTCTTTACTGCTTTTCCTGCAGCTGGTGGTCTTCCTGGTGTTCCGCGGAAAAAGCTATTTCCAGTTCCATGACAATCTGGATCTGTTCATGGCGCATTATGAGATGATGAACCGCGCGGACGCGTGGTTTGCACACGGCGTGGAGTTGCCGGTGCTGCACGGGATGAACCGCGATCTCTTCGGCTCGGAGTTTCTTTTATACAATCTCCTCTACATCCTGTTCCCGACGGTGGCGGCCTATCTGATCGGCTATTTCCTGAAGATTGCCATCGGGATCGCGTCCTTCCTGCTGCTGGCAAGAGACTTTGCCGGAAGCAGAGAACGATTCCGCGAATGTTTCCCGATTCTGTTCCCCGTGGCTGCGGCCTTTGGCATGATCCCGGTCTTTCCGACCTATGGCATCGCTTTCACCTCGGTACCGCTGGTGATCTGGCTGCTGCGGCGAATCTACTACAGACAAGGGGTACTGGTATGGTATATCCTGCTGTTTCTTTATCCCTGTCTTTCCTATTTTTCCTATCACGGCTTTTTCATCCTCTGCTACATGTGCGCCGCCTTCCTGATCATGTGGATCCGGGACCGGAAGCTGCCGCTTCGCATGTTCGCGGCCATCGCGACGCTTTCTCTGGGCTATGTCGCCTTTGAATACCGGCTGTTCGGTGCGATGCTTCTGGATCACACGGTGACGATCCGCACGACCATGGAGCACGGGGAACTGACGCTCCTGCAGGCGTTGGCGGCCGGCTTTTCGGAATTCCTGAATGCGTCGTTTCACAGTGAGGACAGCCACACCTATCTTGTGCTCCCGGTGGTGCTGGTCGGCATTCTGTGGATCAATGCAGGGATCATCTTTTCAAAACGAAGGGTTCGAACTGTGACGGGAGATCTGTCGAAAAATGGGCAGAATAACCTTGGTGAAAGCGCAGAATCCGAGAAGGTGGATCTGAAAGATGCGGAAAGAAAGCTGCATACGGAGCCTGCAAATCTCCTGCTCCTCTGGATCCTTCTCAACTGTCTGAATTTTGGCCTTTACCAGTATGCGCCCTATCGGCATCTGCTGGAGGCACTCGTGCCGCCGTTAACGGGATTTGAGTTCGCAAGGACTGCCTATTTCAACACCTTTCTGTGGTATGCGTTGTTTGCGGTGATCCTGGTGCGGTTCAATGATCGGATAAGAGCAAAGGGGAACGGATCGTTTTTGAAAGATGGTTCAGAGGGTGATCCGGTGAAAGGGATCCGCCGATGGACGATGGATCATCCGGCCGGCATCCCTTCCGTCCTGTCCTGTGCCGCGGCGGTCATCGTCATGTTCATGCCGCAGGTCTACAATGATTTCTACTACACGGTCTACAATCACGCATACATCCTGGTGAAGCACAAAGAGACGAGCCGTGTGAATGTCACGGAGTACTATTCCACGCCGCTTTTTGACCGGATCCTGCAGGATCTGGGTTATCAGGGGGAGTGGTCCGCGGCCTACGGCATGCATCCGGCGATCCTCAACTACAACGGGATCGCGAGTCTGGATGGATATCTCGGCTTTTATCCGCAGACCTACAAGGAGCAGTGGGAACGGGTGGAGGCGCCCGCTTTTGCCGGATCTCCCTGGATCAAGTCCTATTTCGAGGGCTGGGGTGCGCGTGTCTGCCTGTATTCCGGCTCGGACGAGAACACCTATGAGGCGATGCGTTATCCGGAGATCGCCGACAGGCGTCTGATGGTTGACCTGGAAGAGTTGCGGAAGCTGGACTGCCGCTACATATTCTCCCGGATCGAGCTGGACAATGCGGAGGAACTGGGACTTAAA
>JAILOV010000054.1 GCA_024690605.1 Lachnospiraceae bacterium | reverse complement strand
ACATAAGAGGAAGGATTCATGAAGAAAAAGATCACTGCTTTGTTTCTCGTGCTCTGCGTGGCCGCCGGCATGACGGCCTGCGGAAAGAAAGCGGACAGCGAGCCGCCGAAAGAGGCGCCTGCGGAATCCGCGGATACCGCTTCCACGGAGTCTGCGGCTGACAGCGGGAAAACGGCAGAAGAGGAGCAGCAGAAAACAGACACCTCCCCCCGTATCGATGTGACATTAAAGCGTATGGAAACGGAGGAAACCTTTCTGCCGGATCCCGAGGTGACCGATATCAAGGAGCCCATCCCCGACGGCTATGTCACCTATCCCGCATTTGCCATCCCGGATGCATCGCGAACCGCCTATCCGAAGCTTGCCAATACGCTGGATGCGATCACCAGAGAGTATTATAACCGCGCGCTGAGCACATTGGCCGAAGAATCCAATATGGCGACGGAGTGGAAGAGTTATGAGGATGCGCCTACGATGTTCACCTCCAATGAGCAGAATTGGGAGCCGACGATCATGCGGGCGGACGAGCGGATCGTGAGTGTCCTGATGACGGAGGAGTCCTATTACAACGGCGCACATCCGTTCACGGACTATGCGTGTTTTGCCATCGACACGGCCTCCGGAGAGCGGCTGCCGCTTTCCGATGTGATCAATGACATGTTCGAGCTGCCCGATATCCTGCTTGCAAATCTGGAGCCCATCGCCGATGACTACACCTTTACCGAGGAAGAAAACGCGGAGATGCTCCCGAAGATCCAGGATATGGTCGCGGACGGGGGACTTGTCTGGACACTGGATGATGAGGGCTTTCACGCCTATTTCGATGCCTATGATCTTCAGTTCTATGCCTTCGGACCGATCTTCGTCAATCTGTCCTATAAGGATTGGCCGAGCCTGATCAAAAAGGAATACATGCCGTCGGAGGGCGCCGGCAAGGTCGCTCCGCTGCGTGAACGGGTCAACTATACCGATGAAAGGGACAATAAGGAAAAGATCGAAAAATGGAAGGCCGACGAGATCAAACGCTTCTATGTACCTTATGAATGGGAAGAAGGTGATTCCTCCGCGGAGCCGGAGGCGCATGTGATCACATGTCCCGACTGGAGTGCGCCCTATGTTGCCGCCGGTATTGTTGACACGGCCACGGAGCCGCTCATCACTTTTCATGAAGTGGATAAGGAGAGTTCCGACTGGATCGATGCTTCGGCATGGTCCGCAAAAACGGGGATCCCGCTCCCGGCTAGTACCTACGGATTCAGTTCCGGCACGGTCAACGGTCCGATCGGCACAAGGTCGGATGACAACTACACCTACACGGTCTACAATTATCCCGAAGACAAGGTTCTCAAGGTCAGTGTAAAGGATATTTACAGCACGCCGATCGGCACCTATGATTTCTCCGCTTTTCTGAACACGCCGAAGCCCGGAAACGAATTTACGGAGATGGAGATCCCCTATGTGACGCTGAAGGACGGCACGCTTTATGTGGAGATCGCCCATCGCACCTATTCCGCAGACCAGCCCTGCACGGCCTATATCGTTGCGGTACGGGTGGATGACGGAACGCTCCTGTGGCGCAGCGAACCGCTGGTCGCCAACGGATACAATTTTGTCATCAACGGCGACATGATCATCTGCGGCTACGGCTTCACCAAAGAGGACGATTATCTCTGTCTCCTCAGTGCCTGCACGGGAAATGTGCTGATGAAGAAAGAACTGAAAAGCGCACCGGACTATTTCATTCCCAGGAATTCCGATACGGCGGATCTCCTCTATGTCATCACCTACAACACGGTATACACCTATCGGCTGAGCTACGGTTGAACGGATCATCCGGACAACGACATTACGCAGACCAACGCCCGATCAAGAAGCAGACATCAAAAACACGGAGAATACTATGAAAAAGACCGACAGACTGACCGATCATATGTCTCGTAAATGCGGGATCCTGATGATCCCTCTGATCCTGACGCTTGCTGTTTCCGGATGCGGCAAAACACAGACATCGGAAACAAAGGATACGACACTGCCATCCATGGCGGAACCGTTACCGCAGGATACAAACACAGAGGAGAAAAAAGCGGAAAATGATGCCCCCCGTTCGGGAAATAGCGGTGATCAGGCCGAAACGGAAGGTTCCGCGCCGGCAGACGATCTGCCCGATGAGATCATCGAGAACAACGGCGGCTATTTCGTGCGTGTGGGCGACCGGGTGTGGTATCGCATCCAGCCGACGGAAACTCTGGGGGAAACCTCTCTGTTCGGCGGATTCTTAAGCGCGACAAAATCCATGACGAAGGACATGCCCGTCGCGGATCTGTGCTGGTATGATCTCAACACCCGCGAATTCGGAAGAGAAACTGACGATAACGGCGGAGGTTTCGGTCCGTTATATTATGCGAAACAGAAGAACGGACCGGGCGAAGCTCTCGGCGGTTTCTATTCCAACCGGTTCCACGATGACGAAACCGATGTTTACTGGTTTTCCATCGACGGGAGTGAGGTACAGCGACTTTCCGACGGTTCGATCGAGGGGGTCACGGATAACGGCACCCTGATCGTTTCCCGATGGGATGACCAGCATGGACAGGAGTTTGTGACCTTTTCCGGTGGCAGAGAGACCGGCTCCTGCAACGCCGGCGACGGAAGTTTGTCCTATTGCGGGCAGGACGGTTCGAATGCCTATGTTCTCCTGCATCAGGGTGACATCGGAACCGGCACTGACCAGTTTGTGCAGTTTACCGGCGACGGAAAACAGATCATTCTCGGACAGCTTCCGCCGAGTGAGGATGAATTTGCCATGGCCTGGCCCGAATGCGAGGATTTTGCCTTTGCTTCCGGATCAGGCGGACCGGAAACCGTTTATCTGGTCGCGACACGCTACGAGGGAACCGGACACTTTGTCAATGAACGGCGTGTTTTCGCGGCAACACCGGGACAGAAAAACAGTTTAAAAGAGATCGAACCGCAGGATAAAATGGGCGATGACTGGGCGAACGACGCAAAGCTTGATCTGGGCGGGAACGGACAGGTCAGCCTTGTCACGCATTGTGCCGGCGAGCTGGCCTTATCGGATATTGGCTCCGGCGATCTTATGTTTTACGAAACCCCTTCCACACCTGTCTGTCTGGTCAAAGATTTTCTGTCCTTCGGTGTGAAAGATGAAACGATCGATCCCAATTGGGGCATTGCCGCCGGGGACGGAAAGCAGCGAATGATCGAGAACATGGCCTATGTCGGCGGTTGTGCCTTCTGCGTGGCGGCGCTGGCGCACCGTGCGCCCGAGGAGGATATCGGCTGGCGGGAATCCTATGCACTGGACGCCCTGGAATACTATGTGGTTCCCGTTCGTTCCCCGGATGGCAGCGCCGCCGATGGGAGAGGAGAAGTGCTTTCTCTCAACTGGGATGTGTAGTAGGTGCAAACCTGACGATTCATAGACAGGATCCGGAAGATTTGATACAATGAATGTTGACAGAAGCAAAAAGCCCATAAGAGGTTTCATGGGCATCCATGTTCATCCTGTCAGGAAAGGAGTGCGACTATGAACACGATCATCACCATCGGAAGACAGTTCGGTTCCGGCGGCCGGGAGATCGGCGAACAGGTGGCGGAACATTTCGGCATCAAGTGCTATGACAAGGAACTGCTGACCAGAGCAGCCAGCGAATCCGGTTTTTGCCGGGAGATGATCCAGACGCACGATGAGCGGCCGACCAATTCCTTTCTGTACAATCTGGTCATGGACACCTATTCCTTTGGCTATAATTCCTCCAGCTTTGTCGACATGCCGATCAGTCACAAGGTATTTCTCGCACAGTTCGAAACGATCAAAAAGATCGCTTCGGAAGGTGCCTGCGTGATCGTCGGCCGCTGTGCGGACTATGCGCTGCAGGAGATGCCCAACGTGCTGCACATTTTTATCCATGCCGACGAGGAATCGCGGATCGATCGCATTTTGTCACGTTTTCCCGATCTTTCCGGCAGAGACAAGGCCAGGGACATGCTGATCAAAAAGGACAAGCAGCGTGCCAGCTACTATAACTATTATTCTTCGAAAAAATGGGGACGCGCCGACAGCTATGATCTGTCGATCAACTCGACGATCCTGGGAATCGACGGTTCCGTCAATCTGATCGCACAGTACATCGAGGATTTCGAGAGAGCCGGCGGGAAAAAGCGCATCACGGTGGATGCCGACTAAACAGGCAGATCCTGTCTGTATTCCACTAACTATTCGTTAAACCTGTGTTTTGCGAATAGTTTCATGTATGGTGCTCTTTCAGGAAACCGATGAATTCCGGCCCGGGGATCGGTCTGGAGAAATAATATCCCTGAATGTAATCCACCCCCAGTGCTGCCATAGCCTCATATTGTTCCTGTGATTCCACGCCTTCCGAAACGATCTTCATATCCATGTCATGGATGATGTTGACCATGCCGTTCATCACATGACGGATCTTGTCATTAGAGAAATACCCCTGTGTAAAACTGAAATCAAACTTGATGTTCCTGGCAGGCATGCTGACAAAATAATCCAGATTTGAGCGTCCCGTACCGAAGTCATCCAGGGAAAAACTCACGCCCATATTGATCAGTTTTTCCATATTGCGCATGAGCAGATGCTTCAGTCCGTTATCCGCCGTTTCCGTGATCTCCAGATTGATGCAGGACGGATCGATCTGATAGGTTTCTAAATGACTCTTGACAAAGCCTGCAGGATTCTCATGTTCGAACTGGGCAACCGAGATATTGACCTCGATGTTTTCGACCCCGAGCGCCCGAACCTCCCCCGATGCCAGGAATTCGCACACTTTCTTGAACACTCGGATGCCCAGCGGGATGATCTGGCCGTTCTCCTCCGCGACCGGTATGAAATCGCCCGGCGGGACCATCGACCCGTCTTCCCGCCTGATCCGCACGAGTGCTTCGGCAGATGTGAACCTGCCCTCTTTAACACTGTAGATGGGCTGATAATACACCTCTACCCTGTCGTCCCTGAGGGCGTTTTCTATGAGACCGTAGATCTCACTTCTGCTGCGCATCTTGTCAATGAGTTCCTGATCACAGACGAGCAGATTCTCGGCCGAATCATCGTAACAGTGAATAAAATTGAATATCTCATCGGCTCCCGACAGCATATTGCTGTCAGGGAAATAGATGAATTTTGCTTCACCGGGAATGTCCGTAACGCCGTCCGCAAGCGCCTTGATCTCCAAGAGCTTTTCATAAGCCCTTTCCGGGGAATCATATATGACACAGAAAATGTCATCGCCGATCCGGAACACCGGTTCCTTACCCAGCTTGAGAAATGCCCTGGCCGAGCGGATCACAGCGTTTTTCTTTATATCCAGTTCCGCATTGGGGATCAGATATTTGATCCTTGCGGTGTAAAAAGCAAATGATTTCCTGTACGTATACCTGTCCTGCAGGTACAGGGACAATGCATTCTGCGTAAACAGTCCCGTAACACGGTCAATATGCTCATTGGGGTTTTCCAGCTGGGAATACAGCACGATCATCCCCATGGCGGCCGCAAAGCCGACAAGCAGCGTTTCCTTTGAAAAGAACTGAATGAATGCGGCGATGAGCCACATTCCCTGCCAGGTAAACAGGGCGATGAGCCTTCTGTGGGGGATATCCTTCTTGTGCCTGATCGAAAGGTACAGGGTGGCGGAAATGTAAAAGATCGCCAGTGCATAGGTGCACAGTGCGGCGGGGCCAAAGGAATACACAGTCCTGCCGTCCATAAAGTATTCCAGAGGAAGCACGATGATAAGGATCTCGCCGATCAGATAGATGATAAACGCAAGGGTCCTGATCAGCCGCATCTTAAACTGCACGGCGATGTCAAGACATGCATACAGAAAGCCGCAGTATCCCTGCGTTACGAGCAGCATGATATAGATCTTGCAGACAGCCCGTGTGATCACGGGAGAAAAACCCTCGTAAACAGCCTTGTGGATGAACACGATCGATGCAATGTCAAAGATCAGGCAAACGATACAGGCGCCGAAGGCCGCAATGAACAGGAAGCTGTTCTTCACATACAGTTTTCTGTCACGCAGGATAAGGACCAGAAAGATCAAAAGCATGACAAGTCCGCATAACTGCAGTTCAATATTCATTCTGTTCTCTCCTGTTCTTCTGCTTATCCAGATACAGTTTTGCATCGGCACGTTTCATTCTTCTCTGCTGCTTGCCTTTCCCGCATTCATGATAAGAAAAATCGCTATGCAGACCAGACTGGCTTCCGAATAGAATACAAAGTATTCCAGTCCCATTTGCTTATCCTCTGAATTCCAAAAGCCGCATGAGCATCAGGATATCGTCCAGATGATCCGATGTCTCATAAATATACAGCAGACAGAAAACGCCGTTGTCCTGATCCGGTGTAAAGGCAAATTCCGCGTGGTAGCCGCCGTAACCGGTGTCATAGTAATGAAAAGCGTGTCCATAGACATCCCGCCGTTTCGGAAACCGGCCGAAACCGATCCTCTCATTGGGAAGGATGTTCTTTATGATCGCCTTCTCGATCTCGGTCGTTCTGGTGCGGTCATTTAAGTCAAGCAGATATTTCTCATTATCAAAATAGAAAACATAGAGCTGCTCCGGTTCGCTCTTTTGCTCACCCGGGAGCTCATTGAGCCGATAGAGACGATAGTCATCCGTGACGGTTTCCACCCGCTTCCACTGTCCCGGAATGGTCCAGATCACTTCGCTGTTCTGTGAACTTCGCTTCTCCAGGGCCTGCGCGTCGACGCGCTCTCCGTTCAGAAAACGAAAGATCCCGGCAGCACCGGAAGCGCCCGTCCCCGTCGCACGCTCGATCTTCTGACCGGTGACGTTAAGGGAAGCCGACGGCAGCCTGGAAAAGGATGCCCTGCCGCATACACAGACCGGATCGCCCGGTACAAAACCGGCCGCATCCGCACGAAGCGCCTCGTCATAAAAACCGACGCGGACGGATGCGTCGCCTTTCTGTTCTTTGTAGGGAGCGACCGTGACTGTTCTTCCGTTTCCCGAGACCTCCTTAACGATCCCGCGGATCGCCAGATATTGTCCGTCATAGGTCTTTTCGGCAAGTGCTTCATTGTCCGCGAGCGCTTTGATCATCTCTTCGGCGGATACTTCCCGATAGATGCGGTTTCTCTCGGGGTCCAGCGTCACATTGGAGGAAAGGGAAAAGCCGGAAAGAAGCATCGTGACGCACAACAACGCCGCCACAGCACAAAGCCTGCGACTGCCAGTTCTCCATGCGGTTCCGGATCCTTCGCGGTGCATCAGTCCTCCGTCTCCTCCGTGAAATCAAAGCCGGCACGGATCAGTGCCGCTCTCGTCTCCATATAGGTCTGATAGTCCGCATAGGCATCGGTGAGGACCAGCCGGAAGGGAGCGCCGTTGTCCTGACCGGAGACGCTCTCCGCAAGCATCTGCTCCCTGACATGGGTCAGTCTTCTGATCAGCGCGTCCGGCTTGCCGTAAAGGACCTCGTCCAGATAGACGGTCTGCTCCCTGACCCTGACCGTCAGGACAACGGGAAGCATGGCATCGTTGTCCGCTCCCGCTTCTTCATGATCCGTCAGGGAATCGGAAATGTCCGTCCGCTCTCCCGCACGCTCCGCCTGCATGGTTCCGTCGTTTCCCGATTCGGTACGGTGAACGGTTTCCGACAGATCGATCAGGGGATGGTCGATCCTGAGCTTTACCTCGCCGAAGGCAAAACCGCAAAGAGATATGATGAAGAGGATCCCGGCGGGGATCAGGGCAACTGTTCTTCTGTCCATGTCACACCCAGCGCACGGAGCGCTTCTTCGGCCTGATGATAGGCCGAAGCTTCCGCATAGTCATCGATCAGGATGATCTGCGGATCCTTTGACGTGTCGATCGTGAGAAGACGGTCGGAGAGATCCTCCGCGTCCCTGCACGCCGTATCGCCGATAAAAATCCTGTTTTCCGAAACACGGATCCTGACGGTACCGTCCGCGGAACCGGCAAAATAGTGCTGCTCCTCTCCTGTACCGCTGTTCTGTTCGAAAAGAGGGGAGACCGTGCGCCCGTGAAGCAGATAAAAGGCGCAAAGACCGGCGACGGCGAGACAGACGATCAACCCGAAGGCAAGCATGCGCGGACTGACCGTGATGCTGCGCACCAGGTTTACCAGACAGACACAGGAAAGCGCGAGTGCCGCAACGAGGATCAGACCGGCGAGCACCGTGCCGGCAGATATGTTATTTGAAATAGAGGTTGTCATAGTCGGCCTGCATGGAGGAAAACAGATTGTTGACTGCCTCTTCGTCACGATAAAGGATGTGCTCCAGATCCAGAGAAAGAATGACCGGCTTTCCGTCCGCTGCATCCAGTCTCGTGTGCATCTCCTCCGTCAGCGTGTGATATGCCTCTTCCTGCGAGGAAGGATTGAGCGGGATCGAAAGGATCTCTGCATCCGCGGCGTCATCCAGAAGGCGGATATGTCGCTCACTGGGGTTCCCTGGCGTGTAGTCGACATAGACCGTCAGGATGGAGACATAGTCGGACAGATTGGCTGCTGTTTCCATCCGCTCCGCGTAGAGTGATCTGGCCGCCTCGGCTTCCGCGAGCTTCTCCTCTGCGGAAACGACAGCTTCTGCCCTCTCCGCCTCCTGCGAGACGGCAAGGCGCTGCTGATGGCAGATCACGATGAGCAGCACGATGAACACGACGTCAAGGAGTGCCGTGACATCGATCGGCAGCTGCATGCGGCCGAGAACGCTCTTTTTATTCATGGAAATGCCCCATGTCGATGGCGTCACGGAAGCGCCGGTCAAATTCTTCAAACAGGGTCTCGATCTGGAAGATGATGCGCGAGGTCGAGAAGGAGTCCACCACCTTTAATATGATGGCAAAGAATAGCGCGATAAGCGTCGAACTGAGTGCGGTATTCAGGGAGGAAAAAACCGCATCCAGATCCTCGGCGCGCACATTGAGGATGAGTCCGGCGACGGTACCGAGAATGCCGAGGAGCGGCAGAACGGTGATCAGCTGTGCGCAGACAAAGTAAACACTGCACCATTTGTTGAAATTCTTGCGCTGAAAAGCCGTATCCTCTCTGGAAACCGTGGCGAAATGCTCCTGGGTGGCCGTAAGGGTCTCGGGATTCACAAGTGTGCGCACACCGCCCCGTCCGAGCGCCTGCTCCTCGAGGGAGTGTTTGAGATTCGACAGGACCACGCCGCAGATGACAAGGGCCGCCAGGACGCCGAAGCCCAGCACGATGATGATGTGATTGATATAGTGATCGACGAATAAAAGAATGCCATCCATGTCACGCCTCCCGAAGCTTGACTTTGCGTGCGGCCATCCGGCGATTGGCGTCGTCGGTATCCGCATAGTGCTTTCTGGTTGTGTTGACATCCTTGTGTCCGAGGACGGATGCCACAAGATAGATATCACCGGTCTCCTGGTAGAGATTGGTTCCGAAGGTGCTCCGCAGCTTGTGCGGGGTGATCTTCTTCAGCGTCGTTACAGTCTGTGCGTATTTTTTTACCAGATTCTCCACGGCGCGCACACTGATCCGTTTGTTCTGCATGGAGAGAAAAAGCGCGTTCTCGTGACCGGAGACCGGCACGATCTCCTTTCTGGTCGTCATGTAGGCGCGCAGTGCTTCCTCCACCTCGTCACCGAAATAAATGATCGTGTCATAGCCGCCCTTCCGGTGGATCTTCAATCCGTTGACATCAAAATCCACATCGGTGAGATCCAGCCCCACGCATTCCGAAACGCGCATGCCGGTACCGAGCAGCAGGGATATCAGGGCCATATCCCGGGTCTTGGTCTTTTTATGGTATTTCATCTGGGATTTGGTGAGCTTCCCGCCGTCTTCCACTTCATCGAGCATGCGGGCCACTTCATTGGCCTCCAGACGGATGATCGCCTTTTCATGCATCTTGGGCATGCTCACAAGCGCCGCCGGATTGGTGGTGATCAGCTCGGCTTTGTAGAAATACTGATATAGGGAACGGAGCGCGGACAGTTTTCTTGCCTTTCCGTGCTCCTCGTTTGTGATCTCCCGGTCCTCTTTGTTATAGAGCGCCAGATATTCGACATATTCCTCGATGTCTTCTCTCGTGATCTGGTCGAGGATCGAGACCGGATAGTCGGTGATCTCTGTTTTGGACAGTGCGGGATTGTTTTCGTGCAGGAATTGGAAAAAGGTGCGAAGATCGTAGGCGTAGCCCAATTTGGTCCTCGCAGAGGCCGTGTCGTCAATGCCGCGGAAATACTGTCTGCAGAAGGCCGGCAGAGTCGCCAGCACTTCGCGCATCTTTAAGATGTTCTTCTTGTCCTGTTCGACGTAGTAGGCCTCATCGCCCGACTCTTTTCTCTGCATGGATGATCTCCGTCCTGTCAGAGCCAGAAATCTCCGGCGATCTCACCGTTGAAGACATAGTAGGCCTTGCATTCCTCGGGTTTCAGGTAGATATCGAGGGAAAGGAGGTCGGCGGCGCTGCCCCGGTGCTCCTTTTTCCAGATCTCGCGGGCACGGGCCACGACGGTGCGATAACTGACGCTTGTACCGCCATACTGGAGCACGACATTGGTGGTTTTCTTTCCGGACTTCTTCTGGCCGGCGCTCTTGGCGTTTTTCTTATCTTCGATCTTTTTCAGCGCATCCGCCTGTTTTTTGGCGGCACGCTTCTCGGCGATCTCTTTTTTCTCAACGGCTTTTTTGGCTCGTGCGACCGCACGGTTGACGGAGGCCTTTACCTCCGATGCGCCGGTGCCGTAATCATTGACCTTTTTCTGCGCCATGGCAGTTTTCCTCCGCATGGACCCGGGGGTTCCGGGAAAGAATTCACTACGGAAAGCATTATATCACAGAACTTAAGGGTTGTCATGTGGAAGAAAACGAGAATACCCTGATGCGTCTTGCCGGGGGAAACAGTATTTCTAGATATTCCGGCTTCCCGCCCCTCGTGAGACTGTCCGCTCGCGGAGAGACTCTACTGCGTGCGCAAAAAGCGTTCGATTACCCGCGCTCGTCAAAAACTCGTCGTGTCGGATAATTTCAAAAATCTGTATGGAATTGACGTCAGCATCATTTCCGCCTATAATATTTTCGGGTGCTACCAGGTAACGGTAGGCGGTTGGCCCTCTACGGAGGGACTGTGACCCTCCGATCGGATAGATGGCGGTATTGCCGTTGTGAAGAAAGGAGGGCTGCCTCATGGATGTTGGCTTGTTCGTGGGCGTTGTTGCCCTTTGCATTACCTGCTTTCTTGCAGGCGTGCAGTACGGAAAAGATCACAGAAATGAGAAATGACCGCCCCCGGCAAGGATCGGTCATTTCTTGAATCGTAAATTGTCGGGCTGACCGTCTATCGGTAGCACCTCATGTATTATAATAGCACATCCTCGTCAGAAATCAAGTCATTTCCGCCTCGTCATCTCCCGGCGCCATATGCAGGAATTCATATCCGCAGCGTTTCATTCGTCAGACTCCATCCAACTGCAGCGACAGCTGTGCATATTCCTGATACCGTTCGAGCATAGGCATTTCCATGCGGAGGAAGTCTTCCGTCAGATCGTCCCGGCAGATCCAGTCATGAAGCTGCCCGGCATTCAGGATGCAGGGCATGCGGTCATGTACCGGTTTCACGGACGCGTTCGCTGCCGTGGTCAGGATGACAAAGTGCTGCAGGTTATCGAACAGATCATAGAAACCGGCAAACCACAGGAGCGAGTGATCCTTTCGGAAAAAGGATACCCGGTTTCTGTCATGATCCCATTCGTAGAAACCGGCTGCGGGGATCACACACCTGCGCCGCAGGATGCTTTCCCGAAAGGTTTGTTTCTCCCGGGCGGTCTCCGCGCGGGCGTTGATCAGCAGGCCTTTTCCGGACGGACCGGGGAATCCCCATTGCATCTGTATTGCGTGCAGCCTTTCGCCGTCCGGTGCCGCTATGATCGTGGCAGTCTCCGACGGGCAGACATCACGCATGGAGGGAGCGTCCGCGGAAACAGCAAAAAGATCCGATGCTCCCGGATCATCTCCGAGAACACCGCTGACCTGCTTTTCCAGTTCATCACTCACATAGTATCTTCCGCACATTTCCGGTAATAGATCGACCCTAACGGACTGCCCTGTCGGTATTTCCATATGAACAACACGATTATACGCGGATCGACGGACTATATCAACCGATCAGGGCATCCCTGTCTCCATTTGCAAAACACCGCGAAGGCAGTGTATAATAGCACCCATGAAAACGAAGGGACTGGATCGCGGACAACTCAAACTGATCGCCATTCTGGCGATGGTCATCGACCACACGGCCTGGGGATTTGTGGAATTTCTCACCCCGCTCGGACAGGCCATGCACATTTTCGGGAGACTGACGCTGCCGATCATGTGCTTTTTTGTCGCGGAGGGCTTTCGACACACAAAGGATCTGAAGCGTTACTTCTACCGGATGATGACCTTTGCGGTGATCGCGGCCCCGCTCTTCTGGGTGTTCTTTCATCAGGAATACGGATACCGGCAGAACATCATCTTTGACCTGACACTCGCGCTGATGGCGCTTGCCGTCTCGGAGCACAAAGCCTTTGCGAAGCCTCTGCGGATCTTTCTCATCGCGCTTTTGATCCTGACGTCCCTCCTTGTCGGCGGCTGGGTGGTCATGCCGATCGTCTATGTTCTGATCTTTTATTACAGCAGGGATTTTAAGACCATGGCCATCCGTTTCATTGTGGCGACATGCCTGCTGCAGGCGGTACTTTTACCCACGATCCTGTTCAATGAACGGTTTCATATCCTCCCCTACGACTGGACCGTTACCGAAAGGCTCTATCTGTTCGGCTTTGTGCTCGCGCTCATCCCGCTGTATTTTTATAACGGGAAAAAGGGACAGACCCCCATCGGCAGATACTTCTTTTATATCTTCTACCCCGCCCACTTCCTGGTGCTCACGCTGATCCGTTATCTGATGACATCGGCAACGCCGCAGGGCATCTATATCATCGCACACATTGCCGCCCTGTTCATCGGGTTTGCCCTGCTCATCTATGTTCTCACCCGCAAAGTCTCCCGGGCACAGATGTCCGTGACCTTCCTGCTGTCCGTTTCCATCATGTACATCTTCGGCTTCCTGCTGGAGATCACGAGCAGTGAGGTCGCCGGTGTCTATACGGCGACGAAGCTGCAGTATTTTGCCGAGTGCCTCGTGATGATCGCTGTCACCATGTGCACGCAGGAGCTGTGCCATTTCCGGTTTCCCTCACCTGTTTACGCACTGCAGATCGTGACCAGCATCTTCACCATGCACTGCATGTTCACCTGGGAAAAGAACGGCCTCATGTACAGCGGCATCTCCATCGACCGTTCGGGTCCTTTCCCCCGCATGAACATCGAGGGGTACGGGGTCGCATTCTATCTCTTCCTGATCTACTGTTTTATCGTCTGTCTGATGGTGGTCATCGTCGGTTTCCGCTCCAGCAGGAACAGCGACGCCATCCAGAAAAAGAGACTCCGTCTGCTTCTTTACGCGATGATCTCCATGTGGTTTCCTTCGATCGTCAAAGCCTTCGATCTTGCCGGCGGCTATGAATTCCCGGCACTCTTCATACCGATCGCCGCAGCCTTTATCACGACAGCTCTGGTGAAATACAGTTACCTCGATTCGGTGAGCCTCGGCTTTTCCAACGCCGTCAATCAGGGTCGTGAGGGGATCCTCATCATTGACAACAACCACCGGATCCTGTATTTCAACGACTGGGTACAGCAGATTTTCGGAAAGCTCACGCAATATGACGATGCCTTCCGTCTGCGTGATGTCCGTGACGCCTTTAACGGTCTGACGGATACGCTGTCGCGTAACGACCGCACCTATGAGCTTCGTGTGGAGCCCCTGGTCGAGCAGGGACACAACACCGGCGAGATCCTCTGGATCTTTGATCTGACGGAGCATTACCGCTATCTTGAAAGGATGAAGGAGGAGGCGAGCAGAGATCCTCTGACGGGCTTAAGCAACCGCGCCTGGTTCGAGAACGCGGTCCGCTCGCTCCTTGCGGAAAAGACTTCCGGCGGCTTTTTCATGGCGGACCTCGATCATTTCAAACAGGTCAACGACAGCTACGGTCATCAGGTCGGCGATGACACGCTGGTCGCCTTTGCGACCGCCGTCCGCGATTCCGCTGAGAATACTCCCGAAAACGCCCTGATCGTCGGACGTTTCGGGGGAGATGAGTTCTGTCTGTTCTATCGTGACGTGACGGACAGGGAGGCGCTTGCCGCCTATGCGGCCAAGCTGATCGGCTGCTTTGACAGGGCTCTTGCCCGGGCGGGACATGAAGGCATCACAACCCTCTCGCTGGGCATCACCGTGGTAAATACCGCTGAACTCCCGGTCTCCGTCTGGACCTCCTATACGCGCATCCACGATCAGGCGGATCAGGCGCTCTATGCCGCCAAAGAGGCCGGCCGCAAGACCTGGCGGTTCTATGATTCGATATGAATGTCCGTGATCGCGCACTGATCACCGGTTAGCGCAACATAGACATCCTTCACATCATCATGGATCGTTGTGAAGCTCCGGATGGAAACGCCGAGATTCTCCGTCTCAATGGTGATCGTGTTCTTTTCTCTCCGGAAGTTCACGACACAGTCAAGCCCCTGCTTGTTCTTCTCTTTCCAGCTGTCCCAGCCGACAAAACTGTCCAGACGCTCAACCTGTACCCTGTTTTCCGCATGTTCGTCGGAATCCCAGGTTTCACCGTCCAGCCGCAGGAGCAGGTATTCGCGGAATTCGCTTCCGTCCGCGCTTCCGTCCGCGGATGAGAACACACTGATGAACGGACAGTGCCACAGAAGTCTCGCCGTCGGCAGACTCATGGAATGGAAACGAAGCGTCAGACTGTCTTTGACGGGAATGCCGTTCGTCGTGTCGCTCCGCCAGCCGTCCACCTGAATATTCGGGATATCGCCCCGCGGGCAGTTGCGGATGTAGCTGATCTCCTCCGCGATACGCCGGATGGTATCCGGACCGGCCTCAGCATCCTCATTTTCCACACGGATATTATGCACATAGCAATGCTCCCCGCCGATGGAAATGTAGGCAAACCGGGAGCTGTCGGGCAGCGCCAGAATGATCTGCGTGGTGTGCTTTTCTCCGGAGATCTGCACGAGCACATGATCTTTGTAATGAACAGCCTCGATCTCATAGACTTCTTCCCGTTCGGGATCGTCAAAGCTGCGGTTTCTGGCGGCACCTTCCTGATCACTGGTCACCACTTCGCTCTTGCGTGTGTTACGCTCCGTGACAAAACCATCCAGGCGGATCTGCGCATATTCACAGTAGAGGATGTTTTTGTTATCCTCCTCCCCCGGATGCACCCGGCCGTCCAGCGAATCAAACAGGATCAGGGAAGGCAGACATTCCTCGCCCTCAAAGCCCTCATACGGCTGACAGCAAAGGCTGATCTTTACCTTTTTCGTCGTGACGGCGATCCCCTCGGTGCACTCGTGATATATGGAATCACAGCGCAGACTGGTCATCGGAGAAAGCGCTGCGCCGGATTCCGACTCCTTCATCTTGTATTCCGTATCCAGGTCAACCATGTGGATCATGATATTGACAAAATTGGGATCAAACTGCGTGCCGATGCCCTTCACCAGTTCCTCTCTCACGATGTGCTGCGGAATGGCATTGCGGTAACTGCGGTTCGATGTCATGGCGTCATAGGCGTCCGCCACGGCGATGATGCGAGCGATCTCGGGAATCTCCTCCCCTTTGATGCCCTCGGGATAGCCCTTGCCGTTGTATCGCTCATGGTGATAACGGGCACCGAGGCTCAGCCACGGTGAATTGCGGATGCTTGACAGGATCTGACCGCCGACGACCGGATGCTGTTTGATCTGTTCGAATTCCTCATCCGTCAGCCGCCCCTTCTTGGTGATGATCTCGATGGGCACACCGATCTTGCCGACATCATGCAGGAGAGCCGCAAAATAAACCTTTTCGCACTCTTCCTCGGATTTGCCGGCCTGTTGTGCGATCTTCAGGGAATACTCGGCAACACGCCGGGAGTGACCGTTTGTGTAGCTGTCCTTGGCGTCGATGGCACCGGCCAGAGCCTCGGATGTCTGTTCAAACATCTCTCTGGCTTCCCGCTGCTTCTTTTCGATCGCACGGAGTCTTCTGCGGATATAGAACCGCATACCGGCAAACAGCAGGAGCAGAGCGAGCAGGATGACGATGATGAAGAACCATGTCTGTTCATAGAATGCCTTTTCCTTGATGATCCTGACAGACACCGTCTTGTTGCCGCGTCCCATGGCATCCTTGATATTCAGGACAAAGTTGTAGGCTCCTCCGCGCAGATTCGTGTAATCCACCGGCACAAGATCACTGCGGGATACGGTCGTGTTCTTTTTTTCAAATCCCTCCAGCTGATAGCTCACCTGCGGATTGCTCAGGGAATAGTTGAGCACAAAGCTCGGGACCGTCAACTTCTGAACAGTGGAGGCGATCGTAAAATCGCCGTTCTCATCCGGGTAGACCGTCTGGCCGTCCGCTTCCACGAAGGGCACGATGACACGCAGATCATTGACATCCTCAAAGGGCTTTTCGATATTGACCTTGGCGACACCAGTGCTTCCGGCGATATAAAGATCGCCCTCCGGTGTCAGCTCACTGTAGGAATTGGCCGTCGTGATGCAGGGCAGGCCGCTGTCCGTACCGTAAAAGACCGGATTGATCTCACCGTTGTCGATCATCTCCTGCGCGGGTACCACGTAGATGCCGTTACTGGAGAGCACCCACATGTCCTCTTTGCTGTTCTCGTAGAGGTCAAAATTGTTCGTATAAGGGAATTTCTTTACCGTGGTCACCTGATAATCCGGGGTCATGTAGGCAATGGCACTCGATGTGACGATCCAGATCACATTCCGTTTCTCATCCCTCTTCAGACGCATCACGATATCCGAGGGCAGCCCCTCTTCAACGTTGATCGTCCGGAGATTTCCATCTTTGATGATATAGATACCGCCGCCGTTGCTGCCGAGAATGATCTCGCTGTCAAAGCCTTCTTCAACAGTGAGGCTTTCCGTGTTGACGATACCGATCTCCTCGCCGTAGGAAGCAACAACCTTGTCATCCTGGATGACATCCACGCCGCCGGTCTCCGCGACCAGGATCCGGCCGTCCTTTCCTTCCGATACGGTCCGGAAACTTCCATAGGCGCCGGACAGCAGTCCGTCCTCCTCCGTAAAGGCCGTCACCACACCCTTGTCATAACAGAGCAGGCCGATGGACCGCCAGGTGGAGATCCAGATCCGGTCCCTGCTGTCCCGGACGATGGAACGGATGCGGGTGCCGTCCAGCAGTTCGATCAGATCGTTCGCGCCGAGATCGACCCCGGAAGCCGAAACCGCCTTTGTCAGGGGAACACGGGAAACCGGTCCGTTCTTATCCAGCACGATCAGTCCCGCGTCCGTCGCGACAAAAAGCTGCCCGTCACACATGCAGGTGGAGTTGACAACGGTCTGCGGTATGCCGAAGCGCTCAAAAAGATCGGAGAACTGATTCGGCACCACCTTCATCACGCCCTGACGGGTGGAAGTGAACCAGAGATTGCCTAGATAGTCGGTCATGACATGACCGACGTTGTTGTTCATCGGCAGGTTTTCAAGAACCCGACATTTCCCGTTCTCCAGCACCCCAATGCCGTTTCCCGCACAGAGCCAGATCTTGCCGTCGATATACTCCATCGACTTCAGATACTTGAGCGGTTCGATCTCGATCTTTTCGAGGATCTCGAATCCATTGGTCAGATCCACGCGATAGAGGCAGTAATCGGGGGCCTCCTGGTAAACGCAGCCGGGCTTTTCGGGATCGGGCATGATCGTTCCGACACCCTGCAACGGGCTTTCCTTGTATCTGATGCATTTGACGATCGCGCCGTCGCGGATCATCAGCAGATCCCCGTTATCGCTTGCTCCGTAGATCGCGCCGTCGATCCCTACACGGAGATCCCGCATGTTCAGCTCATCGGCACCGTCATATTCCACGGAAGACAGCTGATAATCCTGATCGATCATCATGATCCCGTTCGTGGTCGCGATGTAGATCGTTCCGTCCGTGCCCTCCGTGATCGCGCGGGTGTGAGCGGATCTCATGCCGTCCAGTTTGCCCCACATCCGGAACTCCCCGCGTTCCATGACCGCGACCCCGTTGTCATTGGTCCCGATCCAGAGACGGTCCCTGCTGTCCACAAACAGGCATTTGATACTGGAGATGCCGCCGGTGGAATCCATTCGTTCAAAGGTGTTGCCGTCATAACGGATCAGTCCGGCGTAACTGCCGATCCAGATAAAGCCGTCACTGGTCTCGGCGATGGCGTTGGCTTCCGAAGTGGGGAGTCCGTTGCTGTTGTCAAAGATGACGGCGGAAAAGCCCTCCTTTCGTCCGGTAGGATCAACGGACAGCGCAAGGTTCTCATTACCGGATGCGTTTTTCAGATCGTCCGGTTCCGCACATCGTGCGGTGCTTTTCACACCGGACATGATCAAAGCAGACGCAAGGAGCAGGGATATGCCCTTTTTCCAAAGTCTGCAGGCTCTGCGGTTTTTCATCTTCTTCTGCTCTCCTGTCATGATCCTCCCCCGGGGTCGAGGAAACCGTTCAAACCCCAAACATTTATTATATCACAGATCCGGCTTTCTTACACCTTTTTCCTGTTTTTTGGGCATGCAGGCCTTTATCCATCGGGAACTGAGACGATCGTACAGGAGGCCTACCGCACAGGACAGCAGGATGGTGCCGACACCGGTCAGCGCCGCCGCCCATGCGTAGGACATCTTTTCGGTGAGTCGAAAGATCCAGGTCCAGAACAGTACCGTGTGTGTCAGATAGATGAAAAGCGAGCACGCACCGAGCACAGCCAGGATCCCGCTCCTCTGCCGGCGGATCAGCCAGGCAAGGCAGAGGATGATCAGCGTGAAAAAGAGGTTCATTGCCAGTTCCCAGCCGAAGCTCTCACTGACGCCGCTCCCGCCGTTCTCCACCATCCCCCGGAAGCAGATAAACATGCCGATCCCACCGACGACACCGACCGTGATCTGTACGGGTTTTCTTTTTAAAACGCCGGGCCACAGTCTCTCGGCGCCAGCTGCCAGCACGCCGATCAGAAACGAGATATTGGACAGTTCCCAGAAATCCGCGTGAGCGGTGTTATAAAGCCAGACGGTATATCCGATGACCGCAGCCCCAAGAAGAGGAACACGAAGAAAAGAGCCGAAACGGAAACAGAGCATAAACGCGGCGTAGAGCACAAACAGCACCTGCATGTACCAGAAATCAGAAGCCGTGAGATAATTTTTCACAGCCTCCGCAAGCGTCCCCTCCGCGGCCGCCTGCGTCCAGGTGCCGGCAAAGAGATGAATGAGGGCCGCGATGACGAGATAAGGGAGAACAACGGCCAGGATCCTCTTCAGGACAAACAACGGTGTGATCCCGCCGTTCTTACCGGTCGCACTCCGATAAAGCCCGTAGCCGGACAAAAGGAGAAAAATGTCGACCCCGGGCGGCCCCCAGGTGGAAATGAGATGCTTCGCGAGCGGATGTGCCGGTTCGACAAACATCCAGCCCGCGTAGTGACTTGCGATCACAATTAGGATCGCGATGCCGCGGAGCATCGACGATGTCTTTTTCGCGATCAAGGGAGGCTCACTCCGAAGGCTGTTCTACCGTAACCGACTTCATGATCTGCGGTGTGAGCGGTCTGTCGTTCCAGTCGGTTTTGGTCGTTGCGATCTCGTCCACCGTCTCCTGCCCTTCGATCACCTTGCCAAAGGCCGCGTAGCTTCCGTCAAGATGCGGAGCATCCTCGTGCATCACGAAGAACTGGGAACCGGCGGAATCCGGGTCGGCACTCCTTGCCATGGACAGCACGCCCTTTGTGTGCTTCAGACTGTTCTCAAAGCCGTTCATGGCAAATTCTCCGGGGATCGTGTAGCCCGGGCCGCCCGTTCCGTTGCCGTCCGGATCACCGCCCTGGATCATAAAGCCGCGGATGACGCGGTGAAAGATCAGGCCGTCATAGAAGCCCTTCCGCACAAGATCGACAAAGTTTTCCACCGTCTTCGGGGCGATGTCCGGATAGAGTTCCGCGCGGAAGCTCTTTCCGCTTTCCATGGTAAAGGTAACGATCGGATTTGCGCTCATACTGTCTTCCTTTCTCTGAACTACAGTTCCACTTCCTTTCCGTCCCGCCAGATGCGTTCCAGATCATAGAAGAGACGGTTTTCCTTATCAAAGATGTGAATGATGACATCGCCGAAATCCATCAGGATCCACTTGGCGTTGTCTCCGCCTTCAATGGATTTCACCGGATATCCGGCCTTCGTGAGTTTCTCATCAACCTCATCGCGAAGCGCGGAAAGCTGCGGGCGGGAGGAGCCGCTCGCGATAATGAAGTAATCACCGAGCGTCGACACCTCCGAGATGTCGATGACCCGCACATCCTCCGCTTTCTTGGCTTCCAGCGCAGACACCGCGATCTTTGCCATCTCCCTGCTTTTTTCCTGATCCCTGTTTTCGGACATGTTTTCTTCCCTCCTGCTGATCCCGATGGTTCCGTTCAGGCGGTTCCCGTTACTTCTGTTCGTCGCGACAGTAAAACCGCCAGGTCTCCTCTGTTGTCGGATCGAGTTCCTCACTCTGTGACCGCAGATACTCCAGCAGATGCGTGAGCGTCAGACAGAGTCCCCGGTCAAGATCCTCAAAAACAGCGTGGCGGATCTCGTCAAGTCTTCCATATGCAAAAGGCTTCCTGTGCGGCTCGATGATATCCGCAAGAAACACGATCTTTTCCAGCGCGGTCATGCCCGGTCTTCCGGTGGTGTGCCAGCGGATCGCCGAGAGGATCTCCGGATCCGTGATCCCGTACTTGTGCTCGGCAAGCCAGGCGCCGGCCTTGGCATGCAGGAGCTTTTTGTTGCGTTCCTCGAAAGCAGTGATCTCGATCCCGTTTTTTTTACAGATCTTCAGCTGCTCCTCGTGATCCAGTCCCTTTGCACAGTCATGCAGGATCCCGGCAGTCAGTGCCTTCCGGACATCGGCATCAAAACGCATCGCGAGAGAAGCGGCCGTATAGGCAACACCCAGTGAATGCTCGAACCGGTCGGGCTTGAGTGCCTGCTCCATGTGGCGGCGCAGTTTTTTCAATGACACCGCTTCCGTTCCCTTGATCTCCTCATCCATCGCTCTTTGCGTTCCTTCTTTTCTGTCTTCAGCTGTTCTCCCGGTACAGACCGTGCTCACGGATATAGTCGATCACGGGGTCCCGCAGGAGATATTTTACACTTTTTCCGGCAGCGATCCTTGCCCTGATATCGGAAGAGGAAACATCCATGCGTCCGACGGACAGGATCACGCTCTTTGCGCCGAAACGCTCCGCGAGCAGATCGCGCTGCGTCTCGGGTGTGCGTCCCCGCACGGGGTGGACGAGCGGCGTATCGGCGTGCGTGTTCTCTTCATCCGAGCGCTCCGCGCAGACCAGTGTTGCCAGCTTACAGATCGTCTCCGGTTCCCGCCACTGGTCGAGCATGCAAAAGGAATCCGCTCCCATCAGAAGATAAAAGGTATCTGCCGGTACTTCCTCATGCAGGATCCGCAGGGTATCCGCCGTATAGGTGTTGCCCGGGCGGTCGATCTCCATGCGGCTGACAGCAAACTGCGGATGATCCCCGACGGCAAGTGCCGTCATCCGGTAGCGATCCTCTCTGTCGGCGATCTGCCGGCCCTCTTTCAGATAGGAGCAGCCGGTCGGAATAAAGAGGACGCGGTCCAGGGAGAGTTCCTCCAGTGCCGCCTGTGCGATAAGAAGATGACCGATATGGATCGGATCAAAGGTGCCCCCCATGATCCCGATACGCCGGCCGTTATGCTCCCCTTTCCCGGATTTTTCCCGTCCGGCGGGTTCCCGATCCTTTTTTTCAGCCATTTTCGGACTTTTTGGCAGTTGCTTTGGGCAGCACGATCTTCGGATCATCCGGATCCTGCTTATAGAGCACGATCTTGCGCCCGATCACCTCAACGAGCGTCGAGCGCGTACGTCCGGCGATCATCTCGCCGATCTCGCGCAGATCTCCGTCCGCTGTTTTGAGGACCGTGAGTTTCACGAGTTCCCTGTTGTTGAAGCTCTCCTCGATCGCGGCAGTCAGCTGCGGTGTCACGCCGTCCTTGCCGATCTGAAACAGTGCATCCGCATTCTGCGCAAGACTGCGCAGATACGCCCGCTGCTTGCTGGTGAGTGTCATTGCCATATCATGCCGCCTTCCCCGGAACCGGGACGACCCCGATCACCGCATCAGTCATTGTGAAAGTATTCAAAACTGTGGCCGTACAGGCGCACCGTGTCGCCATCCTCGATCCCGAGCGCATCAAGCCTGTCCAGGATCCCGTTGTCTTTAAGAAACTGCTGAAAGAAGGCAAAGCCCTTCTCGGATTCCAGATTGGTGTAGCCAAGCATCCGTTCGATCCTGGTACCCTCCACGGCGTAAACCTTGTCCTTGTCGTCATAGAAGACCTCGATCTCGCCGGTGGCCGCCTTGGCCTGCAGCTCGGAAGAATCCACCTCGGCAGCGAACACCGTCGCCTCCTCCGGCAGCGCCCTGCGTTTTTCGGCGACCGCGTAGAGCAGTTCCTTGAGTCCCTCTCCCGTCACAGCGGAGAGCGGATAAACAGGGACGCCCTTCGGCTCCCACGCATCGCGGAGTTTTCGGAGAACCGCCTCCCGGTCCGTCTCCGACAGGAGCTCGATCTTGTTGGCCGCGATGATCTGCGGTCTGTTCTCAAGACCCGCGCCGTAACCGGCAAGTTCCGCGTTGATGATCCCGATATCATCCAGCGGATCCCGTCCCTCGCTTCCGGCGGCATCCACGACGTGAACAAGGAGCTTCGTTCTTTCGATATGTCTGAGAAACTCCCGGCCGAGCCCCGCACCGCCCGCTGCGCCTTCGATCAGACCGGGGATATCCGCCATGACAAAACTGTTCTCATCATCCAGCCGCACAACGCCGAGGCTGGGATGCAGTGTCGTGAAATGGTAATTGGCGATCTTCGGCCGTGCGTTGGATACACGGGAGAGGATCGTGGATTTACCGACATTCGGGAAGCCGACCAGGCCGACATCGGCGATCACCTTGAGTTCCAGGATCACCTCAACCTCGGAAGCCTCGCCGCCGGGCTTGGCATAGCGCGGCGCCTGCATGGTCGAGGTCGCGTAATGCATGTTCCCCGTTCCGCCGCGGCCGCCCTTCAGCACGGTGACACGGCGGTTCTCGCCGGACATGTCCACGATGACACGTCCCGTTGCCGCCTCCCGCACGATGGTCCCCTCCGGGACCTTGAGGACAAGATCTTTGCCGCTCTTTCCGGTGCAGCGTTTTCTGCCGCCTTCCTGTCCGCTCTCCGCCTTGTATTTACCGCCGTAATGATAGTCCGAGAGCGTGTTCTGCCCTTCGTCGACAACGAAGATCACATCTCCGCCCTTGCCGCCGTCACCGCCGTCCGGACCGCCGTTCGCCACAAATTTCTCCCGGTAAAAGGAGACATGACCGTCGCCGCCCTTGCCGCTCTTTATGAAGATTCTTGCTCTGTCGATGAAATCAGGCATACGCTATATTATACCATGAAACACAACGAAGCTTCCAGCCATTGCGGCGGAAGCTTCGTCCATTGTCTTTTGCCAGTGTGACTGCAGTACGCAGAACGTCCTTATTTGGCCGCTTCCACGGGATGAACGCTCGCCTGCTTGCGGTCACGTCCGAGACGCTCGAAACGCAGGACACCGTCGACCTTGGCGAACAGAGTGTCATCCTTGCCGAGACCGACATTGAGTCCCGGATGGATGTGCGTGCCGCGCTGACGGTAAAGGACATTGCCGGCCTTCACGAACTGGCCGTCCGCGCGCTTCGCACCGAGGCGCTTGGACTCGGAATCACGACCGTTCTTGGTGGAACCGACACCCTTCTTATGCGCAAAAAACTGAAGATCCAACTGTAACATCACTTGTACCTCCTGACTCTAACCTTCACGTGCTTTTTATAAGAATCACTGATCGAACGCACACCGAGAGCAAAGGTCTTTAGAAGGAGCCTGCTCTCCTCTCCCGGCGCTTTTTCAAACAGACAGCTGATCACGGCCGCATCGTCATCCCGCTTGATCACCGGCACATCACCGGTAAACTTTTCGATCGCATTGATCGTGTTGATCGTCAGGATCGAAACCGCGGCGCACACGATATCCTCGCCTTTCTCATCAAATCCGCTGTGATCTTCTACCTGAAAGCCCCGCTCGATATCCGCATCATCTGCGTATAGTGTGATCTTCGTCATCTCACAGAGAGATCTTGTCGATCTTCACACGCGTGAACGGCTGTCTGTGACCGTTCTTCTTGCGATAGCCGCTCTTGGGCTTGTAGCGGAACACGATGACTTTCTTCTCCTTGCCCTGCTCGAGCACGGTGCCCGTGACCTTGGCGCTCTTGACATCGCCTGCCACGGAGAGCTTGCCGTCATCGCTGACTGCAATGACCTGATCAAAGGTCACACTGTCGCCCTTCTCGGCCGTAAGCTTCTCGACCTTAACGATATCGCCTTCGGATACCTTGAGCTGCTTGCCGCCGGATACAATGATCGCGTACATAGTATTCTTCCCCCTTTCTTCAGGACTCGCTGACTACGGCGGATACGGCTTTCCCGCATCTCTTCTGCCCCGTCAGGCGGCATACCGTGATACAATAGCACAGTTACAGGGGTCTGTCAAGGGTCAGATGGCGATACTTCACCTGCCCGCCGTTGCTTCCTTATACTTCCTCTTATTCTCATACATCCGCTCATCGGCCTTGCGCATGATCTTCTGGATGTCATCGTTGACATTGCTCACGTCGCAGCAGCCGATGCTGGCGTGGATCGGATAGGGTAGGCCGGACCGGTCGTCCGCCTTCCGCATCTGCGCGGCAAATGCCTCCTGAAATGCCTCTCCGCGTCCGGGGCGGTCCGAGAGCAGGATCACGGCGAATTCATCACCGCCGTAGCGCGCCGCGGACTCCTCGCCGCCCAGGCACGCGCGGATCGCTTCCGCCACCTGCACGATGGCAAAATCCCCCTCCGCGTGACCGAAATTGTCGTTGATGTA
>JAILOV010000072.1 GCA_024690605.1 Lachnospiraceae bacterium | reverse complement strand
CCTGTCTGTTATTGACAACCCCATCTCTATCGTTTATAACAAGAAAAGCAAACGGGCGATGAGAAACCATTTCTACATCGCCCGAACAACCTACAATTGCCATAGAAAATCTTAGTTTACAGAAAAACTTTCATACTCTCTCCAATAACGGCGAGTTTTCTCCGCCTCCGTTGGTGCTGCGCTTAATGGCCGCATAATCATTCTCACCGTGTTCGATCAGATCCATCACGTTCATCGGACAGCCGGCCTCGGTCGCGATCGAGCAGAAATCCGAAAGCGGACGATCGGAATCCCTTGTGTTCAGGAGTCTTTCCTTTAACGGCCCATCCGTTTTCGCCAGGATCATCAGTTTTTCCAGCGCTTCTCCGACATCCATAACAACCTCCGTCTACCGTTGATCAACAGCTGCTCATGCGCGATATCATTATACACCGCGCATTTCCTATCCGCCATATCATATACAGGAACGTTTACAGCCGTTAAAACTCTATGCTATCCCGCCATGTACAAATCATCCGTGCAATGGTCTGTTACCGGCAGATGCAACTATAACTGGACGCCTTTATCGAAAGCCTGGACAAATACTGAAAAAGCGGCTCTTCTTCCACGCGGCGTTCAGCTGCGGAGCATGCCCACGATCCATTCGGGTTCGGGCATCTTCATCCGTTCATCCGCCGCCATCTGCTCCATGATCCCCTGGACCGAGCACCAGAAGCATGTGGCCATGGTTACGGCATCACCGCTGTGAAAAACGCCTGCCTTCTGCCCTCTCTTGATCAGCTTGACGGTCGGAGAGACAGCGTCCACGGACTGTGCCAGCTTTCGCGCCTCTTCCGGCATGCCGGGCCTTCTGACCTGTCCCATGAGCACGAACATGCAGAACACCCATGGCTGCTCCTTCGCAAAAGAGAACATGTTCCGGAGAAACCCCGTCAGATAGGCATCCGGCGGGATCTCATCAGGGGCGGTGACAGTCCCGGGCCCCGAACATCCCATCCTGACCAGTTCCAGGAGCAGTTCCTCTTTGGATCCGAAATAGTGAAACAGCAACCCTGTGCTCATCGGCACCGCTTCCGCGATATCGGTGATCTTTGTGTCATGATAGCCGCGTTCCACAAAGAGCCTCAGGGCGGTCATCAGGATGGCCTTTCTGCGTTCTTCTTTCTGTTCTTTTCTGGTCATTTCCGATCCTCCCCGGATCCGTGCGCGTCCTGTTGACGCTCTGGCAATTTGTTGAGTTATAATTCATTGAATTTATATTCAATATAAAGTGCAGGATCACAAATGTCAAGCGCTTTTTTCTCCACCCTATGGATAGCGATTTTCGCTTGACATTCTTCTTCGGCCTCATCTACCATGGGATTGGCAACAGCAGGCAATTTCAGCTCTCGGGAAAGCGAGCGATGAAAAAGAAAAGACTATCGTTGGTATTATTGACATTCATGGCCGCATCCGTCTTCTGTGCGTGCGGCCCGGAAAGCCGGAGGGGGCAGGATATGAATACAGAAAAAAGCAGCGAAGCGGTCAGCGCGACAGCCGGCCAAACCGTTGAGAATCTGCATTCTTTTGCGGCGGGGATCAAAGCGGAGGATACCGCGCGTGACGCCGTTGCGGAGACCAAGAGCACGGATGCGGAACGCGGCGACGATACCGGTTTTGTCCCTGACGACAGTATCGAGGAGCGCTGTCCTGCGATCTTCGAAGAAAAAAGAGAGGACGTTACATACGGCGCGTTCATCCATGACACCTATTATTCGGACACCTGCCGGATGGAGCGGGGCTGCAGCATCCTGCTTCCCGCGGATTACAGTAAGGAGAGGAAATATCCCGTTCTTTATCTGTTGCACGGGATCTTCGGGGATGAGTATTCTTTTTCCAATGATGACAGCAACAGGATAAAGGAGATCGTCGGCAACATGGCCGCCGACGGACTGATCGAAGAGACGATCGTTGTGTGTCCCGACATGTACGCGACATCAGACCCGGAGCAGAAGCCGGCCTTTGATCCGGAAAGCGTGCTGCCCTATGACAATTTCATCAACGATCTTGTGAACGATCTTATGCCTCATATCGAGGAAAACTACGCGGTTCTTACCGGAAGAGACCACACGTATCTCGCGGGCTTTTCCATGGGGGGCAGGGAGACGATCTATATCACGCTCCGGAAACCCGAGCTCTTCGGCTATGTCTGCGCGATCTCGGCCGCGCCCGGTATCGTCCCGACAAAGGACAGCTTCATGACACATGAGGGACAGATCTCCGAACAGGAGATGCGGTTTGCGGACGGCGCCACGGAGCCGAACGCTTTTATCATCTGCTGCGGGACACGGGATTCCGTGGTGGGGACATACCCCAGGCAATATCACGAACTTCTGGAAGCGAACGGCGTCGATCACATCTGGTATGAGATCGCCGGTGCCGATCATGACAATAACGCCATCAGGAGCGGACTGTATAATCTGTTCAAACGGATCGCATATGATCGCGGACGCTGACGGGAAGCCTGCCCTCCTATAAATCCTGCGTGCGTTCCTCCCGCGTCAGTGTCTCATTCATGCTGCCCGTGCGGTATCCGAGCACATCGAGCGTCACATAGACGAATCCGATCTCCTTCAGTTTCCTGTACACTTCTGTCCGGGTGTCTTCCTCCATGAAGCGGGGGAAATCATCCGGCAGGAGCTCGATCCGCGCGATGTTTCCGTGGATCCTGACACGGAGCTGGCGGAATCCGAGATCCAGCAGGAACTGCTCGGCCCGGTCCACCATTCCGAGTTTCTCCTCCGTGATCTCTTCCCCGTACGGAAACCGGCTCGCAAGACACGCAAAAGACTGTTTGTTCCAGGTGGGCAGTCCGAAGTACTGTGACAGGATCCGGATCTGCTCCTTGGAAAAACCGATCTGCCGAAGCGGGCTTTTGACGTTCAGTTCCGCCACGGCAACAAGCCCCGGGCGGTAATCACCGTTATCGTCGAGATTGGATCCCTCAGCGACCTCACGGAAGCCTTCCCTGTCCGCGAGATCCCGGATCTTCCTAAAAAGCTCTCGTTTGCACAGATAGCAGCGATTCTTCGGATTGTGCGAGAAACCCTCGATCTTTAATTCCTCGGATCGCACGATCTCCTGCCGGATCCCCTGCTCTCTGCAGAATGCTTTGGCCTCTTCCAGTTCTCTGACCGGGAACGAGCACGATGAGGCCGTCACGGCCATGACGCGGTCACCCAGTGCTTCTTTTGCGGCATACAGCAAAAATGTGGAATCCACGCCGCTCGAAAAAGCGACGGCCACGCTCTCCATCGCACGCAGATCTCTCTTCAGCGCTTCATATTTCTCCAACAGCAGTGCGTTTGGTTGATCCATTACAGATTAAGCCCCCTGGCCTCGTCGCAGCCAAGCACGATGTTCATGCACTGCATGGCAGCGCCCGAAGCACCTTTGCCCAGATTGTCGAAACGGCTGGCAAGCACGATGCGGTCTTCGTTGCCGGTCACGATGATCTCCATGCCGTCCCATCCCGCACACGCATCGGAAAACAGTTCTCCGCCGGCTTCCGCGTCCGCTCCGTACGGCAGCACGCGGATGAAGCGCTCGTTCTGATAATATTCCGCAAAAAAGTCGCGGATCTGTTCCGGCGTTTTTTTCTTCGCGATCATGTCCGCATACAGCGGCACCTGCACGATCATGCCGCTGTGATAATTGGTCGTCATCGGGCAGAACAGCGGCTCTCTTTCCAGTCCTGTGATCTTCTTCATTTCCTTCAGATGCTTATGTGCCTGTCCCCACGCGTACATCCGCGCGGAATCCAGCTTTTTATCCCGTCCCGGCTCTTCATATCTGGCGATCAGCTTCTTGCCGCCGCCGCTGTAGCCGGAGACCGCAAAGACGGAAACCGGATGATCCGCCGGCAGGATACCGCCGTTCACCAGCGGATAGGCCAGAGCGATAAATCCGCTGGCATAGCATCCCGGAACTGCGATGCGTTTCCCCTTTGCGATGGCACTTCTGTGCTCCGCGGACAGCTCCGGGAATCCGTATGCCCATCCCTCCGAGGTCCGGTGTGCCGTCGAGGTATCGATGATCACGACATGATCGTTTTCGACCAGAGATACGGACTCCTCTGCCGCCGCGTCGGGCAGGCACAGGAACGTGATATCGGAGGCGTTGATCAGGCGTCTGCGCTCTTCGGGATCTTTGCGCAGTTCGCCGTCAATGGTGAGCAGTTCCACATCGTCTCTCTTTGAAAATCTCTCATGGATCCGCAGTCCGGTGGTCCCTTCACTCCCGTCGATAAACACTCTGGTTTTCATCATAACATGCCCCCTGTCATCAGACCGGATGATCGGATCAGTCATACATCTGACTGACCGCGGTCTCCGCGTCACTGTAATACTGCCTCTCCTCCGGCGTGAGACTGTCATCCCGCCCGAGTCTGGTGAACCTCTTGTAAGCATCGATCACGGTGGTGTACAGCCGCAGCTTTTGGGACACCGGTGCCGAATCATAATGCTCGGCATAATCCCTCTGTGCCTCCACATAGTTGTCGATCAGTTCTTTGACCTCCGACCGGATCGCGCTCGTCTCCGTCGACTGCGTGTGTTCTTCTTCGGAACTGCCGCCGCTCTCGGAACTGCTGTTTTCCTCCGTATTTCCGCTGCTGTTTGATTCCGGCTCTTCGTTTCTGCTCTCGTTTGCGGAACCCGATCCGTTCCCGCTTTCCTGTGATTCCGTCTGGCTGTTTGATGTGCTCGCATTCTGCGCGGAGCTGCTCGCGTTATTCACGCTGCTCCTGATCTCCGTGCTTCCCGTTTTCGAACTGTTCGTACTGTTCGTATTGTTCGAAGCGTTCGTAGTATTTGAAGAGTTCAAAGTGTTTGAAGAATTCGAAGAGTTCGAAGATTCTGATGAATTTGAAGAATTCGAACTATTCGTGCTGTTTGAACTCCCGCCCGAGGACGGACCGGAACCGCTGCTCTCCCCGCCGCCTCCGCCGGAACCGTCGGTACCGCTCCCGGATGCTGTTCCCTCCGTCTCATTTGTCGTATCGCCGTCTTCCCGGGCGTCCCCGACGCTCTCGTTGTTATATGTGCCCGCATCACCGGTTCCATCCGTCTGCGGTGCCGTGATGCTGTTTCCGCCGTCTCTCGCGGCCTCCGCGCTGCTTTTATCCGGCGCGTTTTCCACCCCTTTCACGGATGCCGTGATCCGCTCGGTTTCTTCGGAAGATGCCGCGTCCGCGCCCTGCGCGTCCGGCAGAACCACGCTCTCCTCTGACTGCTTCTGCGCATCCGCCGCCGCCCACTGCGCGACTTTTTTTCCTCCCCCGTTTCCCACGACGCCCGTTGCCGGATTGACGAGCAGCAGACGGGTCACCAGATACCAGCCGCTGACAACGGCAACACCGCTGACCAGAACAGCGATCAAAAGCCTGCTCCACAGTCCCCCCGCGCGCGCTCCGGCTTTTCCGGGTGCTCCCTGCTTTTCCCGTGTTTCCCCGTTTGCCGTCATCCGGGGCATCTCGATCACACCCCCGCAGCAACCGCATTTCATGTATGCGTAACGGGGTGAGATCAGCAGCGTCGCGCCGCACTTTGGACACAGGATGGTCATGGATGGTTCCTTCACGGACGGAATACTCCCCGGGGCATGTGTTCATGCAGGCATGATCGCCGCATGCGTTTGAAACCCCAGCATCATTATATATCAACTTCCGCGGAAAATCATCCGGACGTGGAAAATTCACCCATCTTCTTGACAGGTTCATTTTTCATTGGTATGATTTGTTATACATATCATACATATCGTAGTAATGACCAATGCGTAGCGAAGGGGGGCAGAATGAAAACACCGAAGGGAAAATACGCGTGGACGGCAACCGTGGGAGAAAAGGGACAGATCGTGATCCCCAAGCAGGCAAGGGAAGTGTTCGGGATCCGGCCGGGAGACACACTGCTTCTGCTCGGAGATGAAAAACGCGGGATCGCGATCCCGCCGCAGGGATCTTTTGCAAACCTGTTCCAGTCCGCCTTTTCGGACGAAGCAGAAACCGACAGCGAAGGAGGATCAAAATGAGAAAAAAGTATCTCGATAACATCCGGTGGATCACCGTTGCGA
Source organism: Lachnospiraceae bacterium (assembly GCA_024690605.1). Lineage (GTDB taxonomy): Bacteria > Bacillota > Clostridia > Lachnospirales > Lachnospiraceae > Butyrivibrio. The sequence continues at coordinate 8,924 of JAILOV010000072.1, read as the reverse complement.
TCGTCGTCATTTACCATGTGTTCTACATGTATAACGGCCAGGGGGTCCCCGGCGTGGTCGGAAAGATCACGAACGTGGACGTGCAGTACTGGGACCTCTACCAGTACATCACCTATCCCTGGTTCATGGTCCTGCTCTTCATGGTGGCGGGGATCAGCTCCAGACTGTATCTGGAGAAACACACGGGCCGGGAATTCATCGCCGACAGGACGACAAAGCTCCTGGTCCCCGTCACGATCGGACTGTTCGCCTTCCAGTTCATTCAGGGCTTTGTGAACGTGTCGCTCTCCGGCGTGTTCGAAAAAAACCCCGGCATGCCGTTCATCGCAAAATTCTTCGTGTGCATTCTGAGCGGCATCGGCGTCCTGTGGTTCATCCAGCTTCTGTGGCTCTTCTCGCTGGCTCTGGTGGTCATCCGCAGGATCGACAGGGATCGGCTCTGGCAGCTGTGCGGAAAAACCGGATTTCCCGTGCTCCTTGTGCTGGTGGTCCCGGTCTATCTGTCCGCACAGATCCTGAACACGCCGATCATCGTCGTCTACCGCTTCGGCCTGTATTTCTTCACCTTCCTGCTCGGCTACTTCGTGTTTTCCCACGACGAGGTGATCGAAATCCTGAAGAAATGGTTTCCGCCGCTCGCGATCGTCTCAGCGGCACTGGGAACAGCCTTCTGTTTCCGGTATTTCGGCGAAAACTATGCCGACATGCCGGCGTATCGTTCTGTTCTGTTTCTGACGTTCTGCTATTTCGCCTGCCTGGCGATCCTCGGCGGCATGGCGAGATACGCGGACTTCAGCACACCCTTTACCGAATGGATGAGCCGCCGCAGCTATCACCTGTATATTTTTCACTATCTGGGAATATCTTCCGTGGGACTGTTCATCGGGCGGCCCCGTCTTGCTCCCGCGCCCGTCGTCTATCTCTTAAGCCTCATCGCGGGCTTCGGGCTGGCCTATCTGCTCGGTGCCGTCATCTCCCGCCTCCCGTTCTTCCGCTGGGCGGTGCTGGGGATCAAAAAGAAAAAGAAAGCGTCATGATGCTTTAAAGCTCAACCGTTTGCCCATTTTTTTGTTTTGAAGTAATTATCGATCGTCTCCAGGATCTTTTCCTTGGGCATGCTTTTGAGCATATATCCCTGCGGCTTGAGTGCCATGACGGTCATGACGCTTTCCTTGTCGGATTTTCCGGTCAGGAAGATGATCGGTATGCCGCTGGAGTTCGGTTCACTGCGGATCATCTCCATCACCTGCGGTCCGGTCGTGATCGGCATCTCATAATCAAGCAGGATCAGGTCGGGGACGTGCGTGGCGATATAGGTGATCGCCTGCATGCCCGATCTGGCGACTGTGGTCCGGTACTTCGGCGCAAGCCACCCCTGCACTGTTTTCAGGTACATGAGATCATCATCGATCAGCAGGATATGCTTGCCCTTTTTCCGCTCCGCGTCCGCTTCGCACAGCTGCTGCATGTTGGAGATCAACAGCTTCATGTCGAAGGGCCGCACAAATTCCAGCGCCACCAGATTGGCCGAAACAACGCCCTTGATATCGCTGATCTCCTCGGCGTAACCGATCACGGAGATCAGCTTCTCATCCTCGACGCACACGTCCTTCAGATAAACAAAGAACCCCTTGTTTTCGGACACATAATCTCCCGCATAGATCAGGTAGATGTCGCTGTCTTTTCTGTTTTCGTTCAGCGCGTTGATCTCGGGAGCGATGACCACCGTCTCAAATCCGGCCTGCTGCAGATTCTTCGTCAGCGCATCCGTTATGAACGCCGACCCTTTGCTGATGATGGTAATTTTCGTCGCCATGATCATTTTCCTCCCGGGATCCCTTATCCTCGTATCTCGCCTCGTCGGCCGCCTCGATCAGCGCCCTGCAACGATAATGCATTATACCATGATTTGCCGTCCCGGTCATAACTCACCTTAAACAAAATGATCTCCGCCGGATCACTTGACAGGAGCGGTTCCCTTCTTTAGGATGAAGCAGGAGCCGGATGGCATCATCCCCGACACGAACACATGCTGTAAAAGGAAGGCTGCCTATGGAATCAAATCCGTTTTCCCGGACAGAACTTTTGCTCGGTACGGAAGCGATCGAGTCACTGCATAAAAAGAGAGTCGCCGTCTTCGGCATCGGCGGCGTGGGCGGCTATGTCTGCGAAGCGCTTGTCCGGAGCGGGATCGGCGCATTTGACCTCATTGATGATGACAGGGTCTGTCTCACCAATCTGAACCGTCAGATCATCGCAACCACAAAAACAGTCGGAAAATACAAGGTGGAAGTGATGCGGGACAGGATGCTCGAGATCAACCCGGACGCAAAGGTCACGATCCACCAATGCTTCTTTCTGCCCGAAAACGCGGATGACTTTCCGTTTCACGAATATGACTATGTCGTGGATGCCGTGGATACCGTAACCGCCAAGATCGAGCTGATCCTGCGGGCACAGAGCGCGGGCGTTCCGGTCATCAGTGCCATGGGCGCCGGCAACAAGCTTGATGCGGGGAAACTGAAGATCGCGGACATCTATGACACAAAAACCTGTCCGCTGGCCAGGGTCATGCGCAGGGAATTGAAGAAGAGAAATGTCAGGAGTCTGAAGGTGGTCTACTCCGACGAACAGCCCGTACGTCCCGCGGAGACGCAGCAGGATCGAACGGAGCGGAGATCCGTTCCCGGGAGTACCGCCTTTGTGCCCGCTGTTGCCGGGCTGCTGATCGCGGGAGAGATCGTCAGGGATCTGATCAATTGATGAATCTTTTCGTTTTTGTCATGTCCGTCTTCATTCCGTTTTGCTTTCCATCAACAGAGTATAACGCAGATCGGGCTGCTTTTCAAATGAAAGGATCCTTCCGCGACGTCTTCCTCTTTTTACACAGAAAAGTCCGGGGATCTCTCCCCGGGCTTTTGCGCTGTTAATGCTGTCGGATTTATTTCTTGTCGCCCTTCAGCAGTGCGACTGCTGCCGTCTTTGCGGCCGGCTTGGCGGCTCTGTACAGCTCGATGAGCTTCTTCTCGGGAGCGGAAAGGCTCGCCGACGCGGCCTTCTTCGCCACAGGCTTCTTTGCTGCGGTTGTCTTCTTTGCGACAGGCTTCTTCGCCGCAGTCGCCTTCTTTGCTGCCGGCTTCTTTGCCGCGGTCGCCTTCTTTGCCACCGTTGCGGCAACCTTGGCCGTAACTGCCTTCTTCGCCGCGCTCACTGCCTTCTTTGCAGGTGCCGCCTTCTTCGCGGGCGCCTTGGCAACGGGCTTCTTCGCAGCCGCGGGTTTCTTCGCGGGCGCGGCCTTCTTCGCCGTTGTTGTCTTCTTTGTTGCCGGTTTCTTTGCTGCAGCCATCTCTTTTCTCCTTTCGAGTTTCAAGGTATCTGTTCACCTCGCCTTTTTATGCGGTCTGTCCGGCTTCTTTGCCCTGCATACCGCGCCGGGTTTGGCTCATTGGGAACATTGTATCAAAAAGTATCGGCATAATCAACATCTTGTAGTAAAAAATATCGACACGCAAATAGTGGTTGATCAGAAATAGTATTGCAGAAAATTTCCGTTATGCTGAAAGCCGTATGATTCGTATAGTTTCACCCCCATATCCGAAGCCGTGATATAGATGGTTCCGCATCCATAGTCTTTTGCTTCTTTTACCACTTTATCCAGAAGTGCTGTGGCGATGCCCATCCTTCTGTACTCCGGATCCGTATACATGCTGGACAGGATCCCCAGTTTTCCCGAAGGGCAGGTAAAGTAGGGCGGCTTTTCGGCAAATGACATCCCGCTCGTTCCGACGATTCTGTCACCGTCAAATGCAAGCCAGGAAACATAGGTACCGGCAGCCATATTTTTCTTATAGAAATCCATCAGAGCCTGCTCGAGATCCACATCTTCCGGCACGGTCTTTCCCGCCGAAGTGTATTCCTCCGTCAGCTGATCGATCCGCATTTTGATGATTGTGTCCAATTCCTTTTCCGTTAATCTTTTATATTCGATATTCATTTTCCGCCGCCTCCCGTGCGTCTGACCGGTCCATCATCCATGTTCCCGCCATTTATCCTTTTTCCGTGCCTGCTCCGGATGTTCCGTCGATCGTTTCATATCGGATGACGATCTCTTCTCCGGCATCCATGGTCATCGTATGCAGGGTGATCTCCTCGTCTGCTTTTATCTGAAACTCTTTGACGGAAGGCGCAGAGAAATTCAGGGTCCCGTCTTCGTTCGGTTCGATGAGTCCTCCGCCGGTTCTGAATGACAGATGATCCGAATAGACGCGCTTAACCGTGATACTGGTTCCGAACCCTTCGTAGATGACATCACCGCGCTTAACGCCGGGATACTCACAGGTCTGCCTTACGGTATCCGCGCCGTCGGCCCATCTCGTGGTTTCCACTTTCAGCATAGCCGCGGGAGATGACGTATCATCGCTTCTCTTTCCGCACCCTGCCATGGTCAGCGCGATCAATGCCAGCAAAACCGGTATGCCGTATTTTTTTCCCGTCCTGTGTCCTCTCCGCATGAACTATCCTTTCCCCCGTCCCGTCGTCCGTGTGTAACTGCTCTATCGTTCCTCCACCCAGGCAAAGAATCTGTCAAGACTCTTATTCTCCCTGCGGCTCTTGACGAATACGCCGGCAGTATACCAGGAATGCGTATCGAGCTCGTCCGTCACCTCATGGAGCTCGCACTGCATGCCCAGTTCACGGGCTTTGTCGCGGAGATCTTCCGCGAAGGAGAAATCCACAAGTCCGTCATGTCTGCTCTGTATCAGCAGCATGGGAATATGATTGTTGGTGAAGAGAGCGATCGGCTCCGCCTGTTTTCTGTCATATCCTTTGGGGAACAGCTGATCCTCAAGAAGCCTGAGCACCAGAGATGTTTTTTCATTAAAACAATATGGTCCGCCCCAGCCGACATATCCGATAACACCGGATACATCTACACCGTACCGCTCCTGATCCGCCCTGCTGAACGCCAGGATCGATGAGAGATGAGCGCCCGCGCTGGGTCCGCACAGGATGATCTTTGATGGTCCGATCCCCTTTTCTTTCAGGCAGGAGATCGCATGATTGTATCCTGCACAGACATCTTCGATCTGCGCAGGATACTTCTTCTGCGTGGACAGTCTGTATCCCATGGACAGGAACCTGTAGCCCTCACCGGCAACACGTTGTCCCACAAAATCAAAATCTTCGGGTGTACCGGCATTCCAGCCGCCACCGTGGATCCAGATGATGACCTTGTCCGACAGCAGCTCATCCGGCTCATAATAACAGTAATACTGATTCTTATCAGGGCCGTAAGCGATCTTTTCAGGATCGATCTTCCTTTCCATCTTCCTGATCTCTTTGAAGATCTTTGAATAGCTGAAGCTTTCTCTCAAAAAATCATTCATATCTTTATCATTTCGATCCTGTCGCAGACAAAACACATTTTTCCACCTCCGTCAATTTTGTCATTGATGCATTCTCTTTCCGCGCCTCTTCTTCGCGCGCGGGGATCTCGTTTTTGATGCGCGGCGCTTTTGCTGCTCCTCGCGAAAGCTTTCGATCTGCTCCCCGATCGTGTTGTAGTCCCGCTCAAACAGCTGCCCGGAGATCTGTCTGTTCAGACGTTCGGGATCAATGCTGTCCGTCAGGACCTTCCGGACATACTGCTTGCCTTTCTGACGGTACGCGGGAAGCCCGTTCTGCTCGAGCAGTTCATTCAACTCAGGCCGCCAGAGGATCTGGATCTTTGATGCCATCTCAAAATCCGGGCTTTTCTGCGGCTTTCTGAGAATGTAGAAATCCAGACGACCGGTTACATATTCGACCGTGATGATACCGAAGTGATCCGGCACGTGCTCCGCAATATGTGCGGCATGCCTTGTTCCGACAACGACATAGTTATAGTCAAAGTATCTGCTGTAATCCCTGACCTGCCGTGCCAGACGCGCATAGGTATCGGCATCGCTCTTGATCTCCAGGCCGAAAAGCGCGTTCTCCGTCACCATGACGACATCCGCACGTGACCGGCCCATCATCTTTTCTTCGATGATCCGGACTTTGCCGTACTGTTCCTCCAGAAACTCAAACAGCGGCTCCCGGATATCTTTGTCATGCGTGATCATTTCCTGCATCATGTTTCACGATCTCTCGATCTCCCGACAGTCATTGAATCTCCCGAAATCCTTAAGTGTCCTGTCAAGAGCCGCGGACAGCTTTTTGGTCTGCCGTATGCCGGACTCCCACCAGAGTCCCTTCACGCAGAGGACCCCTCTTTTCCTGTCCGGCACTGCTTCTATGCGGCCGGCAAAGCGATCGCCGTAGATGATGGGGAGCGTATAGTATCCATACTGTCGTTTGGCTGCCGGCGTATAGATCTCCCACGCGTAACGGAAATCCCAAAGGGACAGGAGCAGCGCCTTATCCCACAGGATCGGATCGAGTGGCGCGATAAAAGACATCCGCGGCTTCAGGTCCGCGCTGCCATCCAGGATTGCCTGCATCAGCGCCTCATCCTCAGAGCGGTAATAAAGCGGTGTTTTTATGTCTTCTACCTGTACGGCGTTGATCTTTCCTGCCTCTGCGAGAGCGGAAAACACTTCCCTGCGTTTTTCCGCTTTCAGCTCGATCCCCAGAAGCGCGGTGCTGTTTTTATCCCACAGAAGTCCCAGCGCGCCGACCCTTCGAAGCACACGCCATCTGAGAAATGCGTCATCATCCTCGCAGGGATTCGCGGCTCTCAGAACAGTCGCAGGGATATATCGTTCCGCAAGATCATAATACTTGCGGCTCCCCTTTTTATGATGGATGATCAGTTCACCGTCTGTATAGAGCTGTTCCAATACCGATCTGGCGGCTTTGGATTTTTGGGACCAGTTTCCGCTCCAGTGCATGGAAGAGTGCCAGAAGATCTCTCCATCGATCGGGAGCGTGTCACTGGAAACCGGGCCGTTTTCCCGGATATATGCGATCGCCTGCGTTTTGAGCTCTTCCAGGCCGTCAAAGGATTCTCCCATCTTCCGGCTGCGTTCTCTGTAGGAAGAAAAATACGGCCAGTCCTCTGTCGGCCAGATGGACAGTTCTTTATCGGCATAATCCACAAGCTTCCGGTCTTCATAGAGAAGTTCATGGAGCATGGATTTCCGAAATCCCTTCACGCGGGACTGCAATGTCAGTTCCGCATTCTTGCCGCATACATCGACAGGGTCATACTGAATACACCCCGCCTGACGAACATACGCATACGCTCCATCCTTTCCGATGAAGCGCCGGGAACCGATCAGCCCCTGTTTCGCAAGGACAAACTGCCTCGCCTGTTGTCCGGTGATCGTCAGCAATACCTTCTTCTCCCGAATGGTTTTTGTGCTCACCTGTCACGCCAACGTCATGACAAGTTCGATCTCATCGATGAAATTTTCTTCTGTTATCGCTTTAAATTCTACCATGATACTTACTCCTCCCGACAAAATTTCACAGTGTTATCTCCGCTGAAATCTTCAGGCTCATATCCACGTGCGGGATCCCCTCCTCCAGATATTCTTCGGAATCAACGGAAAAGCCAAGTCTCCTGTAGAATTCGACCGCCCGCTTCTGCGCATCCATACGTATGATCTTACAGTCCATTTTTTCTGAAATCGTTTTGATAGCGTGCTTCATCAGTTCTGTTCCGAGCCCTCTGCCATGGACGAGCGTGAGCACTCTGCCGATCTTGATCGTACCATCGGCATCCTGATAAGCGCGGAGATATGCCACAACCCTGCCGTCATCCATCAGGAAGATATGCAGACTGCGGTAATCGACATCATCTTCGTCAACATAGGAGATATTCTGTTCTTTGACAAATACTTCCGCCCGGGATTTAAGGATTTCATATAGTTCCCGTGAGGTCAGCTCTTCAAATGTTTTATCGATCCAGTTCATGATCTCACATCTTCTTTCTGAACACTTCATTCATGTCCTGATTTTCTATGTATCCGGCAGTCTTGCGCATAACATCACGCAGGATCTCAATGTTTCGATCCACATCCGCACATTCCAGAGAATGGTTGCGATCCGTGACAGTTGCTCCGTTGTCTGTTCATAGGCCAGCATGGCTGCCTTTTTCATCATTTCGATATTCCCACGGATCTTTTGGGGCATATCATGATATTCCATGTCGATCATAAGACGCCAAAGATTGTAATTCCCTTTTGCTATTTCCGGTGCATCATCCCAATAGTCATCTACACCGAATCCGATCATCAGAAAACCGACCGGTTTGTCATCGTTATATATGCCAAATGGAAAAGCGTGTCCGTTTGCCGTGATCGTGGTATAGGCTTCGATGATCGATGTGGCATTGTCTGCCACAAAGTTTCTCTGCTCCTCTGAAACCTGCAGTTTCAAAATGTCCCATACATTTTGGGCGTTTAACTTTTCTAGTCTGATCATGGTTGTGTGTACCCCGTTTGTTGGCCGGTTACCATGCATTTTAACATATCCGCCGCAAAACAGCACTGCGGATCCTTGGGCGCATCAATTTCAGGGGATCTCCTCGTTATTGTTGGCCGTGTTTGGGCGAAATCCGAGTTTTTTTCTGATTCCGCCCCCACTTTATGAAAATGTGCTTGCGAACACGTAGCGCAGCATGCAGAATGTACGCGTAGGGCGATTTTCTCCTTGTGGTCGACAACGATACAAGATATTGTGGTTGGACTTCGGGAGAAACACAATGGTAAACAGCGGTAAACAGTTTTTCGGGTCAAAACTGAAACAAAAAAAGCTCCGGAAGCCGCGCCAATAGCAGCTCCCGGAGGCAATAAAAAAGATTTTCGTGATGCTGTAAAGTCTGTGCCCCAAAATAATAGTAACTAAGATTATGCCGGTCCGCAGAACAGATTATGATCGCTCGAACCGGCAGCATAGACTTAATATCATATATCCTTTACTTTAACGAAAACCCCACA
>JAILOV010000046.1 GCA_024690605.1 Lachnospiraceae bacterium | reverse complement strand
CTGTAACCAATATAAGCGACAGATATGAACAAAATATGAACAAACGGAAAACAGTATGTAAAAGTGCACAAAAAAGATGACCGATGGGCAGGGTTTTATGGTAATTTTATACAAAACACAGAAGGGGGTTCATCATGTACGACAGAGGCGGTAATCGCGGACAGGGGATGCGCTATCAGGACAACGGCTACGGCGGTTCGGACGGTTTCATGGACCGTTTTTCCCGGATGGGTCAGGATGGCGGCATGTACGGGCAGGAGCCGCCCCGCAGGATGAGCGGCGATTACGGTCAGGGCGGCATGGGCATGGACATGCCGCGCAGGCAGCAGGGCATGGCTCCGGGCGCGGATCCGGAGGCACTGCGCGAGCTCGCCGGGCAGATCCGCATGCAGCTGCAGGATATGCAGGCCCTTTATGAAAAGAATGCCGCCTGCGTGGATGAGATCCGTGAGATCATCGATGCCGAGGATCGGCGGATCCGGATGATGCTGGAGCAGGCCAATCAGGCGGCGGATGCGGCTGGGAACGGCACACCGTCCGCGCCCGTTCCGTCGGCAGGCGCAGAGGATGGCGGCTCGGTCAATGCGTCGCTGGATCGCATCCGTGAGATGCTGGATGCACGCGCGGAACAGGAGAAAACGGAGCGCGAAAACCGGCAGGAGGAGCAGGAGCGCCTCGCGGAGGAGCGTGCGAGCCTTGAAAACGCGCGAAGGGAGGCGGACGCGCGCCGGCAGGCGGAGATGATGCAGACGCTTTCCGATCTGCAGGCGGAGCTTAGCAAATTCAGCATTCAGATGGACGGGATCTCACAGAACATGGGCGGTCTGGGCGATCTTTCCGGCCTGTCGGAGAAACTCTCCGAGCGCGCCGACGCTACGGACAAGAACACGCACGATGTCGGCGTCCGCGTGTATCGCAATGTGCAGGCCTCGATGAACGACTATCTCGCCAAGCAGACCTCCACGCTGGATACGGCGATCACGGGACTCAACCAGCGCATGGAGGCGATGGAGGACAGCTTCCTTCACAGGAGAGGTGCGACGACACCGATCACCGTGGCGGCGCTCGTGACGGGGCTGGTCAATCTCGGTGTTCTGGTGGTGTATATTCTCACAAATTATTAACGGGTGATACGGGGAGCGTTAAAAACAAGACTCAAGATCTCCGCAATTCTGGCATCAGCGGCCGCCTGCTTTCTCTGGCTCCTGCTGATGCCGAATTTTCGTGAGGGGAACAGCCGCGACATGCGGGTCGCCGTGACCCTGAACCAGGTGATGGTCGGCACGCTTTCCTCCAAGGAAGAGGCGCAGTCGTGTCTGCGGGAGGCGCGACGCATCTTTGCCAGAGAGCGTCTGGGTGTGAGCGCCACGGACGGGGCGCTGGCACTTTCCGACGCGGAGCTCTCCGTGACCAATGTGACGCGCGTGGCCGGCGCTGACCGGACGATCGACGACGCGGAAACAGTCACGATGACGATGCTGTCGGTCCTGCGCAGCAACATCCACGCTACTCTGGGAAAGCACTACACGGTCAAGATCGGCGACTATTCGGTGAACCTCGCGGATGCCGACGAGGTGCTCCTGCTGCTGGACACCGCACTGCATGCCTATGATCCCAACGGGCTTTACCGGGCATCGCTGATCCTCGAGCCCACGCGCGAGGTCAATGTGCTGACAGCGCGGGTGGATCGCGTGTCGGAGGTGTCGGTCGATGAGGAGGAGTCGGGCGAGGCGGGTGCCTTTCTCGCTCTGTCGCAGGCCATGCAGGACAAGGAAAAGACCGCGGAGGAGATGGACTTCTCCGAGTTTGAACTGGGCCTGTACGCGATGAACTTCGCCGACCGGATCGAGGTGGTGGAGGCCTATCTTCCGGAGAGTGAGCTGACGGATGTGCAGACGGCGATCGACGAGGTCACCAAGGACAAGGAGACGCCGCAGATCTATGAGGTGAAATCCGGCGATTCGCTCTCGGTCATCGCGGAACGCTTCGGGCTCACGGTGGAGACGATCCTCTCCATGAACGAGGCACTGGAAAACGAGGCGACGACGATCCGGCCGGAGGATGAGATCATCGTCACCGTGCCGGAGCCGGAGCTTTCCGTGCGCTATGAGACAACGGAATATATCGAGGAGGCCTATGAGGCCGAGCCGGTCATCGTCCCCAATGACGAATGGTATTCCAACAAATCCGTGACGCTGCAGGAGCCTTCCTCCGGCTATCACAAGATCATCGCGAAGACGACCTATCTGAACAATTCCTCGGTCTCGCGGGAGGTTGTCAAGGAGGAGGTCACCTGGGAGCCGGTACCCAAGATCATTGAGCGCGGAACTAAGGCGCCGCCGACCTATATCAAGCCGATCTCCGGCGGACGTATGAGCTCCGGCTTCGGCAGACGGTCACAACCGAAGAAGGGCGCGAGCACCTATCACAAGGGGATCGACTGGGCGACACCGGTCGGAACCGCGGTCGTCGCCAGCTCCTCGGGTGTCGTCACCAAGGCGGGCTGGGGCAGCGGCTACGGCTATGTCGTCTACATCGCCCATCCGGACGGCAAGGTCACGCGCTACGGCCACCTGTCCAAGATCCTCGTGAAGTCCGGACAGAGTGTCTCCCAGGGGCAGAAGATCGCGCTCTCGGGCAACACGGGCGTGAGTACGGGACCGCACATTCACTTTGAGATCCTGGTGAACGGCGCGCAGGTAAATCCGTTGAAATACCTGAACTGATGTGATACATTAGTCTTATGAGACGTACCAAGACGACAGAGCTCGTCCCGGGCATGATCCTGGCGGACGATGTATACAGTTATGACCGTTCGGTCATGATCCTGCCGAAGGGATCCGTGCTGAACGATAAGTCCATCACGCGTCTCGCGTTCTATTCCATCCTGCAGGTTCTCATCGAGGACGAGCAGCTGGGGCTGGAAGAGAAACAGCCGGAGCCGTCCTATGCGGAGCGTCTGCGTCAGACGCCGGAATTCCAGCGTTTCCAGAAGCAGTTCGAGGACGAAGCGGATCAGTTCAAGGAGCAGATCAACGATGTGGTCAGGCACAACCGGCCGCTCGATGTCGAGAACATGATGACGCCCGTCTATGCGCTCGTGGACAACAGCAGCGGGCCTTCCAATGTTTTCGACATGCTGCACAGTCTCCGGCAGTATGATGACGCGACCTATGTCCACTGCATCAATGTGGCGCTGATCTGCAGCTGTCTTGCCAAGTGGATGCGCCTGTCCGAGGAGGAGACGCTCACCGCAATGCAGGCCGGGCTTCTGCACGATATCGGCAAGCTCCTGATCCCGGGCGAGATCATCACCAAGCCTGCCAAGCTCACGGCGGACGAATATCACATCATCCAGACCCACCCCCGTCAGGGCTATGATATCCTGAAGAACCTCCCCATCAACGATCACATCAAGATGGCGACGCTGATGCACCATGAGCGCTGCGACGGAAGCGGCTATCCCCTCCGGCTCACGGGAGAGCGGATCGATCCGGTGGCCAAGATCGTCGCGATCGCCGATGTCTATGACGCGACCACCTCGGCGCGCGTCTACCGCGGGCCGCAGTGTCCGTTCGTCGCGATCGCGCTCTTTGAAAACGAGGGACTGCAGAAATATGACACGCGCGCGATCATGACGTTTCTGTCCAATGTCGTGAACACCTATCTTCTGAACCGCGTGCGGCTGAACAACGGCCTCGAGGGCGAGATCGTGTTCATCAACCCCGACCATCTCGCGCGTCCCACGATCAAGGCCGGAAACAGTTATATTGACCTGGCACAGAATCCGGATTTGTACATTGAGACGATTGTGTGATATAATTTCCTTTTAGTTATGGATAAGTACATCATCAAAGGCGGCAACCCGCTGGTGGGAGAAGTGGAGATCACCGGCGCCAAGAACGCGGCACTGGCGATCCTGGCGGCTTCCACAATGACCAATGAGACCGTCACTATTGAGAATATGCCCGACGAGGCGGACACCAATGTCCTCCTGGGCACGATGAATGATCTCGGCGTCTTCACGCACCGGACGACTCGTCATACCGTTCGGGTCAACGCGGCGAAGGCACGCAATTTCCCCATTGACAATGAGGACATCAAGAAGATCCGCGCCTCCTATTATCTGATCGGCGCGCTTTTGGGGCGCTTTAAGCGCGCCAAGGTCGTGTTGCCCGGCGGCTGTGCCATCGGCCTCAGGCCCATTGACCAGCACATGAAGGGCTTTGCCGCGCTGGGCGCGTCCTGCCGCATCGAACACGGCTTCATCATCGCGGAAGCCAAAGAACTGCACGGCGCGCACATTTACCTTGATGTGGTCTCCGTGGGCGCGACGATCAACATCATGATGGCGGCGACGCTGGCTTCCGGCCAGACGATCATCGAGAACGCGGCCAAGGAGCCGCATGTCGTCGACCTCGCGAACTTCTTAAACAGCATGGGCGCGCACATCAAGGGCGCGGGTACCGATGTCATCCGCATCCGCGGCGTGGAGAAGCTTCACGGGACGGACTATGCGATCATCCCGGATCAGATCGAGGCGGGCACCTTTATGATGGCGAGCGCCGTGACGCGCGGCGACATCACGGTGACCAACATCATTCCCAAGCATCTGGAATCGATCAGCGCCAAATTAAAGGAGATGGGGTGCGAACTCAGCGAGCACGACGACGCGGTGCGCGTGATCTGCAAGGACCGCATCCGCAGCACGCACGTGAAAACGCTGCCCTATCCGGGCTTCCCCACAGACATGCAACCGCAGATCACCGTGGCACTGGGGCTGTCCGCGGGCGTGAGCATCGTGACGGAATCCATTTTTGAGAACCGGTTCAAATATATCGACGAGCTCACCTCCATGGGTGCCAACATCAAGGTGGAGGGGAGCACGGCGATCATCTCGGGCGTGGAGCGCTACACGGGCGCGCACATCGCGGCTCCGGATCTGCGCGCGGGCGCGGCACTGGTGCTGGCGGGCCTGGTGGCGGAGGGTTTCACGACCATCGACAACATTCGCTTTATCGAGCGGGGCTATGAGGATTTCTACATGAAGCTGCGCGCGCTGGGCGCCACGATCGAGCGCGTCGAGGATGAGCGCAGTGAGCAGAGATTCCGTCTGAAATACGCGTAGATCCGCAGAGCGCGGATGTCTCTCGATCAAGGACTGTTCATGAAGAAGAGGATCAAAGAAGGCTGGCTTACAGACATCCTGTGGGCTTTCTGTATCGTGACGTCGTTCTGTTCCGGCGTGGGGATCGTCGTCGGCGCGGAATCGGAGAACGCCCTGCTCAATTTTGTGAGCAAGATCGCCAATTCGGCGTCGGTGTTCAATCTGATCGACGGGGCGGCCTTTCTCGGCATGCTGTTCCTGATCCGTTTCGTGCGCAGGCGCACCCCGCGGATCGACCCTACGGGCGCGGTCACGGGCCTTCTGCTCGGTCTGCTGTATCTCCTCAGTTTCGCGTTCCGTGACGCGGGGGGACTCACCGTTCTCTGCGCGAACGGCTATCAATGCCTTCTTTCCGCGTTTCTGCTCTTTGGTTACAGCAGTCTCATTTATCTGCTTTTCGAGGCGGCGGCCGCGGTCCTGTCCGGGATCCCCGTCACGCCGGAAAGACCGCGGAGCCTCCCTGTTTTTGTCCTGAGCGCGGTCCTGATCCTTGTCGGCTGGCTGTTCTGGATCCTCATGAGCTATCCGGGCTCCGTCGCCGGGGACGCGATCGCGCAGCTGTCCTATTATTTCAGCGGTGACATGAGCGCACATCATCCGCCGCTCTCCACATGGATCATGGGGGCTTGCGTGGAGCTGGGCGGCCTGATCGCAGACCGCCGGTTCGGGCTGTTCCTCTATCTTCTCCTGCAGGCACTCATCTGCGCGGGGATCATGGGGTGCTGCGTGGAACGCATGCACGGCTGGGGACTGCCGGATCGCCTGTGCGCGCTGACGGTGCTGTTTCTCGGTTTCACACCGATCATCGGCCTGTTTGCCCAGTGGTTTGAAAAGGACATGCTCTACAGCGCGGTCACGCTGCTGTTTGCCGTGCAGACGGGCGATCTGCTCCGCAGGAACACCATTTCCCGCCGCACTGCTGCAGCGCTTCTCGCTGTGAGCCTGCTTTGCTGTCTGCTGCGTCATAACGGGATCTATTCCGTGGTCCCTCTTCTCTTCGCGCTCCTCTTCGTGTTTCATGAAAAAAAGGAAAAGGTGCTGGCCGCGGTCGTGCTGGCCGCGACGGTTCTTTTGTATATCGGCATCACCGGGGTGCTTTTCCCCGCCATGGGGATCCGGAAGGGAAATGTGCGTGAGGCGCTGAGCATCCCGATGCAGCAGTCCGCGCGGTATCTGCGCGATCACGGCGATGCGGTGACCGAGGAGGAATGGGACGTGCTGTCCTCGTTCTTCACGGACATGGAGGCGGTTCCTGCGGTATATGCGTCGGACGGCTCGGATCCCGTCAAGGATCTGGTGACGACGGAATTCGATCACCCCATGGCCTATTTTCGGACCTGGTTTACGATGGGATGCAAACACCCGGAGACCTATATCGAAGCGTTCGGCTGCCTCAACTACGGCTATCTGGCGCCCGCCGGACAGAACACTGAGCCGGAGCTCCTCACCAGAGATGTGGTGCGTGAGCAGCTTTTGATGCTCGGGATCGACGCCTCACAGGACGAGACGAGGAGCGCGATCCTGGAGAACATCGTGCGCATCAACACCATGTTCCCGCTCCTGCGGTATCTGACCATGCCCGGGTGCTATGTCTGGCTGGTGCTTCTTCTGTGTGCGGTGCTGATAAAGGAAAAGAGAAAGAGAGAACTGATCTGGTTTCTTCCGGCGGTCATGACGATCCTGGTGTGCCTGGCTTCACCGCTGTCCAACGCCATGCGCTATGAGCTTTCGCTCGTGCTGAGCGCGCCGCTCATGATCGGCTGGACGATCAGTGCGTGCTGTCCTGCCGCTTCCGGTAAAAGGCCATCAGAAGGAGCAGGATGATCCCCAGAAGCGAACAAAGCCCTCCTGCAAGGAAACCGGGCGTCCGGTAACGGAGACGGATGTCGTGTTCTCCCGCCGGCACCCGCAGAGACAGGAACATCGCGTCGGTCTTCATGACCGGCGCTTTTTTGCCGTCAACAAAGGCGGTGAACCCTTTGCTGTACGGAAGTGCGAGGACCAGCAACTCCTCCTCCGGAAGCGCGATCCTGCCCGTGATCTCCGATGTCGCATGGGAGACCGGATTCTCGTGCATGTCAAGATCCTGCAGCGCGTTTTTGGCAAGCGCCTGCAGGAGGTCCGGGAACGCTTCCATGGGGCGCCGGACGACGGAGAGCCCGTCGATTGTGTAGATCCCCGGCGCGTCAAAGACAACGGTGATCTCGGTGATGTTGTCCTCCGCGGAGCCGAAATTGACAACAAAATCGTGCCAGTTGCTGTAGTACTGGGATGCCGGCGTCTTGTAGCGGATCTTCTTGGAGACCCGTTCCTCCCCTCCCTCGCGGGCGGTAAAGGTCGGTTCATAGTAGGCGGAGTCTCCGTTCACTTGCAGATTTTTCAGGCACAGGAGAAGCTCCGATCCCGCATAGACCGGTTCGGACAGGGTGATGACCACCGGGTCGGTGACCTTTTCCACGAAAAACGCCTTGTTCTCGAACCGGATGCCGTCACCGCAGTCGACGGAGTAGGGAATCTCCTGCACCGACAGATCGTTTGAGACGGCGTCTGCCGTGAATTCCGTGATGCTCGCGCAGTCCGGAGAGGACAGGAGCTTTGCCGCATCTTTATCCTCCAAAACAGCCGCGTGGAGGAGCATCTCCTCGTGTGCGGAGAGCGGGAGCTTTTCCAGTTCGCCCCGCGTCATGACGTGCTTCATGGCAAAGCCTAACGGGAGCGCGTTCGGGTTGTGATAGACGTGATAGCTGCCGTGCATGCCCCAGTCCGTAAAGCCGAAGGGTATATAACGATACTCATAGTAGTTGTCATAGGCGAGCGTATAGAATCGCACGCCCGCGAGACTTAAGGCCGGCATCCGGTCATCCAGGCCGAAGTAGGCGAAATTTGACTCTTCATTGACACCGAGCAGCTGGAAATACTCCGACACGACCGGGTTGGCCACGCTGAACTCAAACTGCGTGGAGGAGAGACCGGTGGCCAGTGCGCCGTTCCAGGTGAGATCCCTTCCGGAATAGCGGTAGAACACGGGGATCTCGCCGCTGCCGGATTCCGTGACGGCGTCGGCGACGGCAGCGGCTTCATTTTCCGTCGCGGCTGCGAGGTAGGCGCTGCTGTTCATCCGCTCCCTGAATTCCCCGGGGAAGGCGCCAAACCGCGGAGAAAAGCCGTAGACAACATTCCAGCAGATGCTCGCCGCGGTGAGCGCGGGGAGAAGGATCGAGAGACCCGCTACCGTGCGCCCCCTGCCTTTTTCCTTAAGAAGTGAGGTGAGTTCCGTAGCGGATCGCACAGAGATCCAGCCCGCGAGCATGGCAACCGCCCAGGTCCACCGGTTGATCGAATAGGACATGCCGTTTAACAGGATGCCGCCCGCCGGGAAGAGGAGGAGCAGGACCGTCAGAGCGAGGCAGATCTTCAGCGTCCGGTGGCCTTTCCGCAGCAGGAAGAAGATCACCAGCGGGAGAAAGGTCAGTGCGAAACAGAGCTCCGTGTCACCCATCGGATGGTTGATCCAGGACAAAAGATTGCGCGGAAGCTCCGCGTAATAGGCTTTACTGTAGAACAGCTCACGCGCAAAGGAGACAGCGGTGCGCGGATCGTTTGTAAAGTGCACGAGCAGCGGCAGGAGCGTGACAGAAGCGCACAGAACACCGACCAGACCCGCACAGAGGAACGCGATGCCGTCCGTGAGAACGTCGAGGATCAGTCCGCGTCCGCGTTTTCCGGCGGCACCGTGCAGCTGCAGAAGCCTTGCCGTGCCGTAGGCGGCGGTGAGGATGGACAGCATATAGAAGAAATAAAAATTCGACAGCGTCGCGAGGGCGATGATGACAGCAAAGGGAACCAGATGCCGCGCGGGGATGACCTTTTCCCCCGCGGGTTTTGCTTTCAGTGCATGTTCGATCCCGGATAACAGGAGCGGGAAGGAGATCATCGGATTGACGAAATAGGGATGCAGCAGACCGATATAGAGGACCGTTCCCGAGAAAGCATAAAGCAGGGTGCCGGTGAGGACCGGAGCGGTCCTCTTCTCCCCGCGCACAAAGGCATAGAGGCAGAAGGCGAGGCCCGCGAGGTAAGGCCGCAGCAGGATCAGGAATTCATAGAAGGCAAGGGTGCGGGACGCCGGGACAAAGACGACAAAAGCGGTCAGCGGGTCGCCCAGACAGGAATAGGCGAGTGAGGTGATCACATCCGCGCCGTAGCCGAAATCCACGCCCCAGGTCTGCGGGGTGAGGGAATGATCGATGAACAGGTGGCGGAGCGCGCCGCGCAGGTACTGGCCGTAGCAGGCAAGGGCGCGCAGGTGCTCGCGCCAGCCGTCGCCCTGATAGACCAGTGAGCGGCCCTGTGACCGGAAAAAGAAAAACACCAGCCCCATGAGCAGCGCATAGAGCAGTGTGTACAGGAGCAGGATCCTCCGCGTATTCTCTTTTGGTTTTGTCTCGGTCATGCTGATCCTTTATGCTTCGTAATTTTGTGTCCGTTGTCTTTTTTATCACTTCCGGCTGTTTCCGTCAATAAAAGAAGTTTCCGAAATATTCGATTTTCATCGATGAAACAGGTTGGATAGTCGGCGGGAATCTGATAAAATAGTATTGTTCGCGCGGCGCGTGCGAACGGGTGTTAATCGATTCAGTTTCGAGGCAGGAGGTGTAACGATGGTAGGCAATATCCCGAAGATCAAGGTAGGTATTGTGGCTGTGAGCCGTGACTGTTTCCCGGCATCCCTGGCGGAGAACCGCAGGAAGGCGCTGGTAGCGGCTTACGCAAAGAAGTATGACGCGGCGGACATCTATGAATGCCCGGTCACGATCATCGAGAGCGAGACCGACATGGTGAACGCGCTGGCGGACATCAAAAAGGCGGAGTGCAACGCGCTCTGCGTCTATCTCGGCAACTTCGGACCGGAGATCTCCGAGACACTTCTTGCCAAGCATTTTGACGGCCCCAAGATGTTCTGCGCGGCGGCCGAGGAGAGCCAGAAGGATCTGATGGACGGCCGTGGCGATGCCTATTGCGGCATGCTGAACGCCAGCTATAATCTTGCGCTACGCAATGTGCGCGCCTACATCCCGGAGTATCCGGTGGGCGACGCCGATGAATGCGCCGACATGATCCACGACTTCCTGCCGGTGGCGCGTGTTGCCGAGGGTCTCGCGAATCTGAAGATCATCAGCTTCGGTCCCCGCCCGGCCAACTTCCTGGCCTGCAATGCGCCGATCAAGCAACTCTACAATCTCGATGTCGAGATCGAAGAGGAATCCGAGCTCGATCTGTTCGAGTCCTATCAGAAGCATGAGGGCGACAAGCGCATCGCCGAGGTCGCCGCGGACATGGCCAAAGAGATGGGCTACGAGGCGGGCAAGGAGCCTGCGATGCTCACCAAGCTCGCACAGTATGAACTGACCCTTCTGGACTGGGTCGAGGAGCACAAGGGCTATCGGAAGTATGTCGCGCTCACGACCAAGTGCTGGCCGGCGTTCCAGGACATGTTCAAGTTTGTCCCGTGCTATGTCAACAGCCGTCTGATGCGCAGGGGCATCCCGGTGTCCTGCGAGGTCGACATCTACGGCACGCTCTCCGAGTACATCGGTCTGTGCATCTCCGGCGAGGAGGTCACGCTGCTGGATATCAACAATTCCGTGCCGCATGACATGTATGACGCGTCCATCAAGGGCAAGTTCGACTACAAGTTCACCGACACCTTCATGGGCTTCCATTGTGGCAACACCTGCTCCACGAGGCTCAACAACCCGCATCTTTCCTTCCAGCGCATCATGGCACGCACGCACCCGCAGGACTGGTGCGACGGCACCATCGAGGGCGACATCAAAGCCGGCGAGATCACCTTCTATCGCCTGCAGTCCACGGCGGACGCAAAGCTTCGCGCCTATGCCGCACAGGGTGAGGTGCTGCCCGTTGCGACGCAGAGCTTCGGCGGCATCGGCGTGTTCGCCATCAAGGAGATGGGGCGCTTCTATCGCCACTGGCTGATCGGCAAGAACTTCCCGCATCACGGCGCGGTGATGTTCGGTCACTATGCGAAGCCGCTCTATGACGCACTCAAGTATATCGGTGTTGAGCCCTGCGAGATCGGCTACAATCAGCCGGCCGGCACGCTCTATGAGGGGGAGAATCCCTGGGGCTAAGTCACGGTGTTCATGAGCGCAGTTTTTATCACCGCCCTGCTCATCACGGCAGCGGCACTGTCTGAAAAAACGGGGGAGGATGTCTTTGACACCCTCCCCTTTTGGTGCGGAGTAAGACTAAACATTGTATAACCGCGGCCTTCATGGTACAATGAATTGTATTTAGTATCTGATCAGATCGGAATGTAAATGACTCAGGAAGAAGATATCTTCAGAAAACTGAACAGCAACAGGCACAGGTCCGATGCGATGGACATGGTGCGGCGGCTGGAAGCGGTGATCGAGGTGGCACTTCTGGCGGTCGTCTTTTATATTGTCTGGAGGATCTGCTACGGCTACGATGACGGTCCCTTCCCTGCCTACTTCGGACGCGGCAAATATGTGCTGGCCGGTGTCTACGGTGTGCTGCTTTGGCTGTTGTGCCGTGTGATGAACGGCTTCCAGTTCGGCATG
The DNA here is from genome assembly GCA_024690605.1 of Lachnospiraceae bacterium. Lineage (GTDB taxonomy): Bacteria > Bacillota > Clostridia > Lachnospirales > Lachnospiraceae > Butyrivibrio. The sequence goes on along the minus strand of JAILOV010000046.1, from coordinate 5,245 downwards.
ATGAAGCAGACCGACACGATCTTCTCGCAGATCATCGCCGTCATCATCACCAACATCGTGGAATATGCCATCCTGTCCCTGATCGCCAACGTCATGATCGGGGCACTGCCGATGGTCGTGCTGACGATCCTCGACGCGGTCTTTGTCTCCCTCATCTGCACGCTGTACCAGATGATCTACATGCGGACCCATGTGCCGCGGCGCCTGATCATGATCAGCGGCGGACAGAGCGCACAGAAGCTGGAGCACAAGATGAATGCCCGCCCGGACAAATACCGGATCGACAAGGAGATCAGTGCCGATGTCGGCCTGGATGTGATCCGGCGCGAGGTGGGATTCTATGACGGCGCGGTCCTGGGGGATGTGCCGGCGGAGCTTCGGAACGACATTCTGAAATACTGCTACAGCCTGGGGATCCGGGTCTATGCGGAGTTAAAGATCAGTGACATCATCGTGCGCGGCGGAGAGATCATCGATATCTTTGACACGCCGCTGGTGCTCGTCAGGAGCCGCGGGATCACGACCATAGAGCGCACCGTGAAGCGCGCGCTGGATATCATCTGCTGTCTGGCCGCCATGGTGGTCGCCCTGCCGGTCATGGGGATCGTCGCGATCGCCATCAAGCTCGATGACCACGGCCCGGTGCTGTACCGGCAGGAGCGTGTGACCGAGGGCGGTCGCAAGTTCATGATCCTGAAATTCCGCAGCATGATCGTGGATGCCGAGCGGGACGGTGAGGTGCTGCCGGCGAGTGATCACGACGCGCGAATTACCAGGGTCGGAAGGGTCATCCGGGCCTTCCGGCTGGATGAGCTTCCGCAGTTTTTCAACATCCTGAAGGGGGACATGTCCATCGTGGGCCCCCGTCCCGAGCGAACGGAACATGTGGAAAAATATCTCGCCGAGATCCCGGAGTTCATCTACCGGTACAAGGTGCCCGCAGGACTGACCGGCTATGCGCAGATCTTCGGCAAATACAATACCGGCGCCTATGACAAGCTGAGGCTTGACATGATGTATATCGAACACTATTCTCTGTGGCTGGATTTCAAGCTGGTGCTGATGACCATCCGGATCCTGTTCACAAAGGAGAGCACCGAGGGCTTTGAAGTGACGGACAAGGAGAGGCAGGAGGGATGAAGAAGAGTATCGCTGAGGATGCGCGTTTCCGCGGGATCGAGCCGTTTGCCGGCAAGCAGTGGCTTTCCTCTCCCACGATGCACGGCGAGGAGCTGGCCTTTATCAAAGAGGCTTTTGATACCAACTGGATGAGCACGGTGGGCAAAAACATTGACACCGTGGAGGAGGAGCTTTCGAAGCGTATCGGTGCACCTTTCGTTGTGGGCCTCGCTTCCGGGACGGCGGCGGAGCATCTGGCGATCCGGCTTGCGGGAGAATTGCTCTACGGCAGACCTAAGGCACAGGAGGGCACCCTGCAGGGAAGAAAGGTGTTCTGCACGGACATGACCTTTGACGCGACGGTCAATCCGGTGGCCTATGAGGGCGGTGAGGCGGTCTTCATCGACGGCGAAGGGGAGACCTGGAACATGTCCCCGGAGGCGCTGGAAAAGGCGTTTGCGCTCTACCCCGAGGTGAAGCTGGTGGTATTGGCACATCTCTACGGAACCCCGGCGCGCATCACCGAGATCCGGGCGATCTGCGACCGGCACGGAGCACTTCTTGTGGAGGATGCCGCGGAGTCTCTCGGTGCGTCGGCGGACGGCACGATGACAGGCGCCTTCGGCGACTTCGGTGTCATCAGCTTTAACGGCAACAAGATCATCACGGGTAGCTGCGGCGGTGCACTTCTGACCAAAGAGGAGGCACATGCCGCCACGGTGCGGAAATGGAGCACGCAGGCGAGAGAAGCGGCGCCCTGGTACCAGCACGAGGAACTGGGCTACAACTACCGCATGTCCAACGTGGTCGCCGGCGTGATCCGCGGGCAGCTGCTGCACCTGTCGGAGCACATCGCGCAGAAAAAGGCCGTTTACGAGCGTTATCGGGAGGCCTTTCGTGATCTCCCGGTGCGGATGAACCCGACGGGCGGCGACAGGAACCGGCCCAACTACTGGCTGAGCTGCCTGACTGTTGACAGGGATGCGATGTGTCCGGTCACGCGCACGGCGACGACCACGGCGTGGCAGCACGAGGCCGGCAGGACCTGCCCGGACGAGATCCTCGCCGCGCTGACAGCCTTCAACGCCGAGGGACGACCCATCTGGAAGCCGATGGTCATGCAGCCGATCTACGGCGGACATGTGCTGGTGAAGGCGGACGGGACCGTTTCGGAGGACGGTGCGGGAAGTGTCGACGCAGACATCTTTGCACGCGGCCTGTGCCTGCCGTCCGACAACAAGATGACACCCGAGAACCAGGACCGGATCATCGAGATCGTGCGCCGGTGCTTTGAATAAGACAAAAAGCAGAAGGGGAACACTATGAAAAAGGCATTGATCACAGGCGTCACCGGACAGGACGGATCGTTCCTATCGGAGCTCCTGCTGGAAAAAGGGTATGAGGTGCACGGCATCATCCGCCGGGCCTCGGTGGATCACCGGGAGCGCATCGCCCATCTGGAGAGCGATCCGCGGTTTCATCTGCACCACGGAGATATGGGTGATTCCATGAGCATCGTGGCGATCGTGATGCAGGTGCGGCCGGATGAGATCTACAACCTGGCGGCACAGAGCCACGTGCAGGTGAGTTTTGACGTGCCGGAATACACGGCGGATGTCGACGCGACCGGTGTTCTGCGCATCCTCGAGGCCGTGCGCATCGCGGGACTGGCTGAGACCTGCCGCATCTATCAGGCGTCCACCTCGGAGCTCTACGGACGCGTGGAGGCGATCCCGCAGTCGGAGGAGACGCCTTTTCACCCCTACAGTCCCTATGCCGTGGCCAAGCAGTACGGCTACTGGATCACCAAGGAATACCGGGAGGCCTACGGGATGTACGCCTGCTCGGGGATCCTGTTCAACCATGAGTCGGAACGCCGCGGGGAGACTTTTGTCACCCGCAAGATCACGCTGGCGGCCAACCGCATCGTGCAAGGCAAGCAGGAGAAACTCTATCTGGGCAACCTGTCCTCCAAACGGGACTGGGGCTACGCCCGGGACTATGTCGAGTGCATGTGGCTGATGCTCCAGCAGGAGAAGCCCGATGACTATGTGATCGCCACCGGCGTGCAGCACACCGTCCGGGAATTCTGCGCACTGGCTTTCCATGAGGCCGGCATTGAGCTGGCGTTTACGGGCGAAGGCGCCGATGAAAAGGGGATCGACAAAGCCACCGGCAGGGCCCTGGTCGAGGTCTCCGATGAGTTCTACCGTCCCACGGACGTGGTGAACCTTTTGGGTGACCCCACCAAGGCCCGCACCAAGCTCGGCTGGGATCCGCAGAAAACCAGCTTCGAGGAACTGGTGCGGCTGATGATGGAGAGCGACAAGATCAAAGTCAGTAAAGAAAATTAACACGGGGCTTCAAGGTGTTGTTTCAGGGAATGCATGGCTTTTTCTTGGGATTTATGATAAAATATTAGGTCGAGGATTGCGCCAAACCTCCGCGAAGCAGGGGCACACGGAGCGGGCGGTGCATGACATAAAGGCAGCGGACAGGCGCGTCGGGAGTGACGGAAACCGGCGCGGATGGCGTAGCCTACACTTTACGGACGGAGAACACAGTGCTTTACTGCATCCAGGTGGAACCTGCGGAGGAGATCAAGACAGAAAAAGAGATCCGGGCGATCGTGCCGGGGCATCTTTTTGTGTCCTGCTTTCATCTGACCCGCCGGATGCACAAGAACTTCCACGGGCGCTACCGTGATGTGATCGAGCGTTTCCTGCCGAGCTACATCTTCATCGACACACCGGATCTGGAGCCCCTTTACTGGGAACTGAAAAAGGTGCCCACCCTGACCAAGGTGGTGGGTTTTAAGGAATGGGAACCGGCAGAGAACGGGTTTTCCGGCTTCGGCGCACTGGATGAGGAGGAGGAGGGCTTTATCCGGCAGCTGGCCATGGGACACGGTGCGGCGACCCCTGGGCTGGTGGATATCAGCATGGTGGAGGTCAAGGAAGGCAATACCGTGGAAATCGTTTCGGGACCCCTGATGGGTCTGGAGGGATATGTGAAGAAGATCAATCTGCACCGCCGGCAGGCGGAGGTGGAGCTCACACTTTTCAGACAGAAACACACGATCTATCTCGGTATCGAGATCATGAACCGGGTGGGATGAGCGAAAAGCAACGCATTGCGGTGGTGTCGCAGTGCTTCTGGCCGGAACCCTTCCGCATCAACGACATCTGTGCGGAGTGGGTGAAACGGGGCTATGAGGTGACCGCGATCACGGCGATCCCAAACTACCCGCAGGGAGACTTCTATCCCGGCTACGGCTGGACAAAGCGGCGGCAGGAGCTGCACGATGGGATCCGAATCCTGCACCTGCCGATGACCCCGAGAAAACAGAATAAGATCTGCCTGATCCTCAACTACATCAGTTTCCTGATCTCCGGTCTCATCTGGGCACGCACGACAAGGCGCCGGTTTGAGCGGGTTTTTATTTTTGAGACATCCCCGATGACCCAGGCGCTCATCGGGACGACGCTGGCAAAACGCCTGCACATCCCCTGCGATCTTTATGTGCAGGATCTGTGGCCCGACAATGTCGAGGTGGTGGCCGGTGTGAAGAACCGCCGGGTTCTGTCCGCGATCTCACGAATGTGCGACCGGATCTACCGGGACAGCACGCAGATTCTTGTTACCTCGCCGAGTTTCGTGGAGACGCTGGCGGAACGAGGGGTGCCGCGGGAAAAGCTCCTGTACTGGCCGCAATATGCGGAAGATTTTTACCGGCCGCATAGAGGAGTTTGGACAGGGGATTCCAAGACGGAAGGAATGCCTTCTGTGGCAGGGCCGGCAGAGCCCGTTTCGGGGGAAAGGGAGACAAAAGAGCGGAGAATTCCTGATGATGATGCGGTAAACATCATCTTCACCGGCAATATCGGTGCAGCGCAGGGTCTGGAGATCCTGCCGCAGGCGGCAAAGCTCCTGAAAAACCGTAAGACAGCACGACCGGTCCGGTTTGTTGTTGTCGGCGATGGACGTGCGCGTGAAAGCTTTGAAATGGAACTGCAGAGACAGAAGGTGGAGGATCGTTTTGTCATGATCCCCCGGCAGCCTGCCGAAGAGATTCCCAAACTGTTGGGTTATTGTGATGCGGCGTTTCTGTCTTTCATGGACACGG
>JAILOV010000016.1 GCA_024690605.1 Lachnospiraceae bacterium | reverse complement strand
GCCTCATCGATCTCGTTGTCATAAACCCACAGGCCGCCGGCCTTGAGACTCCTGCCGGCACCCTTTTTCAGATACACTTCTTTCATGATCCTCCGATCGACTGTAGAAGTTTTTGGCTGCAAATACTATAATACAAAGTAGTTCCGCCCGCAACAGGCGGTAGAGCAACAGGAAAAGGAGGACCAGACGATGCCATTCATCAACGCGAAGATCAGCAAAAAGGTGACCGAGGATCAGGAAAAAGAACTGAAGACCAGACTGGGACAGGCGATCTCCATCCTTCCCGGTAAGAGCGAGAGCTGGCTGATGACCGGTTTTCAGGATGAATATCATCTGTATTTCCGCGGGGACAACAGCGAGCCGATCGCATTCGTCGAAGTCAGCATCTACGGCGGCCCGGATCGGACGGCCTTCGGAAATCTCACGGCGGAGATCACAAAGATCTTCGGCGAAGTACTGGGGATCGCGGCGGATCACATCTACGTCAAGTATTCCCCCACAGCGGACTGGGGATGGAACGGGGGCAATTTCTAGCTGCGCATGAACCACCCTTTGACGGTCGTGAGCGCCTCCGGATGGCCGGAGATATACACCAGGGCGAGCACAAAGAAGACGATCAGGAAAAAGGGCACGCCCTTGATATAGGACTTCAGATCCTCCGGTGACATGTCCATGTGCACCAGAATGGAGACGAACAGGTAGACGGCGATGACAACTCCCCAGACCGGAAGGGACAGGGATCGCAATGCCGCGTGGATCCCGAAAAGGGCGAGGATCCCCATGATGACCGGCGCACAGGCGGAAAGCGACAGCTGCACGCACTGCGCCGGCCAGATGCCCCGCGGGCGGAACTTCACATAGCCGAGGTGATTCCCCTCCTTGTGATACAGGGAGATCTCTTCCACCTTGGCGCCCGTGAGGAACGCAAAAAGCGCGTGCGAGAGTTCGTGCCAGATGACACCGGCAAAGGTCAGCCGGTTGGCGAAGAACAGATAGAGTCCGCCGGATCTGCTGATCAGGCTGAAAAGAGTCTGCAGGATCCCCGTGACCACGTAGTTCACCGCGAAGCCCACAAGCGGAATGACGGCCACCAGAGCGACGGCGGCAATGGCGCTTTCCTTTATGTACATATCTCCCCCTCCATTCTTTTCAGATCCTCCCGGTCCCACAGGAGGATCTTCAGTTTCTCTGCCATGGTCCTGGCCGGTTCGGTAAAGACGGCGTTGGTCATCACCACACCCACCATACGGTCATAGTAGTCACGCGCGGCGTAGATCTCCTGCACCGCGAAGACACCGACCGGATGATCATAGCGCTTGCACTGCACGGCATAGGTCACCCCGTCGCGCTCGGCCAGGATGTCCGCGCCGAAATCCCGGGAGCCGGTCGTGACTTTGACCGATGCAAAGCCGACGGCCTTGAGCAGATCCGCGCAATAGTATTCAAAATCATGCCCCTCCATCATATCCACCGGGTGCTTCCTGTTTCTTCGGTGCAGGAGCACGAGGATCGTGAGGATTACCGCCGCGAGCAGAACACCGGCGATGAGCGGGAGCATGCCGTCCGTCAGCAGCTGCATGCCGGCCCGGTCAGACATCGGCGGTCAGAAACGGCCCCGAGCAGTAGAACGCCTGCAGGAACCGGATCAGGTGCCGCACGTCCTCCACGCCCGCCGATTCATAGGGCGAGTGCATGGCCAGCTGTGCGAGTCCGATATCCGCCGTGTTCATTGACACCTGCGCGTTCGCGATGTTGCCGAGTGTGCTGCCGCCCGCCTCATCCGAGCGGTTGACAAAGGTCTGCACCGGGATCCCGTTCTTCTCGCAGAGATCCCGGACAAAGGCCGCGGAAACGCCGTCCGTTGTGTATTTCTGACTGGCGCTGTATTTGAGCACGATGCCGCCGTTCATCCGCGGATGATGCACGGGATCCGCCTTGTCCGGATAGGCCGGATGAACCGCGTGCGCGTTGTCCGCGGAGATCATGAAGCTGTTCGCGATCGAGCGGTGGTACTGCTCCGCGCTCCTGCCGAGACTGTCGCCGATGCGTTTTAAGACATCCGGGAGAAAGGTGGATGCCGCGCCCTGCTTCGTCCGTGAACCCACCTCTTCATTGTCGAACACACAGTGGACCATCATCTGCTCCGCGTTTTCCGCGGCAAGAAATCCCTCCAGACTGCACCAGGCGCACTCCTGATCGTCCAGACGCGGCGAGGACATAAACTGCTCCCCCGCTCCCCAGAAAACGGGCGCCTCGCGCACCGCAAGAAACAGGTCGCTCCCCAGGATATCCTTTGCCCTGACGCCCGCCGCTTCCGCGAGGATCGGCATCAGACGACCGGTATCGGCGGCATCGCCGAAGACCGGCAGCATATCCTTCTGCGCGTTGTATTTGTATCCGTCATTGGCCTCGCGGTTCATGTGGATCGCGAGGGACGGCAGCATCAGAAGATCCCTGTCCGTCTGCACGAGATGCTGTTCGATCCCGGATCCCGCGCCGCGCCCCTTTCGCACGAGGAGTCGCCCCGCGATCGCGAGCGGTCTGTCAAACCAGGGGGCGCAGAGCATGCCGCCATAGCCCTCCACATTCAGACGGATATAGCCGGCGTCCTCTTTTTCCGGTGCTTCCTTGAGCTTAAAGGACGGCGAATCGCTGTGGCTTGCGGCGATCCGACAGCCGGCAAAGTCCCGCTTCGGGATCACGAATGCGATGAGCGACGAGGAATTCCTTGTCACATAGTATCTGCCGGTTCCCTTTTTCCCGAGCGGCAAAAGTTTCCAGGCGTCTGTCTCCGCGAGACGCACAAACCCGGCCCTCTGAAGCTTTTCCTCCATGCCGTGAATGACATGAAAGGCGCTGGGTGAGGCGCTGATCTGCGACAGGATCGTCTCGGCGATCTTCCTGTCCCGCGCGCCGACCCGGTGTTCATTCTTTTTCGTCGTTTTCTGCATCTTTCTTATCCTCCGGTTTTTCACCGATCTTGGCGAGTTCATCCTCCTCCCACTTCTTCAGCACGGAGATGACGACCGATGCGATGAGGACCGCGCACAGGAAGGACACCAGAACGATCACCAGAAAGACGATGATCTGCTTGGCGACGGCGCCCTCCAGTCCGTCCTTCCAGCAGAACCAGAAGGCTCCGCTGCTGATCAGGAAATACAGCGTCGATGCCCCCAGCCAGAACGCTTTTGCCTTCTGCTCCGTGCAGATGATCTCCGCCACGAGGGCGACGATCGCGGACAGGATTGCAGAGATCATGATCACTTTCAGCATGGTTTCGTCCTTTCTTAATTGCGGCGGTGTTTCCGGGCGTAGCGCCGCTTCTCAAAACAGTTCTCGCACAGGCTGTACCGGTATCCCATGGGGAGCGATCGGCCGCAGCGCTTGCAGCGCCGGCCTTCAAAGCCCTGCTCCTCTAAAAGCTTCATCAGCTTTTTCGTGATCCGTTTGCGCTCCTCCTGGATCTCCTCCAGGCGGGGCGATTCCGGATTGACATAGCGGACGCAGGAGTAGAGAAGATCATACTGGCGATAGGCCAGTTCCAGACCGGCCATCGTGAATTCGTCGGTATAGGGCTCGATGTCCATATCGTCAAGCGTCTCCCCGTCGAGCACACGCGCGAAGCATTCCTCCCAGAGATACAGGATCGTCGGTTCCTCCTCGTCGAATTTGAAGCTGATGAAATCATAGATCAGCTCCTTGTTGTCGGAGATCGTCTCCAGCCGCTCCGCCAGATGGATCTCCCGGTCGACCGTCATCTTGATGTAGCCCTCCTGCACGGGGATCTCCGCCCATTTCATGAGGATCCGGGAGATGCGCGCGTCGAACTTGAGGATCTCCCCGGGCAGCCCGATCACGGCGTCGCGGATCGGATCGACCTTGCGTTCATATTCCGAGGCGAGTTCCTCCACATCCCCCACCGTCGTGTAGAAACCGACTTCATACAGGCCGAAGCGCCCCGCCCGACCGGCGATCTGACGGATCTCCTGCGGCAGGAGCGGCCTTCTCTTCTCCCCGTCAAACTTCTCCTGTTCGATAAAGACCACGCGCCGGATCGGCAGATTCATGCCCATGCCGATCGCATCGGTCGCCACGACGACATCGGTCTCTCCCTCCCGGAACTTGCGCACCTCTTCATGGCGGACATCATAGGGCAGTGCCCCGTAGATCACGCTGCACAGGATCCCTTTGTCCTGCAGTGCCTTAGCGATCTCGTGCACGGAACGGCGCGAGAACACGACAAGTGCGTCCCCTTTCTCCACATCCTTGGGGAAGCGAAAGGAATGCTTCTCCGGCCGGATGGGCACCATGCGCTCGTGCCACACGATCTCACAGGAATCCCCGCAGGAATCGATCAGGCGCTGCACCACTTCGACAGCCTCCGGCGCCGCGCACACATGCACACGCTTTGCGCAGACACCCAGGATCGCCGCCGTCCAGGCGCTGCCGCGCTCGAATTCGCTGATCATCTGCGCCTCGTCGATCACGGCGACTTCATATTCCGTGCGGAGGTCCGCCATCTCGATCGTCGATGCGACATGCATGGCTTCGGGATCTCCGATCTGTTCCTCACCGGTGAGCATCTGACAGTCGATCCCCGCGTCCGCCATCGTTTCATACTGCTCATAGGCCATGAGACGCAGCGGTCCCAGATAGGTGCCGGTCTCGGACCGCATCAGATCCTCCATCGCATCGTGGGTCTTGCCGGAATTGGTCGGCCCGATGTGCAGGATAAAGGATCGTTTCATCCGTCTGGCGCGAGGATAAAGCCTGGTGTAATCCGACGGCATGCCGTTCTCCAGATAGTCCGCAAGCTGCACGCTGATGCGGAAATCCTCTTCCTTGATCGCGGCGATATCGGCGTAGCGCGGATTCTCTTTGAGATATGCGGCGATCGTCTCCGGCGTCAGGAGCCTCATCACCTCTTCCCGGCATCTCCCCCGCGCCTCTTTTCCGGAGAGCTTCACCACGCGGCGCGCCGTTTCATCGTCCGCGTCCCGAAGGGCTGGATAGAGTGCATACCAGGTCTCTTCGATATGATCCGACAGACTGTCGATGCGGGCGAATTTCTGGAGCGTGGCGTCCTTGCAGGATCGGAGCCGGCTCACCAGATTGTCAAAGGTCCGGATCGTCAGCGGATTGCGCACGGACCGCTTGTGCTTTCCCTTTCCGGAGGAACCTCCCGCCTCGATCAGGATCTCATTGTGTGCGAGATACCGGCCGATCCGGTCAGCGATCGTCCGCGCAGCCTGCCTCACGACGATATCCTCCGCCGGTTCCCTGCCCGGTTTGATGAGGCCGCTCTTCACCAGCTGCTTTTCCAGACTGGCGGCGCGCTGTCTCGCGGAGAGCGCGCGATAGAACGCCTTGACCGAAAAATCCCCCTTCTCCTCCGCAAGCATAAGGATCAGATCCCGATGCGTCTCCCACATCTTCGCGATCTGCGGATGGTCCTGCGGCCGGTGGATCAGCAGCCAGTATTCGCTCGTCTCGTCCTGCGACAGGGCGAGCATCCTGGCACGCTTTTCCTGATGAAATTCCTCCGACTGCCGGTATTCCTTCAGGGCCTTTTTGCGGGGCTTCTTCGTGAAGCGTTCCTTGATGATCCGCTCACCGACCTGCTCCCCCAGCCGGTCCTTAAATTCATCCTGCATGGCCATGAGAAATGCCGTTTTGATCCGGTCCTCACTGATCATGTCTTCTGCTCTCCGTTACTCACGGCGTCCGGGTGAGGCGGAATATTCCGAATAGCTCATCCCCGTGTATTTCTTGAAGCATCTCCCGAAGTAATTGGGATCCGGGATGCCGACCTCCGCGGCCGTGTGGAACATCTTCTGCCCCGTTGCCGCGAGTTTGATCGCCTTTTCCATGCGCAGCTCCGTCAGATACTCCACGAAATTCTTGCCGGTTTCCTGCTTGAACTTCCTTGAGAGATAACTCGGACTGAAGCCGAAATGCTGGGCGAGAAACGCAAGGTTCAGCATGGAATCCGCGTAGTTCTGCTCCACATAGCGCCGGACCGGTTCCGTCAGCTGATCCTCTTCGGGCAGCTCCGCATCGGTTTCCGCACGCTGTTCCTCCCAGTGATCCGGCTCCTGCTTCAGTCTCTCCCCCGCCCGTTCGAGAACCCGGGTGATCTCCGCGCGCACCATGGGCTTGAGCATATACTCGAACACCGGGAGACTGACACATTTTCTGGCATACTCAAACTGGTCGATCGCCGTCATGATGATGATGATCAGATGCGGATAGCGCTCCGTGACCGTCTCCGTGAATTCGATACCGTCCATGAACGGCATGGAGATGTCCACGAACACGATGTCCGGACGGTAATCGTCGATCACGTTGATCGCTTCGATGCCGCTCGCCGCCTCGCCGACGACCTCCATGTGCAGACTGTCCCATTTGATGCCCGCACGCAGCAGCTTGCGCGCGGATTCCTCATCGTCAATGATCATGACTCTGAACACTCTGTCCATTTCTACACTCCGCTCCTTGTGATCATCAGCCGGATCTCCGTGAACTCTCCGGGAACACTCTCGATGCTCGCCACATCCTGACGGCCGCAGTACATCCTGATCCTCTCAATGGTCCCCCAGAGACCGAAGCTCCCCCTGTCCTGCTCCTCCGCGTTTGTCCTGTCGGTGTTCAGCACGCGCTCGATCTGTTCCGCGGACATGCCGACGCCGGTGTCCCGCACGGTGAGATACAGCGCATCGTCCGCCTTTATCGCGGAGATCTTGATGATCCCCTTTTCCCCCTTCAGCCGGATCCCGTGGTAGATGCTGTTTTCCACGAGCGGCTGCAGGATCAGCTTGGGCACCACATATTCTTTGGTGTCCTCGGGGATATCGTAGATATCCTCTAAAATGTCCCCGTAACGCAGTTTCTGCAGGGACAGGTAGTCTTTAACGATGCGGATCTCCTGCTTGAGACGGATCTCCCGGTTCCCCTTGCTTAAGAAATTCCGGTAAAAACTTCCCATCGTTTCCAGCGCGTCATAGACATTTTCCGCGCCGGCTTCCAGCGCCAGCGCCCCGATGGTCTCGATGGAATTGTAGAGAAAGTGCGGCTTGATCTGCTCCTGCAGCACGCGCATCTCCGCGCGCTGTACGGTCTTCTCCTTTTCTATGTTCGTCTCGATCAGTTCGTTCACATGATCGATCATGTCGTTGTAGTCACCCTTCAGCATATCCAGCTCGCTGTAGGGGATGTTCATGTCGATCTTTTTCAGATCACCGGACTGCTTGTTGCGGTCCATCCAAGCGGACAGTTCAAAGACCGGGCGCGTGATGTTCTTTGTGACAAAGGTGCCCACCCAGAAGAACGCCACCAGGAAGATGAACAGCAGGATCAGCAGCACATAGATGAACCCGTAGGGGATCCCGCCGGTCCCATAGCCGGTCAGCCTGAGGATCATGATGGGCATGCCGTTCACCCTGCAGCCGGACAGGAGCATGCGCTTGCCGTCAACCTGCACCTCCATGTGCCGGACCGTGTTCGTCAGGAACGCAGGATCAAACCATGACGCATAGTCCCTGTTTCCCGCAAGAAAGGTTCCGTCCTCCCCCAGGATGCAGATGTTGCTGTATCGCAGCTGGCCGAGCATCCGGTCATAGACCACCGGCGAGATGTTGAGCAGCAGGATCCCCGTCCGCTTCTGCGTGTTGAGATCATAGATCGCTCTGCCGACCGTTACCACAGGCGTATCGTCCGGCTTTTTGGCAACGCCGTTCCGGTTGAGCGAGACGACGGCGCCTCCCATGGCATCCAGGATATCCGCTTTCCACTCCTCGCCGCTCAGCCTCTCCAGATCGAACTGATAGGAGAACCGCTTGGTGGAAAACATGATCAGATCCTCGCGGAAGATCATCACGGAATCCACACCCTCCGTCACGTTGAGAATGTCCATGACGGCGTATCGCGCATCGTTGATGCGTCCCATATCCACCGTCGAGGCCTCCGCCCGGAGAAAGTCAACCAGCCGCTCATCCGTCATGATGAGCCGCGAGAGCTCCGCGTAACTGCGGATGTTGGAGGCGATATTGCTCGAGAGCGTCATCAGCACGTTTTCCGACTCCTGCATGGAGGTCCTGGTGCGCTCACTCCCGGTGACCAGATAGACCGAGATCAGAAAGGACAGCAGGATGAGCAGGACGATCAGCAGGATGATCTTCTTTAAGGCAACGGAAAGTGAGCGCCCCCGCTTCTTCCTGTCCGGGTGATCTTTTGCGTTTGCTTCGGTCTGCATAACCTAATAAGCATACCACGTTTTGCCGCTCCTGCCAATCTCCGCCGATCCCTCTCCGATGCCCGCAGGGTAACAAAAACCGGCGCCCGCGGGCGCCGGTCTCTTCATGATCCTGTTGTGAACGGTGGGTCACCCCTTGACGGCACCGGCGATAAAGCTCTCCTGGATCCTCTTGCACAGAATGATATAGATGATCAGGGTCGGGAAAGTGGCGATGACCAGTGCCGCGCCGATCGGTCCCCAGTCCGTCGTGTGCTGGCCGGAGAGGGCCTTGATACCCACAGGCAGCGTGCGGTGCTGGGAATCGCTGATGAACACGTTGGCAAACATGAACTCATTCCAGCACTGCAGATAGGAGTAAACACCGATCGTCGAATACGCCGGCTTCATGAGCGGCAGGATGATCTTGAAGAACGTGCGCCACAGGCCGCAGCCGTCGATGCGGGCCGCCTCGTCGAGATCATAGGGGATCTCCACCATGAAACCGGTGCAGATCAGGATCGCCATCGACAGCGCGAACGCGGAGTAGGGCACGATCAGCGTGCTGTACTTGTTGAGCCAGTGAAGCTTGGAAAGCACGACATAGACCGGCACGATGGACGCCTGGATCGGGATCGTGAGTCCCAGCATGAAGAACGCGTTGGTCAGCTTGCTTCCTCTCCACTTGATGCGCGTGATCGCATAGGTAGCCATCAGGGCAGCGATGAGGGAAATGGCGATCGACGCGCCGGTCACGAGGATGCTGTTCACGAAATACAGACCCATATTGCCGGTGCCCATGGCGGAGGCGTAGTTCGACCACAGCCAGTCTCTCGGCAGTCCCGCGACATTGAGTCCGAAGATCTCCTCGTTGGACTTTAACGAGAAGGTGAACATGAAGTAGATCGGGAAGATATTGATCACCGACCAGATGATCAGCAGGATATAGATGATCGTCTTCGCGACGGGGTTTGACCCCTTGGGCACATAGGTCGTGTCAAACTTCATCGCCTTGGATTGTTTTATCTCTTTCATCTCAGGTTTCCTTTTCCTTGAATGCCGCAGTGATCAACAGTGCGAATGCGAAGCACAGGATGATCAGCATGACCGAGATCGTGCTGCCCATGCCGTACCGGTTCCGCAGGAACAGCATGTTCTCGAGCAGGGTGCTCGGAACCTCCGTCGTCTGGAACGGGCCGCCCTCCGTCAGGATGCGGACAAGGTCATAGGTCTTCAGAGATCCGGTGACGGCAAAGATCACGCTCACACGGATGATGGGTTTGATGATCGGAATGACGATATAGCGGTCGACCTGTCCGGCTGTCGCACCGTCCAGCATGGCCGCTTCCCGGAGGTCGGGGGACACGCCCTTGACACCGGCGTACATGAGCAGCATGTGATAGCCGACATACTGCCAGATGGTAGGCACGATGATACTGCCCAGCGCCGTCTTGACCTCACCGACCCACACATGCTTCCAGCTGTCGAGATGCAGCACGCCGAGCAGTGTGTTGAGCAGGCCGTAATCCGGATTGTAGATCTTGAGCCAAAGCTGACCGATGACCACCGTCGAGATCAGAACCGGCATGAAAAAGACCGTCAGATAAAAGCGCTCGCCCTTCGGTTTTCTTCCCAGGATCAGCGCGAGTCCCAGAGACATCGGCAGCTGGACGAAAACGGAAAAGGCGGCAAGAATAAGCGAATTCTTGAGGGAGACCATGAACTTGATCGAGCCGTTGGTGAACAGCTCCTTGTAGTTTTCCAGACCAATAAAGGTCCCCTCGGAAAAACCGTTCCAGTCATACATGCTCCTGTAGACGGAAACGGCGATCGGTGCGATCAGGATGCTCACAAAGAGAAGCAGACCCGGAAGAAGGAAGAGGAAGATATTGATCCCCTGAACAACATCTCTTCTTCTGCGCTGTTTTTTCAGATCCGATACACTTGTTTGACCAGCCATAGGATTAACCTTCCTGAAAAACCCTCTGCCCCCGGTGAAGGAGGCAGAGGGAAATGAATGTGTGATCAGCGGATATCTTTCGCAAGACCCTGGATGAACTTCGTGCCGTCAACCTGGCAGCCGTACACCTGATCAACATAGGACAGATAGGTGTTGGCATCGTCAGCAGACATAGCCGTGTCACCGAAGAGCACATAGGAATCAGCCTTCGCGCAGATCTCGGAAACAGCCTGCGTCAGCGGGTTGATCGTGCTCGTGTCGCCGTAAGGCGTCCAGGCCGGAAGGCCGCAGCCGTCCAGATAGCCGTAGTGGCAGATGAGCTTACCAAGCTCGAAGGTGTAGTCCGCAGCCTTCTCAGCATTCGGAGAAGAAGCCGCAACCGCGAGCGTGTCGGAAGGCCCGCCAATGAGCTGGCCGAGCTTAGCCTTGTCAGCGTTGATGACCGGGAACTCACTGACCTTGACCTTGTCCTTGAAGTCAGCGTTTGCCGCGAAGTCCGCGCAGTTCCACGTGCCGTTCATGTAGAACGCATACTTGCCGGCCATGAAGTTGGCCTTCACTTCGTCGTTGGTCAGACCAGCGCCGGAGGGATCAAAGTAGCCGTTGGTGACGAGCTTCTGGAACTCATCGACCGCAGCGCCGACATCGGCGTTGTCCCAGGTCGCTCTGCCAAGGAAGATGTCATTGAGCGCATCCGCGCCGACACTCTTCTCGATGACGGACTCAAGGTACTCGGTAACGCACCAGGTCTCTTTGCCCGCGCAGCCGAACGGAATGATGTTCTTTGCCTTCAGGGCATCGCAGCACTTGATGAACTCCTCATAGGTGCCGGGGATCTCGTCATAGCCGGCTTCCTTGAGCAGATCCATGTTGGCGAACAGGCCGACGATGTTCATGGTCAGCGGAACGCCGTAGTGCTTGCCGCCATAGGTGGAGTTGCCCATCATGACTTCCGGAAGCTCGCTTGCATAGTTCTTGTAAGCGTCGTCCAGGCAGTAGACCTTGCCCGCATCGACAAAATCGCCGAGGAACGCGCAGGACCAGGTGAAGAAGATGTCAGGCATCTCGTTCGCGGAAACCGCAGCCTTGATCTTGGTCTTGTAGGACTGGTTCTCGAAAGCTTCCCAGTTCAGGGTGATCTCGGGATGATTCGCTGCCATCTCCTTGATCGCTTCCTCATAGGAATGACGGTTGGAATCGCTCTCCGTCGCGATGCACCACATGTTGAGCGTGAGTGCCTCGCCGGCATCCGCGGTCGCGTCGGCCGCAGGAGCCTCTTCCTTCTTCTCCTCGGCAGCGGGAGCCTCTTCCTTCTTCTCCTCAGCCGCAGGAGCCTCCGTCGCAGGGGCGGTCGTGTCGGCAGGTGCCGTGCTCTCGCCGCAAGCCGCGAGCGAAAGAGCCATGACGCCGGCCAGTAACACTGAAACCAAACGTTTCTTCATAATGTTCCTCCATGACGAGCACTTGTTGCGGGGCCATGGGCGGATCTTACGTTCCGCCTTCCGGTGTCACGATCCGGGCTCGCCGCGGATCGCTGTGCTTTGTGAAGCACGCCCCAGATATTGGTTTCCGACGGCAGTCTGCCGTCTTTATCGCAAGCGGTTTCCCGCTTTTGATCCTGTTATTTGGCCGGACACTCCATCATCGGCCACGGATAATCGATCGTGAGCTGTTTTCCGTCACTGTCCAGTTCGTAGTACAGAAGCGCGTCCTGTAACGGAGCGTCATACATGAACTGAATGGTCCCCGCCTGTTCATCAACTTCGTAGTGACCGAAAAATGCGTTGTCCTCGTTGAAGGTTCCCTTTGCGGTGAATTCATATTCACTCTTGCCGTTCTTCCACACACCGACGATCCCGTCGCCCGCGGTCCCTTCGTCCAGCGTGTAGACGGAACGCTCGTAGAAGACCATCTGGTCGCCGTCCATATAATAGCGGTGGTCCTCCGCGTTTCCCGACGCATCCGTCAGGGTGATCCTGCTGTCATCCTTGGTATAGGTGTATTTCACATCCTTGAAAACGGCCTTGCCGTCGGAGGACAGGGACAGGATCTCCTTATCGGGTTCATGGATATAGGCCCATCGCTGTGTCTTCGCGCCGCATCCGCCGAGGAGAAGCACACACAGAATCCCGATGATGACCGCGCGGGCTGCTCTTCTCTTCTCTGATCCCGCTGATTTGTGAAACCCGAAAACGTCCATAGTCTGAATGATAAACGAACAGACCGGCAATGAGAATGGAAAAATTTTACTTCGACAAGCACATTTTTTACTTTTTGAACAAAAGATTGACAGATTTGCGGATTTTTTTGTGCATTGTGACAGAATCCGGACTTTTCAGCCCTTTTCACGCAGATGATCCAGCTTCTCCTCATCCAGCCCGCCCTGCGCGATGGTCTGGTTGACCCACAGCCGGAGAGATTCCACGGTCAGCGCGATCCGGTCAAGTTCCGACTGGATCCGCACAAAATCGGACAATTCATCGTCCGATATGCGCTCATCCTCCGTGATCTCGATCAGCCGTTCCTTTTCCTTTTCCAGCGCGTTGAGATTGGCAAGCATGCCGAGGACGATCTGGGAAAGTCCCCTGGGCTTCACCTCGGGAACGGTCTTGACCCCGATCGGGCAGGTGTGCGCGCAGTACTGATTGCAGAGATCCGGGCGCCGGTAGGCTCTTGCCATCGCAAGGATGTCCTCAGGCTGCGCCGGCGTCTTACCGGTCTCGATCTTCTCCAGCCGGCTTTCGGAGATGAATTCCAGCGCCTCGCTCGCCTGCGCGCGTGTCATGCCGGCCTCCTCCCTGCACTGCAGATAGATGCTCCTGTCCTCTCTTCCCGATCGGCGTCCCATGGCTGTCCTCCCGTTTTCTCAATAATCGTCCGGCAGATCGTTCTCCATGAGGATCACACGCTTTCTGCCGGCTTCCAGTGCCGTCATCTTTGTCATCGCCTCGGCGAGCGCCGTGCACATAAAAATCCTGTCCTGCGAAAATCCCGCGCCCAGAGCACCCTCGCGGATCGCGTCACTGTTCGTCCACCCGACGGTCAGGATATAATCGCAGACCGCTGCCGCCTGCGCGCCAAAGGCTTTGTTATACTCCGCCTGTTTCTCCCCGAGCTCGACCATGCCGGGGGTGACCAGGATCTTCAGCATCGGCTCCGCGCCGTCGTTCTGCGCGATCGCAGCCAGTGCGCCCAGGGCCGCCTCCGCACCCGCGGGATTGGAATTGTAGGCGTCATCCAGGATCGCTCCGTAGGGGACCTTTTTGATCTCCAGACGGTGGGCCGCGGGCTGCAGACGCCTGGCCGCCATCTTAAGCTTGTTGAGCGGGACGCCCAGCGTGCGGGCGACGGCGATCGCGCCGATCGCGTTGACCACGTTGTGCTGTCCGACAAGCGGGATCGTGAATTCCGCGGTTTCCGTGCCGTCGGCGGCAGCGTCCGCGCCGGATGTCCCCGCCCCGGCGGCCGGCATCGTCACGCGGAAGGTCGTCCCCTGCACGCCGACCGACAGGATCTCCCCGCGATAGTCACATCCCGCCTGCAGGCCATAGGTGATCGCGTCCGCGTATTTTCTGTTCGCGGCGATGATCTCGTCATCGCCGTTAATGAATTTCAGATACCTTGCATCCGCTTCGAAGGCTGCTCCCTCCATTCTCATGTCCTGCGGTGCTTTCCCGGAAGCGGCTTCCTCGACCGCGTCAAGAAGCTCATGCTTCGTGCGGATGATGTTTTCCCTCGTGTGAAAGGTCTCCAGATGCTGGTCGCCGATGGCCGTGAGCACGCCGTCATGCGGATGCACGATGTCGCAGATCTCCCGGATGTCCCCGACGTGCCGTGCGCCCATCTCGCACACAAAGATCTCATGGGTGGGCTTTAACTGCTCACGGATCGTGCGCACAACGCCCATCGGCGTGTTGAAGCTGCCCGGTGTCATGAGCACCGCGTAGCGTTCCGCTAGCATAGTCGTGAGATAATGCTTGACGCTGGTCTTGCCGAAGCTTCCCGTGATGCCGATGATCCGGAGTCCCGAATGTTCCCGCAGCATCCGCTTCGCGTCGTCGATATACCACTGCCGCACCGCCTTCTCCACCGGAAGCGCGATCAGATTGGCCAGCGCGACAAAAAGCGGCAGGAGTGCCAGGAAGAACGGATGCAGGAAGGCCCAGCCGCCGGTTCCGCGGCTTCCCGCAGCTGCTGTCAGCAGGAGAAACACGAGCCAGAGCAGGGCCAGGATGGCGATCAGCCGCCCTACCCGCAGGGTCACCACAAACTTCTTTTTCGCGGGCCGCGGGCGAAAGAGCACGATCCCCCAGACCGACACCGCCAGAACGCACAGGATCCGCAGGATGAACGGATCGCCGCCGGCGCAGGCCGCCCACAGAAGCAGCAGAAACGCGGCCGCATGGAAGACCGTAAAGGGCTTATGTGTTTTGAAGTAGCGGAAAAATCCCTGAAACTGATAGGAGGAAAGCTGCAGCATGTGCAGATAATGGCGGCATCCCAGCAGGATCGCCGCAAAGGGCAGCACGATATGGAGCGCGAGCAGCACCCCCTGCCCGAACCGGAACACGCCGATGACTCCGTCTGCTGTTTCCATAAGCATTCCCTACCTCTTCACAGATTGTCGATCTCCAGAAAACTTCCCAGGATGCGGCCGAACAGGACCGGATTGTCCAGGAAAGAGAAGTGGCCGGCCCCCGGGATCACCGCGAGTCCCGCCTCCGGCATGAGCTCCTCCATGCGCTTCCCGTCGGCGATCGGCGTCGCCGTATCGGCATCCCCCCAGATCAGGAGCACCGGCATTTTGACGGACGGCATCTGATCCGTCAGATCGGTGTTCACGACCCGCACCATGGTCTGTCGCATGACAGGCGAAGCCGCCGCATAGTCCGCCGAACCGAACTTCTTCTGCAGCGCATCCAGCGCACCGGGAAACAGCTTTGCGATGCCGCTTTTTGTCAGGATCGCCTTATACCGTTTGTATCTCGCCGTCTTCCGGTTCTGTTCCCCGGTCTTCACCGGCACGATCCCGGCGCTGTCCACCAGGATCATCTTCGGGATCGAAAAGCCACCGGATCTTGTGTTGACCGGTTCGGTCGATACAGCATCTGCCGTCGACCCCGCCATTCCCGCCGCCAGACGGATCAGCACCCGTCCGCCGTGGCTGTGCCCGAGGAAGATGATCTCCCGCTCCTCGGGTGCGACCGTGGCGAGAAACTTCTTCACAAAAGTGACATAATCATCAACATCCATCGGCTCCGCCGGCTCTTCGCTCTGTCCGGCGCCCGGAAAATCCGGACCGATCACGCGGTAGCGGGAGGAAGCCAGCCGGTAGATGCCGTCAAACAGCTCCGTGTTGGCCCCCCATCCGTGCAGCAGCACGAGCGCGGGCTGTCCGTCCCTGTGGCTTCCCTCGTCCCGGTAATGGATCTTCAGGCCGTCGATCTCAACCGTCATCCTAGTACCCCTCTGCCAGCAGCATGGCGACCGCAGCCGCCAGTGCCGCGTTTTCCACCGGCTGATTCAGCACGCCCGGATATCCGGCTGTCGCGGCATCTCCGGAAAAACCCGACAGATAGTTCCCGGCTTCCGGATTGCGGCCGCACAGGGCGTGCAGATGCTCCGACAAAAGCTTCGTGTATTCGTAGCTGTAGCTGACATGATCGCTGACCGCCAGGATCCGCATGTCATGGAGGAGCGTTGTGACCGTCTGCTCCTCGTCCGTCCCGTCAAAGGCAGCGCCGTAGATCGACCGGTTGGAATCGGCCGCCACCGCCTCCGCCGTGAGCGTCAGCGCCTTCATCAGTCTGTCCGACACACCGAAATCAACGGCCTGTCCGGTCTGCAGATAAGTCACCGTCCCGAAGAACAGATGGGGTTCGGTGATCGCGCGGTCAAAAAAATCCTCCGCCGCGAAGAACGCTTCGAGGATCTCGCGGTACTCCTGCCCGCCGGTCGCGCGATAGAGCTCGGCCGCCGCGGTAAAAGCCTCGTCATCCGCGGACATGTCGGCCGAAAGCGACTGCAGATAACTGCCGAATGCGCGGTCGGACGCACGCAGACAGGTCGTTGCGAGGGTGCTGTCAAAATGCCGGTAGCTGTAGCTGAATTTGGCCAGCGCCGAGGCAAAGGCGATGGTCGCCTCACGGCTGACCGGCTGCACCTCCACGGAGGCATTGGCCAGATTTCCGTCGATGCCGGTCCTTGTCAGCGCCGAGGCATACACGCCCCCCGTCTTCGCGTTCTGCATCTTCAAAAGCCAGGAGATCCCGACTCTCGCCTCATCCAGCACATCCGGCACCCCGTTGCCGCTCTCCGGTATCCCCGTATCATCGCCAAAGGCGTCCGGATTGAGTTCATAGGCCAGCAGCAGGTTTTCCACGATCTCCGCCGCGGAGACCGCGAACCGGTCCGCGCGCTCATTCATGTGCCAGCCGCCGGTCACATCGATCAGCGTCTTCGCGTCCCCCGCGAGTGTCGCGTCCGTGCTGTGACAGACGCCGTGCGCGTGTTCGCCGGCGTATTCCTCCGTCAGGGAGATCCCGCAGCGGTTGAAATAGTAGCGTTTCTGGAGATTCTCCAAAAGCGTTTCGTGCGTCGTCCCGCCGACGGTAAAGCTGCAGGACTCCCCCAGACGCTGCGCGTAGAGATAGTAACGTCCGTCCTCGGAAAACTGCGTGAAATCACCGGTCGCCAGCTGGAGCTTTCCGTCCTCGGAACGGGATCTGGCACGCAGTTCGCCGGTCCAGACCACGGCATCCGTTTCGTCGTCCCGCACTTCAAAAGCCGCCGGAAGCGTCTCACCGCAGAAGACCGCGATCTTCATCTCCTCCGCCGCATAACCGTTCTGATCGATCAGGATCCCCGGTATCTGCCTTTTGTAAAACCGGTCGGCCGACATGGAGAAAGCAGAGGCGGTCTGCCTCTGCTCCTTATCACCTGTTTCCTCCGCCGATCCGGCCTGTGCCGCCGGGGCGTCGCCGCCTGTTTCCTCCGCGGCGGAATCCGCGCGCAGGGTCACCGTTTTTCCGCACCCGGCAAGGGCAGCCGTCAGTGCGGCGCATATAATAACAGCTGTTACCCTTCTTGCCGGCGGAAAAAGCCTCATCCCGCCGCCTGCAATAACGTGTTGTTGTAGTTGATCAGGCATCCGTCGAGAATGATCTGACGCTCCTCATCCGTGAGATCGCCAAGTTTCAACGTGAACGGGACGAGCTTGTCGCCCTGTACGGCAAAGGCGCTGATCTCCTCCTGTTTATCGAGGACCGCCTGCCGGATCTGCGGCAGGAACAGGTAGTCCATGTTCTTAAACGGCAGATCTCCCTCGGGGATCAGGAACGGCAGCATGCCCCAGTTGATCAGATTGGAGCGGTAGCGCTTCGTCGCGTATTCGTTGGCGATGTTCGCCCAGCCGCCGAGCACCTTCTGACAGGAGGCCGCCTGCTCTCTGGCGGATCCGTCTCCCGGCTTTACGGCATAGATCGTGGAACCGATGCCCGTGTTCTCCGGCGTCACATCGGGATATTCCCGGCGGATCGTTTCCGCCGCCGCGGCCACGGATGCCTCCATCGAAGCGAAAGGCGCATTCTCCCTGCGCTTTTTCTCCTCCGCGTAGACCGCCTTTGCCCGTCCGACATAGTCGGGATCCTTGCGGGAAAGCGTGAATTCCGCAAGTCCCAGCGGGTTGGAGCGATAGGAGGAAGTCTCCCCGGAGGGAATGAGCTCATCCGTTGTGGTCACCGGATCGTGGATCTCCGAGACCACCCTGAGGAGCAGGTTGTCCGTGAGCTTCACCATCTCCGGCCAGTCCTTGATGTTGGGACCCAACACCAGCTCCGTACCGGTTTCCGCGTTGCCGTGCGAATCAAACACGCGGTTCTTATAGATTTCCGCGTCAAAATGATAGGTTCTTCCGCGGAATTCCCCGTCAAACGCCGTTGCCGGTGTGAGGATGCCCCGGTTCGCCGCCGTCGCGGCGATCGAGCGCGCATCCATCAGAGCGACCGAAGCGATCTGCCCGTTCTGGATCTTCGAACCCTCGCGGTTCGGGAAATTCCTCGTCGAATGACGGATGGAAAAAGCGTTGTTGGACGGCGTGTCGCCGGCACCGAAGCAGGGACCGCAGAACGCCGTTTTCAGGATCGCGCCGGTCTCCAGGATCTCCGCGGCCGCTCCGTTCCTGATCAGTTCCATATAGATCGGCACCGATGCCGGATAGACCGACAGCGTGAACGCATCGTTGCCGATGTCGTGTCCCTTCAGAATGTCCGCCGCCGCACAGATGTTTTCAAAGCCGCCGCCCGCGCAGCCCGCGATGATCCCCTGATCCACGCGGATCTTCCCGTCCGCGAGCTTGTCGCGGAGCGAGAACTGCACATCCTTGCCGAAGCTCACTCTCGCGCGATCCTCCGCTTCCGCCAGGATCTCCTCGGGGTTCGCGTTCAGTTCGTCGATCGTGCAGACATTGCTCGGATGGAACGGCATGGCGATCATCGGCCGGATCGCCGAGAGATCGACGCGCACCAGACCGTCATAATAGGCGACATCGCCCGGGCGGAGCTCCTTATAATCGCCCTCACGGCCGTGGATCTCATAGAATTCCCGGATCCGGTCATCCGTCTGCCAGATCGAGGACAGGCAGGTCGTCTCGGTCGTCATCACGTCGACGCCGATGCGGAAATCCGCCGACAGATTTTCCACGCCGGGTCCGACAAACTCCATGACCCGGTTCTTGACATAGCCGGAGGCAAAGACCTCACCGATGATCGCGAGCGCCACGTCCTGCGGCCCCACGCCCTTCACCGGCTCGCCCTCCAGCCAGACCGCGACCACCTCGGGACGCTTCACATCCCAGGTCTGCTTCAACAGCTGCTTCACGAGCTCGGGACCGCCTTCGCCGACCGCCATGGTACCGAGCGCTCCGTAGCGGGTGTGGGAATCACTTCCGAGGATCATCCCGCCGCCCGTGGCGAGCATCTCCCGCGCAAACTGGTGGATGACCGCCTGATGCGGCGGCACATAGACCCCGCCGTATTTTTTTGCCGCGGACAGACCGAAGACATGATCGTCCTCATTGATCGTCCCGCCGACCGCGCAGAGGGAATTGTGGCAGTTGGTCAGCACATAGGGCATCGGAAACCGCTCAAGGCCCGACGCGCGCGCTGTCTGGATGATGCCGACAAAGGTGATGTCATGGGAGGTCAGCTTGTCGAAGCGGATCTTCAGGTTTTCGTCCCTGTCCTCCCCTTCGTTCCGGTTGTGTGCGGACAGGATCTCCCAGGCGATCGTGTTTTTGCGCGCCCGCTCTTTGTCCATCGGCGCACCGGTTCGTCCGGTGATGATACTTTCCGCCTCCGGCCCGTCCTCAACGAGCACATAGCCGTCGATGAGCCAGGCGCCTCTGCCCTCTTCCAGTGTTTGAACTGAAGTCATAATTTCACCTTTTCCAAATGCCAAATATCATCCACATATTCCTGAATGGTGCGGTCGGAGGAGAACTTGCCGGCGCAGGCCGTGTTCATCATGGCCATCTTCGCCCAGCGCTTCTTGTCCTTATAAGCGATCGTGACCTCCTGCTGTGCCTCCGCGTAGGCCTCAAAATCCTTGAGGATGAAATAGGTGTCCGCTTTGGAGGAATTCATCGTGTTGAGCAGGGAGTTGTAGAGCGGCCGGAACAGCTCGGTATTGCCTTTCGAGAAGGTGCCGTCCACCAGCTGATCGAGGACGCGATGCACATTGGGATTCTTCTGATAGATCTCCTCCGGATTGTAGCCGCCGTTGTTCTCGTAGCTGATGACCTGATCCGACGTGAGACCGAAGATGAACGCGTTCTCCTGACCGACCTCGCCGACGATCTCCACATTGGCGCCGTCCATGGTCCCGATCGTGACCGCGCCGTTCAACATCATCTTCATGTTGCCGGTGCCGCTGGCCTCCTTGGACGCCGTGGAGATCTGCTCCGAGACGTCGGCCGCCGCAAAGATGATCTCGGCGTTGGAGACGCGGTAATCCTCGATGAA
This sequence comes from Lachnospiraceae bacterium, assembly GCA_024690605.1. Taxonomy (GTDB): domain Bacteria; phylum Bacillota; class Clostridia; order Lachnospirales; family Lachnospiraceae; genus Butyrivibrio. Next base: position 75,835 of record JAILOV010000016.1, on the reverse strand, counting down.
GACTACGCGCAGCTTGTCGTTGACCGCCGGATCGTTGTTCACGACTTCCGCAACGGAATTGATCAGCTTGATCGTGAGCTTGGCGTTGGCATAGCCCGCGGCCGCCTTGGCGCCGAAGATAAAGGTCTTCGGGAAATAATCCGTTCCGGGATGATCCTTGATCATGTCATAGATATGGATCACGTGCAGGATGTTCAGAAGCTGCCTCTTGTACTCATGAAGACGCTTGACCTGCACGTCGAAGATCGAATCGGGATCGACCTCGATACCGTTGTGCTTCTTGATATACTTGGCGAGGCGCTTCTTGTTCTTTCTCTTGATGTCCATGAACTCCTTCTGCGCCGTGCGGTCATCGACAAAATCCTTGAGTTTCGCAAGCTGCGAGAGGTCGGTGATCCAGCCGTCGCCGATCTTCTCATTCAGCCAGTCCGCGAGCAGCTCGTTGCCGTGCGCGAGGAATCGGCGCTGCGTGATGCCGTTCGTCTTGTTGTTGAACTTCGCGGGGGTCATCTCATAGAAATCGCGAAGCGTCTGCTTCTTCAGGATCTCCGTGTGAAGCGCCGCCACGCCGTTGACGGAATAGCTGCCGGCGATCGCCAGATGCGCCATCTTCACCTGATTGTCATAGAGGATCGCCATGCTGCGGATCTTCTCCGAGACATCCATCGACGGGATCGACTGGTACTTCTTGACGATCTGGTCGACAAACCGGCGGTTGATCTCATCAACGATCTGATAGACGCGGGGGAGCAGCCGCTGGAACAGATCGATCGGCCATTTCTCCAGCGCTTCCGCCATGATCGTGTGGTTCGTGTAGCAGCAGGTCTTCGTTGTGATCTTCCAGGCCTCATCCCAGGTGAGCCCGTGGTCGTCCATCAGGACACGCATGAGCTCGGCGACCGCAACGGTCGGGTGCGTGTCGTTGAGCTGGAACACATTTTTCTCATAGAACTTGCGGATGTCCCTGTGATGGCGGAGATACCGGTCGACCGCCTCCTGCACGGACGCGGAAATGAAGAAGTACTGCTGCTTCAGGCGCAGTTCCTTGCCGGAAACATGGTTGTCATTGGGATAGAGAACATCGCAGAGCTGGCTGGCGAGGTTGGCCTCCTCGACCGCCTTCTGATAGTCACCCTTGTCAAAGGAATCCAGATGGAAGCGTTCCATGGGCTGCGCGTCCCAGATCCGGAGCGTCGAGACAAAGCCGTTGCCGTAGCCCACGACCGGCAGGTCATAGGGCACCGCCTTGACCGCCTGATAAGCCTTGTGCTCAAAGATGATCCGGCCGTTCTCATCGGCGTGGGATTCCACATAGCCGCCGAAGCGCACTTCCTTGGCGTATTCCGGCCGCACCAGTTCAAACGGATTGCCGTTCTCCAGCCAGTTGTCCGGCATCTCAACCTGGTAGCCGTCCTCGATCTTCTGTCTGAACATGCCGTATTTATAGCGGATGCCGCAGCCGTAAGCCATGTAGCCAAGCGTTGCCAGCGAGTCGAGGAAGCAGGCAGCCAGACGTCCCAGACCGCCGTTGCCCAGCGCCGGATCGGGTTCCTGATCCTCGATGGCGTTGATGTCGACGCCCAGCTCGTCAAGTGCCTCGCGTACCGCCTTATAGGCGCGCATGTTGATCAGATTGTTGCCGAGGGCTCTTCCCATCAGGAACTCCATCGACATGTACCAGACGATCTTCACATCCTGCTCAATCGAAGCGCGCTGCGAGGTCATCCACATGTCAACGATCTGATCCTTTAAGGCATAGGAAACCGCCTGGAAAACCTGCTGCGGCGTCGCCTCCTCGATCGTTTTTCGGAAAAGGGTCTTGACATTGTAAAGAACGCTCCGCTTGAACAGTTCCTTGTCAAACTCCTCCCGTTTGGTCACAATGTCCGTATTCTTCGCTTTCTTCTTTTCCAACATGCTTTCGTTCCTCCTTGATGCGCTTTGATTAGTTGGTCTTCTCCACTCCCAGTGTCACTTTGTCATCTCCCAGAACCCATTCTTTCGCTCCGGCCGTCGGCGTCTCATAGTTCACGCTGTCCGCCAGCACCTTGGCTGTGATCGGTCCCTCGTATGCCTTCACGATCGCCGCGATCCGTTCGCTTCCCGTCACGGACATCCGGATCCTGTCCGTCACCTCGAAGCCGGCGTCCTTGCGCATGTTCTGCAGTTTGGAGATCACCTCGTTGACGACCCCTTCATCCAGCAGTTCCTGCGTGAGGTTGGTATCAAGCACCACGGTGATCCCGCCGTCTTCCATGGAAATGTAGCCGTCCTTCTGCGTCATCTCGATCAGCAGATCCTCTCTGGTCAGCTCCACGTCCGTATCGTTCACGCGAAGCTTCAGCGCACCGGCGTTCAGCTCATCCATGGCGGCGTTGCCGTCCAGCTCCTTGAGCGCGGCGCCGATCGCCCCCACCAGTTTGCCGTATTTGGGTCCGACGGTCTTGAGCTGCGGTTTGAAGCTGTAGCTGGTGAACTCGCGCACATCATCCGTGAAGATCAGCTCCTTCACATTGAGCTCATCGCGGATGATCTCCTGCGCCTGCGTGGAAGCCTGCACTTCAGAGCCCTCACCCGCACGCACGAACATCCTCGCGACCGGCTGTCTGTTCTTGATGGAAGCGGCATTGCGGCAGGCACTGCCGAGCACCTTGATGTCGCGCACCTCGTCCATCACCGCTTCCAGTGCGCTGTCGATAAAGGAAGCGTCCGCCTGCGGATAGTCGCAGAGATGCACGGACTTCGGTGCATCCGGAAAGCTCCCCGCCACAAGGTTGCGGTAGATCTCCTCGGTCATGAACGGCACCATCGGCGCCGCCGTCTTTGCGATCTGCGTCAGGCAGGTCCACAGCGTCATGTAGGCGTTGATCTTGTCCTGTTCCATACCCTTCGCCCAGAAGCGCTCGCGGCTGCGGCGGACATACCAGTTGGAGAGATCATCCACAAAGGCTGCGAGCTTCTTGCCCGCCTCCGGGATGCGGTAATTCTCCAGATCGGCGTCCGTGCCGCCGATGGTCGTGTTCAGGCGGGAGAGGATCCAGCGGTCCATCACGCCGAGCTTGTCCCTGTCCAGACTGTATTTTGCGGCATCAAAGCCGTCGATGTTCGCATAGAGCACAAAGAACGCATAGGTGTTCCAGAGCGTGCCCAGGAATCCGCGCTGGCCCTCCTGCACCGCCTTGCCCGAGAAGCGGGAAGGCAGCCACGGCGCACTGTTGGTATAGAAATACCAACGGATCGCGTCCGCCCCGTAAGTGGCGAGCGCATCAAACGGATCGACGGCGTTGCCCTTGCTCTTGCTCATCTTCTGTCCGTTCTCATCCTGCACAAGTCCCAGCACGATGACATTTTTGAACGCCGGCCGGTTGAACAGGAGCGTCGCCTCGGCATGCAGCGAATAGAACCAGCCGCGCGTCTGGTCGACCGCCTCGGAGATGAACTGGGCGGGGAACTGTTTCTCAAACAGCTCTTTGTTCTCAAAAGGATAGTGCAGCTGCGCAAACGGCATCGCGCCGGAATCGAACCAGCAGTCGATGACCTCGGGCACGCGCTTCATATCTTTGCCGCACTTGTCGCATTTGATGACGTAGCGGTCGATATAGGGTCTGTGGAGCTCGACCGTCTCCGCCTGCGGATCTCCCGTCTTCTCCGCGAGCTCGCGCCTGCTGCCGACCGCGGTCTGGTTGCCGCAGGCCTCGCATTCCCAGATGTTCAGCGGCGTGCCCCAGTAGCGGTTGCGGGAGATGCCCCAGTCCTGGATATTCTCCAGCCAGTCGCCGAAACGCCCCTCGCCGATATTCTTCGGGATCCAGTTGATCTCTTTGTTGTTGCGGATCAGATCGTCCTTGACTGCCGTGACCTTGATGAACCAGGAGCTGCGCGCATAGTAGATCAGCGGCGTCCCGCAGCGCCAGCAGTGCGGATAGTCATGTTCGAATTTCGGTGCGGAGAACAGGAGCCCCCGCTTGTCAAGATCCTTGAGCACCTCGGGATCCGCGCTCACCGCGCCCTCCTGCATCTCCTTTTCCGTAGGCTTGCACCGCATCCCGGCAAAAGGTGTCTCCGGCAGAAGCCTGCCCTGCTCATCCACCATCTGCACGAGCGGCAGATCGTATTTGCGTCCCACCTGCGCGTCATCTTCACCGAAAGCCGGCGCGATGTGCACGATACCGGTACCGTCGGTCATCGTGACATAGCTGTCACAGACGACAAAGAACGCCTTTTTATGCTGTTTCTCCGCCTCCGCCGCCGCGCAGTCATAGAGCGGTTCATATTCCCTGTGCTCCAGATCCCTGCCCGTCATGGTCTCCAGCACTTCATAGGCGGCTTCGGACGCATCATCCCCCGTCTTCAGGGAACCCAGCACCGTGTCCGCCAGTGCCTGCGCGAGATAATAGACCTGATCGTCAGATGCTTTGACCTTGATATAGGTCTCGTCCGGATTCACGCAGAGCGCGACATTGGAAGGCAGCGTCCAGGGGGTCGTCGTCCAGGCGAGGAACCAGGCATCCTCATCCCGCACCTTGAACCGCACGGTCGCGGAGCGCTCCTTCAGGGTCTTGTAGCCCTGCGCCACCTCATGAGAGGAAAGCGGCGTGCCGCAGCGCGGGCAGTAGGGCACGACCTTGAAGCCCTTGTATAGCAGGCCCTTGTCCCAGATCTCCTTGAGCGCCCACCATTCGGACTCGATAAAGTCATCGTCATAGGTGATATAGGGGTTGTCCATGTCCGCCCAGAAGCCGACGGTGCCGGAGAAATCCTCCCACATCCCCTTGTACTTCCAGACACTCTCCTTGCACTTCTTAATAAAGGGTTCGATCCCGTAGGCTTCGATCTGATCCTTGCCCTCGATGCCGAGCGCCTTCTCGACCTCAAGCTCGACCGGAAGACCGTGGGTGTCCCAGCCGGCCTTACGCGGCACGTCAAAGCCCTTCATCGTGCGGTAGCGGGGGATCATATCCTTGATGGCACGCGTCAGCACATGACCGATGTGCGGCTTGCCGTTCGCCGTCGGCGGACCGTCATAGAACATGTACATCGGTCTGCCCTCACGGATGCGCAGGGACTCACCGAAAATGTCCTCATCCTTCCAGAACTTCTCGATTCCCTTTTCCCGTTCCACAAAATTGAGATCTGTACTGACTTTGGAATACATGGTGCCTGACTCCTTTTTTCTTAAAAATGAACGCAGTTAAGGGTATTTTATGAAATTTTCCGGGGTCTTGTCAACTGTCAAAGGTGCTGATAGGATAGGGGTATGATTCAGGAAATCGCGCCGCACAGACTCATCAACACCTACGCGCCGTCCGACCCGCAGCCGGACGATCTCGTCTTCGCTTTTGCCGGCGGGGGCGGCAGGGTGCTCGTGCGCGTTTTTGACGACACCGGACGCCTGATCGACCGGCCGGTCAGCGATGACTACCCCGCAGCGCCGAAACTGGTGTTCCCGCATGTGCTGGATTACATGCAGCAGGCACCGGACCGGCTCGCCTCCCTGCGTTTTCTGTTCCGTCTTGATGAGACCCCCGTCTTTCTCGATACCGCAGAAGGCGATGCCGCTATTCCCGGCTTCACGATGCTCACAACCAGACTTTTCCGCCGGGGGCTCCCGCAGGAACTCTCCTTCGCGGGTGCCACGGCATGGCATCTGCACGCATGGTACCGGCACACCCGCTTCTGCGGCTCCTGCGGTGCTGCGCTCATCCCCGACAAAAAGGAGCGGGCGATGCGCTGTCCTTCCTGCGGGCTGCCGGTCTATCCGCGCATCAATCCGGCCGTCATCATCGGTGTCACCTCCGGCGACCGCATCATCCTCTCCCGGTATGCCGACGGACATCAGTCCAGCGTCTACAACGCCGGTGCCCGGACCTATAAGGGACGCTCTCTCGTGGCGGGTTACTGCGAGATCGGCGAGACCCTCGAGGATACGGTCCGGCGCGAGGTCATGGAAGAGGTCGGCCTGCAGGTGGATCACATCACCTATTACCGTTCCCAGCCCTGGGGTTTTGACGGCGCACTGCTCCTCGGCCTCTTCTGCGAGGTCACGGGAGATGACACGATCCGCCGGGATCCCTCCGAACTGGCCGAAGCCCGCTGGTGGAGGCGCGATGAGATCGGCGATGTCCCCGGAACCGCCAGCCTCACCAATGAAATGATCAGAAAATTTCGAGATTCCACTTGACATAACACTTGCTACCGGTCTATCTTATACAAACCCGCTGTTTTCAAGGAGGTTGTATGAGATTGAACCGCAAAACCGCCATTCTGGCCATGGTCCTGATCCTGACCGTGCTCACACTGCCCGAACAGGCTGAGGCAGTCGCCCTGAGCTCCGTGTTTGACGCCAGACCGGACTATGCTGTTTATGTCAATCGTGCGATGAACTGCGTGACGGTCTACCACGTGGATGAACAGGGCAATACCGTTCCCGTCAAGTCCATGACCTGCTCCTGCGGCAGAAAGGGACACGGCACGCCGGAAGGCAGTTTCCAGACTTCGGACTACTATGACTGGCGTCTGATGGTCGACGGCACCTACGGCCGCTATGCGGTCCGTTTCAACAGGCGCATTCTGTTCCACTCCGTTCCCTACAGCACCAAATCGCCGGATTCCCTGGAATGGGACCAGTACAATCTGCTCGGCGAATCCGCCTCCCTCGGCTGTGTCCGTCTCTCGGTGGCAGACGCGAAGTGGATCTATGACAACTGCAAGCCCGGCACGACCGTCGTTGTCTATTCCGATTCCGAGACCCCCGGTGCGCTCGGCAAACCGGTTCTCGCCGACATCGATCCGAATGCGCCCGAACGGGGCTGGGATCCGACGGATACCAGCGCATCCAATCCCTGGAAACAAGCGACGATCCAGTAATCATTCCTTTCTTATCCCGGCAGGGAGTTCACACGGGGAGGGGACCATGGAAATTCTGCCGAATCCGGAAACGATCAGAGAGCTTGCCGCAGCGGGCGATTATCGGATCATGCCCGTCAGCACGGAACTGCTCTCCGACTTCACGACACCGATCGAAACACTGAAGATCCTGAAACACGAGTCCGCACACTGCTTCCTTCTGGAAAGTGTCGGCGCGGACATGAAATGGGGACGTTACACCTTCCTCGGTTTTGAACCGAAGCTCTGCATCACCTGCACGGACGGTGTGCTGCAGGCAGGGGACCGGCAGATCTCCACTGCGGATCCGTCCGCGTTCATCCGCGAGGTCCTCGCCGGGTACAAAAGCCCCCGCTTCGATCATCTCCCGCCCTTCACCGGCGGTCTTGTCGGCTATTTTTCCTATGACTATCTCAACTACAGCGAGCCCGAGGTCCGTTGCAAGACCGTCGATTCCGAAGGATTTCAGGATGTGGATCTGATGCTCTTCGACAAGGTGATCGCCTTTGACAACCTGCGTCAGAAGATCATCCTCATCGTCAACATGTTCCTGTCCGACGGCGAGGAGGGCTATGCCCGTGCGGTATCGGAGCTGCACCGGCTGGCGGCGCTCATCCGGAACGGCCAAAAGACCGCGGAAACATCCGGCAGGCTCCTCGGCGAGGTGCAGCCGCTCTTTGACCGCGCGGCCTACTGTGTCATGGTGGAAAAGGCCAAGAACCACATCCGCGAGGGCGACATTTTCCAGATCGTGCTCTCCAACAGACTGTGCGCGCCCTTTGAGGGCAATCTGTTAAACACCTACCGGATGTTGCGCACGATCAATCCCTCTCCTTACATGTTCTATTTCTCGGGAACGGACATGGAAGTGGCGGGTGCCTCCCCCGAGACCCTGGTCCGGCTCGAGGACGGTGTGCTCCACACCTTTCCGCTCGCCGGCACGAGGCCGCGCGGCAGAAACGAACAGGAGGACCGGCAGCTGGAAGCGGAGCTTCTGGCCGATGAAAAGGAACTCGCGGAACACAACATGCTCGTGGATCTGGGCAGGAATGACCTCGGCAGGATCAGCCGGTTCGGCACCGTCGAGGTGGAACGGCTCCGCGACGTCCTGCGTTTTTCTCACGTGATGCACATCGGTTCCACGGTGCGCGGTCAGATCCGGGAGGACAAGGACGCACTGGATGCGATCGAGGCGGTGCTTCCGGCGGGAACGCTTTCGGGAGCGCCCAAGATCAGAGCGTGCCAGCTGATCGGCGAACTGGAGAACAACAAACGCGGGATCTACGGCGGCGCCATCGGCTATATCGATTTCACGGGGAATATGGACACCTGCATCGCGATCCGGATCGTCTACAAAAAGAAAGACATGGTCTATGTCCGCAGCGGTGCCGGGATCGTGGCGGACTCCGTCCCGGAAACGGAATTCCAGGAATGCCTGAACAAGGCAAAAGCCTCGCTGACCGCTCTCACACGCGCACAGGAGCTCGCCGGCGAAGAGACCGGAGGTGACGCATGACCCTGCTGATCGACAACTACGACAGTTTTTCCTATAACCTCTACCAGTATATCGGCGAGATCGATCCCGACATCCTGGTGATCCGCAATGACGAAAAGACCGTGGAAGAGGTGCGCGCGCTGCATCCCGCTCACATCATCCTCTCCCCCGGTCCCGGGCGTCCCGAGGACGCCGGCATCATCATTGACGCCGTGCGTTCGCTCGACGACGACACGCCGATCCTCGGCGTCTGTCTCGGACATCAGGCGATCTGTGCAGCCTTTGGCGGTGTCATCACCTATGCCGCAAAGCTCATGCACGGCAAGCAGTCGATCGTCACGCTGGACACGGGCACGCCGCTGTTTGCCGGCTGCTCCCCCGAAACCCCCGTGGCGCGCTACCACTCCCTTGCGGCGGACAAAGATACGCTCCCCGAAGAGCTTCGCGTGATCGCGCAGACAAAAGACGGGGAGGTCATGGCTGTCATGCACAAAACCCGCCCCGTCTTCGGTGTTCAGTTTCATCCGGAATCCATCCTGACGCCGGAGGGCAAGATCATGCTCCGGAATTTCCTGTCCGTCTGATCTCTCCCGGCATTTCCATCAGGATCCGAAACCATCGCCCGGCAGTCCTGCCGGATTTTTCATCAGCCCTGCGGCGGCTGCTCCACGCCTTCCGCCTTCATGGCCTTTTTCAGGAATGCCGGTGTAAAAATGTAGATCAGAACAAAGCCGAAGACCATGCAGACCACGAGCGATGCCAGGAACATCGGCAGATAATGGAGTTCCGCCGTCCCGCCCGAGGACCGCATCACCCGGATGTAAGCAAAAAGCGTCATCGCCAGCGTCATGACCGGCGTATAGATCAGATCCGAGATCAGGCTCTCCACGCACCGCTTTCCGATCCCCGGCTTCATGTTCTTTGAAGCGGCACCGCACACCTTATGGATCGGCACGAGAAAGCCGATCACCAGACTGATCAGCAGACTGATCAGGAAGCTCGTAAGGATGCTCACGACAAGCTGCGACGCCGGAACAAATCCCGCGATGATCTTGGTGATGTTGCCGTTCAGCACCCCCACGATCGACAGGCAGATGCTCATTGCCAGACTCATGTAGATGTTCATCCGCCGACTGACTTTTTTCATCTTCTCTTCCATCATCCCTGTCCTCCTTTCTTTCAGACAGATTTCCTGTCTCTTTTATACTAGGGAAAGAGCGGAGCGTTGTCAAATTCCCCTCATCCCCGGCTTTTGCCGGCCGTTTTCAATGGTCCGATCCGCGCGGGATGACGATCACCGTTTCCGCGTCATTCGTCAGCCGCACATCGGCCCGGCGATCCCCGCAGTTTATGGCATAATCTCCCTTAAAGGCTTCCACCTCCGCCCAGCCGTTCTCGTCCGTCGTTACGGTGGTATCCGTCCACCATTCCTCCTTCACGAGTTTCTTCAGCATCTCAAAGGAAGGCTTGCGTGATCCGTCCTCTCTGACCAGTCCGCTCGGTGCTCCGAGCCAGGCGCCGTCCTTGTAATCCCAGCTGGTGATCGCTTCGACCAGCGGGTGTGAGAACAGGATCCGGTACATCTCCTCCATCTCCCGCGCCTGGCGTGCTTCCCCCTCGGGGGTCGTCGGCCACTGCTCCACCTGCCAGTCATTGAGATCCACGATATGAGGCGGCATGAGTTCGCCGGAGATCAGCGTGTTTTCGGTAAAGTGGATCGGCAGTCCGAAAGAAGAGAATCGGTCCAGGACCTCCAGAAGTTTCTCCCGTCCCCAGTAGCCCTGATGCTGGTGGGACTGGATCCCGATGGCGCTGATGGGCACACCCGCGTTCAGGCAGCCGTCGATCAGGATCTCATAATCAATGGAAGTGTTGAAATCATTGAGGAGCAGCACCGCCTCGGGATTGCTTTCATGTGCTCTCGCGAACACTTCCCTGATGAGACCGACGCGGCCTTTTTCCTTGCAGATCCTTGTGACCGCATTGTCATATTTATCGAAGATCGGCATGATGACGACTTCGTTGATCACATCCCACATGTCGATGACGCCCTTAAACCCGGTCACTTCCCGCTCGATCCGGTCGAACTGTTTTTCCAGGATCGTGGCATTGTCATATTTCATGAGCCAGTCGGCGCACACGGTGTGCCAGCAGAGCGGATGTCCCTTGACCCGGACGCCATTCTCCTTCAGATACTGCGCGGTCTTCATGAGCGTATCTTTGTTTGTTTTTCCCTCCTCCCGTTCATAGTTGCCCCAGTAAAACGGGAGCGTGGCGTAGTTAAAGATCTCCAGCCAGCTGTCGGCAACCTGCCGGGAGAATTCATCTCCCTGCATGATATACGGGATGAAAACAAAGCCGCCGCATCCGAACAGGAATGCGTGATCCTGCTGATGAATGCCGATCGCCTGCCCCGAAAGAGGCCGGTTGTCCTCATCGGTAAAACGGATCCTTTTCCTCACTTTTCTGTGTGCGATATCCATCCTTCTTTTCCTCCGTGGTACGAATGCCTGCTTGATCACTATACACTATATCGCATCTCCCGATCATACACTCCTTAATATTTGATCTGTACCGGATCAGATCTTGACAGAAGATCCGGATCCGAAAAATACACCCTCCCATTTTGCCAAATTGGATGTTTATCCTGCCGATCCTTCGTCGTATACTCTGTTTATCAGATGTACGGCAAACAGGAGCGAACGCTCCGGAAAGAGAGGGAGAAATGGAACTTACGATCGAAGCAATCGAAAAGGTCATGAGCGCAACCGGACTGGACTATGCGGCAGCCAAGGAGCTCCTGGGAAAATCGGACAACGATCCGGACAAGGCGATCGAAAGCTTTATTCCCGTTGGCTCCGGTGAAGACAAAGAGAAGACCGAGGATATCATCAACCGCATCAAGGCCCGCGTGGAAGAGGGCAACGTGGATCGCATCCAGATCAAAAAGGACGAACAGATCGTGCTCAGCGTTCCCGTGAATGTCGGTATCCTGGGCGGTCTCCTCGGAGCGGTCGCGGCGCCCTGGGCGCTCATCGCCGGCGCGATCGCGGCATTCGGCTTCGGCTGCAAGATCGAGATCGTGAAAAAGGACGGAACCACGGATGAAGTGAAGTAAAATCGTATATCAGAATGCAGACACATTCTGAACGGAGGGAGGCACAGAGAGATCTGTGCCTCTTTCTTCGTGATTGTTCCTTGACGTCAAACACATGAAAAGGTATCTTTATGACATGTCTTTCATCCATGTAGAAAACCTGCACAAGACCTTTTCCGTTCCGGAGAAGCGGAAAAAAGGGAGTCTTTTCCGGGAGCGCAAGACCGTCGAAGCGCTGCGGGATCTGTCGTTTGACATCGCGCGCGGGGAACTGGTGGGCACCATCGGACCGAACGGCGCCGGGAAGTCCACAACAGTCAAGATCCTTTCCGGGATCATGACGCCGGATGGCGGAGAAGTGACGGTCGACGGAAGGATCCCCTGGAAAGACCGGCAGGACCATGTCCGGCGGATCGGCGTCGTCTTCGGGCAGCGGATGCAGCTGTGGTGGGATGTGCCGATCGTGGACAGTTTCCAGTTGCTCAAGGATATCTACCGGCTCTCCGACGTGGACTATCGGAACCGGCTGGAGGAACTGACGGAGGCGCTGCAGCTTCATGATCTTCTGCGCACTCCCCTGCGGCTTATTACCGGTCGACCGGAAGCTGATCCTCACCGGAACATTTCATCCACCCGGTCGGCAAAGACCGTGAGATCGCCCATCTCTTCCCGTGCTTCGGTCATGATCGCCCGCTGCTGTTGTGCCCTGTCATCGTCGTGTTTTGCGGCATAGACCTTCAGCATGGACGCGGCCTCCACATAATCCGCGAGCGCGTGATAACGGGACGCTTCCGTCTCTCCGTTGAACTCATTGACGTATCTCCCGCGGATCAGTGCGGCATAGTCCCCTCTCTGCAGTTCAAAAGACATCATGCCCGCGTCCTGCCCGAAGGAATGCTCATCCGTCAGGCTCCTGTAGAAATAGGCGCGGGCTCCGGAAAAGAGCATCACGAACAGCAGGACGATGATGAGCAGATCCAGGAGCAGGATCACCGGATCCTTTTTCTTCTTTTCTCTACGCATCAGACCTCTTTTCCGGATAGAGCCGCCGGCAGTTTTCATACAGCATGTCCGCGACAGCCTCTTCATCCATCGTCCACATGGCGGATGCCTGTTCGTCCGTCAGGTCAAAATAGACCTGCACCAGATCCTGCGCGTCTTTTCGGGCATCGGCGATGAACGCCCCGTGTTCGCCCGTGTGCATCGGCGAATCCGCCGAGTCATGCCAGAACGATCCGCCGACATACCGATCCCAGTCGCTGATGTAGATCGCGATGTCATCGCACCAGTCCCGGGGTGTCTTTTCGTCATAGCCCTCGTAGCCGTCAACGATGTTCAGGATATCCTCATAGATCACGCTGTAATTGATAGCCGCCGTAAACACTCTGCTGTAGTCGGCATAGGCGTCATCTCCGCGCAGGCGGTAATTCAGCATGTAGCAGTCCATGGCCAGGTATGCTCTGTTCTTTTCCAGCTCCCGCAGCGTCTCCGCGATGGCATCCCTGTTTCTGTCCACCTCACGGGCGATCCGGTCGGTCTTTGTTTTCTCACGGATCTCTACATCGGAATTCCGGACCACGCTGATCTCCAGAACGGCAATGACCAGAAGCATCGCGCCGATCACGGCCAACCGGCCGATCCTGCCGGCGGATCGCGACCGGACCTTAACATCGTCTCTGGTCCGTTCATATTCATCCCGGACCTGCTGCATCTCTTCCCGATGACCGGCAGCCTGCTCGTTGATCCTCCCGCAGTACGGGCAGACTTCATCCTCGATCCCGAGATTGCTCCCGCAGGTTTTACATTTCATTGTGATCGTCTGTTCCATTTTACCGATAGTCCCTGTATCGTTTCTTTGTCAACCGGTATACCTTTGTCCTGTCCACATTGGTGGAATCCCAGACCGCATCCCGGAAGCCCTCCATCTCGTCCACGGTGTAGCCCAGTCTTCCCGTAAGGAGCGGCAGGATCTCCGTCTCCCGGATCGGATCGAAGATCTCCGCAGCGTCCTCACCGTACGCCCGGAAGTAGAAATAAAAGCAGTAATAGGTGATCTCCTCGGCCTCTTTTTTCGGGATCTTCTCTCCGTCCGGACCGGCGAGGCACTGCTGGAGTTTCCGGTAGCAGCTGGACGCGTAGGCCGCTTCATAGTGCGGCACACCCCAGAGGGAAACGCGCTCCTGCGAATAGGCCCGGTCAAAGATCCCTGCCATCCGTTCGACATCCCGGTCATCAAATGCTTCCGCAAGCTGTTCCCCGGCCGTTTCCCGGTACGCCGAGGCATAGGCCTCATCGTCCGCGGACAGGATGAGCTTCGGCTTATCCCGGGTTTCTCTCACCAGTTCCGCAACATAGAGCCCGGCAAGGACGGCCAGCACCGCCACCACGATCAGGATGATCCTGGTTCCGCCCGTAAATCCCTTCACGAGCGCTTTCGAGGGTTCCTTTTTCGCCTCCTCGATATGATCCCTGATCTCATTGATGTCTGACCGGAATTTCTTCTCCGCGCCCTCGAGATTGATGTATCCGCAATACGGACATTTCGTGCTGTCGATGTCGATCTCGGCGCCGCAGTTCGGACAGATCAGATACGTGTTCTCTTTCACGGTTCACCTCACAATATGATCCTTTTATATTATCTTCCGCACGGGAAGTCAATGATCTGAGGTCTGAATGTGTGATTTTTTGAGATTCGGACACGTGATCTTCCGGGGTCGACGCCGCGTTGCATTCCCGATGTGCGCATGCTAACATGAATACCGGAAACAGAAACGGGAGGAACGCCTATGCTTCATTTTGATGTACCGGACGAAAAAAAGATCCGTGTGATCATCGACACGGACGCAGCGTGCGAGGCGGACGATCCGTTCGCGATCGTGCACGCGCTCTTAAGCCCCAGACTCATCGTGCGGGGGATCGCCGCGACCCATTTTCATGAGGCGGGTTCCGTGCAGAGAAGCTATGACGAGATCCTGACGATCCTCCGCGCGATGAAGCGCGAGGTTCCGGTTTTCATGGGAGAAGAGGGACCGCTCGCGGATGACGCGGACCCCGCACAGGTGTCCCCTGCGGCGGATTTCCTGATCGAAGAAGCGATGCGGGAGGATCCGCATCCGCTGTTTGTCCTGTGCCAGGGCGCGATCACCAATGTCGCAGCGGCGATGAGAAAACGCCCGGAGATCCGGGAACGGGTCACGGTGGTCTGGATCGGCACGCACGGCGCCGGAGACATCCGCGCGCCGTTTCGCGAATTCAACGCCGGCAATGATGTGGCATCCGCCAATGCCGTGTTGAAAAGCGGCGTAAAACTGTGGCTGGTTCCCTCAAGCGTCTACACCACGATCACGATCGGGCTGGCGGAGATCGAGGAGCGGATCGCTCCCTGCGGCGAGATCGGCAGGCATCTGTTTGACAACATGGTCGCCTATAATAACTCGCCTCTTGCCGGATGGACACAGGGTGAGAGCTGGTCTCTCGGTGACTCGCCGGCCGTCGCCGTGACACTAAACCCCGGCTGCGGCAGATTCCGCGAGGCGCACGCACCGATGGTCGAGGAGGACACCTCGAGCAGATCGGACGAGACCATGCCGATGGTCCGTGTTTATGAACAGATCGACTCCCGCTATGTGCTGGGAGATTTCATCAGCAAGCTGCGGCTTGCCTTTCCGCCGGAGGCATGAACATGATCAACAGACTGAAACGATCGATCAACGATTATTTCGTGGGCAAGGAGGAGGTGGTGGACAACCTCCTGATCTGCCTGCTGGCCGGCGGCCACGTGCTGCTGGAGGATGTGCCGGGTGTCGGCAAGACCACGCTCGCGAGGACCCTCGCCTCCGTCGTGCAGATGAGCTTCGGACGCATCCAGTTCACGCCGGACACGCTTCCGTCGGACATCACCGGCGTGTCGGTCTACAACATGAAGACCGGCGAGTTCGAATTCCGTGAGGGCGCGATCATGCGCCAGATGATCCTGGCCGACGAGATCAACCGCACCTCGCCCAAGACGCAGGCGAGCCTGCTGGAAGCCATGGCGGAGGGACAGGTGACGGTGGACGGCCGCATCATCCGGCTGCCCGATCCGTTCATGGTCATCGCCACACAGAATCCGGTTTCCTTTGCCGGCACCTGGCCGCTGCCCGAGGCACAGCTGGACCGCTTCATGATGAAACTGTCGGTCGGCTATCCGGACGCGGACAACGAGATCCTGATGACCAGAAATTTCCTTGACGGCAGAACACCGGACACGGTGGAACATGTGCTGACCTCAGAGGATGTCATCCGCCTGCGCGCGGAGGTGCGGGACGTCAAAGTGACCGATGAGATCCTCCGCTACGCCGATGACATCGTCACGCTGACCAGACAGGAATCGCGCTTTGTCCTGGGCGTGAGCCCGCGCGCCATGATCCATCTGGTACAGGCATCACAGGCCCGGGCCTTTCTGCAGGAGCGGGATCATGTGATTCCCGATGACATCCGGGCCGTTGTGGTCAATGTGCTGCATCACCGCGTGGAACTCACCTATGAGGCGCGCGTCGCACGCGAGGATGTGGATGCCGTGATCTACGCCGACATGCTCAAAGCAAGGGTGCCGATGTAACATGCGTCGGAACCGGCTGATCGCACTGGTACTGTTTGCTCTGTCGCTCGTTGGGATCTCCCTGGTCGGCGGGACCGTCAGTTACGGGTTCTTCTTTTTCATGCTCCTTTTCCCCGCCGTTTCTCTCGTCTACACGCTGATCGTCTTTCTGCGTTTCAAGATCTATCAGCAGCTGGAAGGCAAGACGGTCGTGGCCGGCACCGCCACGCCGTTCTACTACACGCTGCAGAACGAGGATCTCTTCGCGCACGCGGGCATCCGCACGCGCTTCTTCTCCGACTTCTCCTCGATCCGGGATTTTGCCGATGATGAGGAGATCGAACTGTTCCCGCACACCGGTGTCCGCAAGGAAACGATCCTGGTCTGCAGATACCGAGGGGAATATGACGTCGGCATCGAGAGTGTCACCGTCACGGATTATCTGCGCCTGTTCTCCCTCACCTTCCGGAACAGGGAGACGCTCAAGGTGACCGTCATGCCGCGTCTCGTCGAGCTGACAGGCGTCTCCTGTCTGGATGAGATCAACGCTTCCCCACGGGATGCCGCCCGGTCGACGAGCGAACCAGACGTGCTCGTTCGCAGCTATGTCCCCGGCGACGATCCGCGGAGCATCAACTGGAAGATCACCGCCCGGACCGGTGAACCGATGATCCGGACCCGGACCGGCGAGAGCACGCCGCAGGTCAGTATCCTCATGGATTCGTGCCGGTACAGCGAAGATCCGGCCGCATTTTTGCCGCCGGAGAACAAGCTTCTGGAAACGCTGCTCGCGCTGACGCTTTACTATGTCAACCACGGTGTCCCCGTGGGGGTCTACGCGTTCGATCACGGGAGTGTGACCCATACGCTTGAGGGAACGGAATCCTTTGCGGATTTCTATCAGGCCGTGTCCGGTTTTCATTTCAAGGAGGAGAGTGTTCAGCAGTCCCTTTTTGGATCCGTGGCATCGCATCCCGAGATCCGTGAGGGAAGTGCGGTCATCCTGCTCCTGCAGGAATGGGCCGCGGCGGCGCAGGAAGCCGCGGATCAGCTCGAGCGATCCGGTGTGCCGGTGATGGTCTTCGTGGTGAGCGACCGGGAGGTTGCGTTCCCCCGTTCGTCTCCTTCCGGCCGCACCGCATTCCTGCGGATCGGATGCGAGGACCGTCTGCAGGAGGTCCTCACATGAACACGCTGCTGCAGGAGCTCCTCTATATCCTGGCAATTGCCGCAGGCGCCGGATCGCTTCTGGCACCGGCGGCCGGCATGGAACACCGGACGCTGCCGGCGGCACTTCTGGTGATCCTCTTTGCCGGCATTCTGACCGCAATGAAAAACCTGAGCTGGACGGGCCGTTCCGTCATCGGCGGCCTCATTCTTGCGCTCGTGCTCGCTCTGTGGATGCTGACCCGCAACGATGCCATCCGGGAAAAACTCGCAGAATACAGCGATGTCCTCTGGCTCCCGGTCATCGGTGCAGGCGCTTTTGCCGCGGGTCTCCTGATCTGTCACCTGCGCCCTCTGCGGCTGACTGCTTCCTGCGCGCTCATTCCACTCTTCATCGCTGCTGCGGCCGTGCGCTTTCCTTTGGACAAGCTCTGCGTTTCCTCCGCGTTTTTCCTGATCCTGCTCACGGCTGCAGGCGAGATCCAGCGGACCTGGCGCAAGACGGGTTCCACGGAAAACGGCGCGCATCTGGTTTATGTCGCACCGTTTCTTCTGGTGACCATCCTCCTCACCTGGGCCAGTCCCGCGCCCGCAAAGCCCTATGACTGGGCATTCGTCAAAGCCGCCATTCAGCATGCCTCGGAAGGCCTCTCGCGCATGAAAACGCGTTTTACAATGGGCGGCCTGCCGGATCCCGCGGCTTCCACGATGGGATTCTCCGGCAGGGGAACGATCACCGGCAGCGTGCAGGACGATCCGCAGGAGATCCTGACCGTTTCCGGCATCCCGTCGGGCAGCGCGTTCTTCAAGCTTTCCGGCAGGACCTTTGACACCTTTGACGGCAGGGAATGGACCGACACCGACGATTCCGCGGGATCCGACATGCTGCTGGACACCCTCTCCCTCCTTGCATCCGTCGACGGATACACGGACACGCCCACTGATCTGATCTGGCGTTCCTCTCTGCAGATACGGTATCTCGGGATCCGCACGGACTACGCCTTCACGCCGCTCAAAGCCCTGCTCACGGAAAAAGCATCACAGAGTGGCGCGCTGCGGGAAACGGGCGGCGATCTCCGCTGGGCCGCGAAGCAGTCGACCGACACGGCCTATGAGATCCCGTTCTATCAGATGAACATCGATCATGACGTGTTCGGGGATTACCTGCAGCAGGCGACACCGCTCTCCGGGGAGGCTTTTGAGCGGACCGCGCAGCGCATGCGCGTGCAGCTTGGGCGCTCGTTTACCCGGGAGGATCTTGCGCGTCACAGAGAGCACATCCTCTCCGTCTACACACAGGAGATCGCCCTGTCAGACGCGGTGCGGCAGCGCATGGACGAGGTGTACGGCGACGCGTCCGATCCCCGCAGCCGGATGAAACGTCTGGAAGCGTTCCTTCGGGGATTTGCCTACACGGAGAACCCCGGTGCCCTTCCGCGGGATATTCAGAGCGGTGAAGCGTTCCTGGACTATTTCCTCACGGAGAAGCAGGCCGGCTTCTGCAGCCATTTCGCGACGGCTTTTGTGCTCCTCGCCAGGGCCGACGGACTTCCCGCCCGCTATGTGCAGGGCTACATCCTCCCCGAGAGCGGCGACGCGACGGTCACGGTCGATTCCTCCATGGCACACGCCTGGCCCGAGGTGTGGCAGGAAGGTGTGGGATGGATCGCCTATGAACCGACGCCCGGCTATGAGCCGCGGTCCTGGTGGCGGACTGCCGCGGAGACCAAAGCGGGCTACACGGAGCCCGTGCATGATGAACGGTCTGACCGACGGGAGGAGGATCCTGCCGAAGAGGAAGAGGAACCGGTCCGCCGGATCGTGATCCCGTGGTATGTCGTGGTGATCCCGCTGACGGTCGGTCTCTTCTTTATCCTGCTCATCCTGCTCATCGGAAGGCTTCTGGCTGTCAGGCGTTTTGCCCGCATGGACGCGCGCGAAAGATTCCGGGTGCTGTGCCGCCGGGATCTGCGTCTGCTCGCGCTTCTGGACAAAGGGATCGGCGAGACGGAAACGCTCAGGGAATACCGGGAACGGCCGGATCTTGCGACAGAGGATACCGGATTTATCGAGCTTCTGGAAACGGATCTTTACGGCGGCACGATCGACCTGTTGCAGGCGGAACGGGAAGCCGCGGACATGAAAAAGATGCTCCTCGCGAGACTGCGAAAGGAGCATCCGCTGCGGTTTCTCCGGGCGGCTTTTCTGCCTACAGGCAGGACGCCATCGCCTTAAGAAGCTCGTCGATCACCGGCGGCTTCTTCACGATCCCCGCGGGATGCAGATCGGCAAGCTTTGCCATCACATCGTCACTCTCGCCGGTCAGAAAGATCACAGGGATCCCCTGCGCGCCGGGCAGCTTCCTGATCTCCGCAAGTGTCTTCGCACCGTCCCAGTCCGGCATCAGATAGTCTAACAGGATCACATCCGGGTGTTTCTTCTGCAGATAGCGCAGTCCCCGTTCCCCGCCGGGAGCCATGGCCACCTGATAGCGCTCCTCCAGGATCGCCTTGAGGTTTCGTAACATCATCGGGCTGTCGTCGATGATGAGAACGGTCTTCTTCCCGGCGGACACCGCGTCCGCCGGTGTCTCTTCAGGCACTGGCGTTCCGTCGGCATCCTGCCCGGCCGATGCGTCGCTCTCTCCGGGCCAGGCATCCGCAAGCCGCTCCGTCAGACTGTCCCACTCCTCCAGAAAAACGGGATGCACGCGATCGATCACATCAAGCCGGCTGTCCCTGGCGGCGTATTCCAGAACGCGGGCGAGGGAAGCCACAGTGACCGCGCCGATCATGGCTGCGCTGTTCTTCATGCTGTGTACCAGCACGTGATACTGCTTCCGCGCCTCCTCCCTGTCTCCGGCTCCGGACAGTTCCCGGTACCACCGTGCCAGTCCGGCCGCATCCGTGCCCGCCTGCAGGCGGAAATCCCGGATCATCTCCGCGATCAGTGCCGTGCCGCCGAGATGCCGCAGGGCGTCTTCGTAATCCACGCCCTCAACCACAGGAAGCATCGTGATGTCGGCAGCTTCGCCGATGTTTCCGGATGATCCCTCCGCAGGCACATACCCTCTGCTTCCGGGCGGCGCCTTCTCGACCAGATCGGCAGGCAGGATCTCCCTTAACAGTTCCTCCAGGCGCTCCGGACGGATGGGCTTGCCGAGAAAGCCGTCAAATCCCTCCCGTTCATACATCTCCCGCGCACCGGCGACCATGTTGGCCGTCAGCGCGATGACCGGCGTCCCCCGACATTTGTACATGTCCGCCTCCCGCAGTCTGCGGAGCGTCTCGATCCCGTCCAGATCCGGCATCATGTGATCGAGCAGGATCGCGTCGTAGTGCTTTTTCTTCACGCATTCGATGCATTCATAGCCGCCGGCGGCCTCATCCACCTGCACCTGTGTGTCACGCAGCAGCGAGCGCGCAACCTTTCGGTTCATGGAGTTGTCATCCACCAGAAGCACCTGCGCACGCGGCGCGATGAACGAAACGTCATAGCAAAAAGCTTCGCTCTGCCGCGCGATCCGCTCCTCCAGCCTGCCTACCGGTGTCTCGTCCACAATGGGCTGCAGGATATCAAAGTAGAATTCCGAGCCCTCCCCGTAGGTGCTCTTTAACTGCAGTGCGCTCCCCATGAGTGACAGAAGCTGCACGGTGATGCTCATGCCGAGGCCGGTTCCCTCAATGTGCCGGTTCTTCTCCTGATCCAGGCGGGTGTACTGCTCGAAGAGCTTCTTCTGATCCTCCTCCCGGATGCCCATCCCGGTGTCTTTCACGCTCACATGCAGGCGGTAGCTGTCTCCCTCGCGCCTTCCCGAGACGGCAAAGGTCACCGATCCCTTCTCCGTATACTTCACGGCATTGGTGAGGAGGTTGACCATGATCTGCCGGATGCGGACATCATCCCCCAGAAGCCGTGAGGGGATGTCCTCGGCAAAATCAAAGACAAACGCCAGATTTTTCTGTCTTGTCTGGAACACGAGCATGTTGGAAACATCATGCAGCATGCTGGAAACATCGTATTCCACGGGGATCAGTTCCATCCTGCCGGATTCCACCTTGGACAGATCCAGGATGTCGTTGATGGTGGACAGGAGCGCTTCCGCCGCGTTTTTGATGTCAAAGGCATAGGCCCGGATGTTCTCGTCCCGGCCGTCGCGCAGGATCATCTCGTCCATGCCGATCACCGCGTTGATCGGGGTGCGGATCTCATGGGACATCTTGGCAAGGAATTCCGACTTGGCGTTGTTGGCGACATCGGCGCGGATCTTCTCCTCCTCCAGAAGCGTCATGGTCCTGGTGAGTTTGAGATAATCCGGCGTCTCGATGACAAAGAGCATCGTCATGGCTGCGATCGAACACATATAGGAGGTCAGCAGCGTCTTGGGAAAATAGACCGCCTGCAGGAAGAAGCCGGAGACGATGAGGATCATGAACACCCAGATGGCGATCTTCTGGCGCCTTTCCATCTTCCCGCGATAACTCCAGAGCAGGATCGTGGACATGAGGCCAATGATGATCTGGATCACATAGCATGTGAAATAAATAGGGCCGTGGATATAGGTACCCTGACTGTCAAAGGTGAACACCCATCCCATACGGATGTTCAATGTCATGAGTATGAGATAGGTGATAAACATCACATTGTTGATGCGCATATAGGTGCCACTGACCCTGTTCTTCACAAAGGAGTGCAGATATCTGCTGAAGCTCCAGAAGGAACCGGCGGTCGTGTAGAAATAGACCGTGTTGGCCGCGATGTTGATCCAAGGAGGGATCAGATGGCCATAGTCGATCATGCGCCCGGTGATCACATCCATGATCTCGCTGACCAGGATCCAGGTCACCCATTGTCTGTAGCGGCGATTGCTCTCAGAGGCGTTGGGATATTCGATATGCAGATACAGAAGGAGGATACCCAGAAAGCCGGTAGCCGCCACTTCAAAATATATGTTGTACATGTTCATCATCATATCATGAATCCGACGGACATGCCGGTCGGCTCCCGCATTCTTCCCTCGATCGATCCGAAACAGCGCGCGTCGCCGTCCCCGCGGGTATGGGAATTTCCCCTGCGGTGTGTTAAAATACCTGTGTTATGATCCATCTTGACTACAACATTTTTCTGGAGCTGGCGGTCATCCCGCTGGATATCGTCCTCCTCATCTACCTGGTCATGCGATACACAAACCCCACCCGGGTCAACATCGCATTCCGGCGCTTTGCGCTCTTCGTCACGATCACGGATATCGTCGATGTCGCGACCGCTGTGGTGACCAGTGCGCACGCGCTCGTCCCGAACGCGGTCCACTATCTGTTCAACATCGCTGATTCCGCGCTGGCTGCCATCACGGGCTTTCTGTTCATCTACTACATCTACGCCTACTCCTCGATGGACGAGCGGGATCTGAAGCGGCGCAAGATCTTCAACGCGACGCTCCTCAGTATCGACCTGCTGCTTCTGGCGACGAACCCCTTCACCGGTCTGGTCTTCACCTATGATACGGAGGGAAATTACATTCATCAGATGCTCTTCACACCCGTAGCCTACGGTTTTCCGATCCTGTTCTTCGCGATCGGCAGCATCTATATGGCGACCCACAGGGAGCGCTACCGCAGAAGCCAGCTGACGACCATGCTCCTTGCCATCATCATCTCGGGCATCCTGTTTCTGCTGCAGATGCTTTTCTTTGACGATGTGCTCCTCACCTTTTTCATCGCCTCCATCGGCTGCCTGGTCATCTTCCTCTCGCTGGAATCCCCGGAGCATGACCGGCTCGTGCAGGCGACGGCCGAGCTGAAGGAGGCCCGCGCCAGAGAAGCGGCTGCCGAAGCACAGGAGAGGCTCTCGCAGGAAGTCATGCTGGCGCTCTCCAAGGCCGTGGATGCCAAGGATCACTACACGAACGGTCATTCGGAGCGCGTCGCGAAATACGCCCGCGAGATCGCGAAGCGCATGGGAAAAACGGAAAAGGAGCAGACAGAGATCTATGAGCTGGGGCTCCTTCATGACATCGGCAAGATCGGGATCGCGGAAGAGATCATCAACAAGAAGGGAAAACTGACCAGAGAAGAGTTCGCGGAGATCCGCAAGCACACCGTCATCGGATGGGAGATCTTAAAGACCATCACCGAGATTCCCTGGCTCTCCAAGGGTGCCCGGTGGCATCATGAGCGCTTTGACGGCAAGGGCTATCCGGACGGCCTGTGCGGACGGGAGATCCCGGAAGAAGCACGGATCATCTGTCTCGCGGACAGCTATGACGCCATGACCTCCAAGCGTTCCTATTCCTCTCCGCGCGCGCAGCAAGAGGTGCGCGACGAGATCGTGCGCTGCAGCGGCACACAGTTCGATCCGGAGATCGCCGGGCATCTGCTCGCCATGATCGACGAGGATCAGACCTATCTGCTCCGGGAGCAGACCTGATCTAGCGATCCTCCGATTCCGTCTTGTTCAGTCCGATGATCAGTTCCGACCTGTCCTTTTCCCTGACCAGTCCCGCACGAAGCGTCATCATGACAGGCTTTCCGTCGAACACAAGACGATAATGCATCTTAAAGACACCGCCGTCCCCTGTCTTTTCCAGGATCCGCTCTCTGGTAAATTCCTGATGGAAGTGTTCCAGATCATCGGGGTAGATGACACTCTCAATCTCCCTGCGGGAATCCTCAAAGAAATCCATGCCGAGCATCGAAGTATCGAGACTCTGAAATTCCTTTGTCGCACTGTATTCCATGTAGGCACCGGTCTCCGGGTCAACGGTATAGATCGCGATGAAATCGCCCATCAGTGCGGCGATCCGGGAATAGATCGTCTGCTCCTCGCGGAGGCGCTCCAGTGCCTCCTGCTGCCGCATCTGCGTGTCCACGTTGCTGACACCGATGATGATATGTTTATCATCATCCTTGAGCCGCGCGCCCTTCATGCTGACATAAACGGGTTCCCCGTCCATCATCAGCCGGTAGGTCAGATGGAAGACTCCCTCTTCATCGATGGCTTTCAGCACGTTTTCTCTGGTGTAGGCCTTCTGGAATTTATCACGATCCTCTTCGTAGAGATAGATCATGGCGTCCCTGCGACATTGCTCAAAGAAGTTCATGCCGCTGCGCTCGGAGGAGATCGAACTGCCCTCTCCGCCGATGGAATACTGGGTGAACACCTCCGTCTCCACATCGACATAATAGAGGTCGATATAGTCGGAGGAAAGCGCCTGTGCCACATGCGCATAGGTCAGGCGACTCTCGTTTTCCGGCGTGATGGCCAGCACCGCGATCGCAAAGGCGGAGACGCCGCGGACCGGATTTCCGGCAACCTTTTTGATCATGGAATGCACGGTGGAGCCGTCGTACATCTTCTCGTCAACAAAGGACTGATTGCCCTCCTGTTCGGAGCAGCTCCGTAAGGCGTCCACAAAACCGGGGCCCGTCTCCTCCTCGATATCGGAGAGCAGATTTGCGTCTCCCACGGAATTGATATTAAAATAGCGCTTCAGGAAATCCTTGTAGGACCGGTTGCAGCGGATCACACGCACGACCTCTCCATCGTATTCGACGACCGCCATGGGAAGCGTGTCAAAGTAGTGCCTCACCTTTTCCGGATCGTCGTTGGTCACCGATCCGAGGTCATAGAGATTGATGGTGCTGATCGCCTCATAATAGCCGACCTCTTCGGGGATCTCAAAGCCGATCTGAATGCCCCTGCGGTATCTGTCGAGGATGTCCTCCAGCGGGATCGGTTTGCAGAAATAATAGCCCTGCAGCTTGGTGCAGCCGATCTCACTCAGAAACTGTACCTGCTCGATGGTCTCCACACCCTCACACACGGTCTCCGTGCCGAGATTCAGCGCCATCCGCATGAGTTCCTTCAAAATGATCCTGGATTTGGGTGTCTGCTCAAACTGCCGCATGAACCGCATGTCAAACTTGATCAGGTCAAACTGGATCTCCTGCAGCAGATCAAGCGAGGAATAGCCGCTGCCGAAGTCATCCATCCAGACCTTGAACCCCAGCCTTTTGAACCGCTCCACCTGCTCCTTCATGAACTCAAAGTTCTCACCGACAACACTCTCCGTGATCTCGATGGTGATCATGTCCCGTGAGATCCCCGCCGCGTCCACGCGGTTGGTGATCTCCTCCACGATGTCGCAGACTTCGAAATCCGTTCTGGACAGATTGACGGACACAGGGACCACATGCAGTCCCGCGTTTTTCTGACTCTTCATCTTCTCGATGATCAGATCCAGGATGTGCAGATCCACCTTGTAGATCAGACGGGTGTCCTCAAGGATCGGGATAAACTCCGCCGGCGAGAGCATGCCCTTTTCGGGATCGATCCAGCGGGCCAGGGCCTCCTCGTCACAGACCCTGCGGTTGGTCGCCCGGATGATCGGCTGATAGAACGCCTTGATCCAGTTCTCATTGATGGCACGATCGAGATTGTCGATGATATACTGACGATTGTTCTCCCGCTGGAGCATTTTGTCATCGAAGTAACGGAAGCATGACTGGCTTTCGGGGCGAATGGCGTCGCACGCGGATTTGGCCCTGTCGCAGGCGAGAGACGACTCCACGAACCCCATGGAATCCAGATAGATGCCCGCCCGCACCGGCAGCGATCTGCCGCCGTTGCAGTCCCGCGCCTCCCGGAACACCCGGTTCAGTTTCTTTTCCAGATCCTCCGTTTCCGTGAAGACGCCGAAATGATCCTGGCCGAAGCGGCTGCAGCATTCCTCGCCGAACTGCTGCGACAGGATCCTGGCGAAATCCTTGATCAGCGCGTCGCCCTCTGCAAAGCCGTAGCGCTTGTTGTAGTATTTCAGTCCTCTGAGATTGATGTACAGGAGTGCGGCGGGGATCCCCTGCCCCTGCATGTTCCTGCGCGCGGTCTCCGCCAGCTTGAAGAAATAGGTCATGCTGGCGAGTCCCGTCAACTGATCGTAGTTCACCTCCTGGAAGATGCTCCGCTCGCGGAAGAGCGCGTCCGTCTCCTCCTCCCGGGCAGTCCGTTCCTGTTCTCCTGCCATGCGCTCCTTATGCTTTTCATAGAAGATACGCTTGTCCTCATACATCTTTTCATCGGCGGATTTCAGGGCAATGCGGACATTGCGGCTGTCCTTTTCGACATGGCCGCCGAGCGCGAAGAAGAGATTGCCGTATTTCTCGCAGGCCTTTCGGACTGCGTCCATGCGCCCGTTCAGTTCCTCTTCCGTGATGCCGGTCAGGATGATCGCGAATTCATCGCCGCCCGCGCGGAAGATCTGCTTTTCTTCAAAGCTCTCGCGGAGCACATTGGCCGCGTTCTTCAGGAGAAGATCGCCGGCATTGTGTCCCTCCAGATCGTTGATCGCCTTGAGGCCGTTCAGATCGGCAAAGATGACGCCCACCGGCACATCGCCCGCGTCGCCGTGGCAGAGGCTGTCGACGTAGTTGTTCATCTCATTGCGGTTCATGACGCCGGTCAGCATGTCCTTGGAGCTCAACTTGCGCAGTCGATCCAGCAACAGATAGTTGCCGAGCTCGGAGCCCACGATAAAAGTCGTGATCTCCAGCGTCTCCTTGATCCGGACGGAGCGCGAGGGATCATAGTTGATCGCCCACATGTAGCCCAGCAGGCGGTTTCTGGATTTCAGCGGGAACAGCACGATGTTCTTGCCGCCGGCGGAGGTGATGGATTCGTACCAGACCGGATTCCGCTCCTTGATGAGCTCCATATCATGCTCATCCTTGACGATCAGGCAGTTGCTCCCGGCGATGGTCGCGGTCCACGAATCGGCGATATCATAGAACTCATCGTTGACATAATTCTCCATGGGAAGGAGCCTCGTGTCTTTGGAGAATGCTTCTCCCAGAACATAGCAGGATCGTTCCAGATCGTTCATCACGAGGATGCAGCAGTGCTCGGCATCGCACAGTTCCCGGATCCCGGCGATCACCTCCTTCATGGTCGCCCGGAAATCATTGGTCCCGCGGAGCCGGATGCAGGTGTCCAGAACGGACTGCGCCATCTCACTGGAGACATTGGCGATCTGACTGGAATCCGGCTCGAAATTGATCTCCATGGTGTAGTAACAGTAGTACAGACCATCCTCCCCCTTGCACAGCGGCAGGAAGAACATGTTGAGCCACACCGCCATCCGGTCGGGGTGGGCATAAGAATGCAGGCACTTCTTTTCTACGGCTGCCCGATAGCAGTAGTCCTCGAAATTCAGATCCCTCGTGAGGTAATCCGTGTATTCCGAGTTCGGAACAAATTTGTCCTTGAGCATCTGCGCCCCGGGTGCGGGATGCTCGATGGAATCGACATAGGCCTTGTTGCCCGCGACCAGCCGGAATTTGCCGCACCGTCCGTCGGGGAGCAACTCGACCGAAACGATGCAGGTCATCGCGGGCATGTTTTCCACAATTTTCTGGAAGTCCATGATCGTCCTTTCCGAAACCTCAGTTCAGATCGCTGTAAAAGGAATCGATGTTCTCCTCCGGCAGTTCCACCGGATCCCAGCCGTAGTCTTTGTAGGCGGTGATCGTCAGGTTGTTGGCTGCCACGTAATTGGCGATGATCTGTGCTCTGGTCTCCTCGCGGGACTTGTCATCCGCGTTGATCTTCGAGAATTCGTCATAGTGCTTTCCGAAGATCTTTTTGGCACTCTCCGTGTAGTCACTGCCGTCCGCCACGATGTCCATACCGGTCACCGCATAGCCTTTCTCCGGGTCACTGCTGATGTGCATGACCCCCGGGTAGGCGCCGCCGGAGGCACATTCGAGCGTATCTCCCTTCAGATCGTAGTTGAACACCCAGAAATCCCCGTACAGAAGGATATCCTGCTTGTTGCTGTCATCCTCCGCGACGATGACCGGGCAGGGGATGGTGACATCCCCTTTCGGATAATTCGGACCGAATTCGTCGACCAGATAGCGGTACACCTCGGTGTAGAACACCTCCGGACCGGGATACTCATAGGCCGGGAGCACGCCCGCCGCCGACCGGTCGATTTGGTCAAAGGTCAGCACCTCCGTGCCGTCCAGCTCGGCAAAGAGCGCATCGAATTTTGCCGCTGCCGTTGCCGCGTCATGATCCGCAAAGGCCGTGTCCCCCGTGCGGTAGTAGCAGGTGTCGTTGCCGTCCTTGTCGTAGACCACGTAGACCTCTTCCAGGACCGCGAGTTTTCCGTCCTTCACCGTGTATTTGACCATATAGTGATTGCCGCCGGAATAGAGCACATCGTCCCTGACCTGCAGCGGATACGCGGTGCCGCCGCCCGCCACATAGCCGAGGTAGACGGGCGCTCCGTTTTCATAGGCAAAGATCTCCGCGTCGAGTGATGCGGTGCTGCCCGGTTCCCACTCAAAAAGATCGTTTCCGACCAGCAGCACACCCGCTTCCCCGATCTGCGTGTTCGTGTAGCCCTTTCCGTCTTCCAGACGATCCACGATCTGCGTGAGGGTGTCGCAGTCTTCCATGTTCACCGTGGATGCGTGCCCGGTCACGCTGCGGATCGTTTCCGGGTCAAAACTCTCCGGTGCATAGACCGGCTCCGTCTTTTCGGTTTCCGGCTCGCTGACGGTCTCCGCCGGCTCTTCCTGCGCGGGCTCCGGTTGTGCAGCCTGCTGCTCCCCCGCACGGCCGCAGCCGGCAAGCAGCATGCCGGCGACCAGTGCCATGCTCAATGCCCTTTTTCCGTTTGTTCCGATCGATCCTTTTCTCATCTTCCTCACCTTTGATAAAACAAAGAAGACGTCCCGTCACACACAGAACGCTCCTTTCCGCACCTCAATTCCGCTTCAAAACACTGTCATCATAGCACATTTTTCATCTTTATTCAACGCCGGCACGGTCCGTCACGCTCTTTCCGCCGCCTTCTTGAGCCTGCTCTTGTCGTCATACATCTCCCGGTCCGCCCGCTCATAGACCGCGGCCACGCAGTCATCCCGCTCAAACCGGGCCATTCCGCAGGCGACCACGATACCGCCGTTCCGTATGGCCTCTTCGTTATGTTTCCGGATCCTGTCGATGCGCTCCCCGACAGAGAGATAATCATCTCCCCGCACGATCACCGCGAATTCATCGCCGCCGACCCGGAAGACGGGGCTCTTCTTAAAGCTGTCGCAGATGAGCCCGCAGGCATCACGGATGTACTGATCGCCCGCCTGATGTCCCTCGGTGTCATTGACTTTTTTCAGGTCGTTCACATCGAAGATCACAACGGCAAATTCCGGTACTTCATGCCCGCCGATCAGTTTGTCCAGCCGAGCCTCTTCCTCCAGATAAGCATGCTTGTTCCTGACACCGGTCAGCGCATCGATATTGGCCTTATTCTGCGCCTGTGTCAGGCGTTTTTCGTATTCCTTTTCCTGCCGCATGGCGGCGTCGATATCATTGACACCCACGATCAGACGGGCGCCCTCCTGTTCCTCCACCATGGCGGCCTTGAGCTGGACATAGTTCGGTCTGCCGTCATACATGAGTCTCCGTTCTTCTTTGATGATCTCCCGGAAATCTTGCGTTTAAAGACTGCGAGGATCTGGTGGACGGTCTGCCAGAACATCGGTTTGTCACCATAGCCGAGGTAGCAGAAGATATTGGACATCATGAGGGCCACCAGCCCGTTCACGAGCAGAGCACGCAGACCCACGAGATCGAACTGCGCACAGATAAACCATGAGGACGTGCAGCCCAGTACCGCCACGGCCGATCCCCGGACCAAAGAAACGATGTACTGCTTCATGTAGACCGTGGGGAAGACCTCATGGAACAGATTGTAGACAAGCCACGGGATCTGCACGAGAAGAACGGAGATCACGGTGGAGAGCAGCACGCCGTAGAGTCCCCAGAAACGGATGAGTGTCAGATTGAGCGCCAGATTGACCAGCGCTGCCGTCAGCGGGCGGAACCGATCCCTGTGCCAGATGCCCGCGGCGTCCTTGAACATGTTGACCAGTCGGTTGACGCCCAGGCTGTAGAACAGGATCGTGAAGCAGATCACATAGGAGAAGTCCAGCATGTTTTCTTCGCCCATCCACATGCGCATGAAGGGCTGATACAGGCACAGGAGCATCGCACTGCAGACACCCATGACCCAGAAGAAGAGCATGCTGAGTTTGAGCAGATCATGAAAATTCTTCTCGTGGGTCTCGGTGATCAGGCTGTGGCCAACGCCGGCGATACAGGCACCGAGGATCACCTCCAGTATGGAGCGCAGAGAGGTGACAATGTACTGATAGTTCTGATATACCGCCAGTACCGTAAGTCCCATAAAGGCGGTGATGACCAGCGTGTCCATGGAGCCGGTGATGACCGCGGAAAACCGCGCGGTAAACAGATTCCGGATCCGCTGATTGATATCCCGCACCTTTTCCTTTGACAGGGTGCCCCGCGGTTTGTACTGCGGGTACATGGCGTTGACACGGATCGCGGTGATGATGTTTTTGGCGATCTGCATGACCAGCTGTACGAGCAGGAACAGATAATAATTTCGAAACAGCACCAGAACCGTAAATTTCAGAATAAATTCAACCACGCTGACGATCAGCGCGATCATGCTCGCGACATCCACACGCTGGTGTGCGTTCAGCAGGCTGTTCTTATAGGCAAAAAGCCAGTAGGTGAACACCGTCGCCGCCAGATTCATGAGGTAGAGCACATACACGTTGAACGCATCCGGAACATGCCCCTTGATCAGATTCCGGATAAACGGTGTGAGCGCAAGACCGACAACAGCGATAAAGAGGCCAATCAGGCGGTAATACCTCCTGTACAGCCGCATCAGCGCACAGATCGTGTCCGTGTCATGCTCTGTAATCGGACGGTACATGGAATACACCATGGCCGATCCGACGCCGAGCTCTGTAAGATTGAGAACAGAGAGTGTGGACCGGAACAGACCGCCCAGTCCCAGATATTCGATTCCCAGATAATGAAGCAAGATCGTGCGCATCACAAAAGGCAGGATGATGCCCGTCACCTTGAGCATCCCATCCACAATAACATTTCGCGCTGCGTTTTTCGTCCGATTGATATTCATCTTCTTTCCGCCATCTCCAGATACCGGCTCTGCAAAAACCTCGCCTCCTTTTCGATATCATACCCTGCCGCCCGCACGGCCTGTTCACCCGCTCTCCTGTCACATCCGCCGCGCAGCGAAAGGATCTGCGATACCCATGAGGCATTGTCCTCCTCCAGCGCCAATCTGAACGCCTCCGGGTTAATCAGCGCTTCTTTGGTGACGCGGTCCGAAAACACACAGGACTTGTAATCCCGAAGGATCCTCGTGTTGTGCGCGTGCGCGATACGCACCCGGATTCCCGCACGCCTGGCGCTCTCCAGCGCGTAAAAGGCCATCGCTTCATTGTGCCCGTGCACGATCCTTAACTCGGGCGATTCTTTGGCAAGCTTTGCCATGAACCGCTCATACGCAGGATAATGCACCGGATTCAAACCGGGGCTCACAAACACCCGCCCGCCCAGCGAGCGGATCTCCTCGTCATACTCCCCCGGAACCGGCTTGTTCGCGAGGAAGTCAAACTGCACCATACTCCGGTCTATCTGCCGGTAATAATTCATCAGCATGGTCTCGATACCGGCTCTCGACATGTTGCTGACGGACTGTAAAACCCGGATCATGATTTCGCCCCTCTGCCGCTCAAAGCAAGGATCGCGTGATAAGTGCGCTCACAGTTTTTATCGTCGCGCATCGGGAAAAACCGCTCCACCCGCTCAGCATACTCCTGCGGCTGCGCAAAGCCGCTCTCTGCACAGGCTGCAAGTGCGGCAAGAAGCGCTTCCTCTGTCTCCACGACCGGACCGAAGCCATCATGCCTGTATGAAAAATATCCCTCCGCGTATAGATATCTACGGTATTCCTCTTCATCAAACTGATAATAGATCACCGGTTTTCCCTGATAACCCACATCAAAAAACACGCTGGAGTAATCCGTGACTAGCAGCGAGCATCTAAGCAATAATGTCTGCACATCATAGTGCGCCTGATCTGCCAAAATGATCCTGTCGGAGGGCGAAGAGAAGCGAAACAGTTCCTTCTGCAGTTCCGTATGAGGATAAAAGATCAGACGAACATCCAACCTTTCCAATAATTCCAGCAATTCCGGAGATTGCAAAAATGCCTGATAATGTTTATAAAAAGCCGTCTGTAGAAATGCATCTCCAGTGGGATAGGCTGCGCTGCGTCATGTTGGCATCAACAGAATCTCGCGCTCCCTCTGATCCGCACCATATAGCGCATCGTAACGCGGAAAACCGGTATATTGCACCACTCCTTCCGGATGACCGAAATCCGACTGAATATGCTCATATTCAGGCCTGGCACCGCAAAGGAACAGATTGATCCGCAGACCGGGATAATGCAGATGTTTCACATTATTTATGGTAATACCGTGCTGCAGAAACACCTGTCTGCCGCGCGCCCGGATCCCATACCGGGATAGACGATAAAAAGTCCACGTACCAGGCGCAGCAGGCTGCACATGTGTCCCGATCAGATAATCCGCCGCGTAATACATTAAGAAATGCCGAAGGCTTCCATAGGGAACCGTTTTTCTTCCAAAAGAGACTCTGTCACGGTCAGCGCTGTCCTTCGTAATGACATAATATGCGTTGATCTCCGGATGATCTGTGCGCAGATATCGGTAAAACCAGTAGCCGTTATCCCTTGCATCGTACCCCCTTTCCGAGATCAGCCAGAGCGCCCGATATCCGGAATGAATAAGTCGCAGAATACGTGCAGGAGGAAGGAGCAGGAAATGCAGCACAATGATACCCGTATAACGAATTATGGTTTTAATCCATCTGATCATCTGTTCTTTCTCCGTCCACGACAGTTTTAAGCTGCTCTCGCATAATATCGCCTTTCATCTGAGGCTCACGCATGTGTCCGAACGTATGTACAAGAAAATAATACATACGAGGAGAGAAGATCACAAACGCCGCAGCACATTTATGCCGGATACCGAACCGTCTGCTTGCAAAAAAATGGCGGCAGTGCTGCCGAAATTTGCCTCGTAATAACGCCAGTTTCTCCGGTTCTTTCAGATCGTATCGATAATATACGCCTATGTATCGCAACACCATTTCGCAAAGAGAAGCGCATGCATCTGCCACAACCGCCGGATGTGTTTCATGCATCTCATCCGCGATTTTTTCATAAGTCCTCAGCCCGCTGAGTTCTCTTTTTCCGATTTTTCTGGAACGCGTGACCCCACCGTTATCCCGGCAGTAATGATAAAGTGGGATCGGATCATAAGCAATAAGACGACAGTACGAAATATACCGGACCGCAAAATGAAGATCCTGCACCATACCAAGTTCTTCATCAAAACGAAGCGCATGTTCCCGGATCAGATCCATGCGGTATAGCTTATTCCATGCATAACCGCAATAATGATCCTGCCTCATCAGCAGGAACAATGCCTCATCAGTATTCAGCATAACTTTGTGCGCTTCAGGATCCCACAACATATCCTGTCCGTTTTTGGTTTCATAATGCCCGCAAACAGCCAGATCCGTCTCCGGATTCTCCAGGATCAGGGAATAGAGCGTCTGCAGATAATCCGGTTCGACCCAGTCATCCGGATCCGGAAAAATGATATATTCCCCCATCGCATGCTCGATCCCGTAGTTTCGTGCAGAAGAAAGACCTCCGTTCTCTTTGTGAAAAACACGGATGTTTTCCCTTCCCTCGGCCTGCCTGTCACATTCCACCGCGCTCCCGTCCGTTGATCCGTCATCCACGATGAGGATCTCATAATCGGCGAAAGTCTGGTCCAGCAGCGACTGCATGGCCTTCGGCAGGTATTTACCCATCCTCTCCCTCTGCCGTCTGGTCCCGGAGAAAGGCCTGCATTATCTCGTGGAGGCGTTCCGCGGCATGGACACCAACTGCCGCCTGGTGATCGCCGGCGGAAGCGGCGGGACCGATGACTACGCGGAAGAGCTTTACAAATTGGCCGCCGGCGACGACCGCATCATTTTCACCGGTTTTGTCAAAGGTGAACTGCTGGAAGAGCTCCTGACCAATGCCATGGTCTTCTGTCAGGCAAGCGATGTGGAGGGCATGGCGCTGAGTCTTCTGGAGGCCATGGGATACGGGCGCTGCTGCCTGGTGAGTGACATCCCCGAAAATCTCGAGGTGGTGACCGCCCTGGACGGATCGCTGGTGGCCGAAACCTTTACGCACAGCGATCCGTACAGTCTGCGCGAGCAGCTGACCGCGCTCCTGCCGGACAAAGAAAGACGCGCCAAACTCGGAGATCTGGCGCGTCAGCATGTCAGGAATCAGATCGGCTGGGACAAGGCCGTGGAGGAGACCGAGGAACTCTATCTGGGACTTCCCGAGGCCTAAGCCTCTCCCGCGATCATCCGTTAATCGCTTCGTCTATTTCACCCGTTCGTCTCCGTGGAAGAAGACCGCCACGGTGCCCGGGCCGGTGTGGCTGCCGATCGTCGCACCGATCGGGAAGATCTGCACCTTGCCGTCCAGATGCGGGAAGGTTTCTTCGATCAGATCCGCCACAAATCTCGCATCCTCGAAACATGCGGAATGGGAAATGAAGCATTTCCCCGCATAATCCGTTCCGTTGTCCGCGTGCTCGACCATCTTTTCCACGGTCCGCCTGCAGACCTTTTTCTTGGTGCGGATCTTCTCGCGGGGAATGAGCAGGCCGTCGCTGTCCATGTTGAGGAGCGGGCAGATGCCCAGGATGCTCCCGATGGTGCCCGCCGTCTTGGAGACGCGGCCGCCGCGGATGTAAAAGGTCAGATCCGTCGAGAAGAACCAGTGGTGAACATGGAGCTTGTTGGCTTCCGCATATTCATGCAGCTCGTCGATCCCCATGCCCTGATCCCTGAGATCCGCCAGGCTGTCCACGAGAAAACCGTAGCCGCTGGAGGCGCCGAGGGAATCAACGATGTAGATCTTGCGGTCCGGATAGGATTCCTTGAGGGATTCTCTAGCGAGCCGCGCGGAGTTAAAGGTGCCGGACAGACCGCTGGAAAGACAGATGTGCAGGATGTCCTTGCCCTCTTTCAAAAACGGCTCGAAGAAGTCTTCATATTCGCCGACGCTGACCTGGCTGGTCCTTGTGGCCTCGCCCGCCAGCATCCGCCTAAACAGCTCGTCGGGAGAGACCGTCTCCCCCATGTCATCGGGATAGACCGTGCCGCCCAGTTCAAAATGAAAATAGACAGCGGGAATGTTTCTCCGCTCAAAATACTCCTTGGAAAGATCACAGGAGGAACAGCAGCTCAGAACGTAATCACTCATCAGTCAAGCCTTCCTTTCTCCCAAGATAGTATCAGTTTTACGGCATGAAATCAAGTGCCCGTATGCTGCGGCGGCGGCGTTTCACGCTTTTTCTGTTCATGCCTGCGTTGGCGGCGCTGCTGCTTTCGGGTTTCCTCCGCTTTCTTTCCAAAAGCGCCGGCATTCGCCTTTCTCTCCATATCCGTCAATTCGCTCAGACTCATCTTCTTCTTGTCCGACCAGCGCAGACGCCTGTCCGTCACAGCCGTTTCGTCGGCCGCCGCGCCTGTCAGCGCCATGAGAGAGAGCGCTGTATTCTTGCGGCTGACACCGCGCCCCGTTCTTTTGGTTTTGTGGTATGCCTCCTTTTCCGCATAGGCAGCGGCTGCCTCATGCAGATTCCCCATCAGCTCATCCATTTTTGCCCGGGAAGCCGGTGAACTGTCATCAAAATCGATCGCGTGATCATGAACCGCTTTGGCCGCGGCGACCATATTCTTGTATGCCTGCGAGTCAACATGCATAAACCGGCTCTCGTCGAGCATCTTCTGATAGTGCTCATCAATGCTCCGGATCTTCTCATGATACGAACCGACCATGCCCCCATGCGGAACCGCTTTCGCATCCGGAGCAGCCGGCTGCTTCGGGTAGTCTTTTTCGCGTTCCTCGGGCGACAGCTTCCGGTATTCCTCGACAAACTGAC
The DNA here is from genome assembly GCA_024690605.1 of Lachnospiraceae bacterium. Classification (GTDB taxonomy): domain Bacteria; phylum Bacillota; class Clostridia; order Lachnospirales; family Lachnospiraceae; genus Butyrivibrio. Next base: position 39,659 of record JAILOV010000016.1, on the reverse strand, counting down.
GGTTGCGCTCGGAGATCTCCCTTCTCTGTTCATCGGTAAAGCCCTTCATGTCCGGCCCGACCCCCAGAGGAATGGGATCCTGCAGGGTAAAGGTGTCAGCGGTCCTGTCAAAGGGCCGCACAACGATCAGGTTTTTCGGATCCATCCGCTGGGACATGATAATGGAGTTCTTGACATACCGCTGAAAATTGGGGGAGATTCCCGCGTTTCCGTATTTCTCCTCGAAGATATCATTGACAGAGATCCCGTTGATGAAAACGCAGTCATAGATATCCTTCCCCATCTTTTCCAGGGTATCCTTATCCTCATATCCGTCAAACAATGCCTTGTCGATCAGTCGATCCACCGGAGCGCCGAGAACCATGTCCGCGGTGTTCACTTTCCCGCCCGTGATACCTTCCGCAAGGAAATCCGCAGCTTCGGCGGCATAATCGATCTCCTTACTGTCACCGGCCGGATTCAGCAGCAGCTCATTCTTGTGAAGGCTGACCGGAAACGGCTTATCCTGCGCCTCCATCCTTTCATATCCTGTATATTGCGGGATATCAAGCGTAAGACTGCATGTGGGATCCTTCAGCGCTTTGAGGATCTGGATCTGAACAAAAACTTCCTTATCCGCATCCGAAAGGCCTTTTGCACCTGCAGCATAGGAAAAGGAATTCACTTTTTGTCCGTTGATTGAGAACAGATCATAGACATTTTTGAACGTTCCGGTAAAGAACGGTTCAAATCTTTCATAGGTGAGTTTTCTGCCGAAGATTTCCTGAAACAGCGCGGCAGCCTCGGCCTTCTGGTCGGCGGACATGGTCTGATAGTCCCCCACGGAAGCGAGCCTCTCCTCAAAACGCCCCAGCGGACGTTCTGACAGCGTAAAGGCCAGATCATCGATCTCCGCCTGCAACGACGCGACGCCATCTTTACGGACTGCTTCCCGTCTCTGCGTCATCTCTGATTCCCAGGAGAACTTCGAGGAGGGCGTGGGCTGCTGTCCTCTGCAAAATGCTTCCGCCTCGCTGATCTGCTCCGGCGTGCTTCCGACCTTCATGGCCATCGAAAGCATCGTCATTCTGTCATTGAGAACACCGAGGCCGGGTGTCCTGATCTCCGCGAGACGCTTGCCGCGGTATTGCTCCCACTCATCCTGAAACAGGGCAAAATGCTCTGCCAGCTGGGTTTCGTCGCCGAGTATCTTCTTCGTCATATAGACGGGAGCAAGCGATGCTCCATGCACCCGGCTGATCGTCTCCTGCATCGTCATCATGCCGCCGGCTCCATGATAATAGGCGGCACGTACGGCCGGATCCGTGAGCATATCGGCCGTGTCCTGACCAAGATCCACAAAAACCGTCTGCAGGATATTGCATCTTGCCGCGAGTCTTCCCATATCGGCCGATGTCTGCGCAGCTTCGTCGGGCAGCCGGAATTCCGATATCTTCTCTGCCGCTCTTCTGTGCCAGACGCCCAGTCGCTCGGCTCTTTGGAGACCGAGACCGATGTTGTAGTTCTCCCTGAGATCCTTTTTGAATTCCTCAAACAGGCCGCGGATCTCAGCCTTTTTCTCTTCGCTCTTGTCCGCTTCCAGTGCAAAGACATCCTGAACGGAATAGTCTTTGAACGCCATCAGCCAGGTGGAAAAAGCGGTTATCGCACTGCTTCTTTCGATCCCGACGTGGATACCGGTGAGTCCTAACAGTTCATTTTCCTCATCTTTTTTATAGGCAGCCGTTCCCTCCGGTCCCAGAGCATCTCTCAGGATATTTTTAAAATCACCGTTCTCCCGTTCGTGGAACGCTTCCATATCTTTTATCAATCCCATCTTCCTGCCCCTTTCCGCATGCAGAAACACTCTTCAGCATTATACACGATGATGGAGATCGATATCAAACATGTCGCTTTGACGACTCGCTATTGCACGATCAGGTTGGTGTAGCCCATGAGATCCAGATCGATGGCGCGCGCGGCCTCTCTCCCCTGACGGATCGCCTTGACCACCAGCGACTGTCCGGTGTGCATGTCACCCGCGCAGAACACGCCGGTAACCGAGGTTCCGAATTCTCCCGGCGCCGTCGCGATGTTGCCGCGGTTGTCCCGCTGCACGCCGAAGGCTTCGGCGATATAGTCCTGCGCGCCGACAAAACCGGCCGCGATCAATAACAGCTCACAGGGAAGTTCCTGCTCCGATCCGGGGATCTCCTTCATCACCCGCCGGCCGTTCTCCGTCTCCCAGGAGAGCCGCACGGTGCGGATCGCGCGGAGCTTTCCCGCCTTATCCTTGAGAAACTCCCTGACGGTCGTCTCATAGATCCGCGGATCGCTCCCGAAGACCTCGATGGCCTCCTCCTGACCGTAATCGGTCTTTAACACATTGGGCCACTCGGGCCATGGATTGTCGTCCGTGCGCTTTTCCGGCGGCTTGGGCATCATCTCGATCTGCACGACACTCTTCGCGCCGTGACGGATGCAGGTTCCCAGACAGTCATTGCCGGTGTCGCCGCCTCCGACGATCACGACCTGCTTCCCCTTCGCGTTGATCGAACCCGCTTTGCGGAAGTCGGAATCTAAGAGCGCCTTCGTGTTCTCCCGCAGGAAATCCACGGCAAAAAAGATTCCCTCCGCGTCTCTCCCCGGCGCGTTCAGATCACGCGGTTTGGACGCCCCGCAGGCAAGCAGCACGCGGTCATGATCCGCAAGGATCTCATCGGCCTTCACATTCTTCCCCACATCGGCGCCGGTGACAAAACGGATGCCCTCCTCCTCAAGGATCTTCAGCTTTCTTTCCACAAAGCGCTTTTCCAGCTTCATGTTGGGGATCCCGTACATCAGCAGACCGCCCGGACGGTCAAAGCGCTCAAAGACCGTCACATTGTGTCCGCGGCGGTTGAGCAGATCCGCAGCGGAGAGTCCCGACGGTCCCGATCCCACGATCGCGATCCGCTTCCCCGTCCGCACGGCAGGCGGTTCGGCTGCCGCCCAGCCCTCGCGATAGGCGCGCTCGATGATGGCCAGCTCCGTCTCCTTGCCGCCGACCGGATCGCCGCCCAGATTGCAGGTGCAGGCGACCTCGCAGAGCGCCGGGCACACGCGGCCGGTAAACTCCGGGAAGCTGTTCGTCTTCCTGAGCCGCCGGTAAGCCTCCCGCCAGTTTCCCCGATAGATCAGATCGTTCCATTCGGGGATCAGATTGTGCAAGGGGCACCCCGTCGTGCGGCCCATGATATCGGCCCCCGCCTGACAGAACGGGACGCCGCAGGCCATGCAGCGCGACGCCTGGATCGTGCGCTCCTTTTCCGGCAGCGGTGTGTGAAATTCCTCCCAGTTCTTGATGCGCTCCTTCGGCGGGATCGCCGGGGAGCTCTTTCTCTCATATTCCAGAAATCCGGTTGGTTTACCCATGGTTCACTCCTTATCGATGGCAGGCGTAGAACGCCTCCATCTGCGCCTGTTCACGGCTTAAGCCCTTCTCCTCCATCTGTCCGATCGCTGTCAGGATCCGCATGTAATCATGCGGGATGATCTTCTTAAACCGCGGCAGCCATCCGGCGAAATCATCGAGGATCTCTCTGCCCAGCGGCGATCCTGTCGCCGCCACATGCTCCTCGATCAGATCCTTGAGCTGCTGCACGTCATATTTCGAGGTGATCTCCTGCGAGGACACCATCTCCTTGTTGATCCGCGTGTAGAGATCCGTGTCGGGATCCAGCACATAGGCGATGCCGCCCGACATGCCGGCAGCGAAGTTCTTGCCGGTCCGTCCCAGGATCACCGCCACGCCGCCGGTCATGTACTCACAGCCGTGATCGCCGACACCCTCCACCACGGCCATGGCACCGGAATTGCGCACGCAGAATCGCTCGCCTGCCACACCGCTGATGAACGCCTTGCCGCTGGTAGCACCGTAGAGCGCGACATTGCCGACGATGATGTTCTCCTCACGCCGGAATGCCGATCCCTCGGGCGGCACCACGATGAGCTTCCCACCGGAAAGGCCCTTGCCGAAATAGTCATTGGCGTCTCCCTCGAGGCGGATCGTGAGTCCCTGCGGAATGAACGCACCGAAGGACTGCCCGCCGGCACCCTGCGTCCGCACGGTAAAGGTGTCCTCCGCCAGTTCCTGATCGCCGAAACGCCTCGTGATCTCCGATCCGAAGATGGAACCGAATGCCCGGTCCGTGTTCATCACGGGCAGATCGACCGCGGCTTTCTGTCCCTTCTGCAGGGCCTTGTCGAATTTCTTAAGCAGCACACGCTCGTCCGGCGTCTTTTTGAGTTTGAAGTCATAGACCTCGGCCGGATCAAAGAGGGTCTGCCTGCGCATGTTCTTCTTACCAGCATAGGGATTGTCGAGGATCCCGGACAGATCGACCTTGGCCTGCCGGCCCGTCAGATCGTCCCGCATCCGGAGCAGATCGCTTCTGCCCACCAGCTCATCCACACTCCGGATCCCGAGCTCGGCCATGATCTCCCGCAGCTCTCTCGCGATAAAGCGCATGAAGTTCATCACATATTCGGGCTTCCCGCGGAAACGCTTCCGAAGCTCCGGGTTCTGCGTGGCAACGCCCACCGGGCAGGTGTCCAGATTGCACACGCGCATCATGACGCAGCCCATCGTGACGAGCGGTGCCGTGGCAAAGCCGAATTCCTCGGCGCCCAGCATCGCCGCGATCGCGACATCCCGACCGCTCATGAGCTTGCCGTCCGCTTCGATCCGCACCTTGTTCCGCAGATGATTCATGATCAGTGTCTGGTGCGTCTCCGCGATCCCCAGTTCCCACGGAAGTCCCGCGTTGTGGATCGAAGATTTGGGCGCCGCGCCGGTTCCGCCGTCATAGCCGGAGACAAGCACCACCTGTGCCCCCGCCTTGGCGACACCGGCCGCCACCGTGCCGACACCGGCTTCGGAGACCAGCTTCACGGAGATCCTTGCCTGCCGGTTGGCGTTCTTCAGATCGTAGATCAGCTGTGCCAGATCCTCGATCGAGTAGATATCATGATGCGGCGGCGGCGAGATCAGCGACACGCCGGGCGTGGAGTGCCTGGTCCTGGCGATCCACGGATAGACCTTGCTGCCCGGGAGATGACCGCCCTCGCCGGGCTTTGCTCCCTGCGCCATCTTGATCTGGATCTCTTTGGCGGAAACCAGATAGCTGCTGGTCACGCCGAACCGTCCGGAGGCGACCTGCTTGATCGCCGAGCATTTGTCCTCGGCAGTTCCCGCGCTGACGAGCCTCTCGGGACTCTCGCCGCCCTCGCCGGAATTGGACTTGCCGCCGAGCGCGTTCATCGCGAGGGCCATGGTCTCATGCGCTTCCTCGGAGATCGAACCATAGGACATGGCGCCGGTCTTGAACCGTTTCACGATCTCCTCTTCGCTCTCCACCTCGTCGATGGGGATCCCCTTCTTCGGCAGTTTGAACTGCAGAAGCCCCCGCAGATTGCGAACGGAATCCTCCCTGTTGACCAGCGCTGTGTAGCGCCTGAACAGGCCGTAGTCACCTCTTCTCGTCGCTTCCTGGAGCAGATGGATCGTCTCGGGCGTGTAGAGATGTTCCTCGCCGCCTGCTCTTGCCTTGTGATAACCGAGACTGTCGAGCGTCAGATCGTTCTGCAGTCCCAGCGGATCGAACGCGCGGTCATGCAGGGTCTCCACATCGTTCTCGATGTCCTCGAGACCGATCCCGCCGATGCGGCTCACGGTCCCGGTGAAATACTTGTCGATCACGCTGTGGTCGATGCCGATCGCCTCAAAGATCTGGGAGCCCTGATAGGACTGGATCGTGGAGATGCCCATCTTGGACGCGATCTTGATGATCCCGTGAAGCACCGCACTGTTATAGTCATCCACGGCCGCGTAATAGTCCTTGTCCAGCATGCCGCTGTCGATAAGGCCGGCGATGGATTCCTGCGCCAGGTAGGGATTGATCGCGCTGGCACCGTAACCCAGAAGCGTCGCGAAATGATGCACCTCGCGGGGCTCCGCGGATTCGAGGATCAGCGAGAGCGAGGTTGCCTTCCTCGTGCGCACGAGATACTGCCTGAGCGCCGAGACAGCTAACAGCGAAGGGATCGCCACATGGTTCTCGTCCACATCCCGGTCGGACAGGATCACGATGTTCGCGCCGTCGCGATAGGCCTTGTCAACCTCCATGAACAGGCGGTCGAGCGCCTTTTCCAGTCTCGTGTTGACATAGTAGACGATGGGGATCGTCTGCACCTTGAAGCCCTCGTGCTGCATGGTCTTGATCTTTAACAGATCCGTGTTGGTCAGGATCGGATTGTTCACCATGAGCATCGTGCAGTTCCCGGCCTCCTCCTTGAGGAGATTGCCGTCGCGGCCCAGATAGACATTGGTCGAGGTCACGATCTCCTCGCGGATCGCGTCGATCGGCGGGTTGGTGACCTGTGCGAAGAGCTGCTTGAAATAGTTGAACAGCGGCTGATGATGCGATGACAGCACCGGCAGCGGGATGTCGATCCCCATGGAGCAGATCGCTTCCGCACCGTCCCGCGCCATCGGCAGGATCGTGTCCTTTAACTCCTCATAGGTGTAGCCGAAGGCCTTCTGCATGCGCCCGCGTTCCTCCTCGGTATAGGAGGCGATCCGTTTGTTGGGGATCTTCAGGTCATGCAGCGTCACCAGATGATCGTTGAGCCATTCCCCGTAGGGATTGCGTCTGGCGTAGCGTTCCTTGCACTCCTCGTCGTCGATCAGACGGCCCTGCACCGTGTCCACGAGCAGCATCTTGCCGGGACGGAGACGGTCCTTTTTCACGATCTTCTCCGGCGGCACGGGCAACACGCCGACCTCGGAGGAAAGGATCAGCGTGTCGTCCGAGGTGATGTAATAGCGCGACGGACGAAGTCCGTTCCTGTCGAGCACGGCGCCCATGATATCGCCGTCGCAGAACAGGATGGCCGCCGGGCCGTCCCACGGCTCCATCATCGTGGAATAATATTGGTAGAAATCCCGTTTGCTCTGGCTCATGGTCTTGTTGTTGACCCAGGGCTCCGGGATCGTGATCATCACCGCCAGCGGCAGCTCCATGCCGTTCATCACCAGGAATTCCAGCGTGTTGTCCAGCATGGCGGAATCCGACCCCTGCACATTGATCGCCGGCAGGACACGCACCAGATCCCCCTTCAGATACGCGGAATCCATGGTTTCCTCTCTCGCCAGCATCTTGTCCGCGTTGCCGCGGATCGTGTTGATCTCTCCGTTGTGGACGATGAACCGGTTCGGATGTGCCCTTTCCCAGCTGGGATTCGTGTTCGTTGAAAAGCGAGAGTGCACGATCGCGATGGCCGATGTGTAATCATCGCTCTGCAGATCCTTGTAGAAGGTGCGCAGCTGTCCGACCAGGAACATGCCCTTGTAGACAACGGTGCGGGAGGACAGGGAGCAGATATAGGTCGCATCCGCCCCCTGCTCGAACTCCCTGCGCACCACATAGAGTTTTCTCTCGAAGTCGATTCCTTTTTCTACATTTTCCGGCTTTCCGACAAAAGCCTGTTCGATACAGGGCATGCAGGACAGCGCCTGATGACCGAGCACCTTTTTTTCGACCGGCACCCTGCGCCAGGCCAGAAACGACAGGCCCGATTTGGCGCAGAGTGTCTCGAACATCTTTTTTGACTGTGAGCGTTTCAGCTCATCCTGCGGGAAAAAGAACATGCCGACGCCGTATTCTCTCTCCGGCGGGAGCTCCACCCCCTGCGTCCGCAGTTCCTCCGCAAAGAAGGTATGGCATACCTGCAGCAGGATCCCCACGCCGTCGCCCGTCTTGCCCTCCGCGTCCTTGCCCGCGCGATGTTCCAGATTTTCGACGATCCGGAGCGCGTTCTCCACGGTCTCACGGCTCTTGACGCCGTGGATATTGACGATCGCACCGATGCCGCAGGCATCGTGTTCATAGCGTTCGTCATAGAGCGGTGGCTTTTCTACATTGCTTCTCGCGTCAAACATGTCCTTATCTCCGGTATTTTACTCTGAGAACAGCAGATCGGAATAGGTCGGGAACGGCCAGTATTCCGCATCCGTCTTGGCTTCCAGCTGATCCGCCAGATCCCTGGCTTTTGCCATATCGGCGAGGATCGTTCTGTGAATGTAGCGCATGGCCTTCTCCGCGTCCGCAGGGATCTTGTCCATATCCCGGGTCAGCTTCTCGTTGGCCGCCGCCAGATCATCCGTGAGCTTTGCAAGCGTGCCCGCGAGCTTCGCCTCGTATTTTCCGCTCACACCGGCATCGCTTTTCACGCCCGCGCGCTCGCAGAGCTCGGTCGCATAGGCGCTCGCCGCCGGCAGGATCTCGTGGTCGATCATGTCGATCATGGTCCGCGCCTCGATCTCGATCGTCGCGTTATAGGTCTCCATATGGATGTTGGCACGCGCCTTGAGCTCCTCTTCGGTGTAGATGCTATTCTCCGTGTAGAGCTTCACATTCTTCGGCGAAGCGTAGTGGCTCAGCGCGTCCGCCGTGGACACAAGATTGGCAAGTCCACGCTTCTCCGCTTCCTTCACCCAGCTCGCGTCATAGCCGTTGCCGTTGAAGATGATGCGCTGATGCTCGGTGAACACCTTCTTTAACAGCTTCTGCAGATCGCCCTGGAAGTTCTTGGATTTCTCCAGCTTGTCCGCAAATTCCTTGAGCTCCTGCGCCATGATCGTGTTGAGCGCGATGTTCGGTCCGGAGATGGACTGCGAGCTGCCCAGCATACGGAACTCGAATTTGTTTCCGGTGAACGCCATCGGCGATGTGCGGTTTCTGTCCGTGTTGTCCTGCGGGATCGCCGGCAGCACATCCACGCCGATCGTCAGGGAACGCTTTCCGCCCGTCTTGACGGACTTGCCGCTGATGATGCTCTCCACCACCGCTTCCAGCTCATCGCCCAGGAAGATGGAGATGATGGCCGGCGGGGCCTCCTGCGCGCCGAGACGGTGATCGTTGCCGGCACTTGCCACGGTCACGCGCAGCGCCTCCTGATATTCATCGACGCCCTTGACAAAGGCCGCGAGGAAGAGCAGGAACTGTGCGTTCTGTCTGGGTGTAGAACCGGGACGGAACAGGTTCTTGCCGGTGTCGGTCGAAAGAGACCAGTTGTCGTGCTTGCCGGATCCGTTGACGCCGGCGTAGGGCTTTTCGTGCAGCAGGCAGTGGAAGCCGTGCCGGTCGGCGACCGTCTTCATGAGTTCCATGGCCAGCTGGTTCTGATCGCAGGCTGCGTTGGCATCCGCATAGACGGGCGCCATCTCATGCTGTGAGGGTGCGACCTCGTTGTGCTTGGTCTTGGAGAGCACGCCCACGCGCCAGAGTTCCGCGTCGAGATCCGCCATGAACGCCGCCACGCGCGGCTTGATCTGTCCAAAGTAGTGATCCTCCAGTTCCTGTCCCTTAGGCGGCTTGTTGCCGAAAAGGGTGCGCCCGGTCAGCTTCAGATCGCGTCTCTTCTCATAGAGTTCCTTGTCGATCAGGAAGTATTCCTGTTCCGGTCCGACCTGTGCCGTGACACGTCTCGTCTCCTCGTCTCCGAACAGCCGCAGGATGCGGATGGACTGACGGCTGACCTCATCCATGGAGCGCAGGAGCGGTGTCTTCTTGTCGAGGGCCTGTCCGCCATAGGAGCAGAAGACCGTCGGGATGTAGAGGGATCCGTTCTTGACAAAAGCAAAGGATGTCGGATCCCAGGCCGTGTAGCCGCGGGCCTCAAAGGTCGCGCGCAAGCCGCCGGAGGGGAAGCTCGACGCATCCGGCTCGCCTTTCACCAGCTCCTTGCCGGAGAATTCCATCATGATGCGGCCGCCCTCCGTCGGAGCGATAAAGCTGTCATGCTTCTCCGCCGTGACGCCGGTCATCGGCTGGAACCAGTGCGTGTAGTGCGTGGCGCCCTGCTCCAGTGCCCACTGTTTCATCGCCTCGGCGATCTCATTGGCCGTGGCCAGATCCAGGGAGTTGCCCTCCGTGATGCACTTCTTCCATGCGCCATAGGCCATGGGTGAGAGGCGCTCCTTCATGCGTTCCTCGTTGAATACCATGCTGCCGAACAATTCCGTCACTGCGTTCTTTTCGTTTTTCATGATCTCCCTCCTTTTTGACTACCGGTTGCCGTGTTCCATCGCCGCTTTGATCAGCCCCGCAAAGAGCGGATGCGGATGATTGGGTCTCGATCGAAATTCCGGATGCGCCTGCGTCGCCACAAAATAGGGGTGCGTCTCCTCCGGCAGTTCCATCATCTCCACGATCCTGCCGTCCGGGGACATGCCCGAGAGCACGACGCCCGCGTCCTTTAACTTTTCTCTGTAATCGTTGTTCACCTCGTAGCGGTGCCTGTGCCGCTCCGTGATCTCGTCCGCGCCATAGAGCCCGTGCGCGATCGTGCCCTCACGGAGCACGCAGGGCCATGCGCCCAGACGGAGCGTTCCGCCGAGATTCTCCACGCCGTTCTGCTCCGGGAGCAGATGGATCACCGGATGCGGCGTGTGCGGATCGATCTCCACGGAATTGGCGCCGGTCAGTCCGGCCAGATCCCGCGCGATCTCGACGATCGCCAGCTGCATGCCGAGGCAGATCCCGAGATAGGGGATCCGGTTTTCTCTCGCGTAACGGACCGCGTCCACCATGCCTTCGATCCCACGGTCTCCGAATCCGCCGGGGACCAGGATCCCGTCGATCCCGTCAAACACTTCGCTCACGTTGTCCGCATTCACATGCTCCGAATCCACCCACGCGATCTCCACCGCGGTCCGGTTGCAGATGCCGCCGTGCTTGAGTGCCTCAACCACGCTCAGATACGCGTCATGCAGCGCGGTGTATTTGCCGACGATCGCGATCCGCACGGGATGCTCCGTGTCCAGGCCGCGCAGCGTTTCCACCATATCCCGCCAGTCCGTGAGGTTCGGTTCCGGACACGGAAGCGCCAGATCCTCGCAGACGATCTGCGCCAGCCTCTCCTCCTCCATCATCAGCGGAGCCTCATACAGATACTGAAGATCCAGATTCTGCAGCACATGCGAGGCCGGGACATTACAGAAGAGTCCCACCTTTTCCCTGACGGAGGGATCGACCGACATCTCGCTGCGGCAGACGATGATATCGGGCTGGAGCCCCATGCCCTGCAGCGTCTTCACCGCGTTCTGCGTGGGCTTGGTCTTGAGTTCCGCCGAACACTTTAAATAAGGAATGAGTGACACCAGGAGCAGGATCGCGTTCTTGAAACCCACCTCCCGCTGGAACTGGCGGATCGCTTCCAGAAACGGCTGGCTCTCGATGTCACCGACCGTGCCGCCGACCTCGATGATGGCGATCGTGGTCTCGTTCTCATCATAGTCTCTGTAAAAACGGCTCTTGATCTCATCGGTCACGTGCGGGATCACCTGCACCGTGTGGCCGCCGTAATCGCCGCGGCGCTCCTTCTGAAGCACCGACCAGTAGATCTTGCCGGTGGTCACGTTGGCGTTGCGTCCGAGATTCTCGTCAATGAAGCGCTCATAGTGTCCGAGATCCAGATCGGTCTCCGTGCCGTCCTCGGTGACGAACACCTCGCCGTGCTGTACCGGATTCATGGTTCCCGGATCGATGTTGATATAGGGATCGAGCTTCTGCATGGTCACGCGGTAGCCCCTGGCCTTTAAGAGCCTTCCCAGGGAAGCTGCCGTGATCCCCTTGCCGAGACCGGACACCACACCGCCGGTAACAAACACATACTTGACCATAACCCCTCCTCAGTTTCCGCTTTCGCCGTAGTTGGCCAGAACTCTCGCCGACGGATCGTTAACGTTACAGCCTTCCCATTCCCTGTTCGGCATCCAGAAATCTTTGATCATCTCCGCCTGTCCCGGATAGAACTCCTCAAACAGCTCTCTGTAGAGCAGGCTTTCCTTTGTAAAAGGTGTGCAGTAGGTGTATTTCTTTCTGCGCTCCTCGTAGTCCGCGTCGGTATACTTTGTTTCCGCGTATTCCTTGAGATCGTCCACCATCGAGTGACCCACCGCGTCAGAGAACGCCGCCTTCTGACGCCACAGGATGTCTTCCGGTAGGATCTTGTCCTTTTCGAACGCGTGCCGGAGCAGGTATTTCCCCATGTTGTAGGTGTTCATCTTGATCTTCGGATCCAGTTTCATCACATAGCGGACAAATTCCGTGTCACCGAAGGGCACGCGCGCCTCCAGCGAGTTGACACTGATGCAGCGGTCCGCGCGCAGGACATCATACATATGAAGCTCATCGACGCGCTTTTTGGATTCCGCCTGAAAACTCTCCGCGTCCGGCGCGAAGTCCGTATACTTGTAGCCGAACAGCTCGTCGGAGATCTCTCCCGTCAGGAGCACGCGCACATCGGTGGTCTCGTGGATCGCCTTGCAGCACAGATACATGCCCATGCTCGCGCGGATCGTCGTGATGTCCCAGGTCCCGAGGAGCCGCACCACCTCGGGGAGCGCCGCGATCACCTCTTCCCTGGTCATGTACACTTCCGTGTGATCCGCTCCGATAAAGTCCGCGACCTGCTTTGCATACTTGAGATCGATCGCGTCCTTGTCCATGCCGATCGCAAAGGTGCGGATCCTTTTTCCGAGAAGCTTGGCACTGATCGCGCACACCAGACTGGAATCCAGTCCGCCGGAAAGAAGAAAGCCCAGCGGGGCGTCCGCGTCAAGCCGCGTCTCCACCGAGCGCACGAGTCGATCGTGGATCCCCTGGCAGGCAGTCTCGACATCGTCCGGGAGATACCTGTGCACCGAGGTCAGGTCGATATAGCGTTTGAACTCGCCATCCATATAGTAGTGTCCCGGCGGGAACGGACGGATCGTTTCGCACAGACCGATGAGGTTCTTCGGTTCCGAAGCAAAAGCGATGGCGCCCGACGCGAGATATCCATAGTAGAGCGGGCGGATCCCGATCGGATCACGCGCCGCGACAAATGTCCCGCGTCTGTGATCATAGAGGATCATCGCGAATTCCGATCCGAGCATCCGGAACATATAGGTGCCGTATTCGTGATACAGAGGAAGCAGCACCTCGCAGTCGCTGCCGCTGCGGAATTCATAGCGGTCACTCAGCTGCTCCTTGAGCTCGCGGAACCCGTAGATCTCGCCGTTGCACACGACCATGTCGCCGTCCGCGGAAAACGGCTGCATGCCTTCCTCCGTCAGGCCCATGATCGCCAGTCGATGGAAGCACAGCCAGCCGTCCCCTGCCTCGGCCACGCGGCTCATGTCCGGGCCGCGTGAGATCGTCCGGTCCAGATACTCCCGCAGGGTCCCCCTGTCTATTGATCTGTCAGTCAATCCCATGATAGAACACATAACGTTTCTCCCAAACGGATCAAAAGAAAAAAAGAGGCGCTGACGGGATATCCCGCCAACGCCTTTGTTGACATTCCACATAATACGCGCCGCAAAAAAGGTTTGTCAAGAGAAATTTTAAAAAATTTGAAAACCGGTCTTGACAAGCCGGAAAATCTGTTGCATGATGTGAACCATTAAAACGCGACAAAGGAGTCGGCATCACGCCCGGCTCCTTTTTCGCGTTTTGTCTTTCCCACAGGCGCGCAGTGGGGGACGCGGCAGCAACAGGAGGAGAGGAGGTACATTATGGAAGAGGTTATGGAACTGATAAGCGGCCAGGTCTTCAGTGTCTGGTTTCTGATCGGCGCGGCGCTGGTCTTCTGGATGCAGGCCGGTTTCGCGATGGTGGAGGCGGGCTTCACGCGTGCCAAGAACACGGGCAACATCATCATGAAGAATCTGATGGATTTCTGCATCGGCACCTGCGTGTTCGTGCCGCTCGGATTCGGCCTGATGCTCGGTGAAGACAGCCTCGGCGGATTCATCGGCAAGCCGAGCCTCACGATCTTTTCGGACTATCAGAATTTTGACTGGTCCAACTTTGTTTTCAATCTGGTCTTCTGCGCGACCACGGCGACGATCGTGTCGGGCGCGATGGCGGAGCGCACGCGGTTCATTTCCTACTGCGTCTATTCCGCGGTCATCTCGGCGGTGATCTATCCCATTGAAGCGCATTGGATCTGGGGCGGCGGCTGGCTGTCCGAACTCGGCTTTCACGATTTCGCGGGCTCCTGCGCGATCCATATGGTCGGCGGTATCGCCGCGCTGATCGGCGCCGCGATCCTCGGACCCCGTATCGGAAAGTTCACAAAAGACAAGAACGGCAAGATCGTCAAAGTCAACGCTTTTCCCGGCCACAACCTGGCGATCGGCGCGCTCGGCGTGTTCATCCTGTGGCTCGGCTGGTACGGTTTCAACGGTGCCGCGTGCACCTCTGTGGAGCAGCTCGGTTCCGTCTTTGTGACAACCACCATCGCTCCCGCGGTCGCCACGGTTGTGACCATGATCTTCACCTGGGTGAAATACGGCAAGCCCGATGTGTCCATGAGTCTGAACGCTTCCCTGGCAGGTCTGGTGGCGATCACGGCTCCCTGTGATGTGACCGACGCGTTCGGCGCGATCATCATCGGCGCGGTCTCCGGACTGCTGGTGGTCTTCGGTGTGTGGTTCCTTGATGAAAAGCTCCGTGTGGACGATCCCGTCGGTGCGGTGGCAGTGCACATGATGAACGGTATCTGGGGCACGATCGCGGTCGGTCTGTTCGCGACCACGAGCGCACCGGACAATGACAGTGTTGTCGGCCTGTTCTATGGCGGCGGCGTGCATCAGCTTCTCATCCAGCTGCTGGGCTTCGTGTCTGTCGCGGCATGGACAACCGTCACGATCACCGTGGCCTATCTCCTGATCAAGGCGATCTTCGGCCTGCGTGTTTCCGAGGAAGATGAGATCACCGGTCTTGACGCAACGGAGCACGGTCTTGCCAGTGCCTATGCCGGCTTCTCCATCATGGACGTGTCCAACACCATGATCGTGGATGCCAACGAGAACACCGATCTCGGCACCGACAGCTTCGAAAAGGCAAGCGATTCGCAGAAGAATGCCGCCGTCAAGGTGGTGCAGGAAGCGCCGCTCGCGCAGGAATTCGATTCCGGCATGCACAAGGTGTCCATCATCTGCAAGCTGACCAAATTCGACGCACTCAAGCGTGCGCTCAATGATCTCGGTGTCACCGGCATGACGATGACGCAGGTCATGGGCTGCGGCATTCAGAAGGGAAGCGGCGAGCGCTACCGCGGTGTTGAAATGGATGCGACCCTGCTGCCGAAGATCAAGGTCGAGGTGATCGTCTCCAAGATCCCGGTCGACCGCGTGATCGAAGCGGCCAAAAAGGTGCTCTACACCGGTCACATCGGCGACGGCAAGATCTTCGTTTACAACGTGAGCCGCGTCATCAAGGTGCGCACCGGAGAAGAGGACTACAACGCTCTGCAGGATGTGGAATGATCAAAGCAATGTACAAGTATCATGAAGAATGCGGTGTTTTCGGCATCTGGTCCGGTACCGGATCAGCATCGGCAGACCAGGTAGCCGTCGGTCTGACTGCCCTCCAACACAGAGGGCAGGAGGCCGCCGGCATCGCGGTCAACGATCAGCGCGTCATCCGCTATCACAAAGGCCTCGGGCTCGTGCACGAGGTCTTTGATCATGATGAGCTCACGCGCCTCGGGAGCGGGCGGATCGCTGTCGGTCATGTCCGCTATTCGACCAGCGGCAACAACACCGTCATCAACGCACAGCCGATGGTCGTGCGGCATGTGAAGGGACAGCTCGCACTCTGCCACAACGGCAATCTCATCAATTCCGACGAGCTTCGGCGGACACTGGAGCTGGAGGGCTGCATCTTTCAGACGACCAGCGACACGGAGGTGATCTCCTATCTGATCACAAGGGCACGTCTGAAGGCCCCCTCCATCGAAGAAGCGGTGCGGGCCGCTGTCAGGCAGCTGCAGGGCTCCTTTTCCCTGGTGATGATGTCACCGGCCAAGCTCCTGGCCTGCAGGGACCGTTTCGGTCTCCGTCCGCTGTGTCTCGGCGAGATGCCGGACGGTTCTCCGGTCTTCGCTTCCGAGAGCTGTGCGCTCGACGCCGTCGGCGCGAGGCTTATCCGCGAGCTTAACCCCGGCGAGCTGGTTGTCGTCGATGACGACGGGATGCGCTCCATCCCCTGCTTTTCGGATCACAGACAGCACGCCCTGTGTGTCTTTGAGTACATCTATTTTTCCCGGCCGGATTCGGTCGTCCAGGGGATCTCCGTCCACGAGGCGAGAGCCCGTGCGGGTGCTTTTCTCGCCGCGGATCATCCGGTCGATGCGGATCTGGTGATCGGCGTCCCCGATTCCGGACTCGACGCCGCGCTCGGTTACGCGGAGGCCGCGGGCATCCCCTACGGGATCGGCCTGGTGAAGAACAAGTATATCGGGCGCACCTTTATCGCGCCGACGCAAAAGGAGCGCGCGGATCAGGTGAGGCTCAAGCTCAACGCGGTCTCCTCCGTCGTGAGCGGAAAACGCATCATCCTCATCGATGACTCCATCGTGCGCGGCACGACCAGCAAATATATCGTGCAGCTGCTCAAGGATGCCGGCGCGTCCGAGGTCCATCTGCGCATCTCCGCACCGCCGTTTCTGCATCCGTGCTTTTACGGAACGGACATCGATTCGGACCACAGCCTCATCGCGAACGGACACACGCCGGAAGAGATCGCGCGGATGATCGGCGCGGATTCTCTCGCTTTTCTTTCTCTTGATCGGGTGTATGCTCTGGCCGGAGAAGAACTCTCCGGTCATCTCTGCGCGGCCTGCTTTGACGGAAATTATCCCGCCGGTGTCCCGACCGTCGCAGACAAGGATCGTTTTGAGATCAGCTGACGGACGCGCCTGACGGAACGGGTGTGTCCGCCGTCTCCGATGCCGCGGCAGGATCACACAGATGCATCATGCCGTCGGGTCTGTGCTTTTCCAGATACCGGTCTTTGGCCTTTTCTCCCACGACGCACACACACTTGTAGATGCCGTCGAGTCTGTCTTTTTCCGCCTTGAGCCGCTCGCTGTCATTGCCCCAGATCAGCATGACCGGGAGCTCATCCGCGCCGCCGGGTGAGAGCTGTTTTTCTTTGGGAATGTACTGCCTGAGTGCCAGCTCCAGCACCTCGTATTTGACCGGTTTGGAGATGTAATCGGTAAACCCTTTGGCGAGATAGTTTTCCTTGGCACCGATGATGGCATCCGCCGTCAGCGCGATGACCGGCGTCCCCTGCAACAGATCCTTTTCTCTCAGTTCGTTGAGGGTCTCCTCGCCGCTCATGCCGGGCATCATCTGATCGAGGAGAATGCAGTCGTAGCGGACCTCCTGCACCTTTTTGATACACTTGCGGCCGGAGTCCACATAGTCGGTCCGGATCTTCGTGTCCCTAAGCAGCCCCTCCATGACCTCCAGATTCATCTCATTGTCATCCACAACCAGCAGCCTCGCATGCGGGGCGTACAGTCCCACCTCGTCGATCCCGATGTTGTTCAGATAGGTGTTGACCGCCTTGCTGAAATCGCCGATCGGCTCCGCCTTGACCACCTTTTGCGGGACCGTGACGGTAAAGGTGCTCCCCTTGCCGTATTCGCTCTCAAAGGTGATGCTGCCCTCCATCATCTCCAGCAGCCGGTTCGTGATGTGAAGTCCGAGCCCCGTCCCCTCGATGCTGCGGTTCTTCCGCTCCTCAAGACGCTGAAAACTCTTGAACAGCTTGTCCTTGTCCTCATCTCTGATTCCCATGCCCGTATCGGCCACCCGGATGATCAGATCCACAAAATTGCCCATCATTTTGGACTCCGCGGAGATATCGATGTCCACATGCCCTTCTTTTGTGTACTTGATGGCGTTGTTAATGATGTTCAGCATGATCTGCCGGATCCGGATCTCGTCGCCGTACAGAGCGGAAGGGATCTGCTCGGAGACCTGATAATTGTATTCCAGCCCCTTCTTCTGCGCGCGGTGTCTGGTCATGTTCAACACGTCGTTCAAAACGGACGCGGTGTCATATTCCACGGGAAGGATCTCGAAATTTTCGGATTCGATCTTGGAGAGATCGAGGATATCGTTGATGATAGACAGCAGCGTGTTGCCCGCACTTTTGATCTCCAGTGCATAATTCCTGATCCTGCTCTCCCTGGTGTCCCGGAGGATCATCTCATCCATGCCCAGGATCCCGTTTAAAGGCGTGCGGATCTCATGCGACATGTTGGCCAGGAAATCGTCCTTGGCCTTGCTGATGTGCATCATCTCATTGGCTTCCAGGCGGATGTTGATCAGCTGCTTGATCGTGTGGACGATCGCGCAGATCATGAAACCGAAGAGGCCGATCGCCATGAACAGACCGGAGAACACGCCGTTGTGCGCGAACTGATAGACCAGGATCTGCGCGACGGCCGCCAGTGCCAGCACGCCGAAGCCCACCGCGACCACCCGGTAGGAGGCAAGCAGATGCCGCTTCTGATCGATGAAGATCGTCACGAACATCACGACGATACTGATCAGTGCGCAGAGCGCCGCGTTGATGAAACTGCTTTCCAGCGAGACCTTGCCGGCGACAAACAGCGCGATGCTCACCGTGAAATTGAAGATCTCCAGGAAGCTGCTCACCATATGCGCCTTATGATAGCGCCTGTTCTGCAGGGAATCGATAAACACGAGGAACGGCACCGGCATGACCATGACCATCAGAAACGGGATGTTGGACATCACGGAGATGTTCCTGGTGTAGAGCTGTCTGAAGATCGAATTGGAGAGCACCCAGCAGGCGCCGAGGATCACGCCGATGGAGAGATGTTCCAGCTCCAGATATTTCTTGTGGATATATTTATAGGTGACGGAAGCGACCAGACTGATGACGCCCAAAAGCAGGATCGCAAGGCCCACGAAGAATTCCAGACCGTATCGCTCGAACAGCCAGGTGAGGATCCCGAGCCGCGTGCCGATGTAGACCTCATAGATCATCCCGGAGTTATAGTCATAGTGCACGCGGAGGACCTTTCCGGCGTCTTCCGGATAGACGGATGCCATGACATAGCACTCCGCGGACTGATCGCCGAAAAGTGCGTAGTCCGTGGTGTGAAACTCCTCACGCAGGGCGTCGTCGACAAAGATCTCCATATCCTTGCCGCGGAAGCACAGAACGGCGTAGTCTTTGTCGAACACTTCCGGCAGCGTTGTCTCCAGCACGATGTCACCGTCCGTGCGGCCCGGCACCGCAAAGGGCACACGGCTGCCGTCGGAACGGACCTCGAACCATGCATCATTGGGTAATGTATCGCAGATGTTGCCGTTGATGGGGGTGTTGGCGGGCAGCACAAACTCGCCGATGAAAATATAGCCGAACACGATGATGAGCATCGCGGTTAGGATGATCCTGATCTTCTTCAATGTCCCCGGCCCCCGACGCGCAGAATGATCTATTCTATGGCAGGCACGATCTCGCGGATGATCTCCGCCGCCTCGTCATACATGAAGTCTTCGATCAGGCCCGCCGCTTCCTTAAGCCGGTCCCTCTGCGTGATCCGGAAGGGATAACCGGAAAGCTTCGTCGCGAGCTCCTTGGAGAGTTCGTCGTCAAAATCATCAAGCGCAGCGAGCAGCTTGTCCGCCGTCTCTCTTGCCACTTCGGCGGAGATCTCATCCGCCGCGCGGACATCTCCCATCTCGCCGATGGGCTTTAACACCTCCGCAAGATGATCATAGGCTTCGATGACGGGTGCATGATCCCGCTCGATAGCTGCCGTATCGCCCGATGCCGCGGCCGTCTCCAGCGCTTCAAATGCTTTGCTCAGGTCCGTCGCGCCGATCATCTTCGCGTTGCTCTTTAACGCGTGTACGGTGATCCTGTAATTCTCCCAGTCCTTGCTCTCAAAATAATCAAGGACTCTGGCCCTGTTTTTCTCATGGCTTTTGAAAAAGCGCTGCAACGCGGAGAGATACTTTTCCTTTCCGCCCGTGTAATCCAGTCCCGTCCCGGTATCCAGACCCGCCTCCGCGAGCCAGCTGAAATCATAGTCCATCGCACTCACTCCAACGCGTCAATGATCTTTGCCACGATCTCGGATTTCTTCGCCGGTTTGACGATGTAGCCCTGCGGCCGCAGCTCGGACAGAAGCTGGATCACCGTGCTCTTTTCGGTCACACCCGTCAGGAAGATGACCGGGATCGAGGCGTAGTCATCGATCGAACGCATCTGTCTGAGAACCTGCCCGCCGTCCTTGTCCGGCATCAGATAATCCAGCAGGATCAGATCCGGGATCTTTTTGAAAAGGAACTTGAACATGGCGTCTCCGGACTTGACCAGCGACACGTCATAGAATTCCTCCAGCTGTTCCCTGATGTGGACCAGCTGCTCCGAATCGTCATCAACGACCAGGATGTGCTTCTTTCCGGCATGCTCCTCGGCCTCGTCGCCGAGATACTCCCGGAAGGTCGACATGAGGCTGTCCTTGTTGCGATTGAGCTCTTCCTCAATATCGTTGAGCTTTTCGTAAAGCGCGAACAGCGAGACCGGCCTCGACAGGAACAGCACCCTGGTAAGCTCGGTATGCTTGATGAAATAGGCCTCATCCTCCTCGCTCGCGATCACGATGACCGTACAGTTGCCCTGCTTGGCGGCCTTCTTCAGCACGTTGTAGGCGCTGATCGTGTCCACCGTCTCATCACCCATGCAGACGATGACGACCCGCGGAAGCTCCGCCAGCGTCAGATCAAAAAGCGCGCTCTTGCTGGGCGGGCATTTGACCGTCATGTAACCCCGATCCGTCTCCAGATGTTCGCAGATGTCCCTTGCGACCTTAAGATTTTTCCCCGTAACCAGTACCTTGAGTTTCATCCTGTTCTTCTCCCGGAAGATCTCTCACATCTACCTTCTGCGGCTGCAACACCCCAAATTTTATCATATTTTCGGGCACAAAGGAAGAGCCGGTGCAAAAACCCGGAAAGAAAACCCCGAAAGCACAATGCTTTCGGGGTCATATCCACAGTGCAAAGCGAGATCGAACCGCAGGCCTCTACGCCTTGAAATCCACGTGCGCGCCCACCAGTTCCTCCGCAGGTGTAAGCACGGTGTCGCTGCGTCTTGCCATCGCCCAGTCCTCCATCATGCGGATCAGCTCCTCGGCGCTGTCGGCCTGGAGGAGTTCATAATCGCCGTCCTCTCCCCAGTCGTCATCCGTGAAGTCTTCGATGTTCTCCTTTTCCCTTGCTTCTTCATCCGCTTTCTTTTCCGCCCGTTTCTCGGCGCGCTTTTCTTCAATCTCTTTCTTTTCGGCCTTCTTCGCGGCCTTTTTCTCGGCTTCCTTTTTCTCGGCCCTCTTTGCCGCGACACGCTCCCGCTGCGCGGTCATGCTCTTGTCCATGACAGCGAAGAAGGATGCTGTTCCGTCATCCTTGACCTGCATGCCGACGGTCTTTGCGCCCGGCGTGTTCAGCAGCGCGTTCTGCAGCTGCGGCAGCTGTGTCTGCGCCTGCGAGATCAGTCCTTCATACTTTGCCCGGTAGGCCTCATCGGTGGCCATGCGCTCGATCTTTTCCTCATCGATCAGCACCACCATGCGGTTCTTGTTGCCGTAGCTGCCGGCCTGCTGTTTGGCGACCTCCTTCATATCCTTGGAGACCAGCACGAAATCCATGTCCTGATACTTCTTTTTCAGTTCGTCATAGTACTTCCTGCCCTCCTCGGACAATTCTGGCTTGCCCACGGTCTTCCCGAGGCCCTCCGTGGTCTTTGCTTTGGTCGGTTCCGCCGTTTTGTTCGCTGCCTGCGCCTGTGCGTTCTGATAAGCATTCATCACAGATGCCGTGTTGTTTGTTATCGAATTCATCGCCTGCTCCTTTCTCCGCACCTCCCTGGTTTTGAGCATATGTCCGTCCCTGGACATACCTTTCCGTTATCTGTTTCGGCAGATTCCAAAGCACACTTTAGCGCCCCGCCTTCCTGCCGTCATTGATTTTTCTTATGCGATCCCCAGGATATTCCTTTCCATGCTTTCCAGCAGATCATGGGAATCATCTTCGATGTGCGAAAGATAGGTCACAACAATACCGCGGGAAGGCAGGATATAGCATTTCTGCTTCCATTTGCCGTTGATGCTGTAGCCGTCACGATACTTCCAGATATAGAAGCCATACCCGCCCTCTCTGTTCATTTGCTGAACGGCGGTCGCCATTTTCACATATTCCTCCGAGATGATCCTTCTGTCCTCATATACACCGTCATTCATGAGAAGAAGTCCGAATCTGCTCAGATCATGGACACGAAGTTTCATACCGGATGCGCCGTAGAAATACCCTTCGGGACTTCGCGTATATTCATAATGATCAATATGCAGAGGCGCAAAGATCTCGTCCTCTATAAATCTGCCAAGATCGGAACCCAGTATGTTTGTGAGCGCGACCCCCACCAGATAAGTGCAGATATTGCTGTAATGAAACCCGCACGCATCAGGATCGACATCGCAGTTTAACGAGAACCGGATCCAGTGATCTCCCTCCGGTCTGAACGGAAGATCCAAAACTGACATGGTGAGAAGACGTCTGACCGTCACTTTTTCCCAGCCCGGTCCGGCAGGCTCAGAGATGTATTTCAGGATCGGATCATCGAGACCGATAAGACCTCTGTCATACAGGATGCCAAAGGCGACAGACAAAACAGCCTTTGTCGCAGAGTAGATATCATGCATGTCATCCTGCGTATCTCCCCAGGCATGGATCAGTCTGCCATCCCTGTACACTTCCGTACCGAAGACATTCCAGCCGTTTTTTTTGATATCATCTACAAATGCAGGGAAATTCATTTTTCCTCTTCATTACAGATCGCACTCCAGGAATCTGCGAAACACATGAAACCCCTCTGCTTCGTAAAAACCAAGTGCATCGTTAAATGCCCAGACATCAAGTTCGATCTTTGTCATGCCCTTTTTTCTTGCCTCGGTACGGACACACTCCATCAACTCATGCGCGACTCCTTTTCTGCGCCATTTCTCGTCTACGCATATTTCAGCAATATGGCAGAATTCACGGGCCAGTCCGTAAGGGCTTTCCGGCTTGCTTATGTAATCCACCATTACCATACCAACAATCTCACCGTCTCTGTCATCAACAAAGATCTCATTGTCTTCCGATTGCAGATACCATGCTGCGCGATCCTGAAATTCCCTGGAAAACCCCGCCTTAAATATATCAGGTCTCCCCTTGACATGAAGGGCGTTTACCTGTTCCCGCAGCTTATTGATCTGAGAAATATCCTCGTTCTTTGCGGATCGGATCATCGTTTGCGTTCCTCCTTAATCATTATTGCCCGCGCAACCTCATTACGCAGAGGATCCCGTTTATCAGGGAAAGCGTTTTCATGCACCGCGTGGTCTTATCGGATGAAGCAACGGGCGATCCCAAACAGATAAACGCCAGCATCGCCCGGCGATCTATATCAGGCACGGATAAACGGCCGCTTAGATCCAACAATACCAACAGCACGATCGGCCCGCTGATAACCGTCATCAATTCCCAAACGGTAAGGGCTGTGTCAGCTTTGCTGATCAAAAAAGCCCCTACCGACAGAAAGTAGAGTATTACAGCAATTATTCCGATCATCGGTATTCTTTTGCTCATATCATCCCTTTTCATATCACAAATGCCGATATGGCGACATCCCCATCATTTTATCATGAACTCTCCGGGCAAAAAAGAGACAAAGGTGCATAATCCGGATCTGTCTGATAAACTATTGGTATTTATGAACAGGCAAGAGCCAAACATTTGGAGGGATCCATGGGGTCATTACTGTTGGCAGTGATCTATCTGATATTCATCAGTCTGGGATTGCCCGATTCACTTCTCGGATCGGGCTGGCCCAGGATGCAGGTGGCTTTTCATGTGCCGTCATCATATGCCGGATATGTGTCGATGACCATATCCTTTATGACGATCATTTCCGCGCTTATCAGTCCGGGACTGATCAGGCGTTTTCATACAAAATGGATCGTGATCGTCTCCATACTCATGACGATACTCGGACTTCTCGGTTTTTCCGTATCAAAGGAATACTGGGTACTGTTCGTTATCGCAGTCCCCTACGGCCTGGGAGCGGGAGCCATCGACGCATCCGTAAATCATTATGTGGCGAATCATTATTCGAGTTCCGCCATGAATTTTCTTCATTGCTTTTATGGCGTAGGTGCTGTGATCAGTCCGTATATCATGGCTCTGGCGCTCAGCAGAGCAAGGTGGAATGAAGGATATCGCTGGACGGCATATGTTCAGACAGGGATACTGCTCGTGTGTATCATTTCACTGCCTTTATGGAAGAAGACGGAAGAAGTCTCCGATGAAGAAGAGATCCGGAACAGTGCCGGTATAAAAGAAACACTTAAAGTGCCCGGCGTCATTCTGACACTGATCGCATTCTATGCCTATTGCTCCGGCGAGGCGACATGTTTCCTGTGGACACCGAGCTATTTTGCCGGAACAAAGGCGGGATTATCCGATGAACTGGTTGCCTCCTTCGGATCCCTCATTTTCGGAGGACTGATGCTCGGGCGGCTGATATCCGGCTTCATTTCAAACAGACTCGGCGACAGGCTCCTGATCAGGATCGGGATCATCACAGAGCTGCTTGGGATCATCATGATATTCGCTCCCGTTTCGCATTATCCGGTCGCCGCGATCGGTTTTGTCATCACAGGAACCGGCATGGGACCGGTATATCCCGCGATACAGCATATGACCCCCGAGAATTTCGGAAAAAGGTATTCGGCAGCTGCGATCGGTCTTCAGATGGCATCCGCATATGTGGGCAGTACGTTCATGCCGATGGTATTCGGGATCATGCAGGAACATATCGGGATCGCTGTCATGCCTGTGTATCTGCTGATATTTGCGATCCTGAATATAACCCTTTTGGAGGCAGCATACAAAAAGGCTGATGCCAACACGGCGAAATAAGCAGCCCGCTCCGGGGGTATTCACACCCCGGTCTGATGGTCATCATTCATTTAACCCCTGATAGAACGCCACCGCGTCCCGGATCTCTTTCTCCGTCGGATGCCCCTTCTGAATACCGCCCACCAGTTTGAACGGGCCGAAGGTGTCAAATCCCGGGCAAAGATACTCGCCGAGGACCTTACAATTCTTATATTCCACTTACCGGCTGAAAGATGATAGCGGGTATCTGTATACCGATAAACTCGCGATCGGCATCGTCGATCTCACCATGACCGACATTGCAACGGCTGATGACAAGCGCTATAATATCGTCAAATGGGCACAGTTCTTCAAGTCGAAGACATGGGAGGAGATCATCATGCTGGCCAAACAGGATACCGATATCGCCGCCCTCAAGGCAAGACTTGCCCAAGTTGAGGGCCCCCGGCAACCTTCTGCACCTGTGCCGGTGTGAGATCGGGATAGAGACCGGTCATCTTCCGTGCGATCGCTTTGGCGGAATCCTCCGGGGATTTCCGATAGGCGTTTTTCACAAATTCTTCACCCCAGATGTGCTCCGGCGTTGAAAATACGGCGATGGACCAGCCGAAGGACTCACCCGACCTGTTCACGCGCTGTTTGAAGGCGATGGGACAGAGATACAGTTTCATCTGGAGCTTTGTGAGGGTGGTCTCAAAACCCTTCTCACCGCCTTTGCCGAAGCCGGCGCGCCTCCTGATCTCAGGGGTAAAGATCTCATCACCGGCATGATCGTCGGCGTACAGATCCATGATCCGCTTCTCGCGAACGGATGCCTTTTCATCATCCCAGCGGGCGTCAAAGTCATAGCCATCCCGTCGCGCATTGATGAAGTCCGGAAGAAATGCGAGAGAGATGAAGCCGGCCTTGTTATCGAAAAACTTGCCATAGGCGGCTTTCCTGCTGAGAGTGATCTCATGACGCCATTCCCAGGGATCCCGCTCCGTGTCGCCCGTAAACCAGTAGTCCGGCACGGTGTGCTCCTCCACGGAGAAGCCGGGAATGGCATTCTTAAAAAGCGGCAGAAAGCCGACCTCATCGATCAGATCGATCAGTTCGTCCGCCGTGTGTACGCAGGAGGGATCATCCTCCGCAACACCCATCATGATCCATTCTCCGTTTTCTACTGCCATATCAAATAAGAGGGGAAAAAGTCAGGAGCGGGGAACCCTCTTTTTCCGCCAGGATCGCCAGATGTCCGGTGGCGCGTGAGATCGCGGTGTACAGGCAATGTCTCGAGATCCGGTCATCCGGGTAGTTCTCCGGATCGACATCCGGCAGGATCACCTGATCAAATTCCAGTCCCTTGGCGAAAGCCAGTTTGATCAAAAAGATGCCGTTTTGCGGGAGGGAATCGTGCTGACTCACCACTGCGGGCGCTTCTTTTCCCAGGATGGCGATGAGTTCTTCCAGCGTCTCATCATTCCGGCAGATGACGGCGGTCAGTCCGTCCTTCTTCTGATATTGAGCGATCAGTTTTTTCAGTTCCCCGGCATATTCCTTTTTCGATCCGCAGACCTTTATCGTCACTGCATCTCCGGGGCGTCTGACGGTCAATACCGCCAGCTTTCTCTCCTGCGGCAGCAGGGAAGCGAACAGCTCCGTGATCTCCGGTGTACTCCGGTAGCTGGTCATAAGCGGCAGGGATACGAATTGTTTTCTCGCCTCACGGGTCATCTCTTCGATCCCGGAAAAAGAAACGGTATCTTCCCGTATCGACTGGAACTCATCCCCCAAAAGCATAAAATGGGCATTGGGATAATACATGCGGAGGATCTCCAGCTGTGCATAGGTATAATCCTGTACCTCGTCGATCATGACATAGCGCATGTTCAGATCGCACAATCCGGTCAGCTCCAGCATCGTGAACAGCCACTCGGCTTTTGTGATATGTTCGGTGCCGAGGATGCGCTGCGCGATATGCCTGACATTGATCCAGGCATAATTCCGGATATTCCGTAACGCTCCGCCGAAATCGTTTTCCAGGCGTCTTTCCTCCGCAGGATCCGAAGGTACCTCGGCATCCGTGTCCGGCTCCGCGTCTTCCGCCAGACTGCGCACCCGGTTTTTTGCCCGGTATTCCAGCTCATCGGCAGAGATCCGGATCCGCCTTGCGCCGAGGGGAAAACGGCGGTATTCATTGACGATCGCAAGAACCTCTCCGGCAGTCATGACGACCTTGTTTTTCTGGGTAATGGGGAAGAAATCCGCCGCTTCCGGTTTACACAACGGCAACCCTTTCCGGATCCGCTCCAGACGGTCAGACCCGGGGTCTTCGAAATCTGTCTGCGCATCCGGTACGTGAAGCATGGTCAGGAATTCCGTCCAGGTGATGGTCAGAGGATTCGTCTCCCCCAGATCCGGGAGCACCTCGTCGATATAGTCCCGGAACACCGGGTTTAAAGTCATGAGGCATACCTGATCCGGCCGCAGATCCTTGCGCTTACGGTAAAACAGATAAGCGATCCTCTGCAGTAACACCGACGTCTTACCGCTGCCGGCGATCCCGTCGACCAGAAGCACCGGTACATCGGTATAACGGATCACCGTATTCTGCTCTTTCTGGATCGTGGCTGTGATCGCCCGCATCTTGTCGGAATGTGTCTGTGAGAGCGATCGCAGCAGCATGGGATCCTCAATGGCGATCCCGGTATCAAAAAAGGAAATGAGCCTGTTCTTCTGCAGATCAAACTGCCTGCGTAGCAGCAGCTCCACCGGGATCTCCCGGTCTCCCACCGTATACCGGGTGGGGCCGGTCTCCTGATTGTAATACACCTCGGCGAGCGGCGATCTCCAGTCGATGATCAGCGGATCTGCGCCATGTTCCGTGATACCCGCACGGCCGATGTAATAATTCTCCGGAGGCTCTGCGGGATCAAAGCGCAGGCGGATCCCCGCGAAATACGGCGCCTCCAGGAGTTTCCTCACGGCATTCATGTTTCTCCGGAGAGAATCGCTTTCTACATTATAGGTGTCGATATAGCGGTTCCACACCTCGATCTCAGCCCGGGTTTCCAGGGTAGTCTCATCATCCGCGTAGTCAAAACGGATGTTGTCACGGATATCATTTTTATCCTCCTGCGCTTTCCTGTCCAAGGCCCGGATCTGTTCCTCCAGTTCCTTTTCCATCGCAAGGAGCTTGTCATATATCAGGCCCAGGTGCGCCTGTTCCGCTTCGAATTCTTTACGATCCATCAGAACAATCCCAATGCCCCTTCCAAAATCTGATCCGTGTAACCAAAGAATGTCTTTTTGACTCCGTCTAATGCGGTCTGTCTCACTTCATCCGAAATACCCGGATTTACAACGATCCCCTGCATCAGTTTCAGTTGTGCCAGGCCTCCGATAGCCTGTGTGATCTTCCCGATCTGTTCCTCATCCCGCGTGCCAAAGTACTCACCGAGAAACTGCTGCCACATCCCGGACAGGATCTCCGCATTCAATCCGCAGTATCGCTCGCTGCTTCCTGATCTCGCAGCCACAATATACAGAAGATACATTCCCATCAGATCATTTACGGGATGTCCGAGTCCCGAATCCCCCACATCGATAAGGATCAGTTCATCATCGTTCACCATGATATTACCCGGATGAAAATCCCCATGGACAAAGGTGTTTCTCTTTGGGATCCTGTCGATCATGTCCCGCATGATCTGTATTTCCTCCGGCGTAAAATAGGGGGAGTCCGCACATAGTTTCAACCTGTGATATAACAGATTCCGCGCATCAGGAAGTTCATCATCGTCAAACTCCGTACGATGCATCTGTTTCAAAAGTTCCGTCATCCTGTGAACATATTCATCTGTCTTCTCCGGATTCCGACTCAGAAACTGGCCAAGCGTAAGTGCATCGATCATTTCAAACACAACGCCGTAATCTTCTCCGACCTGTACCATATCATACGGAATCGCCGTATTGATACCATGAATGAACACCTGTCTGGAGATCAGCCGATCCTGCTCGATCTTCTGCACCGGATTGGATATACCGAAATATACTTTGACGATATTCTCCTTATCTAATCGGTATACCGCGCCGTTTCCGCCCTTGCCGATCAGCTCCGCCCCTTCAATGCTCATCTTTCGCAGTGCTTTTCTGATCGTAAACAGTTCCGTAAATCCGGTCACTTCCATGATCTCATACACATCCCTGGACACATTGATCATATCCAGTTTATCACGCTGTTTTCTCAGCTTCATCAACACCCTGAGCCCTGCACTGGAGATATATTCCAGCTTTTCAGCGTCAAGAACCGGCTCAAGGTCCGGATTCTTTGAAATCACATCAAAAAGTTCTTTTTCGAATTCAGGTGCAGAATCGCTGTCAATCTTTCCCTGCATCTGAACGGTCAGTTTCCCTTCTTCCATCTTATAATCCATTGTTTCTGTATCCTTTCAAAAGATCGATTTCGTGCTTCATTGCACGCCTATGCATTATAACATAGATATCGCAGATCAATATAAAGATCAGCTCCCGTATCTTCTCGTTTACAGTATTGGGGGTATGAACGCAATGCTTATCAAATGGATAGAGGGCGGAATGCGTGTTTCTTCATCAACACTGATTCTATGCCTGCGTGAAAGCTTTCGTTCAGAAATGCAGTTGTTGTCCGAACTTATGCATAAGCCAATGTGCAAGTCTAAGATTGTCACCGTTTCTCAAAAGTTCGTTTCATAACAATTCTTTGAGAAAGAAGCGGTTCATCGTAGCATGAACAACCGATTCGGGCTTCTCGATCTCGTGAAAACCGGATTTCACATATTCATGAATGGCAGCCTGCAGGTTATCATGGGTTTCAAGATACATGCGTTTATAACCTAACTCTACGGCCTTTTTCTCTATCAGCCGGATCAACTCATATCCCAGCCCATGTCCCTTCGCGTCGTCTGTCAGATAGAGTTTCTGAAGTTCTGCACAGTCTTCGAATGGCACGAATTCCGCCAGTCCGATACCACCAGTGATCTCGTCCGCATCATTCAGCATGATATAATAGAATCGCCGTTTCCCGGAAGCCCGGTAGAAATCACTCAGATGATTCAGATTATCATCAAAATAGACCGTGCCGGGAATATCGAGGGCAAGCGCCTTCAGATTATCCCTTATGATCCCGGCAAGGATCAGATCATCGGCTGGTAAGATTTCACGAGTTTTCATCAAGGAACTTTGCTCCTGTCGATACGGTCCTTTGCACAATAACCAGAACAACTGTATGTCATTATAATCCAGCATCCGGAAAAATGCATTAAAAGCTGGAGAACTGTGTTTGAGCTATTACGATTCTCGGTACTTCCTGATGCGTCAACCCCATTTCGATGTATCTCAATCCGGTTTGTCCGGGATTTTTATTCCACGAGACCATCTTGCATGTTCCGATGCAATCAAAAAGTGAACTATAATCCGGCAATTCCTGTGACAAATGCAAGCAGGAGACACATCTTCCCGATCGGTGTTCCCTCCGGTGCGGGAGGGCGAAAGGTGATCCGCCACCACGCCAGGTAAAACGCAGCACACACAACCATCAGCCAGTTTCCTATCTCAAGCATTGTTATTTTCATCCCCGTTTTCTTTCATTCTGCCATGTCGATATGCTTGCATCCCCATCATTTTATCATAGTCCCCCGGACGGAAAAAGGTACAGGAAAAAATCCTGCTCCAATCAAACCCGCAATATGAAAGGAGGAACAGCGGCACTCTGTTGCAATACAATCCGTCTCAGGTCACACGATACAGCCTGTCACCCGACGTCGTGGACCTGATCACTTTCTGTACCAAGAATCCCGCTCCGATCCTTCCATACTTGGATCATTTCCAGCCTTATGGTCAGTACTGGTTTGTGACGATCACACCATATGGCAGGGATATCGAGCCGAATGTGCCGGATAAGCAGCAGGTAATGGAAGATTTCAGACGGCTCTCGGATCATGTCGGTGTGGAGCGTGTGGGTTGGCGATATGACCCGATCCTTGTCGATGCTGATCATTCTGTAGACTGGCACATCTCACAATTTGAGCATATGGCTGAGACACTGAGTGGTTATACCAAAACCTGTGTCATCAGCTTCATCGATATCTACAAAAAGGTAGAGTGGAATTTCCCGGAAGCAAGAGCGGTATCACATCAGGACAGATTGACGATAGGAAAAGCCTTTATAGAGATCACCGGTCGGCACGGTATGACCATCAAGCCCTGTGCGGAGGGAACTGAACTGGCCGCCCATGGTGCTGATTGTTCCGGATGCATGACAGTAGAAACTTATGAAACGGCACTCCATGCCCATCTGATCGTACCAAAAAGAGGGAAGAATCAAAGAAACGGCGAATGTTCCTGTCTGCTCGGGATAGATATCGGTGCATACGATACATGTGGTCATCTATGCAGATACTGCTATGCCAACGCGAATTCCAGACTCGTAAAAGAAAACATGAAGCGGCATAACCCCCTTTCACCATTCCTTATCGGCGAAAGCCTCCCTGATGATGATACCCATAATGCCGATCAGAAGAGTTGGATCGACCGGCAGTTGAGGCTTGATATCACGACGTAGCCCGTAGCGGAATCGAACCTCTGCACCCGCCAGACGCTGAAATGTGGCGGTCAGGCGATAGGTGAAAAAGATCATGATCCCCGACATGATCACGCTGATGGCGATCAGACAAACGTGGATCCGTTGAACGATCTATTATACCATAAAATCCCGGGTACGGCGTGAAAAATAAGCAAAGACAAGAACGAACTACAGCAGATCCGTCAGTCTCTTTCCATAGAAAAATTCATGCACCATCCGGTCAAACTCCTCCCACATGGGAAGGGTCTCGCAGAAACTCTTTCTGGAGCATTCATAGTTTCTGTCGGCCAGACAGGCGACGGAGGACAGGGGGCCCTCCATGATCTCCAGGACCTCGCCGACCGTATATGTCTCCGGCTTTCTGCAAAGGCGGTATCCGCCGTGCTTTCCGCTGGTGCCGGTGATCAGGCCGCCGGCCACCATATCTCTGGCGATGATCTCCAGATATTTTTTGGAAAGCTCCTGTCTCTCTGCGATGTCTTTAAGCGGAATATAGCTGCCGTCGTCATTTTTCGCAAGATCGATCATCACTCTGACAGCATAACGTCCCCTGGTTGAATACATTATTTCTACCTCCCGCCATCAACAACAGATTATAAAACAGGATGATTCCGCAAATCAAGAGGGAATGGAGGCCTATGCCGTTGTGTCCGGTCATCCACCTATTGACATAGTAGTTTGGTCGTGTTAATGTTTGCATGTTCGATCGATTGCGGAAAGACGGGAAAATATGGAATTTAACACAAAACTGCTGCATGGCAAAGCGGTCAGAAAATACGCGGACGGAGCGACGCTTCCGCAGATCTCGCAGGTAAGCGCCTTTCAGTACGACTCGGCAAAGGAGCAGGACGAGGTCTTTCACCACAAGGCAGCCGGCTTTGCCTATTCTCGGGTGGCCAACCCCACAGTGGCCGCATTTGAGCAGCGGATCAACGAAATGGAGGGCGGGAACGCCGCCATCGCCTGCTCATCGGGAATGTTTGCCGTCACGCTGTCTCTTCTGAACATGCTCTGTGCGGGAGATGAGATCATCGCGAGCGGCGGCCTCTACGGCGGGACCATCGATCTGTTCGAGGATCTTACGAAGTTTGACATCGTGACACGCTATGTCGAACACATGACGCCGGAGGAGATCGAGCCTCTGATCAGCGAGCGGACCCGCGTGATCTACGGAGAGGTGATCAGCAACCCTTCTCTGGAGATCCTGGACATCCGGGCGGTCGCGGAGCTGGCACACACCCACGGTCTGGTGCTGATCGTGGACAGCACGACGGCGACGCCTTATCTGATCAACCCGATCCGTCTGGGGGCGGATGTCGTTGTACATTCGACAACCAAATACATCAACGGGAGCGGCAACTCCATCGGCGGCGTCATCATCGACAGTGCGCGTTTTCCCTGGGATTTTGACCGGTTCACCGCTCTGAACGGTTACCGTTCCTTCGGAAAGTTTGCGTACACCATAAGGCTTCGCACCGATATCTGGGAAAATATGGGCGGCTGCATGGCTCCCATGACGGCATTCTTAAATGTGATCGGACTGGAAACGCTGGGGCTTCGTATGAAACAGATCTGCAGCAATGCCGAAGAACTGGCGCGCGAGCTGTCGCAGATCCCGGGGGTGATCGTGAACCACCCTTCCCTTCCGGACAGTCCCGGACACGCTTTGGCCATGCAGCAGCTGGGCGGCATGGGCGGCGGTATCCTGACCGTCCGCGTGGGCTCCAGAGAACGCGCCTATACGGTGATCGACCGCCTTCGCTACGCGGTGCGGGCCACCTCACTGGGCGACACCAGAACGCTGGTCATCCACCCGGCCTCCACGCTCTACATCCGCAGCAGCGAGAAGCAGAAACAGATCGCCGGCGTTTTTGATGACATGATCCGCATCAGTGTGGGGATCGAAGATGCGGCCGATCTGAT
Organism: Lachnospiraceae bacterium; assembly: GCA_024690605.1. Taxonomy (GTDB): domain Bacteria; phylum Bacillota; class Clostridia; order Lachnospirales; family Lachnospiraceae; genus Butyrivibrio. The sequence goes on along the minus strand of JAILOV010000016.1, from coordinate 6,288 downwards.
CGAAGATTTTACGGAAGCGATCCAGTCAACAGCACATCGGACAGAAGGAGAAAAAGCATGAAGATCACAGTAGCCGGAGAAACCAAAGAAGTCAGGGACGGGATCACGATCGCCGAGCTTATCGAGGCGGAAAAGGTGGAAACACCGGAGTATGTGACCGTCTCGGTCAACGAAGAATTCGCGGACCGGGAAGCCTTCGGATCACAGCAGCTTTCCGACGGGGATACCGTGGAATTTCTCTATTTCATGGGTGGAGGACGCGCATAATGGCATTTACCAACGAACAGCTGGAACGGTATTCGCGTCATATCATTCTTAAGGAGGTCGGCGCAAAGGGACAGAAAAAGCTCTGCAACGCCAGAGTTCTGATCATCGGAGCAGGCGGTCTGGGAGCTCCCGCCGCACTGTATCTCGCGGCGGCAGGCGTAGGCACCATCGGGATCGCGGACGCGGATGCGGTGGATCTTTCCAATTTACAGCGGCAGGTCATCCATGCGACAGCAGACCTTGGAAAGCCCAAGGTGGAATCCGCAAGAGAGACCATGAACGACATCAATCCCGACGTAAAGGTGAACACCTATCACACCTTCGTCACATCCGAGAATATCGCGGATCTCATTAAGGACTATGACTTCATCCTCGACGGCACGGACAATTTCCCGGCAAAATTCCTGATCAACGATGCCTGTGTCATGGCCAAAAAGCCCTTCTGTCACGCCGGGATCATCCGTTTCCGCGGCCAGCTCATGACCTGGCTCCCGGAACAGGATCTCCCGTGCTATCGCTGTGTGTTCAAGGAGCCCCCGCCAAAGGACGCCGTACCCACCTGCAAACAGGCCGGCGTGATCGGAGCCATGGCCGGTGTGATCGGCTGCCTTCAGGCACTGGAAGCGGTCAAGTTCATCGTCGGCACGGGAGAGCTGCTCACGGGAGCACTCCTCACCTATGATGCCCTGCACAATGATTTTCATAGAGTCAAGCTTCCGAAACGCGATAAAAAATGTGCGGTCTGCGGCGAGCATCCCTCGATCACGCAGCTCATCGACTACGAGCAGGCTGTGTGCGACCTGAAGCACTGAGTCAGCGTTCACAAAGGCAGAGAAAACATGCGGATCACGATCAGAAAAAATGACTACGAAAAAATACTCGCACACTCTCTGAAGGAGCGTCCCAATGAAGCCTGCGGACTGATCGCCGGCATCGACCGCGAAGACGGGACCAGAGAGATCCGTTTCGTCTACCTTCTGACCAACACGGATGCATCGAACGAGCATTTCACACTGGATCCGAAGGAGCAGCTTCTGGCGGTAAAGGACATGCGGCAAAACGGCTGGAAGCCGCTGGGAAACTGGCATTCCCATCCGGAATCTCCGAGCCGACCCTCCGAGGAGGATAAGCGTCTGGCTTATGACCGGACCGCGAGCTACCTGATCCTCTCTCTCATGGAGGAGGATCATCCGGTTCTGAATTCCTTTCATGTGGAAAACGGCGAATCGGAAAAGGAGGATCTGACGGTTCTCGACGAGACCGCGGAAAAACAGTAACTCTCCGGAGCGCCTTCGCAACGCCCGGAAGACAAAAGAAACGAGGTATCCCTATGGCACTTGCTGATCACAGCATCACAGACAAGATCGACATCACCGATGTCACCTGCCCCATCACCTTTGTAAAGGCCAAGGTTGCCATCGAGGAACTGGAGGAAGGCGAGATCCTGCAGATCCATCTGAATCAGGGGGAACCTCTGGAAAACGTTCCCCGAAGTCTCGGCGAGGAGGGGCACGAGGTGCTGGAGAAGATCGATAACGGCGACGGCACCTGGGAGCTCATCGTCCGGCGGGGCGCCGACTGAGGAGACCGTATGAACATCACAGTCATCATCGCAGCATCCTTAAGAACCTTTACGAACCGGACTCCGGAGGTCAGGCTGCAGGCGGATACCGTCGGGGATGCGCTGCAGGCGCTCACCGATGAATATCCGGAGGCAGCCAGAGGGCTCTATGACGAAAACGGCGATCTCAGAACCTTTGTCAGTGTCTACGTGGGCGACCGGGATATCCGCTCCCTGAAGGGAGTAAAGACCGCACTGAAAGAGGGCGACGAGATCTACCTGATCCCCGCCATTGCGGGAGGCGCCTGCGAGAGTGTCATCTCCACGGACCGGATGAAGGCGGTGACCATCGAGGAAAAGGAGATCCGGCGCTACAGCAATCATCTGCAGCTTAAGGAATTGAGCATCAAAGGCCAGAAGCGTATCATGGCCGGGCGCGTGTTCATCGCCGGCATCGGCGCGCTGGGCGGCGTCGTGGCACAGCATCTGGCCGCCGCCGGAGTCGGCACCATCGGACTTGCCGATGCGGAGAGCGTCAGCCTGGAAAGCCTTCAGACACAGACCATTCACAGCACCCGGGATGTGGATCGTCCCAGAGTCTCCTCCGCAAAGGACCGGATCAAAAAACTCAATCCTCTGGTGAATACGGTGATCCATCAGGAGAAGCTCACCGCCGACAATGTAGAGGAAGTCCTCGGGGACTACGACATCGTGGTGGATGCCACCGACAGCTTCGTCTCCCGCTACCTGATCAATGACGCCTGCATCCTGCAGAGAAAACCGGAGGTCTTCGGAGCGATGTTTCAGATGGAGGGCTTCGTGACCATTCTCGGTTACGGCGATTCCCCGTGCCTTCGCTGTCTGTATCCCTCTCCGCCCCCGGCCGGCATTGTTCCGACCTGTTCGGCTTCCGGCGTGATGAACGCTCTTCCGGGGATCCTGGGCGCCATGATGGCCGCCGAGGTCATAAAGCTCCTTTCCGGAAGCGGAGAACCGCTGATCGGCAGAATGCTTGCCTTTGATACCTGGAACCTGCGCTACCATCTGGTGCACACGGTCAGGGACAGCGGATGTCCGGTCTGCGGCGCAAACCCTTCGATCCGCACGGTACAGGATATGGATTACGAGGATTTCTGCGGTCTGCGCGAAGATCCGGACGAAGAACCCATCGAAGGGATCGATCCCGAGGAACTGGCCAGACGGTTGGGGAATAACGAGGCCATCACGATCGTAGACGTCCGGGAACCGCATGAACGGGCGATCCACAAGTTCCCCGGGACACTGATCATTCCTATCGGTCAGCTCGCGCGCAGACAGAAGGAGCTGGATCCCGGGATCGACACGGTCTTTGTGTGCAAGGAGGGCAAACGGAGCATTCTCGCCATTCGGACTCTGCGGGAGGCCGGCTATACCGGTCCCATGTTCACGCTGAAGGGCGGTTTTGATGCGGCAGCACAGATCATCTTCCCCAATGAGGGAGCATGGTTATAACAAGGAAAAGGAAGGAGTAACAAATGGCAAAGGAAACACTGAACATGATCAACGCACTCGGACCCGAAGCAGCCTATCAGCTCGCCAATGTCACCAAGACAAGGCCGCAGTATGGCGCACTCACACCGAAGTGGCTGCCGAAGCTGCTGGAATTCAAAGGACTGGAGGCCGGTATCTACCGCGTCAACCGTGTTGTTGAGGGCGACACCCCGCTGGACGCGCTCTGCTCGTCCACCAAAAAGAGTGATATCATCCCGCAGGGCTATGTGGAATACCAGACGGAGCCCAGAGAATACCGCCTGAGCTCCATTTCCACGATCATCAACGTCAGCACCGCCATCGAGGATGTCTACAGTGCCCCCTATGATCAGGTGCAGGAACAGCTCGCCCTCGCTATCGACTCCTTGAGAGAGCGTCAGGAGAGCCAGCTGATCAACAATGACGATTACGGTCTGCTCAAAAACGTGCCGGATTCCCAGCGAATCGAGACCTTAAACGGCGCGCCCACCCCGGACGATCTGGACGAGCTCATTTCCAAGGTGTGGAAAGAGCCCTCCTTCTTCCTGGCACATCCCCGCGCGATCGCCGCTTTCGAGCGCGAGTGCACCCGTCGCGGCGTACCGCCCGTGACGGCCAATATCGCCGGCGGTACCTTTATCCTCTGGCGCGGGATCCCCATCATTCCCACCGACAAACTGCTGGTGGACGGCCAGAAGAACCCGAAGGCAAAGAGCGGCAAGACCAATATCCTGCTGCTGCGTACCGGCGAAGCAAAGCGCGGCGTGATCGGTCTCTATCAGGCCGGCTTAAAGAACGAGGAATCCCGCGGTCTCTCCGTCCGCTTCCGCGGCATCGATGACAAGGGCGTTGCTTCCTATCTGCTCTCACTCTACTGCTCGGCTGCGATCCTGGCGGATGATGCGATTGCCTGCCTGGAAGATGTGGAGGTAGGTGAATACTATGATTATGATTGATAACGGACCGGAAGCCTTTGGTCTGCCGAGTGCCGAAACCCTCGAGCAGATGGCCAACGCGCTCTGGGATCCCGCACCGGCGATCCCTGACGCGGCACCTGTCGGGGCAAAGCTTCCCGCGGATACCGTTTTCGCGGATACCGATGAGCGCAATACGATCCGTGTGGCGGTCCGGGACGGACAGAACGGCGCAGCGCCGGATAATCTTTACGCTGCTTCGGATCGGATCAGCCCGGAGCATACACGGAGCAACGAAAGCATCACGGTCGGCACAAAAACGCTGAAACAGATCCGCGATGACTTCCCGATCCTTAAAGAGCAGGTGAGCGGCTATCCGCTGGTATGGCTCGACAACGGCGCGACCACACAGAAACCGCAGGCCGTCATCGACCGTCTGAGCAGTTTCTACACCCGTGAAAACTCCAATGTACACCGGGGAGCGCACGAGCTGGCGGCACGCTCCACCGATGCCTACGAAAATGCACGCAGGATCGTCGCCGATTTTATCGGAGCCCCGGACAAGAACGATGTGGTCTTTGTGCGCGGCACGACCGAAGGGATCAACCTTGTGGCCAACGCCTTTGTGAAGCCTCGTCTTGCGCCCGGTGACGAGATCATCTTAAGCATTCTGGAGCATCATGCCAACATCGTTCCCTGGCAGCTGGTCGCCGCGGAGACGGGCGCCGTTCTGCGTGTCATTCCCTGTGACGAATCGGGACAGCTTCTTATGTCGGAATACGAGCGTCTCTTTACGCCGCGCACACGGTTTGTTTCCGTCACACAGGTCTCCAATGTGCTGGGAACCGTCACGCCGGTGGAGGAACTGACCGCTATCGCTCACCGTCACGGTGTTCCGATCCTGATCGACGGAGCGCAGAGCGTAGCACACATGCCGGTCAGTGTCAGCGCGATCGATGCGGATTTCTTCGTGTTCTCCGGACACAAGATCTTTGCTCCCACGGGAATCGGTGCGGTGTACGGCAGAAAAGCCCTGTTAGATGAGGCAAAGCCCTATCACGGCGGCGGCAACATGATCAAAGACGTCACCTTTGAGCGGACCATCTACAATCCGGCCCCCAACAAATTCGAAGCAGGGACCGGTTCCATCGCCGATGCCGTCGGTCTGGGGGAAGCACTCTCCTATCTGTCCGCGATCGGAATGCCCGCGGTTCACCAGTGGGAACAGGAGCTGGTCCGCTATGGCATGAAGGAACTCTCCTCCGTTCCGGGGCTTCATCTGGTAGGCACCGCTCCCGGCAAGGCCAGCGCGCTTTCCTTCAAGCTGGACGGCTACGAGGACGGTGCTGTCGGAGAACACTTAAACCGCTACGGGATCGCCGTGCGCACGGGACATCACTGTGCCCAGCCGGTGCTTCGGCGTTTCGGTCTGGAAAGCGTTGTGCGGCCCACTCTGGCTGTCTACAATTCACCGGAGGACATCGACCGGCTGGTAAAGGCATTGCGGGGACTTGTCTGATCAGATTTTCGAAACAAACCCGGGGAGAATGCATTCCAAAAACGAGCAGGGCGAAATGCCCTGCTCGTTTTCTACAGCTCTCCTGTACCGGTGCATTGCCCGCGGATTTATTACAGATCCCGGAAATGGAACGTTTTTCTGCCCTCCGCGTAGTCTCCGACGCACTGTCCCGCTCCCTGAATGCGGTAACGGTAGGTGGTAAGCCCCTCCAGACCCACCGGACCATATGAAGCGCTCTGTTTCCAAAGCTCCCATCTGTTTCAATAAAACTTCGACCCCTCTATTTATGATTTCTACTGTACTTGTTGTGGTTGCAGTTTCCATCATTCCTCGCCTCCTATCTCCAATATAAAACTGACAGGATCTAAAACACGCAATTCTGGGAAAGTACCTCCCTCTGAGATGATCATTACTGCTGATCTAATCCCCAGACAAATGCCTTAGCGGTCCTGATATCGGGATCTCTGAAATGGTTTCCCGGATTCCATTCTAAAGTACAGTTCACAACGTGTTCTTTC